>NZ_NSDG01000111.1 GCF_002289345.1 Pseudoalteromonas sp. HM-SA03 | reverse complement strand
TGGGGTCGCATTATAGGGCGATCCGATTTTAGTGCAACCCTTTTTTTAAAGAAAATTGCGAAAAAACGTTTATTCGAGCAAAAAGAAAACAATCAGAATATAAAACAAACAAAAACACCCGCATTAGGCGGGTGTTTTACTATATTTAAGCTTGGATAAAGTCTATAAATTAAAACTTATACTCGATACCTAAGCCTAGATAATCCTTTTCTACTTGGTTGTCTGCATCAAATGTTGAGTAGAAACCATAAACCTTCGCGTTTTTAGCAAGCTTGTAATCAACACCGACAGAAACACCATCTACTTTGTCACCGGCATCGAAGTCAATAACTTGATATTGTGCTTTCAAGGTTGCATTGCCCAATTTGTACGCTGCATTTAGCAAGTACCCATCGGCCTCAGCACTTCCATCCACCTTTTCTTGTGTCTGGTACATTGCACCAAGTTTGAAGTCAGCTACTTTACCTTGAACAGTAAAACGAACCGTGTCATAGCCATTTACTTCGCTATCTGCCGCGATCGCTGTATAAATAGTTGACTCTTTCAATCCGGCATCGCCGTATATTAGCGCAGTAGAGAAACCGTTTTCACCTTCTTCACTGTCTTCAGCAATAAAGCTTCCTAATACTCTAAAGCCATTAAAGCTTGGTGACTTGTAGGAAATTGAATCACCTAAGCGATTTTCGCCTTTAAAAAGTACCTTAATGTCACCCTCAAGGTCGTTGAACTGGTCTAACTTACCTTGGGACTGCTTTAATGCAGTATCATTACGGCCGATAACGACTTCACCGAAGTTACCTTTTAAACCTACGTACTGATTACGTGCAGTGATATTGTCTTTATCACCTTTTGAATCAGCGTCAGAGACATCTACTTGGAACTCAAGTTTATAAATAACTTCTAAACCAGAGTCTAATTTCTCAGAACCTTTGAAACCAAAGCGAGAGGCGTTACTTTTAATTTCAGTAACCGAACCAGCACCATCGTCAGATGATTGTACCGATACATTCGCTTTACCATAAACATCTACTTCAGCGTTTACTTGAAAAGTGAATGCACTTAGTAATGATAGCGCTAAAGCAGTATTAGTTAGTTTCATGTGTATTTCCTCAATATCGCAACACGTATTTTCAAAACACGCGCAGTTTGACACCGGTAAGTGACAA
Source organism: Pseudoalteromonas sp. HM-SA03 (assembly GCF_002289345.1). Taxonomy (GTDB): domain Bacteria; phylum Pseudomonadota; class Gammaproteobacteria; order Enterobacterales; family Alteromonadaceae; genus Pseudoalteromonas. The sequence goes on along the minus strand of NZ_NSDG01000111.1, from coordinate 30,361 downwards.
AAATATTACACATAAAATATTTCTGAAAATAAAGTGACACCCAACCTTAAGAAATACGTCACAAAAGTTTCATTGTAAGAATTACTTCACCACCCCCAGTAAATTTACAATGGTTTCTATCTGTTCTAGTTGGTCGTTGTCTTTGTGGTATGCCACAAATATCTCTCTTGAGTTACTTTCTACTTCATCAACTTGAGTCAATCTTCCAGCCTCTATGGACTCTAACGCTAACGCTTCTGGCACAAATGCAGAGCCACCACACTGAAGAATAAGATCGAGTGCTATTCTGCCGGTGCTGGTTCTAAAATAAGGAGGGGTTGCGCCAGTGAACTGTTTTGCATGCCATAGAGAAAAAGCAGTTCCCCAATCAACATAAACATACTGGTTGTCAAAAAAGTCTTCCTTTGTTGCGTTATCAAAAGTGCTTACAGGAATAATAGCAAGATCGCTGATCGGTTTAACAACCAGTTCATCCACTTTTGGCGGGTCGAATAGTACAGCAAGGTCCAGTGTTCGCTCTAATAATAGTCGCGTGCTTTCTTGCTGTGCTTTCACTTCAGCAACAAGCGATACTCCGGGCATAGCGGATACAATATGGTTAATCCCGAATTGTAAAAATGCGTCCCAAATATTAGCCGTGCCGCTCAATGACAATTGCTTGTGCATATTGTTTGCAAGCGCAACATCGACTTTGGCGCGCTGCATCCCAGTTAAGATCATTTTGGCGTGTGGTAACAACCTTTCACCTGGCGCAGTTAACTGAATATTGTTACGCTGGCGAATAAAAAGATTCACCCCTAAACTTTGCTCAAGCTGGCGGATCCTAAAACTTACAGCTGACTGAGTGATGTATAAATTTTCTGCCGCTCGACCGAAGTGACGGGTTTTGACAACTTCGACAAAAGTTTTTAATAGATCTATGTCCATTTTTCTTCCTGACGATAAAAATTACTCGTTTAAAAAATTATAAAACTTGGTCCATACTCCAGCCAGATAACCTTAGAGGACTCAGTTATGGATCATAATTTAGCGACTTTGAAAAATGCATTTGCAAGCCCCAGAGCCTTTTATGATGACGCCAACTTCCCTAGAGGATTCGGACGCAGTGGTAACTTCACGCTACAAGAAGCCGAAATTCTTGAACGCTGTGGTGCCACATTAAGAAGCTTATACAGCAAAGCAGAAGAACCTCAAAACAGTTTCCAATCCCAGTTTGTTCAGGTAATGGAAGGGTTAACCCCCCCAACTAACGCTGTAGAAAAAGCTTGGACCAAATATTTGAAGCATACTACGTGTAAGACAAAGTTTCACACGCTATTTGGACGCTCTAAAGTGCAAAACGATGGTAGCGTGGTGATCCCAGTAGATATTGACGACGAGCTATAAGCAAAATCGCCTAAATCCTATCAAGCTTAGACACCAACAGAGTGACGTTATTTCTTTCGTTGGTGTCTGAGCAATTCCCCTTTTATTTATACCATTTCAATCTCGATTACCTCACCACCTCCTATCTTTTTAGCATTTTGTTCTTAGTCATTACCTTGTTTATTAGCACAAGCATTGCAATTAAGCGCAGTTAGGTTAAGAATTAGTAAAACAGGAAATGATTGGCGAAGGTTGTGTTACGGAAAATCTTAATCATTGAAGACACCCCCACTATTGCGAAAGTACAAAAACATATTGCGACCACTGTGGGATACCATGTAGATATTGCAGAGTCTTTGGCCGAAGCCAAAGCATTGTTATCACAGCACGACTATTTTTGTGCCGTGGTAGATTTTGTGTTACCTGATGCGCCGCTTGGAGAAGCTATTCCCTGCACGGTTAAAGCTGATATTCCTACCATCGTGATGACTGGTAACCTTGAAAGTCAGACTCGCTCAATCGTTGAGCAATACCCTATCATCGACTATATCACCAAGGAAAATAAACAAGCCTATCATTATCTACGTCGCCAATTAGAGCGCCTGCCAAGAAATGAAAATGTCAGAGTACTGGTTGTGGACGACTCTATTTCGTCGAGACACTATGTCTCTGCGCTCCTCACTCGCCATAAATATCAGGTACTAGAAGCCTGTGATGGTATAGAAGCACTCGCGGTATTAAAAGACAATCCGGATATTTCCGTGATCATTACTGACAATGAAATGCCAAATATGCGAGGCGAAGAGTTATGTATCGAGATTAGGCGACTCTACACTGATGATGATAAAGCGATAATTGGTATATCTGGAGTTGAATCCGAAAATTTATCTACACGATTTTTGAAAAATGGTGCTAATGACTACCTCAGAAAGCCCTTTAACGCTGAAGAGTTTTACTGCCGTCTTAGCCAGAACGTCGATATGCTAGAACACATTCAAACGATACGCCGACAAGCAAATACAGACTATCTAACCAGTTTGCCAAATCGACGCTACTTTTTTGATACCGTAAAGAAAAGCCTAAAAGCGAGATATAAAAAGGAGCTATACGGGCTGATCGCTATGATAGATATAGATCATTTTAAGCAAGTAAATGACAAATATGGCCATGAAGGCGGCGATGCGGTGCTCGAGTCAATTGGCCAAGCATTTGCTCAATACTTTCCCAATGATTTAGTCGCTCGATTAGGCGGCGAAGAGTTTGCGATATATTTTAAAGATACGGTGGCTGATCATTGCAAAGAAAAACTGGAGTGCTTCAGGGAATATTTAGAGCAAAGTAGTAACGAACTGACTGAACAGCAGATCTCGTTTACTGTTTCAATGGGACTTGCCGCTCAGGTGACTACAGACATAGAAAGCCTGATAAAGCAAGCCGATGAGCGTTTATATCAGGCGAAAGCTTCGGGAAGAAACCGCTTAGTTCACTAAGCGCTTTCTTTTATCTCGATAAGAATCAAAGCTAAACATCACCAGCGCTCCCCAAATAAAGGCAAACGTTATTGCCCGTTCTGCATCAAAGGCTTCCCCGTAAAAGAGTACCGCCAATATAAACATTAAGCTCGGCCCGATATATTGAAAAAAGCCAAGTGTCGTGTAAGGTATCCGTTTTGCTGCTGCGGTAAAGCATAACAAAGGCAAAGTTGTCACCACTCCCGCACTTATCAAAAGCGTGTTGGTGTACCAATCATTATTCCAAAGGTTGCTCGTGGCACTGGGCTCAACCCACCACCAATAAGCCAGTGCAATTGGGGTGAGAATAAGGGCTTCTACCAGCAATCCAGGAAGTGACTCAACCGCTAGGGTCTTACGCAACAATCCATATATCGCAAACGATCCTGCCAGTGAAAACGCAATGACTGGGAATGAGCCAAAACTGATTAACTGTAACACCACACCCACTATCGCTAATAACACAGCAAACTTTTGCGCCGTTCTCAACCTTTCCGATAAGAATAACATTCCCAATAGCACGTTAAGTAATGGATTGATGTAATAACCCAAACTCGCATCTAGCATAAAGCCGTTATTAACAGACCAAATAAATAAACCCCAGTTAAAACCCAACAGCAACGCGGTGAGTGTCAACATCGCCAACAACTTAGGATTAGCCAGTATGGCCTTAATTTTGGGCCATTGCTGCTTTGCCAGCACAATTAGTGCAATAAAAAATACAGACCACACAACGCGATGAATGAGTATCTCAATCGCGTCAACGTGGACGAGTTGCTTAAAATAGATGGGTGCAAGCCCCCACATAAAAAAGGCGAGTACAGCAAGTAAGTGGCCTTTCTTTTGTTCTTCAATCACGGGCGTTTAACCTTTGGAGGGATCAACTAAGAGGTCAATCATTATACTCGTTTTTATTAATCACGGCGATGAAAGTTCGATGAATTCACAATTGCAAAGTCTAAAGCCACAAGTGTTCAAAACTTATTCAAGTCTCTTCAGATTAGATAAAAAGCAAAGACAAGGTTAAAAAAAAGCTCTAAAATGACGCTGATGGATACCCTCGTAAGCACCCCAATTAACGATCCTCATTCAGTACTGAAAGATGTGTTTGGCTACAGTACGTTTAGAGATGGTCAGCTTGATATTATTCAGTCTAGCTTAGCTGGTCAGGATACACTTGTACTACTGCCTACTGGCGGTGGTAAATCACTCTGTTACCAAGTCCCTGCAGTATTGTTTGCAGGCGTGACTATCGTTATATCGCCACTTATCTCATTAATGCAAGATCAGGTCGCGCAGTTAAAAGCACAAGGCATAGCCGCTGAGTATATCAACAACAGCGTCGCTTGGGAGCAGCAAAGAGATACCTATGACGCACTTTTCCAAGGTCATTTAAAGCTACTGTACGTTGCACCAGAAAAGGCCTTACAACGAGACTTTATTGAACGCATATCCAACTGTAACATCAGTTTGTTTGCCATTGATGAAGCCCATTGCGTATCTCATTGGGGACATGACTTTAGACCGCACTATTTTCGTTTAAAAGAATTGCGTCAACATTTTCCGTCTGTTCCGATGATGGCATTAACCGCAACGGCTGATTTAGCAACACGAAAAGATATTGTCCAGCAATTAGGTATGCAAGCACCATTTATCTATACCGGTAGCTTTGACAGACCCAATATTCGTTACACCATCGAAGAAAAGTTCAAACCCCTGTCGCAGTTGATCCGCTATTTAAAAGAACAAAAGGGACAGAGTGGCATAATCTACTGTGGTAGCCGTAAACGTGTTGATGATATTGCCGAAAAGTTGATCGATACGGGTTTCAATGCAGCAGGTTATCACGCTGGTCTAGAAAATGATCAGCGCCAGTTTGTGCAAAACCGCTTCGCCCGAGATGACATTCAAATCGTAGTTGCAACCGTTGCTTTTGGTATGGGGATCAATAAACCCAACGTGCGATTTGTGGTTCACTATGATATTCCTAAAAGTGTAGAAGCGTATTATCAAGAAACCGGCCGTGCAGGGCGAGATAGCTTAGCAGCAGAAGCCGTTATGTACTTTGATCCTGCAGATATTCCCCGCGTTAGACGCTTTTTTGAAGATATTCCAGACGAGCAACGCCGTAAGGTTGAAGAACAGCGGTTTCAGGCGATGTCGAGTTTTGCTGAAGCGCAAACCTGTCGTCGTCAAATTTTGCTCAATTACTTCAGCGAATATCAACGTGAAGCATGCGGTAACTGTGATATTTGCCTTAACCCACCGAAACAATTTGATGGCACATTAGTTGCCCAACAAGCGTTATCGTGCGTATACCGCGCAGAGCAACGCTTTGGCATTGGTTACATTGTGGATATTTTGCGTGGGGCAAATACCGCAAGGATCAGAGAACAAAACCACCATACCCTCTCAACCTATGGGATCGGGAAAGAGCACAGCAATGAATTTTGGCTGAGTATCTTACGTCAATTAATCCATCATGGTTTATTGAGTCAAGATATTACTCAAGGCGCAACACTTAGATTAACAGAAGCCGCCCGCGCCGTACTGCGCGGCGAATACGTGCTACAACTCGCGGAGCCAAGACTTGTAGCTAAGCATGTCTACCAAGATAAACTGGCGCAGTTTAATTACGATAAGAAACTATTTGCTAAGCTTCGCGCTCTCAGAAAGCAGCTCGCAGATGAAGATGATGTACCGCCGTATGTTGTATTTAACGACCGAACGTTGGCAGAAATGGCACAAAGAACGCCAACAACTGATAGCGAGTTTTTGCAAGTGTCTGGTGTTGGTTTTACTAAGCTCAGCAAGTACGGCACCCCTTTCATGCAGCTCATTCGCAATTATTTGGAAAGAGAATAATGACCACACTCACTTTGGATAATTCACACGAGGTGATTATCATCAGCTGTGAAATTACACCTCAAGACGATGAATTTGAACTTTGGGGGCAAATCTTCTTACATCAAGATGAGATTCAATTAATTGAATTCTCTGCTGGAGCAGATAGACATCAGTGGCGTTTTTCATATAAAAACTGTAATTTTAATTTAAATTTTGAACATTACAGTGAGAGCGTGTGGGTAGCTCCTGATGGCGTTGATGCCTTAGAACTCCTACCTTTCCTACGCCAACAACTTTCTCGTTAAGTCCGCATAAAGCGCTTTAAGTCTATAAATATTATTACTTTTGTTGCAGAACTAAAGCAAGCTGCAACAATATAATCCATACTAAAGGAATATTATACTTAAAGGCTCTGTGATGAAGGTAAAGAGAATTTCGTGTAGTAGTATTGTGCTAATGTGTAGCCTAAATGCAGCTGCGCAAACTGAAAAAGTGCCTATTGTTGATTTCACGAATAGCTGTGGTAATAACCGGGTTGAAGCACAAAGCGACCAAAACCTTTCACGCCAGCTAGACAGCAAACAAGCCTATCCAGAGCCAGCAGAGGGCAAAAAGGTCGTCGCTATCACTCTAAGACAACTTAATGTTTTCGATACCGACAAACCTGAAGAAGACAATACCCTATTCCGATTTGCCAACCGTTATCATATTCAAACCAAACCCGAAGCATTAAAAAGCGTACTCCTGTTTCAAGAAGGGGATACGTACAATCCAAGAAAACTCAGCGAATCCGAGCGACTCCTTCGCAACCAGCCATACCTATATGATGCTCGTATCTATGCCGCCGAGAACTGTGATGGTGATATTTTAGTTACTGTTGTGACACGAGATCTTTGGACTCTATTGCCCGACTTAAGTTTTAGCCGAAGTGGTGGAGAAAATACTTCTCGAATTGGGTTTAGAGAAAGTAATCTATTTGGCTGGGGAAAACGCCTTTCCTTTACTCATATACAAGAGGTAGATCGCTCTGGTTATCAGTTTGTCTATGACGACCCTAATATTTTAAACTCAAGATATCGCGGTCGCATAGAATATTCAGATAATGACGATGGTGAACGCCACTATATCGGTGTGAGCTATCCATTTTTTGCAACCGATACCCCATATAGTTATGGTTTTACGAATTATTCAGACAAACGCGAAGAACCTATATATTCTGAAGGTGAAACAATCTCAGAGTTCAGTCAATCCACGGATGTCACACAAGTCTACTTCGGACACTCAAAAGCGCTATCAGGCAGCTGGACTCGACGCCTCATTGGGGGTGTTAGACACGAACAGCATACTTTCCGTGAGATAGCTGATACCACCTTACCTATAGCGCGGGATAGAACACTCACCTACCCTTATGTTCAAGCACAGTGGTTTGAAGATTCGTATGTAAAGGTACGCAATTTCGACTCAATTTATCGTACAGAAGATCTTAATTTAGGCTGGAATATTAATGCTCTATTTGGCTACTCAGCCGAATCTTGGAGTGACGATACTGAACGTCTTGTCTATTCATTTTCTGCCAATACTGCACACTACACCTCTGATCACAGCTTATGGCGTTTTTATTTTGATGTCAGTGGCAACTGGAACAAAGACACAGATAAAACCGAAAACCTGATAGCGAAAACAACCTTTCAATACTATTTAAATACTAGTTTGTATGAATCTTGGTTTATCAATGCAAGCTATACCTATGGACATAACCTAACCTTTGATAATCAAATTACGTTAGGGAGTGAGACAGGGCTCCGTGGATACCCAATAAAGTATCAACAAGGTAGCCGAAGTATGCTACTCAATATCGAAAAACGCTATTACTGGGAATATGACTTATTGCGCTTATTCAAAATTGGCGGTGCAGCTTTTTTTGATGTAGGCCGCGCGTACTACTCTCACCTACCGATTGAAGCAGATGAATCAGTCCTAAAAAATGTCGGTATTGGCTTGCGGTTAGCACCTAGCCGAGCCAATTCAGATATCATGGTTCATATTGATTTAGCCGCGCCAATCAATGGCCCGGATAACGTCGATAGCGTGCAGTGGCTATTAACGGTAAAAAATCGCTTTTAACGGTGTCGCACAACAATAAACATGATATAAAGCAGAAAAAATTTCTTAGGATACGATTTTGCATTTGTTAGATTTCGCACTCAGTCAATACAAGCTAATTGTAACTTTGGTGGCGCTATTATCCTTCCCACTATTGATGAAAGCATGTTGCAAACTCTTAGAAAAAGTAACACGCGGAAAAATAGACTCTCATCGTAAACAACGTGCCGACTTACTCGTTCGTGTACTTGTTGCCTTTGTATTCGTCTGCTTTATGCTTGTATTCTGGGGCATAGAACTTCGTGGTTTACTGGTGCTTGGTTCATCGTTATTTGCGATGCTAGGTGTTGCGATGTTTGCCAGCTGGTCATTGCTTTCAAATCTGACTTCGTTCTTACTTATGTTTATTCAAAACGATTATCGCGTTGGGAATTGGGTAAGAATTGTCGACGGCGCTAACTTTGTGGAAGGCTGTATTGTAGAGATGGGGCTAATGAGTGTGGTCCTGCGTCATGTTGACGGTCATAAAGTCGTATATCCTAACAACTTGTTTGTTACTCGCCCCGTTATGGTACTTAGTCAGGAACCGACTAAACCTAAACAAGTTCCAACACCAAGAAGAACATTGGGCCCTAAGAAATAGGGCCTATGTCGTCAATAAAGGTTTCTAGCTGTTGTTCAACAATGCTATTTGCATGTGCAAAGTAAGCTAAGTGAAAAACTGCATCACCTTCATTCACCAAGGGCAACATTTGTTGACCAATCACTATTCCACTACGAGGCGCAATAATCGCTTCTTCGCTTTGGCCTAGTGGGCTATCTATATAAGCCAAGATTTGACCTTTTGATACGCGTTCCCCCAAATTAACTTGAGCTCGAACAATGCCGTCAACGTCTGCACGCACCCAGCTTGTCGCTGCCGCGATAACCGCGTCATGACGTTGTTTCCTACGACGCCCACGCAGCATTCTGAGTTTACGCATGACATTTTCAACCCCTTGCAATCCAGCTGCAATGGCCAATGAGTCAAACCGCAACGCTTCTCCCGCTTCATAGGTGATAACAGGAATATCCAATCCCGCGGCTTCACTTCGCAAAGAGCCATTTCGCAGTCGTGCATCTATTGCAACCGGTGTACCAAACGCCATCGCCATTTCTTTAGTCATTTCACAGGACAAGTCACCTCGGATTTGCGGTAAGTTCGAGCGATGAATAGCCCCTGTATGCAAATCAATAATATGAGTGCATTTTTTTACCACTAAGTCGAAAAACATAGATGCCATTCGAGCCCCTAATGAGCCTTGCTCAGAACCTGGAAAACAGCGGTTTAGGTCTCGTCTGTCAGGTAAATAGCGAGACTTATGAATAAAGCCAAAGATATTCACAATAGGCACCGCTATCAAAGTACCTCGCAGCGTCGCTGCATCGACTTTACTCAATAGCTGGCGCACGACCTCAACGCCATTCAATTCATCACCATGAATTGCGGCACAGACCAAAAGTACCGGCCCGGCCTCTGCGCCATTAACAACTTCAATCGGGATCGTCATTGGTGTGTGAGTGTAGAGCTTTGCCACTTCCAACTGGACAGTCTGCCTTTCAGCAACCCCCACTCGTATATCTAACAACGTAAAGGGTTGGTTGATTTTAACCTTTGCCACGTGTAGCAGTCCTTTTCGCCGCCGCATTCTTCTCGATAAAGGAAATAATCAGGCTTGCAATATCTTTATCGGTTGCCTTTTCAATGCCCTCAAGGCCCGGAGATGAGTTCACTTCCATCACCAAAGGACCACGCTCTGAACGCAATAAATCTACACCGGCAACATTTAGGCCCATGGCCTTTGCTGCAGCAATTGCAGTGCGGCGCTCTTCCGGAGTGATTTTCACCAATGTCGCAGAACCGCCACGATGCAGATTTGAGCGGAATTCACCTTCTTGTGCTTGACGTTTCATCGCGGCAATAACACGGTCGCCGATGACGAAACAGCGAATGTCCGCACCACCAGCTTCTTTAATATACTCTTGCACCATAATGTTAGCTTTTAAGCCCATAAATGCTTCAATAACGCTTTCTGCAGCTTTACGCGTCTCAGCTAACACCACACCAATACCTTGTGTGCCCTCTAGCAGCTTGATCACAACCGGTGTGCCACCAACCATTTCCAGTAAGTCCTTAACGTCATCTGGCTTGCTGGCGAAGCCTGTGATTGGCATACCTACGCCTTTTCTTGACAGTAACTGTAATGAACGCAACTTATCTCTTGAGCGAGTGATTGCAACAGACTCATTCAATGGGTAAACCCCCATCATTTCAAACTGTCTGAGTACCGCACAACCATAAAACGTCACAGAGGCACCAATTCGCGGAACAATCGCATCAAAGCCGCTCAGTTGCTGACCCTTAAAGTGAATTTCAGGCTCACTACTGTTGATATTCATATAACAACGTAGCGCGTCAATAACCTCCACTTCGTGCCCACGCTGCTCTGCCGCTTCAATTAAACGACGTGTTGAATATAAAGATTGATTCCTTGAAAGAATGCCAATTTTCATGATTTATCCGTTTTATTACTTAAATATGACTGTTCTGGATCAACAAGGATGCGGCCTCGCATCGCCGTACGGCCCAGTAACATTCTAAATTTCATCGTTTCTCTATCGCTTAGCGTGATTTCAATTGGCCAAGCCTGATTGCCGATAATTAAATTTGTTTCTATTACGTATCGTAGTTCTTTATGACCGCCCGAATCAGTAACAACGCGCTCATCCACTACTTTTGCTTCACAACAGGCTTCATAGTCAGTATTGTCTTGTTTGGGATGGATCCAAAACCTTACCCAAAGTTCATCTTGTTCTGTTTTGAAAGGCTCAACCTTAAAGGCGTGCAGACATGATGTTCTTGCTCCAGTATCTACTTTCGCTTTGATTTTTTCGATACCTAAATCGGGTAAGGAAAGCCACTCTCTCCAACCAACTGTGATCATATTATGCTCTCGTACAAAATGAGTTTGGACTTATACGCTGATTCAAGTCACTTGAAAAACAAAATAAATTTATCCTTAAGATAAAAGCGCTCTGTTAAGCCAAGCACCTTAACTTACAGTAACACCACATACACATTTTTCAAGGTAAAGCCCTATACTGAGTTAAAGTAAAAGTTAGCACTCAAACAATTTATTTCATCGCCAAGATTTTAGGACCTGTTGACCTTTCAAGTTTGTTTTTGCAGCAGTTTGATTGCCATTTATACTAGGCAGAGCCTGCGTAGCATAGTTATTCTATGTAAATCAGGCGATAACACAGTAGAAATGCAAATCAAGCGCTGCCCTTTGGGTTCACCTGAGTGTGCTTTGTTCATTGTTGCTCAACTTTTGCCTAGATCACTAGGCGGCAAGTCGAGCGTCGCTACCAAAACACACTCAGAAGAACAAAAATCAAACAGCAAAGAACAACAGGTCCTAAATGAATTTGAAAATTAAATTATCTATGTCAGTCTTGGGACAAACTTTTTAATAGGAATTAACTATGACTGGATTACTCCATGCGTTTGTGCTCGACGGTCAAGGTGGCGGTAGACTACTTTGCGATCTGAGTGAAGTAAAATCCGTAATTCATAAAGAGCCTCTTTGGCTCCACTTCGACTACAGCTTCGACGAAACGACCGAATGGCTGAAGCAACAAACGTTTTTGGATGACTGGGAAAGAGAAGCGCTAACCGCAGATGAAACCCGCCCGAGGATAGCTAATGGCGATGAAGGTTTACTGGTATTCTTGCGCGGCGTAAACCTTAACCCCAAGCAAAGCCCTGAAGACATGGTTTCTATTCGCTGTTTTGCAAATGATAAACTACTTATCACCTGCCGTAAGCGCCATATTATGTCTGCCCAAGATATGTTGGCATTACTCAAAAAAGGTCAGGGCGCAAAAAGTATCGGTGAGTTACTGTCTACATTGGTGATGCGACTTTCAGTGCGAATGCAGGACATCATCTGGCAAATAGAAGAGCAGCTTGACGAGTTTGAAGACGCGATGGAAAGCAGTGAGCAGCTTCCCAACTATCAGCAACTTTCAATATTAAGAAGGCAAACCATTGGTCTAAAACGCTATCTTAAGCCTCAAAAGCTTGCTATTAGCGAGCTACTATTGGCGAAGATTGCTTGGCTAGATGAAGATCATCGACACATGATTGAAGAGGCGAGCAATGCCTTAAGTCGGTATATCGAAGAATTAGAAGCAGCTATTGAACGTGCACAAGTGATCCAAAATGCTATCACCAACCATCAAAATGAACAGTTAAACCAAAGAATGTACGTGATGTCCGTCGTTGCAGCGCTATTCTTACCTCTTGGGTTTTTAACAGGCTTGTTGGGTGTGAATATTGGCGGCATTCCTGGTACTGAATGGGGTGGTGCATTTACCTTTTTTGTTATTATGTTGGTGGTACTAACTGGTGGTATTGGGGTGTACTTTAAACGCAAAGGCTGGTTGTAAGTAGGAGTAATCATTGGCGCTCTCGCTAGGAAGCGAACCTATAACCCAGCCTCCGGAGAACCAAGTTAGGGGCTGATAAATAATGAAAATTCTCTTCTAGCCCCGAAGCTTCGCTGCGTGATAATTATCTAACCATTCTTGTTAGCAACTTTACCTATTTATGGCTAGAAATCTAGGACAAAGCTTTACATTAAATATTTAGTATCACTATTATGGGTCTACTATAAAATAGACTGAACTATTGATTAGGGATTTCATTTTTCATTGCCTACGTAGGAGGTTTAGGATGACTATACGAAAGAAAAAGAAGTTTAAGGTTGGCGACAACGTTGGTGTGTTCGGCAGAAAGGAGCCTGGTATAGTTGAGAAAATAACTCCTACTTTTCTACGTATTGATGGCAATGTTATAGACATTGATAGAGTTTACCGACTTGATAGCCCACACTTTTGCAAAAGAAAAATCGTACCAAAAATAAGTTCAATGCGGGAGTTTTTTAGTGATATCCCAAAAGAAATTGATTTAAAAGAGTTAAGTTTAAATTTGTCATTTGAAAACGATGAATTAGAAGAACTATGGGGCTCTTTTGACGACTTTGACCCTCTTAATCATATTTATGATGGCGAAGATGATGAGGGTGAAATTAATTGTGGTGGTTTATTTAGGTTGATTGAGTACATCAAAGAGCTTGAATTAAGGCAAAAAGATCCTGATTCAATCATTGTCTTTAAAGACTGTGAAGCTCATACTCAATTGATTATCTTTGACTTTTTTGTAACAACAAATAAAGCATCTGGTTATATTTCAGGAAAATATATTAGCCCTCCGATTTTTGTCGAAGAAGGTGTTGAGCCAATTCAAGAAACAATAACATCTTGGTACGATAAACACCCCGAATTACATGAACATATGCAGAGTGGCGCTAAATATCGAAAATCATTGCTTAGTCCAAATAGAAAGCGCCATACAGCAACGGACCGAACACTAGTAGAGCTTGAGTTGGTTGATAATCTTCTAATCAAGTGTTTAACTCTTTGGCCTGGAAGGTATCTTAACAAGTCAGATACTATTCAATCATTACTGCATGAATTCTCAAGGGATGAAGATCTAATTTATCGCTTAGACATATTGACAGACCTAATTCTTTCGAAAGGATTAAATCAAATTATCCCTGAAATAGAAGATATTGATGTTGATAATTGCTAGTAAGCTTTCGTCATCAAATATATTAAAGGTATACCTGAATTCATTTGTTGTTACTTTTAATTGAAGTAAGTAGGCTTATGTAGAAGCCTACTTACTATGCACCATCCCGCCACCTTAGCTTTCCGCCAACAGCTTGGGACAAAGGTGAGTATAGCTCTTCAAAACTAGCGAGATCTTTGTACAGTCTTCTGTCACGGGCACGCCCCTTGGTGGCAGCGAGACAGGGGCTACGGGATTGCCTCCGGGTAAATAAATATCCCATTCATTCATCATATAACTAAGCATCCGTTGGATTAAGCCCATTTATTTCCTAACCGTATCCCCTTTGATGCTTTCAAGCCGATAGGTTTTATAATCTCGAATTGTGTGGACAGTCACATCAATCAAGGTAAGACCAGCAAAAATCTTTTTTAAACGATTAATCATCAACTGAATATTATCAGCTGACTTAACCTGAGGTTTGGATAAGGAATGTTCCAACTCATTGTTGCTAAAGTGTAACTTAGCTTTTTTCATTGTCTAGCCAATGAGTTTTAGGGAAAACACCGCTTCCGCGTCCTGCTCTCGCTAAGGTACCTACATCCTGTAGGCAAGGCGAATTTACGCACCAATAGCTGGCTATTGGAAGTGAATTCAACGCAGTGAGCGCTAAAACTGGCTGCTAGAAAGGCATTAATTATCCGCAGCTCAGGTTGACTTAGCATTCATTAGGTGCTCATCCCTGTAGCATTCTAGAGCAAAAGAAGCCTATACCTCTTCCGCAACGTCCGTCGATTTAAAGATTGACTGATCCATTTGGGTTTCAACTTCACGTACCCAGCGAGTTGCATCTTTCTTAGTTCCAAATGTTTTTATTTACATCCTGTAACCTTTGCGGCGAATTTTAGCCTGCCACTTACCATTATCGCGTTTAGTAATTGTTGCCATGTGTAACTCCTTTTTAAGTGTAATGCCAACAGTGAACATCATCGCAAATGCTAAAAAGTAAGTCTGGGGCAAGAAAGTTGAAAATTAGCCCCAATTACAGAACTGCCAATATGGTAGATAGAAATGCTTTGAAAAATTCATGGTATACGCCTCGTGATGACAAATAAGACCCAAAAAAATCTTGGTGTCCCAAAGGCTAAAAGGAGAATGGCCCACCCGAGAGGATTCGAACCTCTGACCCCTGCCTCCGGAGGGCAGTGCTCTATCCAGCTGAGCTACGGGTGGTCAATAAAAACATATACTTAGTTACAAGTGTTTAATAACACTTAGATGTCATGTGAACTTACAAACTGCGCTATAAGTTCACTATTACTGCGCTCCCTATCAACGATAACTCCTCTTCCGGAGGGCTAAGTGATATCTACTTTACTAAGAACGCGTCGGCAACATAATAATGCTAAGTGCAGGCAATTGCCAGACAATGTTTGCTATATGACTAATTAGTAACCTATTTTTTAAAAAAAGCTGTACTTTGGGCAAAAAACCAGTTATTCAACTATGCTTTGAAAATAATAAAATAGACTGATATTGCTGCCAGTTCAGAAATATCGCGATACATCATTGAGGATCCCAAATATGACACCGATGACAACAGAGCAAGTTGCAGAGTTTCTTGACGTAAAGGTTGAGCGCGTAAGACGCCTCGCACGAGAAAACTTGCTAGTCGCCAAAGACACAGATGCCAATGGCGAACCTATCTTTGACAAAGCAGATGTTGAAAAATACAAAGAGTTAGCACAGCGACTGGGTGGGATTTAAACTACCCAATAGTGATGGCCAGTAATGTGATCAAGGAATATCACACGATACTGGCNTGTAGCTAGAGTATCCACTGCTTCAGTAACTGTCTAAGCTTTTCGGCTTCTGTTATTACGCTACGCTGCTCGTACCATTGAATGCTAACAATCAAATAAATTTGGCAAAATACCGTCAGTTTAGCTTGAGCGTATGAAGGCATGGCTTGCCGCTTTAGAGAAAAGTAAGACTCAACTACTATAAGCGATTCTTCAACGCCACAGCTAAAACTACACACCAGCGCTGCTAAATCAAAAAAGATGTCACTATGGCAAGCATACTCAAAGTCGATTAACCGAACTCCTTCCGGACTTTGAATAATATTGCTCATGACTAGGTCATTATGGCAAAATGCCAGATCCATGGGTAAAGAAGCTAAGCTTTCTATAAGCCGTTCGATATCAACTAAGTGACGTAGTTCCTCATCAATAGCCTGAACATAACCAACTAAATCCAGTACCTCATATACTTCAAGCTCTAAGCTATGCACCTGAATAACTTGTGCTAACAATTCAGGGGTAAGCCTTGGCTCAGCACACACTTGTGGCATAAAGGTGAACAATGCCATACGAGTGCGTAGGTCGTACTGCAGTACTTTAGAAGTAATGCCTTGCTGTGCTAATTTATTTTGTGCCTTTAAGGCTTCAGTAGGAATACCATGGCTATAGCACTTTAATAGATAGCTTTCACCTTTACTCACCATCAGGTAATTATTGTTACTCACACCTTTAGTTAGCTTTTCTAATCGCTCAGGTGAAACCTTGAATACGGTATCCACCTTTACTTTTAATTCTTCAAGCTCAGAGTGCTGCAAGCGTCTTTCCTTGCTTCGCTTCATATTCTTCGTACCAACGCTTGTAGCCCCAACACGCCATCAAGGTGTAGAAAATAAATAGTACCAGCGTAGGATAGAAACCTTTAAGGTAATAAAGGTAGATGGAGGCTGCATCAATCACGACCCAATATAACCAGTTTTCAAGAATTTTCTTAGCCACCAAATAGGTTGTCACTACTGCAAAACACGTGGTAAAGCTATCTAAATAAGCGAGATCTGCTGCCATATAATGCTTGGTGAAATAACCGAGCACAACAGAAACCATTGAAGTGATAGCAATGATTGCAAGATGTTTTGATAACGACCAAGAGGCAATATCGCTGGGCTTATTTTTATCACCCTGACGCCACATCCACCAACCGACGACAGCCATGACCATATAGTAAAAGTGCAGCAGTGACTCCATCACTAGCGCTCCGTTCCAATACAGCACGGTATAGATAAAGGTGTTAATAAAGGCCACAGGCCAACACCAAATATTCTCTCGAATTGCCAGCAGTAAATAGGCGACTGCCAGCACCACAGCGATATACTCCCAACTCGACATCGCTGTGAACCCTGCAAAGGTTTCAGTAAACCAGTCCATTAATCGCAGGCACTATCAGCTGGAGATAAATCGCCTGAGATAAACTTACAAACAAAAATACATTTTCCGTAAGCTTCAAATGAGTGCTTCATTTCTTGATTCAATACTGAGGTCACCAAATCAAATTCACCAAAGACCTGAGTTGACATCGTGTTTGTGATCACCTTGATCCCTTCATGCTCATTCAGCCTATCAATAAAACCTTTAATAAAAGGGATATAGTCTTGGTGCAGTGGGTACTTGCTTATTTCAACAGAAACTTGCATGGGCGCTCCTTACAAATGGCAGCCGATTATTAATATTGCAGGTTTAGATTTTCCCCATCGGTAAAATCCGATTTTGGGGTATAGTTAATCCAATCTTGCTGGTAGATAATTTTACCTTTTTCGTCAAACTTTAGCACTATCAGAAATCGCCAAGGCCCTAACTCGCGTGACGCATAATTAAAGCGATTAAAAACGCCTCTAGCAACCACGGTTCGAGTCGTGGTATCGACAATCTTATCCTCCACCACTAAAACGGGTTGTTCATCCAGCACAGCAAAATTCCCAGCAGACCAATTAAAAAAAGCCGTAATCTGATCTTTACCTCGTGCCTTATGACCAAAAACCATATCTTCAAGCACGGCATCTTCTGCATAGAACTCGATAAACTGGGTAAAGTTCTGCCGCTGAGCATAAGTATTAAAGTAAGCATCGGCATGGCTGATGAATGTATTTTTCTTACTGATATTAACCAAGTTACTACAACCACTCAGTATTAATATAAAGAATAACAGGAACCCATAGCGCATCATAGCCACTCCAAAAGCCGTATTAATCGAGTATAAAAAAAAGCGCCTATAGCGCTTAATTCGACGATGATAAAATGTGTATTTTTATACTGTCACTATACCCAATGGTTCAGCGGTTTTCCACGCTCCACGGGTAAAGTCTGGAATATTCAATGATTCACTACGATTAGCCACTGACTGAGCCGATAATGGAGAAATTACCGACCAAGCTGCACCATCGTATACGTCTTGATCTAGCGCCTCACCATTGCGTAAACAATAGATCATGCGCCAGAACATTAAAAAGTCCATACCACCATGACCGCCATTGCGCTGCGCTTCTTCACCCATTTTTGTCCAAAGCGGATGGTCGTATTGTTTATACCATGAATCCATTTCATAATCCCATTCATGGAAGCTCTTCGTACCACCTTGCTCTAACGCGATACGATTAGGGAAACCAGCAAAGACCCCATTAGTTCCTTGAATAAGATTGTGACGAGAATAAGGTCTAGGCGTGGTCGTATCATGTTGTACCATGATACTGCGTCCTTTGATGGTCTTAATCATCGTGGTATTCATATCACCCGCAATATAATGTAGTTGATTGCGTTCATGATCTGCCGGAAATTCGCGTTTTGCATAGGCAGCACGACCTAGGGCAGGAGAACTCATAGAGGTTAAGTAATCAAAACGGTCACCACGGTTAATATTCATGTACTGAGATACGGGTCCTAAACCATGAGTTGGATACAGGTTACCATCTCGCTTAGTATGCCAGTGTGTACGCCATGAGCCGGTCTTGTGCTCAATTTCTTTCATTTGCCAACGTAGCTCATGAATATATGCAGCTTCACCATGCAATAACTCACCGAATACACCTTGGCGAACCATATTCAGTACCATCAACTCATCGCGACCGTAATTGACATTTTCCATCATCATACAGTTCTTTTGCGTACGCTCTGCGGTGTCGACTATCTGCCACATTTCTTCAACGGTCAACGCTAAAGGCACTTCAACAAACGCGTGCTTACCACTGTTCATGGTATCTATTGCCATCGGCGCATGCCATTTCCAAGGTGTTGAAATGATAACAATGTCAATATCATCCCGATTTAGCATTTCTTGATAAGCTAAGTCACCACCACGATATAGCGCAGGTTTCGGCAAGCCTCGCTCGCGCACAAGATAGTCAGCCGATTTTTCAAGCACTTCATCATGGGTATCACAAATCGCGACAATACGTGCGCCATCGATGTGACTCATACGCTTTACATGACCATAGCCACGTTGGCCAACCCCAATAAAACCTACCCGAACCACGTCCATTTTTGGTGCTACGAGTCCAATAACAGAGCGCCCTTGTTGCTTGGGTACAATGCTATTATTTTGATTAGAGCTTGCGCACCCAGCTACTACACTCGCAGCCGCTGCCGCTCCTGCGGCTTTTAAAAAGTCGCGGCGGTTTATATTTTTCATTCTTACTCCTAAACGATACTTCTTAACAGCACTAATACTGCTAGCTATCAAGCTAACCTATCCCAATCTTAGGTTCAAAACATTGCGATAAAGCCTCAAAAAAAGCGCTTGAAGCGCTTTTTCTTAAAATATATTAAACCGTTAAATTGCCCTGATAATATTATTCAGACAACCCTCTTTTTCTAGCACACTGGAATACAACGCAAACTGGTTCTTCGCACGGTCGAGATTATGATTGGCTCTGTGGGTTGCAAAATAATTATCTCCATCTAAATGATCTGTTAAGAATCTCAGACCTATCATGAATGGCATCACTTTTGCGCCAAGAATAAAACTGTCTTTTTCTGTTTCAGTCACACTGTCTTGTAACGGTTCAATATACCCTTGCGCCAACGCAGCAAAGATATTTTCTCTCACTTGCACATTACTCAAGTTCGTAGAGTCTTCAGCTTCTGGTGAACAGAAGGTACGCACCATATCGCCAAAATCAAACAACCAGTTACCTGGCATACAAGTATCTAAGTCGATAACGGCTCGTGCTGCATCACTCTGTGTTGAAAACAGCATGTTGTTGATTTTGGTATCGTTGTGGCAAGCTCTAAGTGGTACTTGTTTTTGTGCCTGCTGCAATTCTTCTGCAAGTGCAAATTGCTGCTGAAAAGCGGCGATAACATCACCGCACTTTTCCGCGCGACCATACTCGTCTTTCGCTAGCACTTGGTTAAATGCATCAATACGCATCGCCAAGTTATGAAAGTTTGGAATGACATGATGTAACTGCGCGGCATCAAAATCATTTAGCGCATGTGCAAACTGCCCGAAGGCATTTGCAGCCGTTAATGCTTGTTGTTCGTTTGCTACTACGTCTTCACTATAACTGCGGCCAATAAATGCAAGCGCACGCCAAACTTCGTCATTAATATCGACTAAATATTGGCCTGAACTCGTCGCTAAGTGCTTAATGATAGCGAGACTATATTCCCCATTTAAGGCTTTTGCTGTTAAGTGCTGTTCAATCGCTCGCGCATTTTCAACAAGATGCAAAGGGTTTGGAAATACCGTGGTATTTAGCTTTTGTACTACCATGGTTTTGTGGTTGTCCTGCAACAGCATAGTCGTATTGATATGACCACTACCGATCGGCTTCATTTTAGCTTCTTCACTAATGAGACCGTACTCATCAGCAAGTTGTTGCGCAACGGCTTGATACTCCATATTCACCTCAAAAGGAGTTAAGTCGGATTTAATTGTGTGGAGATGACTATCTTCCCTGACGTGCTTCATAAATCTTTCTCGCGACAATGTCTAGTTCGCTCTTATAAGTTATACCGTACCAATGTGACTTAGCTTGGTAGACCGACACGGTTTGTAAGCCCGCATTGATACTGTGTTGGATACAATCCGGCAGATAATACTCGTTTTTGACATCGTTGTCATAACTCCTTAAAAACGCATTAAATCCGGCTTCTAATGAATCAAAAAGTGACGGTGTCACACCCCAGCAGGTCATCGAAGCAAGCGCAGAGTGTGCGATCTTACACCGCTTACCAGCAATATCACCTGACAACTCGCCGTTTTCAAAGCGAATATCTAATGCCTCTTCAACCGAGTGTAGTTGTTGCGCTTGTACCTGACAAACGCCACGGTTTACTCCACCTAGATCTGATAAGGTATTTATAATTGGGTATGCGACCATCGCCATATTGCTATGATGCTGAAAATGTTCAACAAGCTGCTCAAATGCATCAGGCCCGTAATAATCATCCGCCGTAATAACTATCGCAGGCTTATCAACGTATGGTTTTGCACACAGCAGCGCATGCCCTGTACCCCATGGTTTCTCTCGTCCTGCCAAACAGTCGATCGATTCACTTGGAATATCGCTCAGCCGCTGCTGCACTAAAGTGATGTTCAGCGCCTTCGGCAATCGTGGCAATATCACATTTTCGATTAGGCTTCGCACTTTGTCATTAATGATCAAAACAACATCGCGCACACCTGCATGATGCGCGTCAATTATGCTCAATTCCATAATGCTTTTATCGATACTTGGCAGCTCAGCAACTTGCTTATTACCACCAAAGCGGCTTCCTAATCCACCAGCCAAAATGATCAGCGTGGGGGGTTGTTCGATTCCTATCATTGAAAAAATATCAAAACTCAAATAAGCGGGTAAGTGTACTGAGCTTTTGCACAGAATAAAAGCAATTGCGAGGAAAGACGTCCTCGCAATTAGTATGAACTAGCTAAACTTTTGGCATAAGTACTTTATTTCTTGGTATTCAAGCAGTCCTTCCTGTGCCCCTTCTCGGCCAAGACCTGAAAACTTCACACCACCAAAAGGCGCTACTGGATTGGATATGATCCCTTCATTAATCCCAACCATGCCATACTCAAGCGCATGACTTACTCGCCTTATTTGATTACCATCATTCGAATAAAAATAAGCAGCAAGCCCTTCTGGCACAGAGTTTGCCATTTTGGTCACTTCATCTTCACTCTCAAAATCAATAATGCTGACAATCGGTGCAAAAATTTCTTCATGGAAGATCCGCATGGTGCTATTTACACCGGTGATAACTACCGGTGCCATAAATTGGCCGTTTTGTTTATCGCCTTGATAAGCGATGCTCGCACCTTTAGCTAACGCATCTTCCAACAACTGCTGTGCTTTTTGTTTGGCGTCAAGTGAAATGAGTGGGCCAATATCAACACCTTGCTCTAAACCATTTCCCAAGGTGAGCGTGCTTACCTGCTGAGTGAGTGTATTGAGTAACTCAGCCGCGATACCTTTCGCGACAAACACGCGATTTGCGGCCACACAAGTTTGTCCCGCATTTCTAAACTTCGCTGCCATCAAACCACTTACCGCTTGCTCAACATCAGCGCTGTCGAAAACAATAAATGGTGCATTACCACCAAGCTCCATTGACGTTCTTTTCACCGTATCGGCACATTGCTTCAACAACGCACTCCCCACTTGTGTTGACCCCGTAAACGTGAGTTTTCGCACTTGTGATGACTCAGTAAGGTGTGCGACTAACCCTTTAGAGTCGTTAGTTACTAACACCTGAAAAGCGCCAACTTCCATTCCAGCCTGCATAGCCAGCTTTGCAAGGGCGATGGCCGCAAGAGGGGTTTTCTCAGAAGGCTTTAAAATAAAACTACAGCCTGCGGCATAAGCTGGTGCTACTTTTCTGGTGATCATCGCCAGTGGAAAATTCCACGGTGTGACCCCAAGTACAACACCAACCCCTTGCCTAATAGTCGTTAGCTCATGTGATTGAGAATGACTGGGAATAACCTGGCCATAGGCGCGCTTGGCTTCTTCGCTATACCATTCAATAAATCCTGCAGCATAATCCGCCTCGGCAAGTGCCTCCTTAAGCGGTTTGCCTTGTTCCTTAGTGACGATTTCAGCCAACGCCTGACGATGCTCTATTACCAATTCGTACCATTTTCGAAGTACTTGACTACGGGCATGTGCTGTCGTGCTAGCGAGTTTTTCGAAGGTTTCAGCCGCTGCTTGCAGCGCTTTATCAGCTGCCTGATTATCCGCTTCAGAAACCTGAGCAAGGTGCTCTCCAGTTGCCGGGTTAACTACCTCGACTTGCGTTTTACTATGATGTGCTTGGCCATTGATAAGTGAAAATTCGGGATTACTGATGAGTGACATAGCGTTCCTCCTAGAAAAGCAAAAAGCCGTAGTATAAGACTACGGCTTTTATTAAATTTGTCAGTAACAACCTAGGTTGTTAGCAGCACTTAATGGTCTTCATTAACGATATTGAGATTGTACTTCGGAATTTCAACTACTAAGTCTTCATCACTAATTATCGCTTGGCAACCCAAACGAGACTCAGCTTCGAGTCCCCACGCTTTATCTAACATGTCATCTTCTAACTCATCACTTTCTTCAAGTGAGTCAAACCCTTCACGAACAACGATATGGCATGTGGTACATGCACATGATTTTTCACAGGCATGTGGAATACTAATTCCGTTTTTCAACGCCACATCGAGTACTGTTTCACCCGTTTTCGCTTCGATTGCAGCACCTTCCGGACATAACTCTTCATGGGGTAAAAAGATAATTTGTGGCATATTACACCTCGTCTACCGACTGCCCTTGCAGTGCCTTTTTAATTGATTCATCCATACGGCGTGAAGCAAAATCACTACTCGCCTGATCGACTTCTTCGATCGCCTTTTTAATCTGCTCTGGATTGTCTGCACTTTCGCGAGTTTGTGCAAGTTCAGTCATTGCACCGCGCAGTGTATTGAGTTCATCTTCTGCCAACAGATGAGCATCCGTTGCAAGCGATGCCTCTAACGCTTCCAACACACGCAGTGCTTCAACCTGCTGCTCTTTAAGCATACGAGCGCTCATGTCTTCTTTGGCATTGCTCATCGAATCTTTTAGCATTTGTGCTACTTGGTCATCGCTCAAACCAAACGACGGTTTTACCTGGATCTCAGCCTGCACGCCTGTCGACTTTTCTTCAGCCGAAACACTCAATAGACCATCAGCGTCAACTCTAAAAGTGACTCGAATATGCGCAGCGCCTGCCGCCATTGGCGGAATGCCTTTTAGACTAAATTTAGCCAAGCTACGACAATCATCCACGAGCTCACGCTCACCTTGCAATACATGCAATGACATAGCAGTTTGACCATCTTTAAAGGTGGTAAACTCTTGTGCGCGTGCAACAGGAATAGTGGTATTGCGCGGAATGATTTTTTCAACCAATCCACCCATAGTTTCTAAGCCTAAAGACAATGGCAATACATCAAGCAGTAACATGTCAGAGTCAGGCTTGTTACCCACTAAAATATCAGCTTGGATAGCAGCACCTAATGCCACCACACGGTCTGGATCGATTGATGTTAGCGGCTCTTTGGCAAAGAAACTCCCGACTTCTTCACGCACCACTGGCATACGAGTCGACCCACCCACCATCACAACCTGCAAGACTTCTTCTGCTGTGACACCGGCGTCTTTTAACGCACGGCGACAAGAGCGTAAAGTCTTTTTAACCAATGGCATTGCCATTTCAGCAAATGCTTGACGCGTGATCGTAACAACCAATTTTTGCTCGCGAACTGGTAGCTCTACGTTTACCGTTTCATAGCTTGAAAGCGCTTCTTTACAGGCTCTTGCCTTATTGATAAACAAGCGTAGCTCTTTTGGGTTTAAATCAAATAGCTGCGTTTGCTGTTTGAAGAAATCGACCAACAGTGAATCAAAGTCATCACCACCGAGGCTAGAATCACCACCGGTTGATAATACCTCAAACACTCCTTGGTTTAAGCGTAAGATAGAAATATCAAACGTACCACCACCAAGGTCATAAACCGCGATCACGCCTTCTTGACCGGAGTCTAGGCCGTAAGCTACCGCAGCTGCAGTCGGCTCATTGAGAAGTCTTAATACTTTTAGACCAGCAAGCTCGGCTGCGTCTTTTGTACTTTGCCTTTGTGCATCATCAAAATACGCTGGTACAGTGATCACTGCGCCCATTACATCTTCACCGGCAAAGCTATCAATAGCACGTTGGTGTAATGTTCTTAAAATTTCAGCGGAGGCTTGCACTGGACTTACAGCGCCAGCTACGGTTTCAATAGCAAACGAACCGTTATTATCGACAAAGTTATAAGGCAACTGACCATAGCTTTGTTCTATTTCAGATTGCGTTTTACCTAAAAAACGTTTTACAGAAATAAGCGTATTAGTCGGGTCTTCAGCAGAAGCAGCTTGGGCTTGTTCACCAACGATAACCTCTGAGTCGGTGTACCTTACTACCGACGGCAGCATAGGTTTACCCATTAAGTCACTAAGGGTCTTCGTTTCGCCACTTTGTACTGTTGCCACAAGAGAATTCGTGGTACCTAAGTCAATACCAATCGCTAATTTATGCTCATGAGGTGCCGCGCTTTGCCCCGGCTCAGCAATTTGCAATAATGCCATAATGCTCTTTTCACTTTAACGTTTGTTGATGCTATACATCATCAATCGAATAATTCATCTTCGATACGTGCTAATTCGTCGCGTAACTTGTAGACAAACTTTAGCTTACGAATATTGTCTGCTGCGGCTTCTAATATGCTCATGTCATCGCTTTGAAGCTGCTCGGCAAGGGAGGCGCTAAATTCTGTATCTAACGCTTTAATCTGTGTTTCGAACTCTGCAATCGCGCCATCAGGATCCGCTGCATCAGGTAATTCTT
The DNA here is from genome assembly GCF_002289345.1 of Pseudoalteromonas sp. HM-SA03. Classification (GTDB taxonomy): domain Bacteria; phylum Pseudomonadota; class Gammaproteobacteria; order Enterobacterales; family Alteromonadaceae; genus Pseudoalteromonas. The sequence goes on along the minus strand of NZ_NSDG01000111.1, from coordinate 5,156 downwards.
CTAATGCTTCGCGCAGCTCCATCTGTTGCATTAAAAACATCGGGTCTTGCAACGTTTGTTGCTCTGCACGTATGTCTACACCCTTTTCGCTTAGCATATACTCGGCGCGTTTAACTGGGTGTTTGAGCACCGCTAGCGCGTCATTGATCTCTGCGGTTTTCTGTACCGCGAGCAATTTCTCACGCTCACTTTTACCAGCAAATCTATCAGGGTGAACTGCACGCTGTAGCTCTAAATAACCTTGATTTAGTTTGTTTAAATCAACGTGATAATCAACAGGTAAATCAAATAATTCAAAATAACGCATACGCACCTAATACAGCAAAGCCCCACCAAGGCAGGGCTTTAAGCTATTCACTGTTGCAAACTATACGGTGAAGCTTTCACCACAGCCGCATTCGTCTTTCTGATTTGGGTTGCTAAATTTAAACCCTTCATTCAGACCTTCTTTTGTGTAATCAAGCTCAGTGCCGTCGATATAAACTAAACTTTTTGCATCAACGATGATTTTGACATCTTTATCTTCAAATACTTCATCGCCTTCGTCTAAATCGTCGACAAATTCGAGAACATAAGCAAGACCTGAACAGCCCGTGGTTTTAATACCAACGCGCAGCCCTATGCCTTTTCCACGGTTACTCAAAAAGGCTAATACGCGATTAGCGGCTGCATCTGTTAACGTCACTGCCATAATAGTCTCTTACTTCGCTTGTTTACTCTTATAATCTGCAATCGCAGCTTGAATCGCATCTTCTGCCAAAATTGAACAGTGGATTTTCACTGGTGGTAACTCAAGCTCAGCACTGATATCGGTGTTTTTGATAGTTGCAGCTTCTTCTAACGATTTACCTTTCACCCACTCAGTCACAAGAGATGATGATGCAATCGCACTGCCACAACCATATGTCTTGAATTTCGCATCTTCGATAATGCCAGTTTCAGAAACTTTAATTTGTAACTTCATTACGTCGCCACATGCAGGTGCCCCCACCATGCCCGTTGCTACGCTCGGATCGTTCTTGTCTAAAGAACCTACGTTACGTGGATTTTCAACGTGGTCGATAACTTTATCACTGTAAGCCATAACTATTTCCTCACTACCTGCTTGCGGCTGGATGGTATCCAGCCAGCGGCTAAAACTTGCTTAATGGTGTGCCCATTCAACGCTATCTAAGTCGATGCCATCTTGGTGCATTTCCCAAAGCGGTGACATCTCACGTAAGCGACCAATAGAATTTTTAAGAAGATTGACGGTGTAATCGATCTCTTCTTCTGTCGTAAAACGACCAATACTGAAACGGATAGAGCTGTGTGCTAATTCGTCATTACGACCTAGAGCACGCAGGACATAAGATGGCTCTAAGCTCGCCGATGTACATGCAGAACCAGAAGAAACCGCAATGTCTTTTACCGCCATTAGTAGACTTTCGCCTTCAACAAAGTTGAAGCTGATGTTTACAATGCCAGGTACTGATTGGTCGATAGCACCATTAAAATAAACTTCGTCCATATCCATTAGGCCGTCCAATAGACGCTGACGAAGCGCACTGATGTGTGCATGGTCTTTTTCAAAGTCTTGCTTAGCAATTCTAAATGCAGTGCCCATACCCACGATTTGGTGAGTAGCAAGAGTACCAGAACGCATACCGCGCTCATGACCACCACCGTGCATTTGTGCTTCTAAACGCGCACGTGGCTTACGGCGTACGTACAACGCACCGATACCTTTAGGGCCATAAACTTTGTGGCCAGAAAATGACATAAAGTCTACTTTCAATGTTTGTAGGTCGATTAGTACCTTGCCAGCACTTTGCGCCGCATCAACATGGAACATGATCTTGCGCTCACGACACATCTCACCGATAGTCGCGATATCTTGAATAACACCTAGCTCGTTATTAACGTGCATTACGCTCACTAAAACAGTGTCTTCGCGCATGGTTGCTTCAAGCTTTTTCAAATCAAGTAAGCCGTTGTCTTCAACATCCATATACGTCACTTCAAAGCCTTGACGTTCAAGCTCACGGCAGGTATCTAGTACGGCTTTATGTTCAGTACGAACGGTGATGATATGCTTACCTTTCTTTTTGTAGAACTGTGCAGCACCTTTAATTGCAAGGTTGTTTGATTCAGTTGCACCAGATGTGAAAACGATTTCACGCGGGTCAGCGTTGATTAAATCAGCGATATCATTACGCGCCTGATCAACCAGTTCTTCCGCTTGCCAACCGAAACGGTGTGAACGAGAAGCTGGATTACCAAAGTTACCATCCATTGTCAGGCACTGCATCATTTCGTCTGCAACACGCTGATCAACCGGAGCGGTTGCTGCATAATCTAGATATATCGGTAATTTCATTTATCTCTCCGCTTGACGTCAACCTAGAGTTGACAGCTCACTTGAATATTGTCTAATTGCTCGATAACACGTTTAACGTGCTTATCTTGCCGCGTTGCTACGGATTGAACATCCGCGTCGGCGACTAACTCGGCTAGGGAAATACTATTTAAAAATTCTTCAATTCGCACACTTAAATCAGACCACAATGAATGAGTCAGACAGCGCATACCGCTTTGGCAACCGCCGCCTTCGCCGTGACAACGTGTTGCGTCAACGGACTCGTCAACGGCATTAATCACATCACCAACGGAAATTGTGTGTGCATCACGGCCTAATAAATAGCCGCCGCCTGGACCACGTACAGAGCTTACTAAGCCATGTTTACGTAGACGGGCAAATAATTGTTCAAGGTAAGATAGCGAAATCTCTTGTCGTTCAGAGATATCGGCGAGTGGAACAGGGCCAACACTTGCGTGTAACGCAACATCTAACATTGCTGTCACGGCGTATCTGCCTTTTGATGTCAGTTTCATGCATAATCCCCGCTAATTTACCAAGCCGCAAATTTTAATTACTTGACTAAGATAGTCAAGTATTAACCAAGCATAATAACGGCTTTAAATCTGCAACCCTCGTATGCCTACCTGAAATACCCGAGTAATTTAATCAAGTATTATGGATATTGTAATTACCTGAGTATTTTAGTCAAGTATTAGTGATGAAGATTTATGCAAGATTTCACAAGGGGCTGGTTGATAATCAAACAATAAAAATGTAACAGTATTGGCGCGCTGACTTGGCCAATACTGCCATCTCGTTTAGTTTACTTATTTAGTAGATTTACCTATTGAACTTAGGATCCCACGTAGAATATTAAGTTCTTGATCTTCCGGTCTAGCACGGTTGAACAAACGCTTTAGCTTAGTCATTACCATGCCCGGATGCTGCTTAATGATAAAGCCGGTGTCATTCAAGGTATTTTCAAGATGCTCGTAGAATAACTCCATCTGCTTTGATGATGGGTAAATCGTTTCACCCACTTCTTCTGGCTGCTTTTGTTGCGTGTCTAGATATGTCATACGCGTTTCATAGGCCAACGTTTGTACTGCCATCGCAAGATTAAGCGAGCTATACTCAGGATTAGCTGGAATACATACGTGATAGTTGCACAATTGCAGCTCTTCGTTCGTCAGACCACTATTTTCACGCCCAAATACAAGCGCGACAGGGCCATTCACTGACTCAGCAACCAATTTTTGTGCACACTCACGCGGGTCTACCATTGGCCACGACAAAGTGCGTGAGCGCGCACTCGTGCCAATAGTTAAAGCGCAATCAGCAATCGCCTCTTGAAGTGTATCGACTTTAGTCGCTGCACCCAACACGTCGGTTGCGCCAGCCGCTAATGCACTTGCATGGCTGTCCACTTCACATGCAGGGTCAACTAAATAAAGCTTAGATAACCCCATCGTCTTCATTGCTCTCGCAACAGAGCCAATATTGCCAGAGTGTGAGGTGTTCACTAATACAATTCGAATATCTTCTAAAGCCATTTACACGAGTCTCAAACAAAAATAATGGCGCAGTGTAGCATATCTAATTTGCGTTTATCCAAGCTACACAACCAGAAATTAAAAATCTTTACGCAGCAATGGAGTACAAAAAACAACCAGAAAAATTCACAATTGGTTATTTACTTTAGAGAAAAAACAGCTAGAATACGCCGGCTCAAAATGATCCTGTTCTTTTACAACCTAAAGGTAATGCTATGCATCCAATGTTGAACATTGCGGTACGCGCTGCGCGTAACGCAGGTAAGATTATCCTACGTGCAAGTGAAGATTTATCGCGCGTTGAAGCTACTCAAAAAGGCACCAATGATTTAGTAACAAACATCGATAAAGATGCGGAGTCAATCATTCGTGACACTATTTTAAAATCTTACCCTGATCACGCTATTGTTGGTGAAGAATTCGGTCACCACGAAGGCAAAGATGCAGACTACCTTTGGGTTATCGATCCTCTAGACGGTACCACTAACTTCGTTAAAGGTATCCCTCATTATGCTGTTTCTATCGCGTTGAGAGTTAAAGGTCGCGTAGAGCAAGCTGTTGTATACGATCCAATTCGCGACGAATTATTTACCGCTTCTCGTGGTCAAGGTGCACAGCTAAACAACAAACGTATTCGTGTATCTAAGTCTATTGAATTACAAGGCACTGTGCTTGCCACTGGTTTCCCTTTCAAGCAAAAGCACCACATGGATGCCTACCTAGAAGCGTTCAAAGCATTATTCATTCATACCGCTGATATCCGCCGTGCGGGCTCTGCAGCTCTCGATATGGCATATGTTGCTGCAGGTCGTATGGATGGCTTCTTCGAAATCGGCCTTAAACCTTGGGATACAGCAGCCGGTGAGCTGTTAGTAAAAGAAGCAGGCGGTATGGTCACTGATTTTGCAGGCGGTGCTAACTTTAACCGTAGCGGCAACATCATCTGTGGCGCACCTAAGCTTTGCCAAGCGATTGTAAAAGAAATTCGCCCAGTATTAACTGAGTCATTGTTAAAATAATAACTCTGGCTTAGACAAAAGAGCCAAGTATTACCTTAGGCTAGTAAATTAATAAAGAGCTACTATTTCATTATTGTGGCTCTTTTTGTTTCCACCTCCTTTTGTAAAACTCACGACGAGCCAGCCTGTCACTACCACATAAACGACTCTTTTCTTCTTGTATCCAAATCGCTATGTAGTGGTCAACTAATTCCGGACAGTGAATTAAGTTTTTCTTCTGCTACTGCTGGAGCTTGCATATCG
>NZ_NSDG01000110.1 GCF_002289345.1 Pseudoalteromonas sp. HM-SA03 | reverse complement strand
CTCTCTAAACTCACTACGCTTATTAGATCAAAGGGCTAGATCTGTGTCCAGCCCTTTTTCAACAGTCTGAGGCCCTTTATAAGGGCCTTACTTTAGATTTTGCTATCAATGATTAACATCGTCAGCTTTTTACTTAGCATTTTTGCTGACTTTTCTTCGGCATTAGTCTTGGCCATATTTTCAAAACTAGACGCTGCTTTTATTTGTGCAGAAACATGCGCCTTTTCTTTATCGTTTTCCATGAGTTTTAAACTCGAGTTGGCAAAAACATAATAAGTGCTGTTTTTCTTCACGTCTTCGAAATCAACGCTAAAATTAATTTGAAAGTCTGCACTTTGTTTTTCACCCACAACAGTAAGACCTTGCTTAGTCAAGCTTTCAGCTAGCTGGTTGCGGATAGATTCCTGTCCCCAAAACGTTGATGAAATACTAAAAGTTAACGACTGAATAAAATCATTTAGCATTTTGTTTTTGTTGCTCACTGCGGCTGGTATGGCAATACTACCGCCGCCTAATTGCCTGTGATACTCGTTTGCTTTGCGTCTTTTGGCAATTAACCGCTTAATTGCCATTGCTTCTTTTAATTTTTCGGAATTGGTTAGTGCCGAAATAGTCGCGTTACTGATCTCTTCGTCAAGCTGTCTAATATCAAGCTCAGCGTGCATTATCGACTCAATCTTGTTAAATGAGGCAAGGGCATAGGCCGTTTTTTGCTCTGAGGAGTAAAACTCCTGCTCAATATTGATCCCCTGTAATTGTATGCTTGGGACTCGAGAATATAAAATCTCATCCACTCGATACGAAAAATCGCCATTAGCCTGACTTTGAGCAACTTGTGTTGTTCCTTCAATTTCCACATTTAACTGTTTGGCAATCGCTAATCTTGCTGCTTCTTGGGCGGCAAGTTTGGCTTCTGTCCTATCTACAATATGACTCGCTGAGCCCACGCCATACACTAGATAATCGGAACTCGGCTGCTGTGTAGCCCAAATGGGTAAGCTTTCTTCCTTTGCAACAGCCTGCTTAGTAGACTGACAGGCAGATAAACTAAGTAGAATACACAGAGGTAACGCTAGACGCTTAGTAACCATACCCACTGCGCTCTTGAAGTTTTTGAATTTTCTTCTGTCCATTCCACACCTCTCGGTTAGTCGTCATGTCTATTAATCGAAGGTCTACCTGATAGAAAGTGACTCGACTACCACCTTGTTCATCAACAAATGAGTTAATTGTGCCGGATAGTGCATAATCAGCACCTTGCTCTTGGCCGATCTCATTACGAGTTTCGAGACTTGAATTGAGCTCTTGGTCTCGCCTTTCCTCACGAATTTCATCTCGTACATAGCGGTTTGCGACGAAGTCAGCTTGCCCGCTTCGCAATATAGCGCGCTTGAGGTCATTCAAAAAAGTGTCAACTGCAATATGCTGGTGCGACTTGTTACGAACAGATTGAATAATGATAGCGGGTCGAGTGCCTTCTTTGGCACGGTGTTCACGTACCCAAGGGAAGCCGAGCATATCGCTTATCATTGCTTCAGCGACTAACTGAGAGTCTTTGGCATTCCATTTATCTGAAAGCGCTATTTCTTCATTGGTGTCCACGCGACTCACTTTGGTTGTTGAAGAACAACCCGTCATCGCTGCGCAAGATGCGATGAGCATTGGGACAACTAATTTAACTGCAAATTTAGGCTTCATGTATTCAGTCCATGTTAGTTAAAGATGATAAATAATTTTGTTTTTCTGGTTCAGCTACACCGGTGAAGGTGCGAATGTGGCTGAGCAATGGTGCTGTTTGAGTCAGCGGTATATCCTGTTTAATTACTCTGCCAGTCCTTAATTGGGTTTGCAATTGCAGGTGAGTGGTATTTTCGGGTAATTTCACTCGAGCCACTCTAATCTCACTCGGTAAAGATTGCCATTGCCTTGTGTCTGCCGCCGCTGTAATGGCGTTGGTGACAGATGATGTTAGCTGAGCAAGCCCTGCCAATAGCGAGTTCTGCTGAATACCAACTTGTTTTATAGCTTTACTTGCTGTGACTGCTTTTAACACTTCTCGAGAAATAGCGGTGTAAATTTCCATATTGGCATTACCTAGCGCGTCATACAGTGTGAGTAAGTTTACCGAATAAAAGGGATGTAATTCTGTAAGTTTTTGTCCGTTAGCGAAAAGCGCAACATGTTGGACATCGTTTTTATGAGGCTGCAAGTAGGTAACCGAGATTCTACTGCCATATTTGAGTGCATCAATCACCCCCTCGTCAACGGCTTTTTGCCATAACCTATCACCGAGAGGTAAGCGTTTTGTGACAGTGCCTAATACAACATCGCTAAAATCACCCGTTGCATAGTTTTGAATGAGGTCAAACAGACTGGTATCAGCAAACATTAAATTAAACCATGCGAATTGGGCTTGGCGTTCTTCTTTTGTTCCCCAATAAATCGGTGTAATCACTATCGCTTTCGCTTCTTCATCAGGTCTAAGGTAAAGATTGAACTCTTTGCGTTGCGGTGATACTCCTAAGCTTTGAACTAATGTGAAGTAGTCTTCTTCCTTGTCTGCAACCATTCTGTTGAGATCTTGCTGTGCTTGTTGGCTTGCATATTGACCTAGTTTGTATTGTTTACTAAAGCCATTTTTGTATGCGTTTACCGCTCGTTCATATTGGATCCGGGCACTATCTAGCTCGCCTTGTTGCTCATATAAAACGCCGCTTAAATACTGTGCAAACGCATCGTCTTTATACTCAAGTTCACCGCTGATAAATGGTTGATTAAAAATAGCTTTAAAAATTTGCTCAATATCACTTCCTGCTTTTTGTTGATTTACGTAGCCTCCGGTTTGCTGCTGTAATTGAGAGAGGTATAAGTCCAGTTGGCGCATTTCCGTCAGTGCAGAGTCATACATAGCAACGCGGTTTACCTTCGATGCGTTTGCCAACGACACATAATTAAGCGCCATTAGTGTATGGATCATGGGCCTATGAAAAGCGCGACCAGTATATTTTTTGTAACTTGCGCCAGTAAAAGTAGAAAAAAGCTGGTTGCTGATGCTGACAGTGTAAGCTGCTTCAATGATTTCCTTTGCGTGGGAAAGATGTTGATTACTTAATTCATAATGGTGTTGTAAATGAGCTAACATGCCTGATTCAAGATAATACAATAGCTCGTCACGAGATGAGTTTTTATAGGCATAGTCAATACGCTGCTGGGCTGAGATAAAATCTCCTTGCTTCACGTATTCTATGGCTTGTTTGTTGGCTTTAGGGGTTAAGTTACAGCCGCTCAGCATCAAGCAACCTGTAAAGATAAAGATCTTTATCATGAAGTTATACAAATCAATTTGGAATCGCATTCCTTGCATACTTGTTCTTATAATGGCAGTGTTGTTGTGTTCAATCATATAACAATAAATTAAATAGTAAAAAATTGAATTGAAAGTGCTAAATTGTTAAAAATCGTTTTTACAATTTATTACTGTTAATCAATAATTTTTTTGATAAATTTTATTCCGTAATCAGGGCAATTAAGGAACCCAACATGAAAGCAAAACAACTACTTATATCAGTGGCCGTTATAGGGATACTATCGGCTTGTAGTTCAAGTAAAGACGATGCGGCTTCAAGTCCAAGAGTTAATATTCCAGAATGGGTCCTCAATCCAACAATCGAAGATGGTATAGCGGCAGCAGATTGTGTGAAATACTCAGGCAATATTTCAATCGATCAAAAAATGGCGGTTGCAAATGCACGTCTTGCTCTTGCTCAGCAGATTGAAACACGCATCGAAGGCCTTGATAAGACATTCGCGAACCGTACAGATGCAAACGAGGACACAACGGTAGGCGCAACCTTTAGCTCTGTATCCAAACAACTTACCAAACAAACATTAAATGGTTCTCGTATCGTTAAGGCCGATGTTATCGATATTTCTGGTAAAGACTATTTCTGTGCATTGACGACGTTATCACCTGATCAGACTAAAGAACTTTTCAAAGATTTGATCAAAGAAAGTAAGCGCAATGTAAACCCTCAGGATGAAAAGTTTTTATATCAAGAATTTAAAGCTTACAAAGCGGAAAAAGATCTTGAGAAGGAAATTGCAAGGCTAACTAATTAAAGCGTGAGTTTCACGCTTTAATTTTTTGATAAGGAACGCTTTATGCGCAAATCGGTATACTCATTTTTAGTCATGGCGTTAAGTGCCATTCCAAGTGCAGTTGCGAGTCAAGCTCAGCTATTTGAAGAGCTGTCAGAGAAAATGTCACGTTGGCAAACCTCTGAGCCTAGTGATGAAGAGCTGAGCGAGTTTGAGCAATATAAACGCCAACAATTAAGTGAGTTTGCTGATTATGTCGAAGAGCATTTTGAAGAGTACGATGCCTTTCGTGATAACGTGATCCAACAGTGGGGAGATATAACGGTTTCTGATCAAGCTGCATTTGTCACCTACAGTGATGATTTATCATCCAGAATGGTTGTCGACTTTGAAGCAAATGAACTGGTTGTAAGCATTAGGCATTCGGCAGATGAAAAGGTATCTCAGGCTCAACTTCGAGCTCTATATAAAGAATTTATCGCGAAAGACCGTGCAGTCATTGATGTATTTAATGCTGATACGCTCGCGATAAACCAAAGTGAAACAACAAAACGTGAAGTGGATAACGCAGCTCGTGCAAAAGCGTTGATCGCAGCGAAAAAGCAAATAGATAGCCAATTCGAACAACAGCAACGCTATATAGAACGCCAGACGGATGAGGCCATCATTGACGGCGAAGATACAAAATTAGCAGAGGCTCAACAACAAGCGCAACGGAAAAAGCTTGAATTGTTAAAGCAAAAACGTCTTAAAAAACTATTAGAAACTGCAAGTAATACCGGTAAAAGTGAAGCAACAGTCGTATCTGAAATCGTGCTTAAGCTACCCAAACAGACTGAACTTTCCAAGCATCGCGCAGAACGTTATGTTAGCCAAGTGAATGCACAAGCGGAGCGCTTTGACATTGAGCCAAGTTTAATTTTTGCGGTTATGCACACCGAAAGCCACTTTAACCCAATGGCAAAGTCACACATTCCTGCGTTTGGTTTGATGCAGATAGTACCGACGAGTGCGGGTGTTGATGTAAACCGTATGTTGTACAATCGTGATGAACCGATGTCGGCGCCTTATTTATATGTGACGGACAATAATATTGAAGCGGGGACAGCTTACCTGAATATTCTCGATAAACGCTATTTGAGTAAAATACAGAATCCAGTTAGTCGTAAGTATTGCATTATTGCGGCTTATAATACGGGAGCTGGCAATGTTGCCCGTGTGTTTAATGCTGATGACTCGAGATCAATCACAAAAGCAGCAAAGATAATTAATTCACTCTCGCCAAAAAACGTACTAGCAGCGCTAGAAAAAAGTTTACCGTATGATGAAACCAAACATTATCTGGACAAAGTCTTAACGCGAGAAAAGCTCTATATCCCATCTGAATAAAGTATTGCACAAAAGTTATAAGTTAAGTGCGTTCAAAGCATCTTTAATGTGATCGTGGCGGAATCGGTAACCTGAATCGAGAAGCTTTTTTGGTATGACGCATTGGCCGTACAATAGCAATTCTGACATTTCACCATATGCCAATTTGAGGACAAACGGTGGTACTGTAAATAGGCAAGGCCGTGAGATCGCGCGCGCTAAGGCTTGAGAAAGTTGCTTATTTGATACTGGATTAGGGGCTGTTGCATTAATAGCACCGCAGATCTCGTCATGTTTAAGGATATACAGGATCGCCTGAATCATATCGTCGATATGGATCCAAGACATCACTTGTCTTCCTGAACCAATCGGACCGCCAACACCAAATCGAAAAGGCGGTAACATTTTATCTAAAGCACCTCCCGATTTTGAAAGCACAATGCCTGTTCTTATTATACATACTCGAGTTTGGCTGGAACTGGCTCTAAAGGCGGTATCTTCCCAATCTCGGCACAGCCTATGGGAGAATTCATCATGGTAATCCTTGAAATCTTCAGTGATGGCCAAGTTATCCGGTTGGCGTCCATAAAAACCTATTGCACTACCTGAAATAAGTACTTTAGGTGGTGACGTTGCGGTATTTATCGCTGCAACGATTTGCTCAGTGATTTTTATTCGGCTATTGTAGATCTCTTGTTTTTTTTCTTTGCTCCACCGGCCATTAGCTATAGGTTCACCCGCAAGATTAATGACCGCATCAAGTGCATTAAAGTCGACATCATCAGTATCGGTAACGCAGCCAACTCCACTTGGTAATAGGCTTGCAGCTTTTGAAGGCGAACGGGTCAGAGCAATCAGATTATGTTTGTGTACTAAAAATTGGCATAACTTTTTACCAATTAATCCTGTTGCGCCTGTTATGAATATATTCATTCTCAATACTCTTTATTGTAATCAAATAAACCTACGTTTTAGCAAGGAGTTAGATCACTCATTTTCATTATAGGTGGTTTGTTTTAGAATGGTAAAAAAGCAAAAGGAGTGAACTGTGTCTTCACTGACTGGAATTAACAAAACGCTGGTGGTTTTGGCCTCGCTATTTTTAGTGTTAGGTGGTATTAAGCTCGCGTCTGAGATTGTCGTGCCGTTTATATTAGCTGCATTCATTGCGATTATCTGTAATCCCATGCTCAAGTTTTTAGCTCGCTTTAAAATTCCAAAAGGGCTGGCCATTCTGGTGATTATTGCACTTGTTATTTTAATAGGTGCAAGTATTGGTGGGCTTGTTGGACAATCAGTCAATGATTTCTCCAAGCAGCTGCCAACTTATAAAGAAGATTTACAAGAAAAGTTCGTTTGGTTGGTCAGTACTGCCGCGAACTACAATATTTTATTGGATAAACAACAACTTATTAGCATGCTAGACCCAAATAAGCTAATCGATGTGGCCACCAACATGCTGACTGGCTTTGGTGGTGTGATGGCAAATAGCTTTTTAATTCTGCTTATCGTCGTCTTCATGCTTTTTGAAGCGCCTTCTTTGGGCCACAAAGTACATCTCGCACTGGACGATCCTGAGATGAAAATGCAGCAAATTGATAGATTTTTAGATTCTATCAATAGCTATTTGGCGATTAAAACGCTTGTTTCATTGGCGACTGGTGTTGTGGCGGCCGTTTTTCTATGGGCACTCAATGTTGATTACTTCGTGCTTTGGGGCGTGGTTGCATTTCTGCTTAACTATATTCCAAATATAGGTTCAATCATTGCAGCTGTGCCGCCTGTTTTACTGGCCTTAGTGACACAAGGACCATTGGTGAGTGGTATTGTTGCTGTGGGCTACATTTGTATTAATACTTTAATGGGCAACATTATTGAGCCAAGGTTTATGGGTCGAGGGTTAGGTTTATCGACCTTAGTAGTGTTTCTCTCGTTAATCTTCTGGGGTTGGTTACTCGGAACTGTGGGGATGCTGCTTTCTGTGCCACTGACCATGGTTGTGAAAATTGCCCTCGAAACCAGCGAAGAGGGTAAATGGCTTGCAATCCTTCTCGGTTCAGAACAACCCGATAATAGACCATCTTAACAACACTGAGACTCGGCTAATAAAAAGGAGCTACAAACAGCTCCTTTCCTAATAATTTTACTCGTCATTATCTGAAGCTCAGGTTATTAAGGCCCGGCATCTAATAACCTAATCAAAAATGTCACTGGAGATTCAAATCTTCTTTCAAGACTTTACTGCTTTTCAGCTCGATGATGTGTGCTTTTAAAAATGCAATTTTGCAATTTTTGTAAGCTGTCGCCGAGCGCGTCGCATTCGGCATGTCTAGTAAGTATCGCCACCGACAGCTATCTTCCATATATTCCTCCTGATTGCGAAGGGCACGTTCCATAATTGGCAAGATCTGAGTATTCCCAGTATCCGCTTGATACTTTTTAGTATCAAGCAATAACTTAGTGATCCAGGTTTGACGATGACGTTCAAGTAAGTTGATATTGCCGTCCAGGCACATGAGGAATTTTTTTGCCTTTTCCGGATGCGTTGACTCATACTTCGTACAGTCTTGTAGTGTGACATCGTCGTCTGCAATCACAGAAAAGGTTAATCCCGATACCAATAGACTGCTAATTATTCTTTTCATGATTAAACTCTATCGTAAATTTAGCGCCACCATGTTGGGAAGTACCGATTTGCATCAAGCCATGATACGACTTAACTAAATCAGATACGATAGCCATTCCTACGCCGTGGCCAGCTTCATAGGTGTCTAATCTTGCACCTCTAGTCAGCAGCTCTGAGCGACGATGCTCTGGAATGCCTGGGCCATCATCTTCGACTTCTATGATTAGTAGGCGCTTTTTAGGTGCACTTACTTTTATATCGACCAAGGAACCACATGCTTTACAGGCGTTATCTATAATATTACCAAGAATTTCCATTAAATCCGTTTTATCACCTAAAAATGCAACCTCCTCACCACATTCGGATGAAAATTGAATGCGCTTGTCGTGATACACTTTAGTCATGGCGTTGAGTATTGAGTCTAGTACGGGTTTTACTGATGTTTGCTTCTTCCATGTATCGGATGCGCCCGTTGCAGCACGTTTCAATTGATGTTCGATCATCGCATTGATTCTGTCTAGCTGCTCCTGAGCATCTGCATCTTTTGCCAGTGGACTGGATTTGATCACCGCAAGGGGCGTTTTTAACGCGTGCGCAAGGTCACTAAGTGAAGCTCTATATCTCTCTTTTTGACGCTTTTGAGATTCTAATAGTAAGTTTAAGTCGGATTTGATTGTTAGAAGCTCGACGGGGTAGAGACCCGTGATCTTATCGCGTTCGCCAGCTTCAATTTCTTTAATTTCTTTATCCAATCGCTGTAATGGCCGGGCGTTCCATACAAACCCAAATGCCATCAATCCAGCTATCACCACTCCCATAACCAGCATCCAGTTGACCAAGGTGTTTCTAAACCCCGACATTAACTCCATCAGTGCGTCATTTTTCTTTAAAAGTACAAAGCGGGCTTGTTGCGATTGCTCTGCATTTCCGAGAATAACAGTTAGGCTAAGTTGCCAAAACAGTACGCCATTATATTCAACTCGTTTAAACTCAGATGCTCCAGCCTGGTTTTCTGAAAAGTCAGGTGAAATTGAGAGATTTACAGCCGACTCGGAATACCAAACAAGAGAATTATCTTGATAGACAAGTGCATAAGTATCAGAATTCAGTCTGTTTAACTCAGGTGCAAGAATACTGCGAGGCATTTCGAGTCCGTTAGAGACAAATTCGACTTCAGAGATAAGTGAGTAGAGGTGGGCTTCCAATGTTTTTTCAGTCGCATCGACTAAAGAAGAGTAATAAGCCCTGCCCACGGAGAAAAATAGGGCGGGAAGGGCAATAATAAGCACAAAGACAAGGATAAATCCTTGTCTTATTTTAAGCGAAATTTGAGAGCTGTTTACCACTGATTTTTGAACCTATATCCACGTCCTCTAAGGGTTTCAACAGGGTTCAGAGTGCCATCTGGGTCTAGCTTTTTACGCAGTCTTAAGACAAACACTTCAATGACGTTAGAGTCTAAATCAAAGTCCTGATCGTATATGTGCTCAGTGAGTTCAGATTTAGAAATGACTTTTTGTGGGTTAACCATCAAGTATTCTAAAACTTTATATTCATAGGCCGTTAGTGATAGCTCGTTATCGTTAACCCAGACTTGCTGCGAGCGAGTGTGGATTTTGATTGGACCAATGCAAATCTCTGGATTTGCTTGTCCAGCGCTACGTCTAATCAGTGCATTGCAGCGAGCAATCAGTTCTTCAACATGAAACGGCTTAGTGAGGTAGTCATCAGCACCTGCATCAAGGCCCTCAACTTTGTCTTGCCAGCGGTCACGAGCGGTTAAAATCAGAATAGGGATCTTTATACCGTTTGCACGAGCTCGACGAATGATTTCAATACCGTCAAGTTTTGGCAAGCCAAGATCAACGAC
The DNA here is from genome assembly GCF_002289345.1 of Pseudoalteromonas sp. HM-SA03. Classification (GTDB taxonomy): domain Bacteria; phylum Pseudomonadota; class Gammaproteobacteria; order Enterobacterales; family Alteromonadaceae; genus Pseudoalteromonas. Next base: position 20,818 of record NZ_NSDG01000110.1, on the reverse strand, counting down.
CGCCATATCTAACGGATATTCTTCTAGGTGAAATAATCCAGATTCACCATCATGACACAAGTCAACGCTATATTTTTCTTTCTCTAATGCATTTCGCAGGTTTTCTGCTAGTTGAATATCGTCTTCGATAACTAAAATACGCATCCTTAGTCCTTATTTACTTCACCTGTCTTCTTGTTTACTTTTAAGTCAACAATTCGACCGTCTGGTTGGAGAATTCTTACCACAAAAAACTGATTTTCTTCAGAAATCTTAAGCGTCCTCCCAGCGTATTTATCAAGCGCCAGAGACACCGCTTCTTTTTTTGTAATTGTTTTTACATTCTTATCATTGCGGCTATTGGCGTCTGCTACACTCGAAACGAACGCCAAGATCAACGCTAAGAGAGTGAGTTGCAATCGCATTTTAAGCTCCACAGTTTCATAGATACTAAGTGTCTAAACTTCATAAATCTCAAACAAATCTAGTGCTTTTGTAATTAACCTTTGCTGAACTTAACGTTCAGTAAACTTTTATGGCAGAACTCGCTTGTACGGTTTTACGATACTAGCAGTATAGACACCAGCGTCAATATAGGGATCGACACTTGCCCATTGCTGCGCACTTGCTAAGTTTTCAAACTCAGCAATAACCAAAGAACCCGTAAAACCCGCTTCACCAGGATCTTCCGAATCAATAGCTGGTAGCGGGCCTGCTGCAAACAATCGACCTTGTTGTTTTAATTCTTCTAAACGAGCTAAGTGAGCAGGGCGTGCAGCAAGACGTTTTGCTAATGAGTTTTCAGCGTCGGTTGAATAGATCATGTAAAGCATAAGTATTAGTTCCGGATTGTTTTCTAGGTTATTATTGTTATTTTTACGTATTTTGTCGGCTTTTCAGGGCCGTTTATCAATACTATGATAAAACGCCCTCAGTGCAAAAGTAAATGTACACAGAGTTTTTCAGTGATTAGTCATTTAAACTTGAAAAACACTCAGCTTGACTGGTAGAGTCCTTCGGATATTTGTAGAAAATAATAATAAGGTTGATTGCAATGAGTGCAAACCGTGAGCATTTTAGCTCCCGACTAGGATTTATCCTTGCCGCTGCAGGTTCTGCTGTTGGTATTGGTAACTTAGTCGGTTTCCCTGTTTCCGCCGCAAAAAATGGTGGTGGGGCATTTTTACTAATCTATGCACTATTTGTAGTGTTTATCTGTTTACCTGTCATGATGGCCGAAATGGCAATGGGTAGGAAAGCGCAAAAAGACCCGTTTGGCGCATATAAGCTGCTATCTAATCATGATAAAAAGTGGTCTATAGCTGGATTTTTGGCTGTACTCACGCCGTTTATGATTGCCGTCTTCTATATGGTTATTACCGTTTGGATTTTTGGCTTCTTAGCGCAAACAGCTTTAGGTAACTTAGATGTACTCGCCTCTCCGAAGTACTTTGGCACTTTTATCAACGATACCAATGTTTTCATCTATATGTTGATAGTGGGTGTGATCGTGAATCTTATCTTGGTTGGCGGTGTAAAAGAAGGGATCGAAAAAGCAGCTAAGTTACTCATGCCAGCGTTATTTGTCATGTTAATTGGCCTTGTCGCATACGTATTAACCCTTGATAACGCGATGGCAGGTGTACGCTATTACATCGTTCCTGACTTCGAAAAGATGAATGCAAGTGTGCTAAATGGCGCACTGTCACAAGCGTTCTTTTCACTGTCTTTGGGGATGGGTATATTGATCACATACGCTTCGTATATTTCTAAGAAAGACGACATCGTCGGTAGCTCTAAAATGGTCGCGATTACAGATTCATTAGTGGCGTTTATCGCTGGTCTGATGGTACTTCCGGCTATCTTTAGTTTCAATCCGAATACAGATCCAAGTAAGTTATCTGACTCTTCTGTATCTATGATTTTCGATTACTTGCCGAAATTGTTATTGGCTTTACAAGATGATATTGGCTACGTCGGTGCCTCAATAGTTGCAGGTACTTTCTTTTTACTGGTTTTCTTTGCCGCGATAACGTCGCTAGTGTCAATTGTCGAGGTGCCTACCGCGACTTTGATGGAAGAAAAATGTATTTCACGTAAAAAGGCATTGATTATCTTAGCGTTGACCACAGGTATCTTGACTGTGCTATCTACTATGTCTTTTGGAATGGTGGATTGGCTTACAAGTTTTGTAAGTTATGGCGATGCTCAGAAGAGCTTCTTTGACCTAATCTACGATGTGTTTTACGATACTATTTTACCCTTGAATGGTCTGCTGTTGTGTCTATTCGTTACTTATCGCTGGAAAAAGTCTGGTTTGAATGAAGAGCTTGCGCAAGGTGCAGAGGGGTACGTAGGCAGCTTTACTGAGAAATATATTAATTTCTCTCTATCTACATTCATCCCAGTGATCCTGTTGGCTATTTTCATTAATACTGTTGCAACTAAATATTTTGCATTCAGTATCTTTGGCTTCTAGCAGCGGAACATTTGTTTTGGGCACGATGACATCGGCGTATTAATGCGCCGATGTTTAATCTAAACCTTGATACTAGAATTTTACGCCCGAATCTAAGTACTGCCCAATTCCTATTGTGAACATCCACAGTCCCCACAGGCTATGCTCTAACACACACACCGCAAGCGAGCGACTATGTGCGTAGGTATAAGAAAATAGTAGCCCTCCAACAAAAGATAATGCCACGGCTATCCAGTTGTCGTAGACGCAGTGCGCAAGCGCAAACACTAATGCACTTAGCAAAACTCGATTGTTCTTATTCGGTAAAATCCTTTTATAGCGATGAAAAAAGTAGCTCCTAAAAATTAACTCTTGTGGTAAGACGGAAAGAATAGGGTAAGCAATTAATAATAATAGCCAGTCGCTGGGTGAATCGAGCGGCAGGGAAAACCAATTTCCTTGGCTAACTAAACCATAGAGCATGGCTGAAAACATCGCGCCTGCGAAAAACGTGGTGAATAACCGTTTTTTGACGGACGAAAACTCTCCCAAACTGGTTAACCTAAATCGTTTGAAATGGGGGTCGGTTAGTAGTAAATGGGTACAGACTGCCATTAAAATGATCAGTGCTGGAAAAAGCCAATTGTTGAGGTGATCACGGAATTGATAAGCGATAATGGGCAGGACAAAGAATACAAATACGAGTTCACACCACCTGTATTGGCTTGCGTTCAAGGCTAGTTCCCCAAAATATTTGGCGGCTACAAGCCGCTATAGTTAGCTCTCACTCGTTAACTATAGCAGCTGCAGATGAACCTTGAATGGTTACTCTTCAGGTAAATATTTTTGAATTTTAAACATGGTAAAGAGGAGGGCAACGAAGGTGATCCCAATTAAACCAAAGACTTTAAAGTTTACCCAAAAATCAAGAGAGAAGTGGTACGCAACGTAAAGGTTTAGGCCTGCGATGAAGAAAAGTAATACTGCCCAAAATAGGTTTAATTGGTCGCAGTCTTTTACAGGTAAATCAATATCAATCTCGCTTTTTTCCTTCTCAGCTACTGACTTTAAAACCCCTTCGAGTGCGCCTTTTACCAAGTTTTTATTAAACAAGTACCTCGATACGAGTAAAGCCACACCTAAAATTGCATAAATAATGGTGGCTTTCCATTTTATAAATTGCTCATCATGGAAGAAAATCGTCATCCCACCAAGGATCAGCGCAATTGCTAGGAATATCCAATGACGCTTTGCGACTTCGCGCTTAGTGATGTATTGATGCGCGACCTGTATAAGAGAGGCGATGATTAGTACACCCGTTGCCCAAAAAATATCGACAAACTTATAAACCGCAAAAAATAAGATGAGCGGTAAGTACTCAATTAAAAATGACATTTTTTATCCTAACAAAGTTGGTTGTAAGGGTTTTACCAAGATACGACGAGAACATCAACATTGACTTTCTTTGATGAAACCCATAGCCTGCTGCGCTCATTCAATGGTTCAGAGGTATTTGCATGAATAAGAGCGATTTAGTTACAAAAATGGCGGAAATTAGTGGATTAACAAAGAAAGATTCACAGGCGGTGTTAAATGTCATTTTACAGGCCACTAAAAAGCGCTTGTCAGAGGGCGATCAGATGCAAATCAATGGACTTGGTACATTCGCGCTAAGTTACCATCCCCCAAAGCAGGGACGCAACCCACAAACAGGTGAGACCATCACCATTGAGGGACAAAACAAGATATTGTTTAAACCTGCTAAAGCCTTAAAAGATAACTTGCGTTAATTTTAAGAAAAGCCAGTGTTAAATACTGGCTTGAAAGTAATATTACTTCTGCGTTGCAGCTTTCATTTGCTCAACAAAGGTTTTTAACTCAAAGCACATGGTGCTAGGGTCACCCAAATGTTTTTCGATGATTTTTACCACCGCCGAGCCACTAATTGCANCCCCCCTGCCGCACCTGAGCTAATCGCATGCTTTACATGCTCCGGTTCAGAAATACCAAACCCTAGTAGTGGCGGCGCAGCATGATACTCGATAAGTTTGGTGATCATCTCTGTTGCCGGCATTTGTGCTGTCGTTTCTGTACCTGTCACGCCTGCACGCGAAAGTAAATAGGTATAGCCACGACCTCGGGTGGCGCATTCTCGTAACGTATCATCGCAGGCATTCGGTGTAGCAATAAAAATGGGCGCGATGTCATTTGCCATTGCAGTGAGCCTAAACGGTTTGGCTTCGTGCAGTGGCACATCAGCAACTAAGATAGAATCCACACCCGCAGTTTTGGCGTCTTGATAAAACTGCTCAATACCACGAGCAAAAATCAAGTTTGAGTAAAGCAACAAACCAATTGGAATATCACTGTTGTAGCGACGAATTTCAGCGATGATCTCAAGACAGTCTTGCGTATTAACATCTTGCTCTAATGCCCGGATGTTAGCCGCTTGGATAACAGGACCATCAGCGATGGGATCGGAAAACGGAATACCGAGCTCCAATGCATCAGCGCCACCGTCAATCAGGCTTTTGATGATCTCAATACTGAGTGCCTTATCGGGATCACCAATCGTCACGAAAGGAACAAATGCACCTTGGTTTTTTTCATTTAAGTGCGCGAACATCGCGTCATAACGTCTCATAGTTCACCTCGCTCAGATAGTACCTGGTGGACGTGAGCTAAGTCTTTGTCTCCGCGACCACTTAAGTTAACAACAATCACCGTTTCTTCCGTTTGCGCTTCTGCATATTTTAGTGCGTATGCCAGAGCATGGCTTGACTCTAGGGCTGGAATAATACCTTCGTGTTTAGCAAGCGCTTGAAAGGCATTTAATGCTTCAGTGTCGGTAATGCCAACATATTGCGCGCGGCCTGTTTCATGTAAAAATGCGTGTTGAGGACCAACTGCTGGGTAGTCGAGGCCCGCTGAGACGGAATAAGATTCTTCAATCTGACCATCTTGATTTTGCATAATGTAGGTATAGGCACCGTGTAAAATACCTTTAGTACCTTTACATAATGCTGCGCCGTGCTCGTCAGTATCCAAGCCTTTACCAGCCGGTTCCACACCAATTAATTTCACGCCTTTTTCGTCAATAAAGTCTGCGAACATACCGATAGCATTTGAGCCGCCGCCCACACAAGCGATAACCGCATCTGGCAAACGACCTTCTGCTTTTAGTACTTGTTGTTTCGCTTCTTCACCAATCATTTTTTGGAACTCTCGGACAATCGTCGGGAATGGATGAGGACCTGCAGCCGTTCCGAGTAAATAATGCGCCGTTTTGTAGTTTGCAGACCAATCACGTAATGCTTCATTTACCGCGTCTTTTAATGTGCCTGAGCCGGCAGTAACAGGGATAACTTCCGCACCCATCAAACGCATTCTAAATACGTTTGGTTGCTGACGCTCAACATCTTTAGCCCCCATGTATACCCGGCACTTTAAGCCGAGTAAGGAGCAGGCTAGGGCGGTTGCAACACCATGTTGTCCAGCGCCAGTTTCAGCGATGACTTCTTTTTTACCCATACGTTTAGTTAATAGCGCTTGACCTAATACTTGGTTAGTCTTGTGTGCACCACCGTGAAGTAAATCTTCACGCTTTAAGTACAGTTTTACCTTAGGGTTTTTAACTAAGTTGCGTGTCTTGGTCAGTGGTGTTGGGCGACCCGCAAATTCATTCAAAAGTTGATAAAACTCCTGCTGAAATTCTGGGTCTTTTTGTGATTTATAAAATTCCTGTTCTAACTGCTTTAACGCAGGTACGAGTAACTCGGGCACAAACATGCCTCCGAAGTCACCAAAATAAGCTGAATTACTCATGTCCACCTCAATATTTTCGAATTTGTGTAAACGCGTTAGCGATTTTTTGAGCGCATTTTTTACCAGGTGAATGCTCAACACCTGAATTTAGGTCAAGACCATCGGCACCTATATTGACGGCACCGTGAATGTTGTCGGGGTTTAGGCCGCCAGCCAACATATAATTGCTCGAACTACGATTTAATAGCTGCCAATCAAACACTTGTCCCGTGCCACCAAATGCAGTGTCGGTTTTGGTATCGTACAATTGCTTGTCTACGCCAGCGAAGGGGCTTGGCAGTGCTGTGTCCACACCCTGTGCTTTCCAAATTTGACAGGTCACTGGAAGTTGTTTTCGCAGGGTATCGATGTACAACTCATCTTCGTTGCCATGTAATTGCACTGCACTCAGTTTTAATATTTGCGCATACTCAGCAACTTGCTCAAGCGGTGCGTTAACGAACACACCAACGTACTTGAGCGGTGCGCTATCGGCGACGGCCTTCGCACAATCAATGTCGACATAGCGAGGCGATTTTGGATAAAAGATAAGACCGCCGTATACTGCTCCAGCTTCATAAGCTGCTTGCGCATCTTGGCTTCGAGTAAGACCACACACTTTGTTTTCGCCCAAAATCAAGCGTCTGCAAGCAAGTTCTAAGTCTTGTTCAGCCATCAGTGAACTACCGACCAAAAAGCCGTCACAAATCGGTGATAAGCGTTTCACATCGCGGTGCGTGTATATGCCAGACTCTGAAATCACGACTTTGTCTTCGGGGATTAACTTTCTTAGTTTCTCTGTAGTTGCTAAATCCGTTGATAAATCTCTGAGATCACGATTGTTAATACCGATAAGTTCAGCATCTAACGCAAGCGCTCTTGTCACTTCTTCTTCATTGCTTACTTCCGTTAAAATCGACATATTAAGTGATTTGGCCACGCTCGCTAGTGCCAAATATTCTTCGTCATTTAATACAGACAACATCAAAAGAATGGCATCGCCACCGTGTAAGCGGGCGAGGTAAACTTGGTATTCATCAATAAAGAAGTCTTTACAGATCAGAGGCTGATCAACCAGCTTTCTTACCGTGGCAAGGTATTCATAACTGCCTTGAAAGTATTTTTCGTCGGTTAGCACGCTAATACATGTCGCGTACTTACGATAAACACTGGTAATTTCAGTCAAATCAAAATGTGAGCGAATAAGGCCTTTTGAAGGTGACGCCTTTTTGCACTCTAAAATAAATTGTGTCCCAACTTGCGCCAACGCAGCGGTGAAGTTAAGCGTGGTGGGGGTTACTTCGTCGATAAAGTTACTTAACGGACGCTGCGCCTTACGCGCTTTTAATTCTTCGACTTTATCGGCAACAATTTTTTCTAATACATTAGCCATTACTCACCTCTACGATGCTAGCCAAGGTTGTCATGGCTTTCTTGCTTGCAAGCACTTCGCGTACTTGTTGGCTTGCGGTTTTAAAATCTGACGCCTTATCGGTTAATACCAACAAGGCTGCAACGTTTGCAATGATCGCTGCATTGTGTGCAGCTTCGCCTTCACCATTTAAAATCGCAAGGCTCGCTTTCGCGTTATATTCTGGCGTATCACCAGCAATAGATTCAAGTGAATAGTTTTCTAGTCCAAAATCGCTTGGGGTAACGGTGTATTGCGTCACTTCACCATGCTTTACTTCTGCAACTAGCGTTTCGCCGTGCAGAGCAATTTCATCTGTGCCACTACCGTGAACTACCATCGCTCGTTTCGTACCTAAGCGGTTTAGCGTTTCTGCCATGGGTAAAACAAGGGCAGGGTCGTAAACGCCGAGTAATTGCACTTCAGGCTTGGCTGGGTTTGCCAATGGCCCCAGAATATTAAATATTGTGCGCGTTTTTAGTTGCGTGCGAACAGGCATAGCATGTTTTACACCAGCGTGGTAATGCGGTGCAAACAAAAAGGTAAAGCCGGTCTCTGCTAAGCACTTTTCTGCAAGTGCGGGAGTCATATCAATGTTAATCCCAAGTGCTTTTAGTAAATCCGCGGAACCTGATTTACTGCTCACGCTGCGATTACCGTGTTTGACCATATTAATACCACATGCTGCGGCGACAATGGCGGCGGTGGTACTCACGTTGATGGTATTTGTGCCATCGCCACCCGTACCACAGCTGTCTGCTGCGAGTAGGTCTTGCTTGTCAAATGCAGTGGCATGGTCACGCATAGCCTGAGCTGCTCCGGCTATTTCCGCCGCTGTTTCACCTTTAAACTTTAGCGCAAGCAGCGCTGCGGTCAGTTCGATGTCGCTCAGTTGTCCAGCCATAATATCGCGAAACAAGGATTTGGCGGCGTCGAACGATAAATCTTGTTGCTTTAATAGGGGTTGTAACTTTTCCATCCTGATCTCCTAAGCGCTAAGGTACGCGATACTTTGCTGTAATAGCTGAGCGCCATTGGGGGTCAATATTGACTCTGGGTGAAATTGATAGCCAATCACTTTGTGTTCACTGTGATAGATAGCCATCGGAATGGCTTGATATCTCGCGATCACTTGCAGTGCTGGTGGTACGCTTGTTGCCATTAGAGAGTGATAGCGCGCCACGGGGAATTGCGTCCCGAGTCCGGCAAATACCGGATGTTCATCCGCTTCTATAATAGAAGATTTACCATGTACCGTCTCACCCGCTTTGCCAACTTCACCACCATAACTTTGGGTTAGGGCTTGTTGACCGAGGCAAATTCCAAGCATGGGGAATTTACCTTTACATAGCTCAATCAACGCGAGCAAACAGCCTGCTTCCGATGGCGCGCCAGGTCCAGGTGATAAAACTAAGATCACAGGATCAACTTCTGCACACATTTTGTTGAAAATGGTTTCGGCAGAGATGTTGTTACGATAAACGACCAAGTCGAGTCCTAGCAGGCTAAGCTCATCCACAAGGTTATAACTGAAAGAATCAAAATTATCTAAAAAGTATACCTTAGTCATGGTTTGCTCCTTCATACGTGGACTGTACTGCTTTAATCACTGCCATGGCTTTAGCTTTGGTTTCATTTGCTTCACTTTGTGGATTTGAATCAAACACAACACCTGCACCTGCTTGTACGTAAGCTATGTTATTTTTTACAAACGCAGAGCGAATTACGATGCAGGTGTCCATCGCGCCATTGCCCATCAAATAACCTACCGCGCCGCCGTAACTACCACGACGCTGCTTTTCTGTATGGCGAACAAGTTCTGCGGCTTTAACCTTTGGCGCGCCGACGAGAGTGCCCATATTCATACAAGCCTGATAGGCGTGAAGGGCATCTAAATCAGGCTTTAATTGGCCAACGACGCGCGATACTAAATGCATGACTTGTGAGTAGCGGTCCACTTTCAATAATTCTTTTGCGTGTCGAGTACCTGCAATACTGATCCGTGCGACATCGTTACGGGCAAGGTCAACCAACATAAGGTGCTCTGCACGCTCTTTTTGATCGTTGCGCAGCTCGAGCTCAATGCGGCTATCTAAATCTGGATTGATACTACCATCAGCAAACTTACCTCGTGGTCTTGTCCCCGCGATGGGATAGACTTCAACTTGGTTACTCTGCTCACAATATTTGAGCGCCGACTCTGGAGATGCGCCAAATAGCACAAAACGTTCATCCTTCATATAAAACATGTAGGGACTAGGATTTTGTAGTTTGAGCTGTTTATAGGCGGCGAGTGAGTTATGGCAAGGAAGTGAAAAAGTGCGAGAGGGAACGACTTGAAAGATGTCACCGTTGATAATGTTGGTTTTCAACTTTTCAACGTGTTGACAATATTCGTCGTCACTCACATTGACTTTGACATCTGCACCGCCACTTTGTGGCTCAAACTGAAATTCAGTGATTTGATCACATTGACTGTTTAGCTCTTCTAGCTGTTTGCCTACTTCAAAGCAATTGGCGTGAACCTCAGGGCCATTGAAAACATTACCAATGAGCTCAGTAGTTCGTGCTTGATGATCGATCACAACTAAGGTTTCAGCGAGATAGAAAACATAGTCGGGACAGTCGTTGTCCCCATCTGGTACTTCAGGAAGTTGCTCAAAGTTTGCAACCATATCATAGGCGAATACACCACCTAAAAAGACGGAAAACGGCGTATCTGAGTTACGTTTAATTTCATTGATACAGGTTCTGAGCGCACTAAAGGCGTTATCTGCTTTTAGTTTTGTATGCTCATCAATGTTACTTTCCAATGCGTTGTACGTGAGCGTCAAGGTATTATCATTGAGGATCACGTTACAATTTGTGACCTTTTGCGCAAGGTACGGTAGCAACTGAGCACCATTGTTAGACAAGGCTTTAGCAATGACTTGGGCGCCGTTACATTCGAATCGAATCGCACTATCCACAAGCACGATGCTTTTCACATTGTCTTTAGACTCTATTTCTGCTGATTCAAGCAGTAACGAGTTTGTTTTGTTTAAACCTGCGTATAAAGACAGTGGGCTGGCAATATAATCGCGCCTTTGTCTTATACTGGTGACCTCACCTGGTGTGGTCGTTATATGACTAAAAATCAAACCTCATTCCTCTTAATTTCTAGATATTCTGTTTAGAAAATAAAAAACCCCCGAAAGCTGAGCTCTGCGGGGGTTATTGTTCAGACACAACAATACCGTCCCGCTAGGGCATCCACCACCACCAAATTGTGTTTACTGTGATATTGTTGTTCATATAAGCCTCTAAAAAGTATAAAAAAACCCGCGGCATTGCGCGGGTTGATAAATCGTAGATATAACGAAACACACCCGCTTAGTTCGAGTGCCACCACCAAATGTTTTTTTGAATTTGTTTGTTCATTTGTGAATATTTCGTTGTTTAATCTAAATTAGCTACAGTAAACCCTATTCTTGCTACAAGTGTCAAGGGCAAATATCAGAAAATAACCTAAGGTCGTATCAGTTAACTTGTGATATAATCAAAACGTTGATAATTCATAGAGATAGTTAATACATTTTGATTAAATATGACCTCCACAGCCATACTACTTTTTCCGATGGCCGCTTAGCTGTTGATGAATTGCTTGAGCGAGCAACGGAAAAAGGCGTTGATATTCTTGCAATTACCGATCATGACACGATAGATGCGATCCAGCCTGCCCGTGACTACATTAGCCAAAATAATCTCACGTTAGAACTTATTAATGGCGTTGAAATTTCTACAAAATGGGAAAGCTTTGAAATCCATATCGTTGGATTAAATTTTGACCCTGAGCATGAAGCATTAACAAAGCTGCTGCACGAACAGCAGCAAAAGCGAGAAGCCAGAGCAAAAGAAATCGGCGAGCGATTAGCCAAAAAGGGCTATGAGCATGTCTACGATGATGCCCTTGCACTTGCCCAAACTGCGCAGATCACCAGAGCGCATTTTGCTCAAGTTTTGGTTGAGCGGGGCGTGGCTAAAAACGTACAAAGCGTTTTCAATAAATTTTTAGCACGTGGCAAGACCGGGTATGTGCCAAGTCAATGGTGCGATATACACACGGCGGTTGCTGCTATTCATGCCGCGGGTGGAGTAAGTGTATTGGCACACCCTGCTCGATATAAGATGTCGAATAAGTGGCTAAGAAAGTTAATTGCTGAATTTAAAGCGGTTGGGGGAGCTGCAATGGAAGTTGCACAGCCGCAGCAAGCGCCTACTGAGCGCCAATTTTTGGGGCGACTAAGTCAAGAGTTTGAATTGTTAGCAAGCCAAGGGTCAGATTTCCACTTCCCAATGCCTTGGGTCGACCTTGGTCGTAACTTGTATTTACCTAAAGATTGTCAAGGAGTTTGGCGTCATTGGGGAGGCAAAGAGGAATAAGCTTATGAGTCAATTTTTTCATATTCACCCAGATAACCCGCAAACGCGTTTAATTCGCCAAGCGGCTGATATTATTGAGCAAGGTGGCGTGGTGGTGTTTCCAACCGACTCCGGCTATGCCATTGGTTGCAACCTCGGTAATAAGCAAGCTAAGGAGCGGATAGAGCGGATCCGCGGCATCGAAAAGCACCATAACTTCACTCTTTTATGTCGTGATTTGTCGGAGCTTTCGACCTATGCTCGTGTCGATAATCAAATGTTTAGGATGATTAAAAATAATACGCCCGGTCCGTACACGTTTATCTTTAAAGGGACGAAAGAAGTTCCTCGTCGTTTGCTCAATGAGAAGAAAAAAACCATCGGGATCCGTGTGACTGATAACCCAATTACCTGCGCGTTGTTGGAAGCGCTGGGTGAACCTTTGATGTCATGCTCTTTGATTTTGCCAGGAGAGCAGTTTACTGAGTCTGACCCCGATGATATCCGCATGCGTCTTGAGAAGCACGTAGACTTGATCATTCATGGTGGCTATTTAATCGAGCAAGCAACCACCGTTATTGATATGTCCGAAGACACCATTGAGATTTTGCGTCGTGGCTGTGGCGATACGTCGCCTTTTGAATAACGCATGTTGAGATGACAGAAGCACTCCAACAGAAATTACCGCTGGCTTTTTTACACGGTGAAGCGGTAATTGAAAAGCCGGAAGATCTTTATATTCCCCCTGAAGCCCTAGAAGTTATCTTAGAGACCTTTGAAGGCCCGTTGGACTTACTGCTTTATCTTATTAAAAGACATAAATTAGATATTCTAGAATTACCGATTTTTAGTATTACTCAGCAGTATGTTCAGTACGTTGAAATGATGAAGGACATGCAGCTCGAACTTGCGGGTGAATACTTGGTGATGGCAGCTTTGCTAGCACAAATAAAATCAAGAATGTTACTACCAAAACACGAAGAGTTAGAGGAAGAGGAAGATCCCAGAGCTGAGCTGGTGAGACGCTTGCAGGAATACGAGCAATTTAAGCAAGCCGCTGAGAACTTAGATGAGATCCCTCGTGTTGAGCGTGATATCTTTGTCGCTCATGCATTGATAGACAGTAGCACCGACACTGAGCCAGAATTCCCAGACATTGAACTGAGGGAATTACTTTTGGCGCTGTCGGAAGTGATGGCCCGAGCCAAGACCTTTGAGCACCATCACATATCCGCAGAAGCACTTTCAACCCGAGAGCGTATGAGCTTTATATTGCAATTGCTACGAGAGCAGAATAAGCCGGTAGAATTTGCGCGATTTTTTACCTTGGACGAAGGGCGCAGTGGTGTAGTGGTTACTTTTATTGCCATGCTCGAACTCATTAAGGAGCAGTTGGTTGACTATATTCAATCAGCAACGGCAGCGTCGATTTACCTGCATTTAAAAGGCTAGGGGATGGCTGCAGCCTCTGCTATACTCCGCATTTTTATCTTCAAGCATAAAATATGAAAAGACGCGTTAGCGATGAACAACTGGTTGAATTGGTTGAAGCAGCGATTTTCGTTTCAGATAAGCCGTTATCTAAAAAGCGCTTAAAAGAAACTGTGCTGGAAGATATCAGCGTGTCATCACCGCGTATTGATCAGGCACTGGAAACACTGGTAAATCATTATCAAACTCGCGGTGTGAGGCTGGTTGAGGTTGGTACTGGATACCGTTTTCAAGCTTGCCCGAGCTTGAGCCCTTGGCTAAGTAAACTGTGGCAGGAAAAAGCACCAAAATACTCACGTGCTACACTTGAGACTTTGGCATTGATTGCTTACCGGCAACCAATCACTCGAGGCGAAATAGAGCAAGTGCGCGGGGTCACCGTGAGTTCTAATATTATCAAAAGCTTGATAGATCGCGAGTGGATAAAAGTGGTGGGTTACAAAGAGGTACCGGGTAAGCCTGCATTGTATGCAACGACAAAACAATTTTTAGATTACTTCTCATTATCTGGTCTTGGGGAATTACCTCGATTACCTGAACAACATAATGAGAAAATAGAACAGTTATTAAACGATCCTTCTGTGAGAGAACCATCTGAATGAGTGAAAAACTACAAAAAGTATTGGCAAGAGCTGGCGTTGGCTCAAGACGCGAAATGGAAAAGTATATTGAGTCTAACCGCGTAAGTGTAGATGGAAAAGTTGCCAAGCTAGGAGACCGAGTGGAAGAGACTTCGGTGATCCGTGTAGATGGACATATTGTTAAAATAGAGCAGCAAGAAGCGCGCATCTGTCGCGTACTTATGTATCATAAACCTGAAGGTGAGCTGTGTACTCGTCGCGACCCTCAAGGTCGTCGTACTGTATTCGATAGGCTACCAAAGTTAGATGGTGACCGTTGGATAGCTATTGGGCGATTAGATATCAATACATCAGGCCTGTTGCTCTTTACCAATGATGGTGAGCTAGCTAATCGCTTGATGCACCCAAAATACGAAGTGGAACGTGAATATTCTGCTCGCGTATTTGGTGAAGTAACAAACCAAACGTTGCGTACATTAACCAAAGGTGTTGAGCTAGAAGACGGTCCTGCAAAATTCCTTAAGATTAAGCCACTTGGCGGTGAAGGTCTGAATAAGTGGTTCAATGTAACACTGACGGAAGGGCGTAATCGTGAAGTTAGGCGTCTTTGGCAGTCGCAAGATGTTGAAGTGTCGCGTTTGATCCGTATCCGCTATGGTAAATTGGAGCTTAATAAGCGTTTACCACAAGGTGGATGGGAAGAATTAAAATTAGAAGATGTTAACTACCTACGTAAATCGGTAAGCATGAGGGCCGAGCAGCAAACTAAGTTGTCGGTCATGCCAGAAAAGCGCAAAGACAAGCGCGCGAAAATTAATAAGATCCGCAAAGCAGTAAAAAAGCATAATCAAAGGGTCAAAACCCCAAGAAGAAAGTAATTTAAGCTTTTTATACCAATTAGCTTATTTAAGTGAGCTATTTTGAGGCGAGAAAATCTTGTCGATAACAAGGCAAAAATTTTGCTATTTAGTTGTTCTAAATGAGAAGTTTTTAACGTAGTTAGCGTCAGATTTGCTCCTTCAAATTGATCAAGTATTAAGACTAATTGGTATTAAACACCAGCCTAGCTGGTGTTTTTGTATTTGATAAGGAAATGCAAATGAAAGAGATGTTTTCTGGTAGTTGTCTGTGTGGTCAGGTTAAATATCTTGTAGAGGGCAACGCGCAGGGCTTTTGTCTATGTCACTGCGAGTATTGTCAAAAAGACACAGGCTCCGCACATGCTGCGAATTTATTTTTTCAAAATGCAGTGCTAACTTGGCTCGTGGGAGAAAAATCAATCACGCGCTTTACTTTACCGAATACTAAGCACGTTAAAGCCTTTTGTGCTCGTTGTGGCTCAGCATTACCAAACCAGCAGCCTATCGGTTTAGTGGTACCAGCTGGTAGCTTAGATGATGCGCCGAGTCTTACGCCAACTGCACATCTATTTATCGCGAGTAAAGCGAAGTGGGATGAAAAATTAGAGCAAGTGCTGGCGTTTGAAACCTTGCCGAGAGATTAACTTAGGTAATATAGAAGGCTGCAATTGTGGATCTGCAGCCTTTAAAGTGCTAGTTAGTAGGTTTGGGCATCTAAAGATTGGCCATTAACTCCGATTGAGTCATCAGACATCAAGTACAGGTATGTTGGCATTAATTCTTCAGGTGTTTTTAGTTTATCTTTATCTTCACCTGGGAATGCTGATGCACGCATACTTGTTCTTGTCGCACCAGGATTAATGCAGTTAATACGAATATTGGTTTTACCCACTTCTTCGGCCCAAGTTTGCATCATACCTTCGGTTGCGAATTTAGAAATTGCATATGCTCCCCAAAATTCACGACCTTTACGTCCTACACCCGATGAAGTAAAGACGATAGAAGCGTTAGGTGCTTTTCTCATTACAGGGAATAGCGATTTAGTGATCACCGCTTGGGCTGTTACGTTTACCTTCATTATGTTTTCGAAGGTTGAAACGCAAAAGTGTTCCATTGGACCTAAAGAGCCTAAAATAGACGCATTATTTAGCAAGCCGTCAAGCTTACCAAATTGCTGCTCGATAGTGGCAGCCAAGTCTCGGAAGTGTTGTTTGGTTGCACCACGTAAATCTAAAGGTACAATTGCAGGCTGTGGGTAACCGGCGTTAACAATTTCATCATAAACGGCTTCTAGTTTACTGGTGGTTTTGCCCAATAAAATAACCGTTGCACCATATTTGGCGTAATTAATCGCCGCAACACGGCCGATGCCGTCGCCAGCACCTGTTACTAATATCGTTTTATTCGCAAGTGCGTTTTCAGGAGCTTGATAAGTCTGCATTCTGGACTCCAATTAAGATGTTTGGGTCATTTTATCACAATGCAGTAGCAAGTTAGCGAATTTATTGTAAATATGGCTGGCGAAATAACAAAGTTTGAGTTAAGTTTAACTGGTCTAATGTCTTATTAAAAATGCAATTACATAGATTTAACGAGAATTATCACAATAATAATAAGATTATGTCGGAGCCTATAAAATGAAAAAAATGCTACTCTCACTCGCAGTATCAGCAGCACTCGCTGGCTGTGGAGGCGGTGAAACGTTAGAAGATGTAAAAAATGATACTACGCCCGTTTCTCCAACGATTTCTGTTAAATTTGATCCATCAGGCGGTGTGATCTCAGTTCCAAACGATATCCTTTTATCCGGCACTCAAGACGGAACCCTTAACTTACCTGATGAAATGTTGGGAATGAAGGATGGTGAAGGTAATCCTCTGGTGACGCGTGCAAGCTATGCAAACCCAAGTATTGTGATTGGCGCCTTAGATGGTTGGTCGACACAAATGCCTTACGTTATCGACATGACGACAACGAATGGGTTGACACTTGATGCGCAAAGCGTCATGACTCCGGGCGCCGTACGAATTTTTGAAGTTGCAATGGGTGGACCATTACAAACTGACGAACAGTGTGCGCAGCTACCGTCAGGGATAGCATGTAAATTTGTTGCTGAATTGGAGTTTGGTCCCCAAGGCGATTTCGTAGCGATGACGAATGGAGCTGGAAATGGCATTGTAGTGGTTCCTGTCAAGCCGCTTAAACCAAGTACGACTTATATTACTGTTTTAACCCGTACTTTGAAGGACTCCAGCGGACAAAGTGTTGACCCATCATCGACGTATAGCTTATTGCGTCAAAACGCACCACTGGTGACCGATGCGCAAAAATCCTTGCAAGCAGTAATACAAAGTTATGAGGAAGTGGTTACCAAAGCTGGGGTAGATGGTACCGAAATTATTTACACAGCAGCAATGACTACACAATCAACTGGTGCTGGTTTAGCTGCGACGAAAGCTTTACTTGCACAATCGCTCGCAAAGAACACTCCACCAGTAATCGCAGTTCCTGCTCAGGCACCGATGACGGTCGCTGACGCACTGGAAGGTAAAGTGCCAGCGGCTTTACTGCCTGCTTTCCAACAAATTAAATTAATGCGTGGTGTTATTCAACTTCCCCAGTATTTAGCGAAGCCAAAAACAGGTGGCATTGAAGCATTAGCAGATACCTACTGGCAGGCTTTATGCGACAGCCCAGTTACACTGGGTGGGTATGTTGCACAAGGTGGCCAATTACCCCAAGTAACAGAAGGAGACGATCAGCTTTGTGCGGGCCTCCCTGTGCCTGAAGGTGTGCCAAAGTTTAGAAGCATTGGCGTGGATAAACAGCGTTTTATTACCCAATATAACCCAATTCCCAAGCAGCAATGGCTTGCTAATGTGCCTGTGCAAATTACATTTCCTGCTAACGATGCGGCGCGTCCAGAAAGCGGATGGCCAGTGGTTATTCTCCAACATGGGATCACCAGCAAGAAAGAAGACATGCTTGGCTTAACCTTGTCTCTTACGCAAGCAGGCTTTGCGACGGTAGCAATCGACCACCCGATGCACGGCGAGCGCGGCATTGATATTGACGGTGATGGCAACGACGAGTTTAATGCGTCGACGGGTAGTGTACTTTCTTACATGAATCTAACATCGTTGTTGGTTGCGCGTGATAACTTAAAGCAATCAGCAGCAGATTTAATGGGGTTACGTTTAGGCTTAAACTTTATTAATCAAGCATCTGGTGGCCAAGTTAACTTCAATACCCAGCAAGTTAGTTACCTAGGTCACTCACTTGGTTCAGTTGTAGGCCCAAGCTTCCTCGCTCAAACCAATGCGCCATTAAATCCAGCAATTGATGGCTTCTTTAAAGTTGAGTCAGCAGCACTTGCAAGTGGTGGTTCGGGCATTGCTAACTTCTTGATTGAGTCAAAATCATTTGGTCCGTTTGTACAAGGCTCCGTGTTGAGTTCTGCAGGTAATCTCGCATCGCAAGCGTTTAATGCCTATCTGCAAGAAGGCGCAGTTGCTGACTGTGGCACGCTTGCAGCGGATCAAAGCAAATATGTTTCCTGTGCATATGGAACGTTTAGAGCAAATTTAGAAGCGGCTGGAGACACTGCGACACTAGCATTGATTGATGGTACGGTGACGCAATTTGGTTTTGCAGCACAAACCGCATTAGATAGTGCAGATCCACTAAACTATGCAGCTTCCGTGAAAGCGCTACAAACGCCAGTATATATGAGTGTTGTTACGGGTGGTGTTGATGGTAATGCAGCTGACTTGGTTATTCCTCCAACGACAGAGCGTAGCTTCTTGTCAGGTAGCTTACCACTTGCTGGTTTCATGGGCTTAATGCCAGCAAGTGAAACGCAAATGAGTCAAGACGGAACACCTGGAAGTTATGTAGTGAAGTTCTCTCAGGGCCATCACAGTTCAATCTTAACGACGGGTTTTGATGAAAAAGCCGGTGGCACAGCAGCAGGACACGCAGCGGCGTCAATCGAAATGCAAACGCAAGTTGCAAGCTTCTTGAAGTCAAAGGGTTTGGTTTTACAAGTATCTAACCCGGATGTTGTTGCAAACTAAGACATTTTTCGAGACTATAAAAGGCCGCAGCTAGCGGCCTTTTTTATGTCCATTTTATATTGAAAAAATGGTCCCCTTTATGAGCTAAATGAGGAGAACGACTTGGCATTTTTGTTTGAATATGGGTTATTTCTAGCCAAGACAGTAACCATTATCTTTGGTATTGCAGTAGTCATTATTTTGATGGTGGGAGCAAGCTCAAAACCAAAATCGAAAAAGGGCGAAATTGAAGTTACCGATTTAAGCGACAGTCTGTCGCAATCTAAACAACAGTTTTTGCAGCAAACGCTTGATAAAAAGGCGTTAAAAGCTCTAAATAAGTCGCAATCAAAAGCGCAAAAAAATAAAGATAAAGATACAGAGAAAAATGTTTTTTATCTTGAATTTAACGGAAGTATGGACGCTCACGAAGTCGAGGGTTTAAGAGAAGAGATCAACGCTATTTTAACGATTGCAGATAAAGAAAAGGATCAGGTTGTAGTGTCTGTAGAAAGTGGTGGTGGGGTTGTTCACGGTTATGGACTTGGTGCATCGCAACTTACGCGCATTAAGCAAGCAGGTATTCCTCTAACCGTCTGTGTAGACAAGGTTGCTGCAAGTGGTGGATATATGATGGCCTGCGTTGCAGATAAGATTATTGCAGCGCCATTTGCAATTATTGGTTCAATCGGTGTGATTGCGCAGATCCCCAACTTCAATCGTTTATTGAAAAAGAATAACGTTGACTTTGAAATGGTAACCGCTGGTGAGTATAAGCGTACACTCACGCTGTTTGGTGAAAATACGGATAAAGGAAGAGAAAAGTTTAAAGAGGAGCTTGAAGAAACACATGGTCTGTTCAAACACTTTGTCTCTGATAATCGTACTGACCTTGATATTGAGAAAGTGGCCACTGGAGAACATTGGTTTGGTACACAAGCGTTAGAACTTAAACTAGTCGATGAAATCTCAACCAGTGACGATTTACTCATGACCCTAAATGAAAGTCACCAGCTTTATAAGGTGGCTTATAAGACTAAAAAAGGCGTTGCTGAGAAGTTTGGACTTCAGTTAGGGCTCGCCATTGAACGTTTCTCCGTTAAAGCGTTAACAAAACTAAATCAATCTAAATATTAGTGATTGTTGTTCAGTTTATATCAATAAGCTTTATTTCAAACTATTAACAATACTTTATAGACGGCATTGTGTTTACTAAGCACATGATGCCGCGCTAAAAGAGAGGTTGTTATGAATAAAGTTATTGTACTTTCTCTACTTACCTTTAGTCTGACTTTAGGTTTAAATCAGGCGAATGCTAAACCGGAGAAGTTACCACCGGGCCTTGAGAAAAAGTTGAAGCAGGGCAAGCCACTTCCACCGGGTTGGCAAAAAAAGCTCCAAGTTGGAGAACGCTTAGATCCAGATATCTACGACCATGGCAAAGTGATTTATCGTGACAGAGAATCATTGGTGACATATATGGACGCTCCGCTGCTGTCAAGTAATACTCATCCAACAAGGTTGTTTTAACAGCTTTGTTGCTTCTTTTATTTATCTCTCATTTATTATTTGTATGTATTGATAAACAGTCACTTTGAGTCACCCTAAATAACCTGAATTTAGGATAAGAAATTAAAAAATCGAAGGAACTAATTGCTCGTTCCCTGATCCGATCATTCGACCAAGAGTGATTAAACCAAAAGGAATGAGCATGAATAAGTTAGTTGAAACCTACTGCGATGTCGATGATTTCTGTCAGTTATTTATCATACACTGGC
>NZ_NSDG01000011.1:1610-3027 GCF_002289345.1 Pseudoalteromonas sp. HM-SA03 | reverse complement strand
TGGCACGAAGCCATAGATTTCTCCATTTTCAAGTGGGCCTAGCTTTTCGACAGCACGTTCAAAAAGAGGTTTTTCATTGTGATCTTTTAGATCAATTTCGGTGCTCATTTTTGTTGAGAAAAATAAGTCCAAAGTTAGCTCCTCACCATCTTCTAAGTAATCATCGTTACTAAAATTAGGAAATATCATGCCGTAGGGAGAAGTGATTTTCAGGCAATTACCCGAGTTTTTACCCCAAATATACATCTTCCCAAATGCATCTACTGCAATGACATAGAAACTATCTATACCGTCATTTTGCATTTTTTCGAACTGAGTACCTCTAATCCATTCAGCCAAAAGAGCATGATAATCAGCTGGGTTGACCATCCATAAACGGCCTTTCCCCCAACCACAAAAACCGTATTCTTTCCAGTATTCAAGCAAATTGTCAGGTAAAGTTCCTTGATAGAACCGGATCTGCTCATCAGTTGGTTGAATTGCTTCTATCGCTGGACCAAACCCACCAAAGTTATAAAAATTGTCAAAAAACTTGTTCATTATTTACACCTATGTAGATTCATATTTAATTTTGCATCCGGACCTAATGCTTTTAGTGCTTTCTCTGCCTCATTATCCATTAGTTCGACACGACTTAACGCAGTCTTTTTACCGGAATCATCAAAGCCGCGTTTATTCCAGTGCGAACCAATAGACTGGTTAACGCTGGCGTCACCTAATTCAACCACCTCGTCTAGTCCTCCGGCTATCATATCAGGGTTATGTAAAGCATGGAGAGTCTTCATATCCCTTTTTGCTAACTCTTTAGCTTTTATTAGAGCTTCTTCGCCGAAGTATTTTCCAGTTTTATTTAAGTTCTCTCTATAGCGGTGTATTAAGCTTTCCTGAAAGTCTTCTCTCGCTTGTTTCTGTGCAGTACCAGTACCTTTACGACCAATGTCCCTGTATACATCGCGATTTTCAAGATACTGTTTTACAGTCATGCTATTTAGCCCGTCCATTTGTCCTTTTAATTGGCGGTCATATTCAACAGCGGTTCCCTTGGCATTCTTTTTAAAACAAGGCACGTTTTATTGCGGCATACGTTTTATTGCAGCCCCCGGTAACTCATTCCCTTTTGGCGGCTCCAACTCATCGGCTTTGGTTGGTTTGTCGGTGACGCCTCGAATTGGTGATTGGCCTTGATATNTCATCCAGTGCTTTATTAACTCGCTGTCCGATTTCTTGGGCGGCTTGTTGCATATGCTGGTCGATTTTTGGGGTGACGTCGTCTAGGCGTTTTACCGTGGCTTGCATGCCTTCGATGGCGGCGTCTGGGAGTAGTAGGTCGTAGTGCCAACTGGTAGACATCTCATCAAGTGAATCGCGCAGGCCTTTGACGATGTTTTTAACTTCCGTAGCGGATTGTTTTCCTAGA
>NZ_NSDG01000011.1:0-1499 GCF_002289345.1 Pseudoalteromonas sp. HM-SA03 | reverse complement strand
ACTGGGTCGCCTTTGCCGACTTTTCTTTGGGTAAAAAGCCGCAGCACGGCAAGCGCAGCGGAGAGGGATTCCCAGTATTTTTTTAAGATAACTTTGACTATGGTTGTGGTATGTCTTGGGCCTTTATTTATGGCTTTGTCTTACCACTGCATACCATCTCAGTAGAGTAGTTAAAGATTAGCTACCGTGGTTTCTCTAATTAAAAATGTAAACGAAAGCAGCAGAAGAAATTTGGTGAGAAATGTAGGCTAGGAGGATAATTGAACCTAGCCTTGCAACATCCATGTTGTTAAAGAGTGTGGTTTAGCAAATTAGACTTCTTTTTTAATTTACCTTAATCATTTTGGTGGGTTAGGGTTTACCAGCCACTCTGGTATATAGCCATTTTCTGTGGTCAAATCATAGCCTTTAATGTCTTTTGCTAATGCAGCCATGGCAGTGAGAGGTATTGAAATAGCTCCGTCTAACGAGTACCTTCGGTCATCGGTGTTATAGTATTCATTATGCAGGACGCTAGCACTCTCTATTGCCTGGTTGTATTCCACTCCACTATCATCGGTAAATATGCCAAGAATCACAGACACTATTGGCCATTCTAAGCGACTCGAATAAAGGTACACTTCGTCTTCACTACAGTCATTTGAATCACTGGCGATTAATGCTTTTTCTATCGCTTGGCTTAAATCTGCACTAGGTGTAAAAATAGCCTTGAGCAAATCAACATATGCAAAATCAAAAGGCAAGAGCTGATCTGAATATTTGGCTGATTTAAAAACCGAGTTATCTACAGTTATCAAGTAATCAATCGCAGCCTGATTTCGAGTGATAATGGCGCAGAACAGCGCTTTTTGCCAATTAAAGATGTTTGCATATTGTGGGGATAGCTGCCCAGATAGTTCAATTACTTCGTTATCGTAGGCGAATTTGAATATGCTATCAGGGTTTTCATTAAATTGGAAAATAGCAAGCTTCAGCTGTAGGGCTCTTGCAATGTAATGCCATGCTTTGTTGCTGCCTGGATTTTCGAGAACCTCAAGAGGGAACATCTCTTCTAAATTTAACGACGCGAATGTAGATAACGTATGACAGCCATTTTTTTTAAGTGTTTCCAAAAAAATACTATTACTTTTCTCATATAGTTTATTCGCTCTGTCGTACGTTCGCTTTGCGTAACTATAGTGATTTTTAACCATTTATTTTAACGCTCCTACTTACCTTATAATATCAAACTTTGTTATGTCTATAACTTCGACAAGTCCGTTGTCTCGAGCTCTTTGTTGCACACCTATATAATCTATGCTTTCTGTTAGCTTTGATGATTTATAAGCGTCTATCATATCTTCAAGTTGTTCAACTTGATTTGTAAATACTTCATATTTATCAGAGCCAAAATTGGGGCTATCTAGATACTCTCTTAATTTATCTTCGTAATTCTTAAAAATTGAATCCATATAGGCTCTTGAGCCTTGCTGAGCACGCTTTGTTCCGGCCATTCGACT
>NZ_NSDG01000109.1 GCF_002289345.1 Pseudoalteromonas sp. HM-SA03 | reverse complement strand
TAAAGCCTAAGCCATCAAAGTACCCACATAAAAACAGAAATGCCAGTCAGCTTAACTGACTGGCATTAGCCAATTTAGGCTATTTTTTTATTGGTTCTGGATGTTTTGCATAACCAGAGGCACCTTTTGCGATATACCGCAACTGCCACTTCAAACGCTCGGTCAGTTCAGCGCGTTGTGGGGGCTCTTGATCTAAAGCCTCAGCACCAGAGCTAAATACTAAGGTGACCATTGCTTCAGCTTGCATGTGGGCGTGATGGGTATCTACTCCCGTTTCTGTTTCAAGGTAATGAGCAAGCTCTAAGATAAAATGTTTGATTTCTCTAGCCACGGCGGCACGAAACGCAGGGGAAGTACCCGAACGTTCACGCAGTAATAAACGAAATTGGTTGCTCGACTGCTCAATAAATTCCATAAAGGTGTGCACAGAAGTATTAATCACGCTACCACCTTTAGCGATGCGACGCCTTGCTTGGCGCATTAATTGTCGCAAGGTTAAACCCGCTTCATCTACCATAGTCAGCCCGAGCTCGTTCATATCCTTAAAATGTCGATAAAAAGAAGTAGGTGCGATACCCGCCTCTCGTGCGACTTCACGCAGGCTTAAATTCGAGAAACTATGCTCAGCACTTAGTTGATTAAATGCCGCTTCGATAAGCGCTTGACGGGTCTTCTGTTTTTGTTGGGCGCGTACACCAGCCATGGACTTTCCCCAATTCGCTTCGAAAAATAAGAACAATAAACCGCAGTCTAAACCTTGACGCAGCAAGAATGAAATACTATTTTAGCGTACAGTTGTACGCTGAAATTAGATTTTGAGATTAATTGATGAAAAAACCCCCCATTTTATGGACCAATGTGCTGTTCTTTAGCTTATCGTTTTTAGCTGCGATCACTTTGGTGCCTTGGTATGGCTTTGAATACGGCTATACCACCAGCCACTGGGTAGCTTTTGTTGCCTGTATGTTTTACGCCGGTCTGTCTATCACCGCGGGGTATCACCGCTTATGGGCGCATAAGGCCTATGACGCCCATCCTGTGATTCAAGTTATTTTTGCGTTGGGTGGCGCATTCGCGTTACAAAACAGTATATTACATTGGAGTAGCGATCACCGTGTGCACCACGGCCAAGTCGACGACCCAGTAAAAGATCCGTACGCCGCAACACGAGGCTTCTGGTATAGCCATATCGGCTGGATGCTGAGAGATTATCAAGGCGAGACTTACGGTGATTATAATAACGCCAGAGACTTACAACGTAACCCTATCGTGATGTGGCAACACAAGCACTATATGAAATTGGTGTTACTTACGAATATCGGCATCCCGTTAGTGCTAGGTTTATTACTCGGTAATGTGTTTGGCATGTTGTTACTTGCGGGCGTACTCAGACTCGTACTCAGTCAACACTTTACCTTCTTTATCAATTCACTGGCGCACATTTGGGGTAGTCGTCCTTACACCGAAAAAAATACCGCGCGAGACAATGGTTTGCTAGCCCTATTCACTTACGGTGAAGGCTACCATAACTTTCATCATATTTTTGCCAGCGACTACCGTAATGGCATTCGCTGGTATCACTATGACCCAACTAAATGGCTGATCCGTACTTTTGCAGCACTAGGCCTTGCCAGTAAGCTAAAACGCACTCCGGTTGAACGCATTGAAAAAGCCAAGGCGGAGACCTTATTGAATAAGACTAAAGTCAGTCTCGCAAAATTGCCTTTAGCGCAAGATAAGCTTACATTGTTACAACAAGAGTATGATTTACTTCTTAAAAAGCTTCAAAACTACTGTACTGTGCAAAAACAGGTACTCGAAGCGAAGAAAGAAGCAGTACTTGCACAGTGCGAACATTCCGCACTGATGCAACAATATAAAGAGCTAGAACAAGCTTGGGAAAGCCAAAAACAAGCTTGGATTGCACTAAATTCGAGGCTACTGAAAACAGCATAACGTTCAGCGGCCTCAATAACTAAAGGGGTGAGGCCGTGAGCAAAAAAGCTGCAGAAAAAACCGAAACTGTTCCACAATCCTATCAATACGATGCCATTATTATTGGCACCGGACCTGGCGGCGAAGGTGCCGCCATGAACCTCTCTAAAAGTGGTAAAAAAGTCGCGGTTATTGAACGCCAGCATGCGGTTGGCGGTGGCTGCGTTCACTGGGGTACCATTCCCTCAAAAGCGCTTCGCCATTCTGTCAGTCGTTTAATTGAGTATAAAGCGAACCCACTTTATCGTTTTACTGAGCGCCCGCAGCGTCATACCTTTCAAGATATTTTGCACCATGCCAGTGATGTGATCTCAAAACAGTCAACATTGCGTTCTAGCTTTTATGGTCGTAACCGCATTCACTTATTCCAAGGCGATGCCAGCTTTGTTGACGCAAATACGGTACAAATCATCCATCAAGATGGTTCGCAAGAGTTACTCACCGCTAAAACCATTGTGATCGCGACAGGCTCGCGCCCATACCGCCCACCAGGCGTTGATTTTAACCACCCTCGCGTCTACGACAGCGACACTATTTTAAGCCTTGAGCATAATCCTCAGCGCGTGTTGATATACGGCGCAGGGGTCATAGGCTGTGAGTATGCCTCAATCTTTAAGGGGCTTGGCGCAAAGGTAGACCTTATCAACACCCGCGACCGCTTATTGGCCTTTATGGATGCCGAAATCTCTGACGCACTCAGTTACCACTTTTGGAATAATGGCATTGTTATTCGCCATAACGAGGAGTTTGCGAAAGTAGAGACCCATGATAAAGGGGTTATCGTGCATCTACAGTCTGGCAAGAAAGTACGTGCTGACTGCATTTTATGGGCCAATGGTCGCTCCGGTAATACCGAAACACTCAACCTTGCAAGTGTAGGTCTAAAGGCTGATAGCCGCGGCCAGCTTAAAGTCAACGAACACTATCAAACTGAAGTGGACAACATTTTCGCAGTAGGAGATGTGATTGGCTATCCCAGCCTAGCCAGTGCGGCGTTCGATCAAGGGCGTATTGCGGCCAATGCAATTGTGCATGGTGCCTGTGATGATCGTTTGATCACCGATATCCCAACCGGCATTTACACCATTCCAGAAATGAGCTCTGTTGGTAAAACTGAGCAAGAGCTTACCGCTGCACGCATTCCCTATGAGGTGGGCCGCGCCCAGTTTAAACATTTGGCTCGTGCACAGATCACCGGCACTGAAGTCGGTAGCTTGAAAATTTTGTTCCATGCAGAAACCAAAGAGATATTAGGTATTCACTGCTTTGGTGAACGTGCATCCGAGATCATCCATATCGGCCAAGCCATTATGGAACAAAAAGGAACGGGTAATAATATCGAGTACTTTATCAATACTACCTTTAACTATCCAACAATGGCCGAGGCCTATCGCGTTGCAGCATTAAACGGCATTAATCGTCTGCTGGATTAGCGCATCGTATGGCATGAATAAGCGTGATACCTTGGGTGTCACGCTTATTGCTATAAATTAAAACGATACTCCGCGCTGAGTCGCCACACATTATCGCTTTGCTTAGGCTTACCGTTAAAAGCCTCGCGGTTTGCAACTGTGCTTGTCAGACTCAAAAACTCACCGCCCACCAGCCAATTGCTATTAATTCGATACTTCACTGTAGCGGTCAGTGCATGGCCATCACTTTGGTTTGGGTCGAACTGCCAATCATCTTTATCGAGAACTTTGAACTGTTCCCCCCGTAAGGAAAAGCGCCACTCATCGCGCTGATGCGTGAGTAGCAAAAACCAACTATTAAAGTCATTATCGACGCCGCGATTGACACCCATGGCGGTATTACCCAGCATGCCTTGTACGAGTATATGCGTCTGCGGGGTTAACTTGTAACGCCAAGCTGCACTAATAAATTTAGTGTCCCACGCATACTGCCCGGTTCGGTAGTTGATCTTACTTGGATCGCCATTATTATCGTACCAATAGACATTGATCTCAATGCGGTTTGAAAAGTCGCGATGATACCCAAGATAATAACCAAATCGGCCATCAACTTCAGAAAACGGTTCAACATGCTGTGCTTGATGTTGTAGCTGCGGTGTGTTCAACGACTCTACCGCAGCAAAGGGGAGACTTTCGTTAAACACCGACTGCCTATCATGCACGGTAAAACCTCGCCACGCGAGTAAAGTACCAGCCGGATCATTCCCCTTAAAAACACCAAACACACCCTTGAATCCCTGACCTCGGCTACGGCGCGTCTGCGGCTGCTCAATGGCGACTTCACCACCAAATACCCGCACTTCCTCACCTATCCAAGCATTGATGGCCGAATACTGGTATGTATAGGGTGATGACCAGCCAATATCTGGGTTCTCAATAGAAAACTTCGGATAAAAACCGCCTGCTCGAACAATAAAGCGGCGACCATTTTTAGGTAATGTTCGATACTGCAAATACAGTTCAGTAAAACCGAGCTTGTCATCTGGGTCTGGCACATACTGTGTTACCCCGTGCAAAGACCAAGCGCTGGCAAAATCTACACGCCAATCAATAGCGCCTCGACTAAGCGTAATGTCTGACTCCCCTTTCCCAAAACGCGTAACGCCCCATCCAGGCTGATACCAAGCTTTACGATTATCATCATGCTGCCAAGTCGTTTGCAGTTGTCCTTGCCCCGAAATTTCAACGGCACCTGCTTGCCCTATCGCGAATAATGCCAGAGCGGCGCTTAGCTTAGTAATCATCGAAGCCATCGGAGAAATCCTGAAGTGGAGCAACCAGTGTTTGCTTAATTTGATAGGTAATTGCTTGAGTGTTGTTCACAGCAGAGAGCAGATGCTGTTCTATTTTGTCTATATTTTCGAATCTTTCATGCCACACATTCAGCTTTAGTGCGCTGGCTTGCTGAGCACCTAGGTCGATTGATACTTTGCCGCTGCTATCCGTTACCGCAAATAATGGGCTATCTACAACCACGATATAACCTAGCATCCAATCGTGAATATTGCAGCCAAGTTCAACCACACCAGTTTGATCAAATAATACCTGTTTCGGGTCATCGCGATACAACTTAAGCTCGAATGGCTTTGCAGCAGAGAACGAATAGACGTGGTGCAGAATGGGATCTAAATTTGGAAACGAGACTTGTGTACCAGCTTGCACCATCAAAATATGTGGTACAAACGCTTTGTCCTTTTGTTCCATTTTATAATCTAGCGTTGTTCTTTTGTTATCAAAGCCATCTCCTTGCAACCACACCGCGGCATTCGCGAGTGGCTGTTTATCAGCATCGACAATTTGCACTTCAAGGGCATTGACTAGACCGGCTTGTAGCATTGCCATCACAACAGCAATACGTCCAAATTTTGTTAGGTTTAGCATAAGCAGTTCAACCTATCCTTATTATTTTTCTTAGCTTGTCTACACTAGACCGAGCGGAATAATTATTACATTCATCGCATTTACAGCATGAATACGTATGCAACTTTTACGTGAACGTTAGCATACAACAGTAAGCTTAGCCTATGTGCAAAAGAACACGAATTTTCGTGCCGACAACAAGAAGGAAAAACTATGCACCCCATGTCACTTTCCCTGATCGGATTAAGCTTGTTTACGACTACGAGCTTTGCCGCATCTTTAGCTGTGAGTTCGCCAGATGGCAAAATCACTTTTACCTTGAGTGATGATAATAGCCAGCCGACCTACCAAGTCAGCTTTAACGACAAAACCATTATTCAACCGTCTAAACTTGGTTTTGATTTCGCAACAGCTGCATCGATGCGCGATGGCTTAAGTATCACCACACATCAGCGTAATAGCGTCGATAGCAGTTGGCAACAGCTTTGGGGCGAAGCCCGAGTGATCCAAGATAAGCACAATGAGCTTGCTGTCACCTTTGCTAAGCAGACAGACAAGTCGCCGCAATATACTGTGCGTGTAAAAGTATTTGATGACGGTGTCGGCTTTCGCTATGAGGTTGCTCAAAATCAAGCGCTTAATATCACCAGAGAATTGACCGAATTCGCCTTTGCACAAAGTGATAAAAGTACCGCGTGGTGGATCCCTGCTCGTGGCTGGAATCGCTATGAATATGTATACAACACCACACCACTGCACGATGCCCCACATGTGCACACCCCGTTTACCTTAAAGAATCAAGACGGAGTTCATATCAGTGTCCATGAAGCGGCCCTAATTGACTATGCGGGCATGACCTTAAACCAGCGTCGCCCAGGAACATTTGTTGCCGATCTAACACCTTGGTCAGACGGCGTTGCTGTCAAAACCAATGGTAAGTTCAATACACCTTGGCGCACCCTGCAAATAGGCGATGAAGCCACCGACTTGTTGAACTCTCACCTTATTTTAAACCTCAACGAACCAAATAAGCTCGGTGATGTATCTTGGGTTGAGCCGGGTAAATACATCGGCATTTGGTGGGGCATGCACATCAACAAAAATACCTGGGGCAGCGGCGAGAAGCATGGAGCGACTACGGCGCGCACTAAAAAATACTTGAGCTTTGCCGCTGACCATGGCTTTGATGGCGTGCTGGTTGAGGGGTGGAACATAGGCTGGGATGGAGACTGGTTCTTCAACGGTGATGTCTTTAGCTTTACCAAGGCCTATGCTGACTTTAATATTGATGAAGTAGCCAAGCACGGAGAAAAAGTAGGTGCACGCTTAATAGGTCATCACGAAACGTCTGGTAACGTCAGCAACTATCGCAATCAAATGGAGGCGGCCTTCGCACTCTACGAAAAAGCAGGCGTGCGCCAAGTTAAAACCGGTTACGTAGCCGATGGCGGCAACATCAAACGCATTGATGCCGAGGGCAATGCCAGATTCGAATGGCACGACGGTCAATTTATGGCAAATGAGTACTTAGACAACGTCAAACTCGCGGCCAAACACAAGATCAGTATCAACACGCATGAACCAATCAAAGATACTGGCCTGCGCCGTACCTATCCAAACTGGATTGCGAGAGAAGGGGCAAGAGGGCAAGAGTTCAACGCATGGGGCACACCACCAAACCCTCCAGAGCATGTGCCAATGCTTGCCTTTACCCGCATGTTAGCAGGCCCAATGGACTTTACTCCGGGTATTTTTGACATGGGCTTTAACGGCCTTGGCGATAAAACCAACCGCCCACAAACCACTCTCGCCAAACAATTAGCGCTCTATGTTGTGCTTTATAGTCCAATTCAAATGGCGGCCGATTTGCCAGAGAATTACTTAGCAATGCCAGATGCTTTTCAGTTTATTAAAGACGTACCCACCGACTGGGAACACAGTATCGCACTTGCAGGAGAAGTGGGTGATTATGTTGTCTTTGCCAGAAAGGAGCGCAAGCATAAACAATATAGTGGTAACGATTGGTTCTTGGGCGCAGTAACTGACGAGGAAGCGAGAGAAATTCCTGTTACTTTAGATTTCCTTGAGTCAGGTAAAACCTTTGAAGCGCAAATCTACGCGGACGGTGATAAAGCCGAATGGAAACAAAACCCGTATGAAATGAATATTTACCGTAAAAAGGTAACAAGTGCCGACAAGCTGACATTAAAACTGGCTGCTGGCGGCGGCGTTGCTATTCGTTTTAAAGCGCTTTAAACATAAGGTGACTACCCAACAGCTGGGTAGTCACCGCTTTGTTCTGTACATTTACTGAACTATGCAGTAGGGTGAAATAGTCTATTAAGACATTATTATTTCAAAGGAAAATAATATGAAACTTACCCTAGCAAAGAAAAAACTAAAACAATTAGACTATCAACAAAGTCAACTAGCCGCAAAGCTCACACCGCAAGCAGCCGGTGGTAGAGGACCAGAAACCGGCGTTATGTGCGAAACGACTAATAACGATTACTGGTGTCAACGTCCAAGTTCACCAGCTGTTACCTGCAGCGTAATGGAACGCTGTTTATAAACATTTCCCACCATATATAGGCTAGATATTATAAAAATATGTAGTTAGCCTATTTCTCAGTCAAACTCTCTATATGCTCAACGGCCAGCTCTCACTCGCCGCCGAGCTGAGTTATAAGTAATAATTTACTGACATTGATAGCTTGGTGTTACACCATTAGCAACTTCCCATTTCGCTGTTAATAGCGACGCAGGGCCATTACTGTCATGGGATAGCTCCCAATTCATAATGCCACCGGCATTGAGCTTAGCGTACTGCGTTTTTGCGCGGATCGTCGGGATACCATTGTAGTAGCTGCTACCATCACTATCGCGACAGGCATTGGCAGGGTTCTCCTGCAGTAAGGCGCGATACGCTTTCCAAGTAGGTCTTGCATAAAATGGTACGCCTAATACCGTTTTTTCTTTACTGAGCCCACGACCTTGCCAGTAAGCTATTGAGTCTTTGGCGTATTGCATAGAAGCATGATCAGTATTGTTCGCGTCGTACGCCATCAAATTTAAAAAGTCGATATCTTGGAATACAGATTCCAACACGCCACCACCGGTATAGCCAAGCGCCACCACAGCTGCCGTCAAGAATTTACCTCTGGCGCGTAACTCAACGCTTAGTTCCTTCATCAGTAATGCATAGTTATTTGCTGAAGCACCGGGATCTGGATATTCCCAATCCATATCAACGCCATCTAGATTATGTTGCTCTACAAACGCAATGACCTCTTGCACGAAACGGGCTCTGCCTTGCTGTGAACTGGCGAATGTCTCAAATGCACTGTCGTCGCCCCCGTTCCAGCCACCAATGGCGATCCCCACTTTTACATTGTTGGCATGAGCCGAATTTACCAGCGCTGTCATTTTGCTTAAATTTTCAAGCGGTCTCAGTGTGCCATCTGCATTGGGTAGTAAAAATGAGTAATTAATATGGGTAAGTTTATCAAACTGAATATCGCTCACTGCACCCTGCCAACTTGGGAAATAGCCGACAATTTTAAAATTAGGATCGCCAGGAGGAACCTCGTCAGACACGACACTGAAGTTCACCGCACTCGATTCACCTCGTGCCCCAGACACATCAGTTGCAGAGACAGTTAATGCGCGATTACCTAGCCCCTGCGCTTGCCACATCACCTCATAAGGCGCACTGTTGTCAGAGGCGACAAGCGTGCCATCGAGATAGAATTCAACACTGTCGATTGCCATGTTTTGCGGATGACTTACTGCCGCCGCTAGGCTAACTGATGAACCCACTAACACTCGTGCGTTACTGCTTGGAGAGGTGACCGAAACTTGGGGCAATGGCGTTACCGGATCACAACTGCCATTGGCTTGCCAGACATCATAAGTATTGGAATTTTGCACAGGGTTTTGGTTTTGTGTCCACCATTTCGCGGTGTATTTAGTTGATTGATAAGTGACTGCGTCGCCACCTGTATATACTTGCTGTGATTGCCATTGCGTTAAGTTGCTACAGTCAACCGCCAGTGCAACTTCCATCGCGCCCAAGAGCGGAAGTGCAATTAATAAATTTGTATATTTCATTACCTTTTTCCATGTTGTATGTCGGCTAAAGCAAGTCGTGCCGAGTTTAAATAAATGTTAACTTGCGATTCTAGCCTACCAGCATGGACAAATTTCGTACAACCCAACTCACTACGACCTTAGTCTAATGAAATAACCCCTCTGTTTAGGCCACTATTCGTCCTCGATTAGCTCGTTTATAAAATGTCCAACTAATGCAGCGAGACTGTACAGATAAGGCTTAGCTCAGTATGCTTGCGGGTTTAGGCGCTATAAAGAGAATAATTAAGAGATGAGTACGGCATTTTCAAGACGATTTGTAACCCTAGTAGAGCAATTTGCAGGTGGCAATAAGCGCCAATTTGCCCAGCTAACAGGTAAATCCCCTTCCCATATTTACCGTATTTGTCGCGGCTTAAGTCGCCCTTCAATGATATATCTTGAGCACCTTTATAGCCTATTTGCCGTTGATCTGAACTGGTTACTTACCGGTGAACAACCCTTAGATAAACCACAAGGTCAGTTTAAAGATGAACTTACCCTCATACCTAAACTTGATATTGAGGCCAGTGCAGGTATGGGTAGTGTAATTGGTCATGAAGAAGTCACCGAGCAGTTTGCACTCAACCGTCGTTGGCTAAACTCCCATCTTGGCGTGTATTCAGAGAAGCTCGCCTTTGTCTCTATCCGTGGTGATAGTATGCAGCCCACGTTGCTAGACGGCGACATGGTACTCGTTGACCTTTCACAGAATCAACCCAGTAAAGATGCGGTTTATATCGTTCAAACAGAAGAGGGTCTCATGGCTAAGCGAGTGCAACGGAAGCACTCTCAGCTCAAAGTGATCAGTGATAACCCTGATTACCCAAGCTGGGAGATCACCGCTGATAATGCCGACAGTCACGGCATTGCAGGGCGTGTTGTTTGGTGTGGTCGCAGTATCTAAACTGCAATGTCACTATTAGTGTGATGCTGGAGCATCACACGGATTTAGCCAGCTTTTCCTGCACATTGGCTGTATTCACAAATTGACTCAACACCAATGAGCACACCGCAAGTGCAGCACCAAAGTAAAACACTAAGGATTGATCGTATAACCATACTAAGCCAAAGCTTGCTGGGATCACTACCGCTGCAATATGGTTAATGGTAAAGCTAACCCCTGCCGTTGCTGCGATGTCTTCTGGCCGAGCAATTTTTTGAAAATAAGTTTTGAGTGCAATGGCCATCGCAAAAAACAGATGGTCGATGACATAAAGCGCTGCTGCAAAGCTTGCTGAC
Source organism: Pseudoalteromonas sp. HM-SA03 (assembly GCF_002289345.1). GTDB lineage: Bacteria > Pseudomonadota > Gammaproteobacteria > Enterobacterales > Alteromonadaceae > Pseudoalteromonas. The sequence continues at coordinate 1,875 of NZ_NSDG01000109.1, read as the reverse complement.
TCTACCAATGCATAACCAATAAATACAAAAATGAGTCCCACATATTCGATTGTCAGTGTTTTACGCTCACCAATATGCCCAATCATTTGACCAATTTTGGGGGCGATAAATATGTTTATCAAATGATTCAACATATAAAGCGCGGTGATCTGTGCAACATCAAAACCAAATTTTTCCACCATTAAGAAACCCGCAAACACCATAAATATTTGTCTTCTCGCGCCCGAGAAGAAAATCAAGGCGTAATATAGGCTGTACTCTTTTCTCAAAATGAGCTTTTTATGCTGCGTAGTATGCATTTCAAAGGTTGGAAAGCCGATAAACATAAATAGCGCAATGATAAAGCCAACCCCTCCAATAAGCAGATACATCCACTGATAGTCTGCGGAGAAGTAGCTAAAACCCAGCCATATTACCGCATAGGTGATCAGAGAAGCGATGGATTTAATAGAGAGCAAGATACCTAGTTTGGCCGGTGCCTCATCTTTATTGAACCATTGTAAACTGAGAGATTGATTCAATGTCTCGAAATAGTGAAAACCTATCGACATTAACACTGTAGTTGCATACAAACCATAAATAGTAGGCAACAAGCCGGTAATGGCGACACCAAGCGATAACAAACATAAACTGATCAGTGCGAAGGTCTGCTCCTTTAACACCAATAAAACAAATACCGCTGTAAACGCTAAAAACCCGGGGATCTCACGCAGGGATTGCAACATTCCCATATTAGCGCCATTGAANCGGCTTCAATCGCAAAGTTATTGAGCATGGCCATCCAGCCTGCAAACGTAACGGCCATAACTACGGTAGCAAGCACTAAGAAATTAAAAGGACTTTGCCATCCTTGAGAAGCATTCTTCATGATTATCTCCACATAAAGCACAACTATTAAAAAGTTATGGCTATAATATGGCCACACATTAATTTCTGATATACATAATTATGCCAAGTTCTTTATCAAAACAGACAATTTCTCCTTGGCGTATTCAGCCCAAATATAAGCGCTTCTTAAAGCCAACCCTTGGCCGACCAATTCTGCCAAGAGCGGTAAAAAAAGCGGAGTGGGAGCATGTTCAACGGCACCAACATGAGTGGGGGCAGCTTGCATATACAAGCAATGGAGTCATCACAATTGTAACTCCTGAAGGCACATTCGTGATCCCTCCAGACCAAGCTTTGTGGCTACCTCCGGGCCTTCCGCATGAGACGTATTGTCGCTACGGTGGAGATTTTCGTAGTGTCTATATCGACAATAAATACACCGAGTTGCTAGGGAATAAAGCGAAGCTAATTGCGGTAGATGAACTACTGAAGCAATTTATACTGGAGATCTGTACTTGGCAGGAAGAGTACCACCTAGATGAAAAAACAGAGCGATTTATTACTGTCTTTATTGATAGACTAACGTCAGCTGCAACGTGCCACTTTTTTATTCCAAGTGCACAGGATGCTCGGATCTTACCCATTGTGACCGAGCTACATACAAATCCAGGATGCAAAATAAGCTTGGAGACCTGGAGTGATCAGGTTGGCGCATCAACTCGCACACTAAACCGCTTATTCCACAAATGTTTTATGATGGGCTTTAGCGACTGGCGTCAAAAGTTAAGGGCAATTAAAGCAATCGAATTGTTGAAAGATGGATATTCTCAGCAACAAGCAGCTGAATATTTGGGTTTTGAATCTACCGCCGCATTTAGCAATGCGTTTAAAAAAGTCTTTGGTAAACCACCGGGACAGTACATTAAAAAGTAATGGTAATTTGAGATCAATAAATACTTTCCCACAGAATATTATGAATGCGCAAATCGGCGGGTAAACCGCCTCCTACCATGTTGTACTGTGCTTATAATACTATGGTGGGAGCGA
>NZ_NSDG01000108.1 GCF_002289345.1 Pseudoalteromonas sp. HM-SA03 | reverse complement strand
GGTAAAAGTGTTTTGCAATATCTTTATACCGTACTCTCCCGTTAAGGGGGAGGAGTCCATACATCTCCCACGCAATGAGCCAGCTCCCACAAAATAAACTCGTTCTCACAACTCTCTCATACAAAATAACCCATCGCGCTACGCTTGCTTCTTTTATCAAAGCTTGGCTACCATCTCTCTACATCAACTAAAAAAACTCAAAAATGAATCCTTTACTACGTGCTGTATGCGCCTCCTTTGCTGCTTGCATGGCGTCGATCGCCTCAGCAAAAGCAGTTTACCCAGATGTACCAGAGCAGATTAATCCATCTGCCAAATATGTTTTTTACTCTCATGGTTATATCGTTGAAGGTGATAATGAAACGCCTATTCATAAGCGCTGGGGTAAATATGACTTTCCAGCCATCAAACAAGCTTTAAGTGATGATGCCTATACGCTAATTGCTGAGCACCGACCTAAAGGCGTCGCACCAGAAACATACACAAAAACCCTAGTTAGCAAGGTCCGCAAATTACTGGATGTGGGCGTCAGCGCCAGCAACATTACACTCGTGGGGTTTTCTCGCGGTGGAGCGTTAACGATAATGGCAAGTGATGCATTAAAAAATGATGCCATTCACTACGTGGTACTAGCAGGCTGCGCTGGGCTTATCAAAAGTAAAACCGAGGTTCAGCTCTACGGCAAGGTGTTGTCCGTTTACGAAACCTCAGATCAAGTGGGTTCTTGCGATTTTGTGAAAGCACGCTCTGCAAACCTCAAAAGCTTTACCGAGTTTTCTATTTCAACCGGTAAGGAACACGGCGCTTTTTATCTCCCGAGAGACGAGTGGTTAAAGCCAGTTAAAAGCTGGATTTTAAAACACTAAACCATTAGCACGTCGCTATAACAATGACGCGCCGTGCTAAGCCTTCCTTCAGAACCTATCTACACACAAAATTCCTATTTTGAAAACAATATTCTGTTTACTTATTGCACTTTTAAAATTGCTCTCTATAATTGAACCTCATTCGAATATCATTCGAATGAGGTTCAAACTCTAAGGAGAAACGATGGCACCGGCACCTAAATATGATAAAGAAACCCAGCAACGCATGATTTTAAACGCTGCGGAACAATGCATTAATGAGTCTTCGGTCACTGACTTTACAATGGCAAAAGTCTCTTTGCTTGCAGGATTGTCTATGGGCTCAATCTATAAATTTGTGCAGACTAAAGAAGACCTAGTAATGGCGCTGGCCTACGAGTCTTTTACCCATACATCCAGTGTTTTTAAGCAAGTGTTATCCTTACCACTTAGCACGCCAGAACGCATGCTCGCGGTGTGTCTTATCTCGCCACAAAAGCTAAAACGCTTCTCTTTTGATTATGAATTACAGTCCTACTCTACCAATGAGGCGGTGATCAAAAGGGCTTCTGAGTTTTGGACCAATAAAATTATCGAATCCTGTGGTGGTTGTGAAAACGTGTTTAAACAAGCGCTTATTGATGGCATTGAAGCAGGTGAGTTGCAAGCTACGCCAGATCTACACGAGATGATAGAAGAAATTATCATCACCGGATGGGCGCTTACCGTAGGATATGAGCAAGTACTGCGCTTGCAACAAACTAAACAAATTGTTGAGGGCACAGCTTCACTGCTTACACCACTTGAGCTTAATGATCCTGTTATTCGCAGCGCAGTGAGGCTACTTAACAGTTATCCATGGCAACAACCTATCACTCAAGATTCTCTGGTACGCATAGAGAAAGAATTGCAAGCGCTCAAGCTTCGTTAACTTAAGGAAATCACAATGAACATCAAACGTTGGCTTATTGCCGTTGTCATCATTCTCATCGTTATTACCAGCCTTGGTTTTGTGAAGTTTACACAGATCCAAGCGGCAATTGCCTTTGGGGAGTCTTTTCCGGAGCCTTCGGCTTCGGTAAAAAGTACTTATGTATCAACAACTGAGCATATTAAATCGGTTAAGGTTGTGGGTCAGCTCCATGCCAAGCACACCGTCACCATTAGTAACGAGTATCCCGGCCTTATCACTTACGTCGGTTTCCAGCCCGGTGAACAAGTGGAAGCGAACCAAATATTGTTGCGCTTAGATAGCAGCATTGATGAGGCAAATCTATTAGCGGCTAAAGCTCGAGTAAAGCTTGCTAAATCAACCTATCAACGGGTTGCCAAATTACTAGAACAAAAGCGGATCAGCCCAGATGAGGTGGACAAAGCCGAAGCCGAGGTGGCAATTAATCAGGCAGACGTAAAACGACTAACCACATTAATCGAGAAAAAAACCATTCGTGCACCTTACCCGGGTCAAACGGGGTTAGAACAATATCAGGTTGGTCAATTACTTGATGCCAATAGCGAAATCACTTTCTTGGTTGGGTTAGACGACAGCATTTGGGTAGATTTCAAAATTCCACAAACCTTACCACAACCTAATATAGGCGAAGACGTTAGCGTGGCAATTTCTAATGCCAGCGGCCAAAAGCCAGCTCGCGTATCAGCCAAAATGCCAATGGTCGATGTCGCATCGCGTCAACAAAGTTATCGTGCTGAGCTACAAAACAGCAATGGCACACTCAGCCACAATCAAATGGTGTTAGTCAATGTACCAACCGAGATTGTGAACGCCGCAGTTGTGCCAACCAATGCAATTACGCGCAATCACTTTGGCGAGTTTGTTTATGTACTTGAAAAGGACGACAGCCAAAACTGGCGAGCAAAACCAGTAAAAATTACTTTAGGCGATAAGGTAAACGATCAGCAACTTGTACTATCTGGCCTGCGTGGTGGTGAATTTATTGCTGCTGAAGGCGCATTTAAGCTACAAGAAAACTTATTGGTTTATACCGATCAGGTTGCCGCTGTTGATGGCAATAACGGAGGCCAGTAATGAGCGCATTACACGAAAATAAGCCGTCTATCATGGATATTTTTGTTAACCGGCCGGTACTGGCGATCGTGGTGTCATTGCTTATTGTGCTAGCGGGTTTTAATGCCGCCCGAGATATATCGGTGCAGCAATATCCAAAAATAGAAAGTGCCTCACTGGTGATCAACACTGTCTATACGGGCGCTGCCGCAGACGTCGTTAAAGGCTATGTTACCGAGCCAATCGAGCGAGTGGCCTCTACTGTTCCTGGCGTCGACTATGTAGACTCGATAACTACCTCGGGACTTAGCAAAGTTACCGCTTGGCTTGAACTTAATCATAGTACCACCGATGCCTTGGCTGAGCTGACCACCCGATTAAACCAGATCAAGTTTGAGTTACCCAGCGGAGCGGAAGATCCAGCCATTCAAATCGTACGTGCCGATAGTCCGTATGCGGTATTCTATCTCGATGTGGAATCTCAAGGTCTGCCACGTAACAACGTGAGCGATTATTTGATCAGAAATGTTGTCCCTTCCATGTCTGATATTCCCGGTGTACAAAAAGTGACGCTGGAAGGTGGCCGCGATCCAGCAATGCGAATTTGGCTCGATACCGAAAAACTCGCTATCTATGGCGTAAGTGCCAGCGATGTATTTGCCGCGCTACAAGCAAACAACACCATTGCCACCTTAGGTTACAGTGAAAATAACAGACAACGCATCGACCTGATGGCCAATACCTCGTTAAAAACGGTAGCCGATTTTAACAACCTAGTGGTAAAAGAAATCGATGGCACGCAACTCAAGCTCGGTAACATCGCCACGGTAGAACTCGGTGAAGCCGAGGGCATGGTAACCGCACGCCTTGATGACCACGATACCGTATTCTTAGCGGTGTGGGCATTACCAGGTGCCAATGAAATCGATATTGGTGACGCGCTGTATAAAAAAATTGATGAGATAAATACCATCTTACCCGACGGCATGCATCTAAGAATTGGCTACGATGGCACGCTTTATATGCGTGATTCCATAAAAGAAATTTTCACCACGCTTGGGGAAACCGTCCTACTCGTGGGAATTGTTGTACTCGCCATGATGGGCTCGTTTAGAACCGCCATGGTGCCGCTGGTGACTATTCCTATCTCTATTTTAGGCGCAATCGCGGTGATCTCAGCAATGGGCTTTTCGCTCAACTTACTGACTATTTTGGCTATCGTGCTTTCTGTTGGTTTAGTAGTGGATGATGCCATCGTGGTGGTTGAAAACGTTGCGCGTCATATGCGCGAAGGCAAACCCAGATTACAAGCCGCGCTTATCAGTTCACGTCAATTACTCGTCCCAATAATTGCCATGACGCTGACCCTTGCTGCGGTCTACGCGCCAATCGGATTTTTAACAGGTTTAACGGGGTTCTTATTCCGAGAGTTCGCATTCACCTTAGCCATTGCGGTATTAATTTCTGGACTGGTTGCTATTACCTTATCGCCCATTATGAGTGCTTACGTTAATCCCGAAGGCGGTAAAGAAGGTAAATTAACGCAAAAGGTCAATGGCTATTTTGATCGATTACAAGCGTTCTACTTTCGTGCACTCGATACCTTGTTTAAGTGGCGTCCACAGGTCTTTTTTGTCGCTATCGTGTTCTCTTTATTGTCGGTGCCGTTTTACCTGTTATCACAAAAAGAGCTTGCCCCTATCGAAGATCAAAGCAGTATCCAAGTCGTAGTGGAAGCTCCACCTGAATCTTCTCAAGCTTATACTTCAGCGAAAATGAATGACACAGCCGAGGTCATGAACGCCACTGAAGGCGCTGAGTTTACTTGGCAGATTATTACGGCGGCGGCGGGTTTTGGTGGTGTAGATCTTGCGCCATTTAATGAGCGAGAAAACTCAGTACACGACTTGCTATACGATCTATACGGCCGGTTAGGCAGCGTGACTGGGCTAAGTTTATTCCCTATTCTACCAGCATCGCTTCCTACCGCAGGACAGTTTGACGTTGAAGTAGTATTCCGTGCCAGTGACGACCCAACCGCGATGAAGCAGTACGCCGATGAGATTATTCAACGCGCCACCGCCAGAGGCAGCTTTATGTTCGTCAATACCGACCTAAAAATCGACCTGCCGCAAGCCGAGCTTGAAATCGACCGGGAGCTAGTTGCTGACTTAGGTCTAAACTTGTCGTCGGTGAACGAGCAACTTAGCATTTATATGTCGAATAATTTTGCCAATTACTTCAACAAAGAAGGCAAAGCCTACCGCGTCATTCCCATTGTCGGCGATGGCGAAAGGTACAATCCTGAGAATATTCTTAATATGCAAGTAAGAACGGATGCTGGCGATCTTATTCCGATTTCAGCATTTGCTACCTTGCGCACCTTTACAAGCCCTAGAGTGCTTGGCTCATTCAATCAGCAAAACTCGTTTAGAATATTGGCAGGCACACTGCCACACATTACCAAAGAGCAAGCGCTCACACAGGTAGAGGAAATTGCAGCAGAGGTCTTACCGAGCCATTACTCCATTGACTACGCAGGTGAATCAAGACAGCTAAGAAAAGAAGGTAACACCATGGTTGGCGTACTTTTGTTTGCCATGATAGTGGTGTTTTTCTTACTGACTATCCAGTTCAACAGCTTTAGAGATCCGCTCGTAGTACTACTCGGCTGCGCACCGCTGGCACTCGCAGGTGCATTGATGCTACCGTTTTTATCACTCACGACAGTCAACATTTACAGTCAAATCGGCCTAATTACGCTTATCGGTTTAATAGCCAAAAATGGCATCTTGATTGTTGAATTTGCGAACCATTTACAGCTTGAAGGCAAATCGAAATTTGAAGCGGTAAAAGGGGCTGCGGCCACACGACTGAGACCTATACTGATGACTACAGGTGCAACCGTGCTTGGTCATTTCCCGTTGGTCTTGGTAACCGGCGCAGGCGCAGAAGCGCGCAACAGCATAGGTATTATCTTAGTCGCAGGCATGCTCATCGGTACTTTCTTCACTTTGATTGTCTTACCGCTACTTTATGAAAAGCTAGCCAGCGATCACCGTGGCGAAGCCGAAACCATTGAAACCCACCCTGAAGCGCAATTGGTAGGCAAAGTCAGTATGACGTGATAACTGGCTAACAACCAAAAGGACACTAAGTGCCATGCTTAGCGTCCTTTTTAATTGGTAAAACCTTTCTTTTGATAAGCTACAATTTATTTCAATCTATAGCCGCTTTTGAGCGTGATTTGGGCTAACAAACCTGTCCGCATGCCCAGCCGGAGCTCCATGCATATTGGAAGTTATAGCCCCCGAGCCATCCGGTGACATCGGTTACTTCGCCGATAAAGTACAGGCCTTTTTGTTTTTTTGCTTCGAAAGTTTTTGAGCTTAATTCATCGGTATCCACACCACCTAACGTAACCTCTGCGGTGCGATAACCCTCTGTGCCATTTGGTTTTATTTTCCAGCTAGTAAGGGTTTCGGTGAGTTTTTCAATCTCAGTGTGGCTGAGTTGGTTGGCGTTTTTATCTGGGATGCTGCCGTCGCTGATTAGGGCTTCAATAAAGCGCTTTGGTAAGATGCTCGAAAGCAAGTTCTTCAGGCTCTTTTGCCCTTGCTCACTGCGCCAGTCATGAAGTTGTGCTTGCACATCTAAGTCAGGTAGTAAATTGATGCTAACAAACTCACCTGCTTTCCAAAATGAGCTGATCTGCAAAATTGCGGGGCCAGATAAGCCTCTGTGGGTAAAGAGAATATTTTCTCTAAATTGGATACCGCTTTCGCTGGTCACTAGGCTATCTACGCTAATACCAGACAAACCATCAAAGCGTGCTTTGTCGTGATCATGAAGTGTAAATGGCACAAGCGCTGCCGTGGTTGGTAACACAGTTAAACCGAATTGCTCCGCTATTTTGTAGCCGATTGGCGTGGCGCCAAGTTTTGGCATGGTTAAGCCACCAGCGGCGATCACCACAGACTCACAGTTAAAGGTTTGAGTTGTGGTTTTGACTAAGTAGCGACCATCAGCTTGATGTTCAACCGCAAGGACTTCTTGACGTAAGTGAAGTGACACGCCCGCCCAGTCACATTCGGTAAGAAGAATGTCGACAATATCTTGCGCGCTATTGTCACAAAACAACTGCCCAAGTGTTTTGTGGTGATAAGCAAGGCCATGGCGGTCTACCAATTCAATAAAGTCATGTTGGGTATAGCGACTCAAGCACGACTTTATAAAGTGTGGATTTTTACATAGATAGTTAGCAGGTGAAGCATTTTCGTTGGTAAAATTACAGCGACCACCGCCACTGATCAAAATTTTACGACCAGGCTTTTTTCCCATGTCAACCACTGCAACTTGTCGCCCTCGGTATCCAGCCTGTGCAGCACACATCAATCCAGCAGCACCTGCGCCGATAACGACTACCTCTATTTGTTGCATAAACTCACTCAACTTTTTATCTAAGATTTCTACACTTACCGTTTTGCCAACAGTTTAGCTTTAAGCGGCAAAATCGCGACCAAGCGAAAATTATACCTAGATTCTTTATCTAATCACAGCGACGAATAGAAGAAGCAACTCGCATACCTTTCAAACACTTGTAAACATTATGTCAGCGCTATCATTTCTCAAACCTTCAAAAACAAGAAAATACAACTAGAACAACAAAACAAACCCACCATTTAATACTAAGTAAGTCTGTACTCTACTGGCTATAAATACTTCAAAAAGTTAAAAACACCATTTTGTTTACAGCCATTTACAATGTAGATGAAATTTATTCACACCATCACAAAAATTAAGAATATTGATTAATAACAATACCATAAGAATTTTTTATAGCCATTTATCCGTCCACATATAACTAAAAAATTAGTGCAAATAACAAAACAGCGCTTTCTTTTTCTTAACTAGGAGTTTACTTTCACTGACCATCAGCTTTTTATTAACAGCTGAACAACAAGTTAGAAACTAGGGAAACATTATGACAATCAATAAAAACTTTAAGCGCGCTGCACTAAGCGTCGCAGTGAGTACACTATTTACTGCAACAACAGTTACGGCCGCACCAGCACAATCAATCGGCCAAGATGTAGCACTTGCAGCAACAGCACAAAAACTATCATCACAAAGTACGCTTGGTACACAGTTCATCATCAAGTACAAAGATGCTAGTTCACAAATGATTAGCCTTTCAGCTGCGGATCTTGCTCCAGCAAAAATGCAACAGCGTGCAGAAAGCTTTGTACAAGGCTTTAAGAGCAGCAAAGCGAGTGCTCGCGCTAAGTACGTACGCCCAATGGCACTTAGCAATCACCACGTTATGCGTGCTGACAAAAAGCTTTCAGCAAAAGAAGCACAGGCGTTCATGAATGAAGTGATGGCTTCTGGTAATGTTGAATACATCGAAATTGACCAAATGTTAAAGCCATTCGCAACGCCTAACGATCCGCGTTATAACGATCAATGGCATTACTACGAAGCTGCTGCTGGTATTAATGCCCCAGCTGCGTGGGACAAAGCAACAGGTCAAGGTGTGGTAGTTGCGGTACTAGATACAGGTTATCGCCCACATTTAGACTTAGATGCCAACATTCTGCCTGGCTATGACATGATCTCTAATACCTTTGTTGCTAACGATGGTGGCGCACGTGACAACGATGCTCGTGACCCTGGTGATGCAGTCACTCGCGGTGAATGTGGAACTGACTCTTCAGGTCAACCTGTGCCACGCGCAGATCAAGACTCAAGCTGGCATGGTACGCACGTAGCGGGTACCGTTGCTGCTGTAACAAATAATGGTGAAGGTGTAGCTGGTGTTGCTTACGACGCTAAAGTAGTACCTGTACGTGTTCTTGGTAAATGTGGTGGTTTAACTTCTGACATCGCTGATGGCATCATTTGGGCATCTGGCGGCTCGGTATCTGGTGTGCCTGCAAATGCGAACCCTGCTGATGTTATCAACATGAGTTTAGGTGGTGGCGGTGCATGTAGCGCAACCACACAAAATGCAATCAACCAAGCACGTAACAACGGTACAGTCATTGTTATTGCGGCAGGTAACGACAACGATAACTCAGCAAACTACAACCCAGGTAACTGTAATGGCGTAGTAAACGTAGCATCTGTAGGTCGTGATGGTAGCCGAGCTTATTACTCAAACTATGGTGCAAATATCGACGTTGCCGCTCCGGGTGGCGCACAAAGTTTTGCGAATGATCCTGAAGGTATCCTATCTACCCATAACTCAGGCTCTGGTGCTCCTTCAAATGATAGCTACCACTACTCACAAGGTACGTCTATGGCTGCACCTCACGTTGCTGGTGTTGCTGCGCTAATCAAGCAAGCAAAACCATCTGCTACGCCTGACGAAGTAGAAACTATCTTGAAAGACACTACACGTAGCTTCGCGGGTAGCTGTTCAAACTGTGGTACAGGTGTTGTTGATGCAGCCGCTGCGGTAAATGAAGCTTTAGGCGATGTTGTCACGCCACCTACAGGTAATACACTTGAAGATGGCGTAGCAAAAACGGGCCTAAGCGGCGCGGCAGGCAGCAATCAATTTTTCACTTTTGATGTACCTGCTGGAAAAACCAATGTGACCTTCACAATGAGTGGTGGAACAGGTGATGCTGACCTTTATGTAAAACTTGGCAGTCAACCAACTTCAAGCAGTTATGATTGTCGTCCTTATGAAGGCGGTAATGCCGAAGTTTGTAGCTTTGACGCACCTCAAGCTGGTACATACCATGTAATGATTAACGGTTATAAAGCTTATTCAGGCATAAGCTTAGTTGCTGCAACTTCGGGCTCTAGCACTGGTGGTCCACAAGCGGGTGGCGGTACAATTGAAGATATTTCAGCTTCAAGCGGTCAGTGGGTTCACTACACAATCGAAGTACCTGAAGGTATGAGCGACTTTACCGTGAAAACATTTGGTGGCTCAGGTGACGCTGACTTGTTTGTAAAGTTTGGCTCACAGCCTACAACAAACAGCTATGATTGTCGTCCATATGAAAGTGGTAATACAGAGACTTGTGTAATCACTAATCCACAAGCGGGTACATGGCACCTAAGCATTAACGCTTACCGTACGTTCTCGGGTCTAACGTTAGACGCACAGTACAAGCCATAAGCAAAATTTAGTAGGCTCTTAATTGAGTCTTCTTTCCCCCAACGTGAGGCCGCATTTGCGGCCTTTTTTAATTATTTCGAGTTTAGTTTGTGGGAACGAGTTTACCTTGCGAGATTTTAACTGCTCGCCGCGTAAAGCGGCTCCTACCAGAGTGGCTCATGTTATGGGAGCGAGTTCACCTCGCGATCTTTTAACTGCTCGCCGCGTAAAGCGGCTCCTACCAAAGTGGCTCATGTTATGGGAGCGAGTTCACCTCGCGATCTTTTAACCGCTCGTCGCGTAAAGCGGCTCCTACCGAGGTATTCACCCCGTAGGAGCGAGTTCACCTCGCGATCTTTTAACCGCTCGCCGCGTAAAGCGGCTCCTACCAGAGTGGCTCATGTTATGGGAGCGAGTTCACCTCGCGAGCTTTTAACTGCTCGCCGCATAAAGCGCCTCCGACCACAGTGTTCACCCCGTAGGAGCGAGTTCACCTCGCGATCTTTTAACTGCTCGCCGCGTAAAGCGGCTCCTACCAGAGTGGCTCATGTTATGGGAGCGAGTTCACCTCGCGATCTTTTAACCGCTCGCCGCGTAAAGCGGCTCCTACCAGAGTGGCTCATGTTATGGGAGCGAGTTTACCTCGCGAGCTTTTAACTGCTCGCCGCGTGAAGCAGCTCCTACGTTTTGGCTTATGCTGTCGAGATAAATCTCGACCTACAGCATAATCGTTATTACCGCAGGCCTAAGGTGCTTCTAATCTCCCGCATTTTCTCTTTAAGGCTTTGCTGGATTTGTTGCACTTGCTCATGTGAGCTATTAACCTGACCTTTCATGCTGTCCATGGCGTGGCCAAAGGTATCTAGTAAATCTGATTGCTGATTGGCAAGATCCATTGCATGGGCGGCAACTTGGTTGGCGCTCTGTGCGCTCTCTGCCACACCTTCGGAATTGCGTTTCAACTCTTGTGCATGGCCTGTTTGCTGCTGTGCCTCATCAGCCAAAGCCGAGATTTGTGTCGATACTTTGTTTGAATTATCACTCAAAACATTTAATTGTTGGTGGATATCAGTCAGTGAGGCTTGTGTTTGCTGTGCAAGCTTTCGTACTTCATCCGCAACGACCGCAAACCCGCGGCCATGCTCTCCTGCGCGCGCCGACTCAATCGCCGCATTCAGTGCGAGTAGGTTCGTTTGTTCTGCGATGGAGCTGATCATATCAATCACTTTACTCACATCTGAAACACCATTAAGTAATTCATTTAAGCTCTCTAATCCCTGCTCTACCCGCTTTTGCGTGGTAGATGAAGCGCTCAACATAGCATCCGCATAGGACACACTTTGTGTCATTGCTTCAAAGGTGTTGTTAGCATTGTCGGCAACTTGCGCGTTAATTTGATTGGCATCCGTCCCAAGCGCTCTGAGCGAGTCAAGCTGTGCTTGGTTTTGCTCCACCTGCTCAAACGTGTCTCCAGCTTGTGCAGAGATCTGCGCCAAGTTAGTGTTCATTTCCTCCATAAAGGTATTGATCACACTCAGCATTTCTGAGCGTTCGTCTGCTTCTGCTCGCTGCCTATCGATTAACTGATTAAAGTAACTCGCAATTTCGCCAATTTCGGTGTCTTGGTTTTTACTTTCAATATTACGTAATTCATTGCTTTCGATAAGCTGAGCGAAGCCATCGCGTAGTTGTCTTAGCGGAGTTAATACTTGATTGAACTGCACAAAATACACACCACCCGCAAGGAGTACGAGTAGCCCAATAGCCACACCAAACAGCATAAACACATTGGTTTTTACGTCAGCCTGCTCTGTTTTTAAGTTGGTTTCTGCTTGTAGGATATTCTCTGAGATTACTTTAATATCACCTCGCAGTGCTAGCATGCCAGCTTGGCGTTGTTTCGACTGCTGTAAGGTATTTTCTAAGTCGCGGGCATAACGTTTAGGCCAGCTCACAAGCTCCGCTTTTATTTCTAGCGCTAAATCTTCGGCTTCGGCACCTAAAAATAGCTCGTCTTCGTCTACCTCACTCATTACCCCTAAGTTTTCGAGTCGGTCTATTCGCGCGGCAATATCCTGCAACCGGCTTAAGCTCGACATCAAACTCTGCTCGGTCTGCTGTTCGTAAGCCATAACTAATTGGTAAGTATATAAGCTCAAATTCGAGACTTCGCTAAAATAGTCTGAAGCAAGATTAAAGTAGGATTCTTTAGTGGCACTATCTTGTGCTTTAATTGCATACTTGACGAGGCTCGATGCTGAACCTGACATTTGCCTAAGCGCATTATCCAACAACGCAAGTTCATTACCTGAAAGCTTGCCGAGTGCTCGGTATTTGCCTGCAATATCTTGTTGTAGTTGTGTGAGTTTGGTTTTTAGTTGCTCAGCAAGTGCTGGTGGTAGCTGTTCCACACTTTGCTGTAATGCTTTGATTTGTTCATCGGCCTTATTTAAATACTGGCTATCGCCCGCACTCAAGTAATCTTCTACTGTACCCTCAAGCTCGATGATCACCGCATTTTTAACTTGATTGTAAGCGGCGTCTTGCACATCAAGTTCTGTTAATACTTGGCTCGCCCAAAACAGACTCGCCCCAAGTAGGATACTCGCTGTCGTCAATAATATTGCCAATAACCGAGTAAATGTAGACACGCGCATAGAATCACAACCCCTTTATCAAAATGCTCCGCAAGAGTATTAAGGATTTATGACAACTTGATTAAATCTGGTTACCTTTTCTGTGCAATAGTACAAAACCATACTTTTTACGTATATCCATCTAGATATCTACTGCACAAAATTAAATCAGGTATAGTGGTGTGCTATTTCATCGCGGCATTAACATAAACGTCAAAGCGGTTTTTCTTGGTTTTTATTTGCATACTTGGCGTTTTATCATTTAAAAAGCCAGCATAGTCTGGACGTTTTACCACCACCCTTTTTGTGGCTAACTGCAAAGCAAAAGGCAAAAGTGCGTCGGCATCCAAATCATTGCCAACTAAGTCTTGAAATACCCGCATTTCTTTTTTTACTTGCGCTGACTTTTCACGATGCGGAAACATAGGATCAAGATACACTACATCTGGACGCCAACCCGCTTGCTCTAGCAAGTCATGGCTGGATCCAAACTCCAGCCGCATAGTTGACTGTACCCATTCGCCAATTTCAGCATCTTGATAAGCGCGTTGCAAGCCATCATATAACAACGCTGCGACTACCGGGTTACGCTCGTGTAGCACAACTTTGCAACCCATAGAGGCAAGCACAAAGGCATCGCGTCCAAGTCCAGCTGTCGCATCCAACACCGTAGGCACAGCACCTTTATTTAAGCCCACCGCTTTTGCAATTGCTTGCCCTTTACCACCACCAAATTTGCGTCGATGAGCAACTGCGCCAGTCACAAAGTCAACTCGGATAGCACCGAGCTTTGGCTCATCTTTTTTGAATAATTGTAGGCCTAGCTCATCATAAACCAATTGAAACTCCGCCTCGTTAATAGTAAGGGCGGATAAATTAAACAGCTTAGTTAGCGTATTTAGGTAGGATCTGTTTTCTTCAAAAGGGGTGTGAATATGCAAGCTAAGCTCCCAAGGGTTACCAACCGTGGCAGTATACCCCTTTCCCTTTCTAGTGTCTTTGATTATCCAGTGGCTTAAAACAGTTCAATATCAGCCTGCGACGCCACTTCATCCTCACCCCAAGGTTTCGCTATTTTGTTTAAACTCTCTATAAGCTGCTGACGTACCTCAGTCACCTCACCTAACTTATATTTAATTATGGTTAGCTCATCGCTTAAATAAGTGAAATGCTCATAGAGTTCTTGCAACTGCTCTCTTTCACTTGAGGCTAAAACTGCAAGCTTGTCGCTTTCCAGCACAGCCTGAAACTCTGCAACTTTACCGCTGTAATGATCGCCAACGCCGCTTAAATGATCGCTCAGCTCAGCAAATACTTGCCCGATATGTTCCACTTTATTGAGCGCATCTTCACTGACTTCCATATCTTTAATTTTGGCATCAGTGGCTTCCAGTATGTGCGGAAACAAATCTTTATAACGACCATAAACCGCAACATCATCTACTGGCATATTCTTAATCAGCAAAGAAACTTTAGGGTAATTAATAATAGTCCTGCGCCCAAAATCAACGAAGCGGCTACCATCTTTGTGCTTCTCAAATAGCTCTTGCTCTATTGGTTGAATCGCTCCCTCGCTGGAGTAAAACATCGCATCTTGGTGATACCAAAAAGCCACCGCAACATCGAGCTCCATCGGCATAAAAAACTCTAAAAAATGAGTGCTCAAAGTATTGAGATCATGTGCATGATACGATTGCCCTACGTAGCGCATTATACGGCCCATATCACCAGAGTCGGTCATGGCGATTTCAGCTGTAATTTGGGCGCGCTGTACGTCTTGTTTGAGCTGTGAGGAAGTTTTTCTATAGTCATCAAGAACATTAATACGCGCTAATAACTCTCCGGCGTTAAAAGGTTTGACTATATAGTCTGCGGCACCGGCGTTATAGCCCCGCATCCGCTCTGAAATATCAGCACGAGAAGACAAAAACATAACCGGGATCTCAGTGGTGTCCTCTAGTTTTTTGAGTTGCTCACATACCTCAAAGCCCGACAGCCCGGGCATCTCGACATCGAGCAAAATAATATCTGGACGATATTTTTTAGCCAACCGTAAGCCTTCCTCACCATTTTTCGCATGTAATATTTTGCAAGTGCGCGATAGCGCCTCGTCAACAATGTGATGGACGAGTTTGTCATCATCAATGGCAAGAACCAGTTTCATCATGTGGCTTTCCCTATTAATTCATATCTTTATAGAATAGTCAGAGATATTGAATTTGCTAACAAAAAGCCACACTTTCTAAGACAAAAAAAACGCCTTCAGAAGAAGGCGCTTGGAGTGGAAATATAATTAGGCGGCAATCCCGCTGTGGCGCAGCAACGCATCCACTTTTGGCTCTCGACCACGGAAGCGGGTAAACAGCACCATTGGCGCTTCCGATCCACCTTTTTCAAGAATGTGATGCATAAATTCACGCCCGGTTTGCGGGTTGAATATCCCTTCTTCTTCAAACTTAGAAAACGCATCCGCAGACAGCACTTCAGCCCACTTATAAGAATAGTAACCCGCACTATAACCACCAGCAAAAATGTGGCTAAAGCTATGCTGGAAGCGATTAAACTCAGGCGCTTTTACAACTGCGGTACGTTCACGCACCGCATTGAGCGTGGCTTGAATTTGGCAATCCGTATTTGGCTCAAAGTCTGCGTGGATATGAAAATCAAACAACGAAAACTCCAACTGACGCAGCATTTGCATGGCTGATTGGAAGTTCTTTGCCGCGAGTAACTTGTCTAACATTTCTTTTGGTAACGGTTCACCCGTTTCATAGTGCCCTGAAATGAAGTTCAGCGCTTCTTCTTCATAGCACCAGTTTTCTAAAAACTGACTTGGCAGCTCAACCGCATCCCATGCCACACCATTAATACCCGCAACTGGCGCTGCATCCACTTGCGTTAGCATGTGATGAATGCCGTGACCAAACTCATGGAATAAAGTGGTTACTTCATTATGGGTAAATAGCGCAGGTTTATTACCAACGGCTTTATTGAAGTTACACACTAAATAAGCAACAGGAGTCTGCAACTCACCATTTGCGCGTACTTTTCGGCCCATGCAGTCATCCATCCAAGCACCACCACGCTTATGTTCACGGGCATATAGGTCGAGATAGAAATGACCACGCAACTCACCTTTATCATCGTGAATAGCAAAAAAACGTACGTCTGGATGATAAATATCAACGTCTTTGACTTCACTCACACGGATCCCAAACAAACGGTTTACGGTTTCAAACAAACCGGCAAGTACCTTATGTTCAGGGAAATAAGGGCGCAGTGCTTCGTCAGAAATTGCATACTTAGCTTGTTTTAACTTTTCACCATAATATGCGTAATCCCAAGGTTTTAACTCAGTTACGCCGTGTTCTTTATTCGCATAGTCACGGAGTTCAGCCACTTCTTGCTCGGCTTGTGGTTTTGACTTAGCAGCAAGATCATTCAGAAATTTAAACACTTGCTCTGGCGTCTCAGCCATTTTGGTTGCCAGTGATTTTTCTGCAAAACTAGAAAAGCCAAGTAACTGAGCCAGCTCGTGTCTAAGCGTAAGTGCTTCATGCATAATCGCTGAGTTATCAAACTCGCCAGCATTAGGCCCTTGATCCGAAGCACGGGTTACAAACGCACGATAAGCCTCTTCACGGAGCGCTTGGCTATCTGCGTAAGTCATCACAGGAAGGTAAGAAGGAATATCTAGCGTAAATACCCAGCCCTCTAATCCTTTGGACTCGGCAGTATGAGCGGCAAGTGCCAAGGCAGACTCAGGTAGCCCAGTTAAATCAGACTCATCAGTAATATGCTTTTGCCATGCCTGAGTGGCATCCATTACATTGTTACCAAACTTTGATGCCAACTCCGACAGCCGTACCACAATTTCGCCATAGCGTTTTTGCTTCGCAGCTTCAAGCGCAATGCCAGAAAGTTGAAAATCACGCAGTGCATTATCCACCGACGTTTGCTGAGCAATCGTTAAGTTACCAAACTCAGCTGACTCTTTTACTGCTTTATAGGCTTCATATAACCCTTGATGTTGGCCACAATAAGTCGAATATTCAGAGATTAATGGCAAACACTCATCGTAAGCCTTACGCAGCGCCTCTGAATTGACCACGGAGTGCATATGCGATACCGGCGACCACATGCGGCTAAGTTTATCGTCCGCTTCTTCCAGCGGTAGTACAAAGTTGTCCCAGGTATAATTCGACTGCGCTAAAACAGTGTCGATAGTTTCACGACAGTGCGCAATGGCAGATTTTAATGCTTCAACAATATGTTCAGGCTTAATTTTCGAAAAAGGAGGCAATCCTTCTAGCCCGATTAATGGGTTACTCATGGGCACGCTCTTTATTTTCTAATCTAATATTGAGGTTGAAATAAGGGTGAATGACCGCATTTACAAGTATCTGAACAGATTTTTGCTTAATATCGGTCTTCGGTTGTGCACTTGTGCTATTTACTTAATATAAAGTAGTCGAGTTTAAAGCAGTAGGGTTTAAGCAAAACAAATAATTGGCGAGGAATTTTTATGGCTCAACATTTTGACTATATCGCAATCGGTGGCGGTAGCGGCGGGATCGCATCTGCAAACCGAGCGGCGATGCGAGGTGCCAAGGTGGCATTAATAGAAGCAAAGCACTTAGGCGGTACTTGTGTAAACGTGGGCTGCGTTCCAAAAAAAGCGATGTGGCACGGTGCTCAAGTTGCTGAAGCCATTAAACTATACGCACCAGATTATGGTTTTGATGTTGAACTAAAGAACTTCGATTGGGGTAAGCTGGTAGAAAGCCGCGAAGCCTACATTGGCCGTATTCACCAAGGTTACAACGGCTACCTAGCAAAAAATGGCGTCACCGTGATCAATGGCTTTGCTAAGTTTGTTGATAACAACACCATTGAGGTCAACGGCGAGCACTACACTGCCGATCATATCAATATTACCGTAGGTGGCCGCCCAACGATCCCTAATATTCCAGGCGCTGAGCACGGTATCGATTCAAACGGTTTCTTTGAGCTTAAAGAGCAACCTCGCCGCGTCGCGGTTGTGGGCGCGGGTTATATCGCGGTAGAGCTTGCGGGCGTATTGCACAGCTTGGGCACAGAAACCCACCTATTTGTTCGTAAGCACGCCCCACTTCGTAATTTTGATCCTATCTTGGTTGAAACCTTAACTGAGGTAATGGAAAAAGAAGGTCCAACGCTGCACACTCACGCAGTACCACAGTCAGTGACCAAAGAAGAGGATGGCTCAGTCACCTTACATCTTGAGAATGGTGAGTCTTACACCGTAGACAAACTGATCTGGGCAATTGGTCGTGAACCAATGACTGATCTTATCAACCTCGCTGCGACAGATGTAGAAACCACGCCTAGCGGCCATATTAAAGTCGACGAATGGCAAAACACCTCAGCCAAAGGTATCTACGCGCTCGGTGATATTATGGATGGTGGTATAGAGCTTACTCCGGTAGCCGTAAAAGCAGGTAGAATGCTAGCCGAGCGCCTATTCAATCCGGAATTACCAAACGCAAAAATGGATTACGATCTAGTCCCTACCGTCGTCTTTAGCCACCCACCGATTGGCACCATTGGTCTAACAGAGCCAGAAGCGGAAGAAAAGTACGGTAAAGACAACATCAAGGTCTATACCTCTACCTTTGCTGCAATGTACACCGCGGTCACTCAGCACCGCCAACCGTGTCGCATGAAACTTGTATGCGCAGGCCCGGAAGAAACCGTAGTGGGCCTACACGGCATCGGCTTTGCCGTAGATGAGATGATCCAAGGATTCGCCGTCGCTATGAAGATGGGCGCAACCAAAGCAGACTTTGACTCGGTAGTCGCGATACACCCAACCGGCTCCGAGGAGTTTGTTACTATGCGTTAACCTTATTATTTAATTCATTAGGTTTTAAAAATGAAAAACGCGAGTCGATTTCTACCTCGCGTTTTCTATATGTTAATTCAACGCTTCAAGCGCTCATCTAGCAAACTGGATTGGTGTCATTGGCTCGCAAGCTCAGTCAATGCCTGCTTAATAAGCTCAGGGTGGGTAAATGGGATCAGGTGCTCAGTTGATGATATTGGTAAATACTGCCCACCACTGGTTTCAGCAACTTCTTGTGACCATTTACGTCCCTCTGCTTCCCATTTTATTAGATTGGCTTTCGCTTCTTCAGAGTCTGCATTTGCAATATCTAGTTTTTCAAACTCACTATCTATCACTGAAATAGGAATGCTGCTGTCTGGCTGCCAGTTTCTTACTAACTCCAAGTCATCATGGTAGTTCATCATTTCGTGTACTCGAGTAAGTTGAGCTGCAACACCGTGGCGGGTTTGCATTATGTGATTGAAATATTGCCAATCCATGTAGTCTGCAAACTCGCTTCCTTCAAGCAGGGTTTCAATATGCGCCTGCTCTTCAGCTATTTTGCTATCCATCTTTTCTTGCCAATTACCAGCAGCAACATGATCAATCAAGTCTTGTCCGTATTGACGATAAACATCAACTGGATAACCTTGATACTGAGCAATAGAATGTGGCAGTAAAATATCTGGGTCTAGCCACAACATGCTGGCTATCTTTTGTTGAAACTCCTGTGATTTTTGCATCGCAATTAGCGGCACCGAGTTACTATTTGCGTAACTCAACAAATGCACATCACTGAGATTGAGCTTTTCAAATAGTACAGGGAGGTCGTGTGCAAATTTATTCATGGAAGGCGTGTCATCTACACTACTTAATCCCTGCCCTAGCCTATCAATGACGTAAACATTGAAACTGTCTGCCAAGTAAGGCTGAAGTAACGCGAACCAAGCGCTGTCGCTATGAAAATGCATATTCGCACCTGAGAGCATGACCACGGTTGGCTTATCTGCATGTTGTTTTAATTGTCGAACATGGTAATAATCGTTATTTATTGCGATAAGATCAGAGCCTTGAGGCAGCGCATAACGACTTGTCGATTCAAAAAATGCCATTATTGATTCGGTGGTTTGAACAGGTGGTAAATTCCAACTATGACGAGCCCCGTCTACACTAATGAGCTGCGTTTGAGTATTGCGATTAGGATAGTGAGTTAACGTCACGCCTCCCGCTATTTCTTCATCAACAGATAAAGCAGCCTCATAATTTAGATTAGCAATAATTTTAATCGCTTGAGGTGATGAGAGTAGCCCAAAATTTGCGTGACTTTTGCCATTATAAGGCAATACTGAGTCTGCTTTACCGTGCATAATTCGGTAGTTTGTAGGTGTCGAAAAGTTACAGCTATCACCTAATTGGTAGGACATAGGTGCTGCAACCGTTACTATCGCATTAAACGTCTCCGAGCGGTTACATAATAAGTTTTGTACAAATAACCCGCCTTGAGAAAAGCCGGTCGCATAAATTTCACCGTCAATGACATCATATTTGGCTTTTATTTCTGCAATCATCTGATCAACAAAGCCTAAGTCATCTACACCTAAACGATGTGCCTTGTTACAACCACAGCCTTCATTCCATTCTTCGTTTTTTGATTTGGGATAAACAACAATATAATCATCGCTTTGCTCATGTAGCTTGGTTAAACCTGCCATACCGTAAGCTGTCCCTCCAGAACCATGAAAGGCCAACATCAACTTGAACGCTTTATGTGGCTTTTCAATCGGCTTCATATAATAGTAACGCTCATTGAGTTGATGAACCTCAAAACCATTTACGGGCTTTAACACTCCATCATCATTGCTTAACGCCTTTTTGCTGTCGCTACTGCTACCACAGCCCGCGACTAAAGCTGCGAGTGTTAAACCTAAAGCCTGTTTTAAAAACATTCGACTTGTCATGTTGGCCATTCCTATTTTATTGTTTTCATGTACTCTAAATACTTTGAAAAAGGGCGCGACGAATTCACATGAAATCGTTGTGAGGAATTCCTTACCAATAAATATAAACAATATAATCAAAGGGATAATAAATGCGCTATGAGATTGCAGCCATTCGGTTTGATACGGTTAATCGAACGCTGACGAGTAGCACAGACTCCATCAGACTTGAGCCTAAGCCATACTTATTGCTACAAACCTTAATTGCAGCAAATGGTAATGTTGTTTCGCGCGATAAGCTCATTGCAGAAGTGTGGCAAAGTCGCGTAGTCACAGAGAGTGCAATCAATAAAGCCGTGTCGACGTTGCGCCAGTATATGAATAAATTAGATGGTAAAACTGAGTATATAGAGACTATCCCTACTCTTGGATATCGACTTATTCCCGCGGCCACAAGTCATACTCCGGCAACAATAAATAAGACCAGCTCCCGGATCGTGCCACTTTTAGGTGCTTCACTACTTATTACCAGCGTATGTGCGTTTATTGCCTATCAGCTCATGCAGCCAGCGCAAAATAACGAACCACTCGAGCCCCAAAAATTAACGAGCCAGAGCGGTATTGAACTGCAGTTAAGTAGCGCGCCTCAATATAAAAACTTTAGTTACCTGCATCCTACGAACACTCAGCAATCGGAGTTATGGCTCAATCACAGCAAGCAAAATAGAAAGCTGTTTTCTGGCAACATCAGCACACAAGCCTTAAGCTCAGACGCCAAACACATTACCTATATTGACGATGAGAATGGCTGTACCGTAAAACAGTTTGATATCGCTCAGGCACAGCACACTACGCTATTCTCTTGCCAGCCTATCGAAAACATTAAACTAATATGGGGCGCAAATCCGCACGAAATCATTTATCGAAAACGCACAAATATACATAGTGGATACGGCCTTTACCGTTTCGACTTGAATACAAAGCAGCATATCCAGTTAACGCTTCCTCCAATCTCAGGAAACCTCAGGGGCGACCATCTATTTAGCTTATCCACAACCAAAGACCAACTCGCCGCCGCGCGCTATCTTGGAGAAGATAAGCACGAACTGACGGTGTACGATTACCCAAGCATGTCAGTCAAGAGCACCGTTAAGTTACCTTATAATCTCACGGCACTGACTTGGTCTGCTAGCGGTCAATCTATTTACTTTAGCGCAGGCAGTAGCATTTATCGCACTGATATAAAATCGAGCAAAGTAAAACTGCTTCACAAGCTCACAGCACCAATCGAAAGCCTAGTATTACAAGATAACAATGAGACCCTGCTCTTTAATCAATATAAGTTAACTAGCCTAATTCACCTTTTCGACATATCGGAGCAAACCTTTTCACCACTTGTTGATAATCAGGCATTGAATCGCTTACCTCGCGCAAATCAAATACCGCGAGTTTGGTATATTTCGGATCACGGCGCGCATTCCGCTTTATGGTCTATCGACACTGAAACACAACAACACACTCAAGTTGACTTGCCTCACGTATTTAATTTTCAACGCTTTCAACTTAACCACGATGCCTCAACAATATTGTATGAATATCAAGACGCCATTTACCAGTTTGCTATCAACAGTCAAAAAACAACACAACTTATAGGTACTGAGCTTAAGCCTTACGTTGCCAATTACAGCCAAGATGACCATGAAATCATTTACAGCAGTGAACGCTCTGGTAGTTGGCAGTTATGGTCTCTAAATCTAATAACAAACCAACATCAGCAACTTACAACACAAGGTGGCTACAGCGGCTACAAGCTTAATAATGTGTTGTATTTTACCAAGTTTACACAGCCCGGAATTTGGCAACTGGAAGACGGGCAAGAGTCTGTAGTTGTGACGGATGTACCGGTGAGAAATTGGCTGAATTGGCGGCTCAGAGATAATGCGCTTTACTATGAAAAAGACAAAAGCATCTGGCGATTTGATCTTAAGACTCATCAAGAAAAGCTATATTTCACTCCGCCACAACGCTTTATTGGACAGTTTGATATATTGCAAAATGGCGATGTGGTTTTCAGTGAGCTGAAGCAACCAAGTGGAGAGCTTTGGCAATTAACCGTGAAAAATTAAAGTACAAAAACAAAAAACCCAGCCGAGGCTGGGTTTTTATTGATTCTTGAAACGAATTACTTGATTTTCGCTTCTTTGAAGATCACGTGTTTACGAACCTTAGGGTCGAACTTTTTGATCTCCATTTTTTCAGGCATGTTACGCTTGTTCTTGTCGGTAGTGTAGAAATAACCAGTACCAGCAGTTGAAACTAAACGGATCTTATCACGCATGATTTAAGCTCCTTAAATTTTTTCGCCGCGAGCACGGATATCTACTAATACCGCGTCGATGCCTTTTTTATCGATAATACGCATACCTTTAGTAGTAGTGCGTAGAGAAACGAAACGCTTTTCGCTTTCAACCCAAAAACGGTGTGTTTGTAGGTTAGGTAGGAAGCGACGCTTAGTAGCGTTGCGCGCGTGCGAACGGTGGTTACCAACCACTGGGCGCTTACCTGTAACTTGACAGACTTTAGACATGTCTATGTATCTCCAATAACTTCGCTCGAGCTTAATTTTCCCTTAAAGGCCTTTTTAACTGCGTGCCCTAGGTAAAATCAAAGGGCGCTCTTTATACAGTATCTACAGGCAGAGATCAAGGATCTGATCCTACTGAAATCAGCTCATGGGTAAATTTGATAGCGGCCAATTATAATGATCCGAAGCCCACTAGGAAAGTAAAAACTGCATTTAAATTGAACTAATTTATAAAATTTATACAAATATGCTGATTTAACGAGCAAATTTCTTTTTTGGCCCTTTCTACATCGTATTTTTCACTGTTTAATTTTCGTGCTTATACGTATATTTGGGCTGCAACACTCCACCAGCTACCTCACACTTCGAATAAAAGTTGAGTGATCCAGCTCCATGCCATTTTGCTCAGTTCAAAAGGACAACTTGAGAAAGCGAAACCCACCTGATAAAACAGCAACTCAGCTTAAATCAGTCCTCGTTCGGCAAACGAAATACAATGACTTCCGGCGACGATTAAATGGTCAAGCACATTAATATCGACCAGTGCCAAGCCTTGCTGCAATTTTTTCGTGATAAGTTTATCCGCTTCGCTGGGCTCTGCCACGCCCGATGGATGGTTATGGGCAAAAATCACGGCTGCACTATGATATTTGAGTGCCGCCTTTACTACTTCTCTTGGATAAACCGAGGCCGCGTTAATTGTACCGTGAAACAACACTTCATCTTTTATCAGTCGATTTTGGTTGTCTAGATACAGCACCATAAATACTTCATGCCCAAGCCCTCGTAGTTGAGCACTCAAATAGTCACGTACCGCAGTGGGGTTTTGAAATACCGTTTCTCTTAAGCACTCTTCTTTTAGATAACGCCGGCTTAACTCCAAAACGGCCTGTAACTGAGTATATTTGGCAACGCCTAAACCTTTTAACGCTGAAAACTCTTCTAATGAGGCATTGAACAAACGCTGTAACGTTTGCTGTTCTTGCAACAAGGTTTCGGCAAGCTCTATAGCATTTAACCCTTTGATCCCAGTACGTAAAAAGATGGCCAATAACTCGGCATTAGATAATGCCTCAGGGCCTTGCTCTATTAACTTTTCTCTTGGTCGTGCAGATTTGGGTAAGGCTGATATTTGCATCCTACTATTCCTTATATTTGTATGTCTCCTTGACTAAATTAAGCTTAGCGGGTGATCACGATTATTCAAAAGCAATCACAGACTGTGATATCTTTAGTTTATTGATACTGTGATCGTATAAAACAAACATGCAAAGAAATAAACGCCTCTTACTTGGGATCAGCGGTGGTATCGCTGCTTACAAATGCGCAGAACTCGTTCGTCGTCTAAAAGAACACCAGATAGATGTCAAAGTGGTGATGACGGAGTCAGCTAAGCACTTTATCACGCCACTGACAATGCAGGCTGTCTCTGGTGAAATCGTTTCTGACTCTTTGCTTGACCCGCAAGCAGAAGCATCAATGGGCCATATCGAATTTGCAAAATGGGCAGATCTAGTGCTAGTTGCTCCCGCGACTTCAAATATCCTCGCCAAAATGGCAGCAGGTATTGCGGATGATTTACTGACCACATTACTGCTCGCAACTCCCGCGCCTGTTGCCGTGGCGCCGGCAATGAATCAACAGATGTATGCGCACCTATCGACTCAAGCAAATCTCAATACCCTTGCTTCACGCCATGTACAAATCTGGGGACCCGGTAAAGGCGAGCAAGCCTGCGGAGATATAGGCGCAGGACGCATGCTTGAACCCCATGAGTTGGTGCAACTGTGTTTAGCTACACTTCGCCCTACTGAGCAAGTATTAGCGGGAAAAACGGTAACTATCACCGCAGGACCGACACGCGAAGCATTAGATCCGGTGCGTTTTATTACCAATCACAGTTCAGGAAAAATGGGATTTAGCCTTGCAGAGGCAGCAAAGGCTTTGGGTGCAAGCGTAAATCTGATCGCAGGCCCAGTTTCACTGAATACCCCCACTGGAATTACTCGAATTGATGTAGAAAGTGCTGAGCAGATGCAACAAGCCGCACTCGAATATGCCGTACAATCAGATATTTTTATCGGCTGCGCTGCGGTCGCAGATTACCGTGCAGCCACCGTTGCCGAGCAAAAAATTAAAAAACAAGGTGATGAAATCACACTAACACTGGTTAAAAACCCCGATATTATCGCCACTGTCGCAGCACTAAAACAATCTCGTCCTTATACTGTTGGCTTTGCAGCTGAGACGCAGAATGTCGCCGAATATGCACAAGGAAAATTGGTCAATAAAGGGTTGGATATGATCTGTGCGAATGATGTATCAGATAGCACAGGTGGTTTTAATTCTGATAACAATGCATTGACCCTATACTGGAAAAAAGACCGACTTGAACTCCCTTATACTAGCAAAAAAGAGTTAGCACTTACTGTCATTAAAGCTATTGCCGAAAAGATAAAATAACCTTCATGTAAAAGACTGGAAAGAAACTGAATAAAACATTAACATGATACCCCGATAACGTGTAAACGAGTCGGGGTTTGCACTTCTGCGCACCACTCTCTGTGCTTAATAAACCCGGCAAAAACAATATAACAATTAGAAAAATAAGGGAAATTTCATGCCAGCGACAAAACGTAGTAATCGCAAAGAGCAAATTCTTCAATCACTCGCACAAATGCTGGAAACCAGCCCAGGACAGCGTATCACCACAGCTAAACTCGCTGCTGAAGTAGGTGTTTCAGAAGCTGCGCTTTATCGTCACTTTCCTAGTAAAGCGAGAATGTTTGAGGGGCTTATTGAGTTCATCGAAGATACGTTGCTGTCACGCATTAATTTAATACTAGAAAACGAAAAAGAAACCCGTAACCGGATCTACAACATTCTTACTCTACTCCTAGCTTTTGCAGAGAAAAACCCAGGGATCACACGTATTTTAACGGGTGATGCTCTACAAGGAGAACAAGAACGTTTACGTGAACGAGTACAAAGCTTATTTGAAAAGCTTGAGACACAATTCAAACAAGTATTAAGAGAGCGCAAACTGCGAGAAGGTAAGACATTCACGAGTGAAGAGAGTGTACTGGCTAACCTATTCTTAGCTTTTGTTGAGGGAAAGATGAATCAGTTTGTCAGAAGTGACTTTAAAGCAAAGCCAACCGCACAATTCGATAAACAGTGGGTTGAGCTTGAGAAAATCTGGCTTTAAGCACCTGCGGCTAGCCGCTTAAATACATCCGCACACCGCAGAGCATTTTAGTTTCACTGTTAAAAGTGATAAAAACGCAATAAATAAATACTAAAATGCTCTACATATGACTCTAAAACTCTCTCTTTTAAGCGCAGCACTTTTTAGTGTAAGCAGCTTTGCAGCCCAACCCAACCTTGAATTTAAAGACGTTTTTGACTTTCGCTATCCACAGGGTACGGTAATCTCCGAGCAAGGCACATTACTAAGCCTGAGTGCTAAACCATATCGTGGCGACAGTGAAGGCCAAGTTTACTCTCTCGATGACAAAGTACTAATTGCATCAGTTCCCCGTGGCACGAATCCGGTTATCAATAAAAGCGGTCAATGGGTTGGCTTTACCCAAGTCCCTACCCTACTTGAAAAAGAAACCGCAGATAAAAAGAAGAAAAAAGCGCTAAAGAACAATTTAGTGTTGGTTAACACTACAACCAAAGTCCAGCAAACCTTTAGTTTAGTTAAAGATTATCAACTTTCAGATGATGGCCTGTGGCTGGTGTATCGTGAGGATGCAAAAAAAGGCGACAAAAAGTCAGACGCAAAAGCGAATACCGACGAGCAAACTGATGAACTCAAAATCAGTGCAGATAAAGGTGATGATACCCTAACGCTTGTGGTGCTGAATCTTTCTAACAATAAAAGCACTCGCTATGACGACATCGCAGCATACAAAGTAGCACCAAATAGTAACGCGATACTAGTCAATCAGCGCAGTGAAGACGGCAGTAAAAACCGTGTTGCCGTTATTGACTTAGCAAGTGCTCAAATCACAAGTCTTATTGATGAGCCCGGTGTGACTTTAGGAGACATTGCTTGGCAACCCAACTCTCAACATGTCGCTTTTTATTTAGGTAATTATGTCAACGATGACAAACGCCGCCGCGACTACCAACTCAAATTATGGTCTCCCGCAAGCAATAAAATAACCGACATCCACAACCCAAGCGGTTGGTTTTCAGGCAAGACAGCATCAATCAAGTGGTCTAAAGATGGCTCACGACTGTTTTTTGAAAATCGTCCACAGCTTGAAGAAAAAGCCAAAGTGCTTAAATACACAGATGAAAGCTCACTTTTTGATTACGATACCATTCGCCAGCAAAAAGGCTTAAAGGTTTGGCACAATGCCGATCCTGAGATCAAAACTCGAGAAATAAAAACATGGAATGAAAGCCGCCGAGATCAACATTATCAAGCGCTTTATCATATTAATGGCGAGCGTGTGGTACAGCTTGAAAACCTTCAAGTGCCTTCTGTTTCACTGCGCACAAACGCAAATTTTGTGCTCGGCAGCGACGATACACCATACCTAAAGCAAATTATGTACAAAGGTTTTTATCGCGACTACTACAGCGTTGATATCAGCAGTGGTAATAAACAACTCATTGTTAAAGAAAGTTCAAATCGCCCTACCCTCGCACCTGATGGTAAACATGCGGCCTATTTCGACGGTGAACAAGTCTGGTTGAAGTCGCTATCCACTCAACAGCTTACCCCAGTAAGCAAAGCGGTTAAAAACGCACTATTCGCGGATGATAAACATGATAAGCCAGAACCAAATAAAGGGTTTGGATTTGCAGGCTGGCAGCTTGATGGTTCGACGCTCTACGTCTACAGTAAATATGATATTTGGGCATTTGATACCAAAACAGCAAAAGCAACTCGGCTAACCGACGGCTATAAGACCCAAACACAATACCGCATTGAGTATAAAGATAAGGACAAACTAGGCTTTAACCCAGACGATACCTTACTGTTAAGTGCGCACAACCTCGAAAATAAACAAACGCATATTGCAACGCTTTCCCTACAAGATAACAAGTTGCAAACTGTTTTGTCTGGCGAAGCTAAATATAGTGTAGTGAGAAAAGCCAAAGAGGCGGACACTTATATTTTCACAAGACAGTCTTATCAAGAATTTCCTGATTATTGGATATCAGATAGTGGCTTTAATAACCCGTCAAAGCTCACAGACCTAAACCCACAACAGCAGACATTTGCTTGGGGCCAAAAACCTGAACTTGTGAAGTACAAAGGCTACGATGGCGAAGCTCTTCAAGGCGT
Organism: Pseudoalteromonas sp. HM-SA03; assembly: GCF_002289345.1. Classification (GTDB taxonomy): domain Bacteria; phylum Pseudomonadota; class Gammaproteobacteria; order Enterobacterales; family Alteromonadaceae; genus Pseudoalteromonas. The sequence continues at coordinate 4,095 of NZ_NSDG01000108.1, read as the reverse complement.
GTTAATCAAACCTGCCGATTATAAAGCCGGTGATAAAGTGCCCGTGGTGATTTACTTCTACCGCTATATGAGCCAGCGCATGTATGATTTCCCAAAAATGGAGCTAAATCATAGACCTAACCTGCCAATGTATACCTCTAACGGTTATGCGATATTCTTGCCTGATATTCGTTTTGAAATCGGTCACCCTGGGCGCTCTGCAACACAAACCATGATCAATGCAGCACAAGCGCTTATTGATAAAGGTGTTGCTGATCCAAATAAAATTGGCTTACAAGGTCACTCTTGGGCAGGTTACCAAAGTGCATTTATGATCACACAGACGGATATGTTTAAAGCGGTTGTGTCTGGCGCACCAGTATCCAATATGACCTCAGCCTTCAGTGGGATCCGTTTAGAATCTGGTCTTGCAAGACAGTTCCAGTACGAAACAGGTCAAAGCCGTATCGGTAAACCACTAACAGAAGCGCCTGAATTATATATAGAAAACTCTCCAGTGTTTTACGCTGATAAAGTAAACACGCCGATTTTGATCATGTTTGGCGATAACGACGGGGCCGTGCCTTGGCAAGAGGGTATTCAATACTATTTAGCCTTAAGAAGACATGATAAAGACGCCATTTTCTTACAATACGAAGGTGAACCGCACCACCTAAAAAAGCTGCCAAATCAGCTAGATTATTCAATTCGTATGAAAGAATATTTTGATTACCACCTGAAAGGATTGCCACCAGCAGCGTGGATTCAATCCGGTGAAGCTTTTATCATTGAGAAATAAGCAACTCTACAGGTATTAATCATCAAGGACACCACTTCGGTGTCCTTATTTTGGCAACATCTTACTCATTCCTTTGTTCTACTTTCATCTAGAAATGTTTTGTTTCAACTTTCATCCGTATAATTTCGTTATAAAAAAGCTCATATCTCCATTACATTTGACCGTTTTACAAACGAACCATTGAACTTTCAGTAGATGCGTTGTAAGTTCTATGTTGCAGGAATATTTTCCTACTCTGCTAATAATTAAATAAATAAGGAAATAAGATGAAACTTTCTAACCTATCAGCAACGATCAGGCTATCTCTACTAGCTTGTTCAACGCTGACTGCAGGCGTATCAGGTATCGCCCACGCTGAAGAAACAGATGCCAACGCTACTAATAGCGTAGAACGAATTGAGGTTACTGGTACTCGTATCAAGCGAGCTGCCATGACCGGCGCGAGCCCTGTGACGAGTATAACAGCTGAAGATATAACCATTTCAGGTATTACCCGAGTCGAAGATTTATTAAACAACATGCCTGCGGTATTTGCGGATCAAACCGCTGGTACTGCAAACGGTGCAACGGGTACCGCAACCGTTGACCTTCGTAACTTAGGCCCTTCAAGAACCTTAGTGCTAGTTAATGGTCGCCGACTTCCTTCTGGTTCACCGGCAGGCCAAGCTGGGGTTGGAGCTGATGTTAACCAAATCCCTGCATCTCTAGTTGAGCGTGTCGATGTATTGACTGGTGGTTCCTCTGCAACCTATGGTTCTGACGCAGTTGCAGGTGTTGTAAACTTTATCATGAAAGACGATTTTGAGGGTTTTGAAATCGACTATCAAGGAAGCGTTTACAATCATAAAAACGACCATAAAGACATGCAACGAGCGTTGAACGCAGCTGGTTTCGAGGTACCTGAATCATCTGTTACAGATGGTGATACCCACGATATTTCTTTGATCTTTGGTATCAACTCAGACAATGATAAAGGTAATATTACAGGTTATATTACTTGGCGTGATATTGATGATATTCGTCAAGACTCTCGTGACTTTAGTGCCTGTGCGATGGACCTTGAGCGAGACCGACTACAACCTAACGCTGGTGTTAGAACTTGTAGCGGCTCAAGCACAATACCAACAGTGCGATTAACAAACTTTGATACTTTCGATTACACAGTTTCAGGCAGAGACTTAGTTGATCGTAATGGCAAAGTTTATAATTATGGCCCCTTGAACTATTTCCAACGACCAGATAAACGTAAAACATTTGGTCTATTAGGCCACTATAACATAACAGAAAAACACACCTTTTATGCCGAGATGAACTATATGGACAACCGTACGGTTGCTCAGATTGCGCCTTCAGGTTCATTCTTTAATGACGAACTATCAATTAAATGTGACAACCCTCTATTGTCCGATTCTCAACGTGAAACCTTATGTGGTTCTAATGGCCATGCGGTCGACGGTGCTGTAACTGCATTTGTTGGCAAACGTAATGTTGAAGGGGGCCCTCGTCAGGATGACCTTCGCCATACGTCTACTAGATTTGTTTTGGGTATGCGTGGTGAAATCGATGATAATTGGACCTACGATGCGTTTTTTAACTACGGTAACGTGTCATACGAACAAACTTACTTAAACGACTTGTCTAAACGTAAGATAAGCAAGGCACTTCAAGCAACACGAGATGATCAAGGTAATATCGTTTGCCAATCAGTCGTCGATGGCAGTGATCCTGACTGTGTTCCTTGGAATATTTTTGATCTCGATAACATAACTCAAGACCAGATTGATTATCTGACTATTCCCTTGTTTGCTCGCGGAGATACTTATTCAAAACAAATCAGTGGCTTTGTAACTGGTGACCTAACTGAATATGGTGTAGTCGTACCAGGCACATCAACGGGTGTAGGTATTGTTCTTGGTCTAGAGCATCGTAAAGAGTCAATTAAATTTAATCCAGACTATAACTTCATTACTAATGATGGTGCAGGTCAGGGTGGTCCAAGGAAGCCTGTTTCGGGCCAATTTGACGTTAATGAATTCTTTACCGAGTTAAATGTACCTCTTGTTGAAGACACAGCATTTGCAGACTACATTACGCTAGAACTGGCATATCGTTATTCTGATTACTCAACAGATAAGCAAACAGACACGTATAAAGCAGCATTTGATGTTCGCATCGACGATAGCCTTGGCTTGCGTGCAAGCTACCAAAGAGCTGTACGAGCTGGTAATATTCAAGATCTATTTAGGCCATCATCGCTAGAACTTGTAAATTGGGATGACCCGTGTGGCGGTTCCAACCCAGCATATACACTAGAGCAGTGTTTAAGAACTGGACTAGCCGCAGATCGTTATGGTTCGGATGGCTTACTTAACCCTGCGGGTCAATATAACTCAGTTCAAGCAGGTAACCCTGACTTACGTCCAGAGAAGTCTGACACATATTCATTCGGTGTACTTTATTCGCCGGAATTCATTGAAGGGCTTGATATAGCAATTGATTACTTTGATATTACCATTAAAGATGCTATTCAACCTTATCCCGTATCATATATCGTAGAGCAATGTGCTGTAGATAATAACCAAGATTTCTGTGACTTAATCAATCGCGGTAGCACTGGTTCACTTTGGGTTGGCGAAGATGCTGTGACCGCAACAGACACCAACATTGGTAGTGTTGAGACGTCAGGTATTGATTTTGATGCCTCATACCGCTACAGCTTGCCAGAAGATATGGGCCTTCTGAGATTCTCTTTAGTTGGTACTTGGATGGAGAAGTTTAATACTCAAAACTCGCCAGGAGGGGTTGTTGATAAGTGTGCAGGAAAATGGGATAAAAACGTTTGTGAAAACCCTGTTCCAGATATGCGCTACAACTTCAAAACCACTTGGGTAACACCTTGGGATGTAAATGTTACAGCGACTTATCGCTATGTAAGCGAAGTAGAGGAGTTCTATCGTCCAACTGAAGCTGAGCTAGCAGATCCATCGAAGATGCCAGTATTAGTGCCTCTGAGTGCAAGAGATTACGTAGATATCGCCGCAACATGGAATGCAACAGAAAACTTGTCATTCAGAGCAGGCGTTAACAACGTATTTGATAATACTCCACCACTCGTTCCTGATGGTCCGTCTGGCGTAGCAAATGGTAATACTTACCCTGGATTCCACGATATCCTTGGCCGCTATATCTTTGCAGGCTTCACATTTAGAATGTAACCCAGTAAGCCGAATAAAAAGTCCCTAATGGGTAATGCCAGTCAGTTAAGCTGACTGGCATTTCTTTTTTTATGTGGGTACTTTGATGGCTTAGGCTTTATC
>NZ_NSDG01000107.1:17773-22932 GCF_002289345.1 Pseudoalteromonas sp. HM-SA03 | reverse complement strand
TCTCGACCTACAATTGAGGCATAAAAAAACCCCAACCAATCGGTTAGGGTTATAAAAAGTGGTACCAGTGGGCGGACTTGAACCGCCACGCCCGAAGGCAACGGATTTTGAATCCGTCATGTCTACCAATTCCATCACACTGGCATAATTTTTCTTTCATCTTCTAAAGCAAGAGAAAATAAAGAAAAACCACTTTGAGCTCAGGCTTTTTTTATTTGCCTTCGTCTCTATGCTTTGCATTATACAAAGGCGATTAAGAACGGCAAGTAATTTTTTTGCAATAAGGCGTTAACTGCTTGTTATTTGCACACCAGCAGTTAAATATTGCTCTAAATTCAAATTTATTCATGTCAAAGCTATAAAGACAAAGCGTTACTAACCCCTTAGCTAACGTAATTCAGTAAACGTTTTATCGGTTTATGTGTAAAATACTCCGCAACCTTGTAATTATGAGAGTTGTTATGTCACATTTTGCTCCAGCGAATTTCAGCCGTCGCTTGGCTTCACTTATATACGACAGCTTAGTGGTCGTAGCGTTCGCAATGCTGACTACCGTGTTATTTTTACTAACCATCAATGCCTTAATTTCATTTAACGTGCTCGCACTTGGTAATCATGAAGACGTATCGGCGCTGATCCAAGCTGATCCCATTTTATATACACTTAGAGCCGCTTTATTAGTGTTGGTTTCGGTGCTGTTTTTTGCCTATTTTTGGACTAAGAGCGGCCAAACTATCGGCATGCGCGCGTGGCGCTTAAAAGTGCAAACCCCCGGTGGGGCACTGTTAACTTGGCCAAAAGCAATTGCTCGTAGCCTATGCGCGCTACTTGGGCTCGGTAATCTGATAGTGTTGCTGGACTTTAAAAAGAAAAGATCGCTCCAGGATATGCTGTGTGGTACTGAAGTGGTGGTACTGAGCAAAGAGGAAAATAAAAAGGTGTATAACAGCTTAGATTAAGCTAAGCTTCAAATAGCAGCTTATTGATTAACCTGAGGTTTGGATAAGAAATGAGCTAACTAATTGTTTTTAAACATACATTAAATTATTTCCTTATCTAGCCAGAGAGTTTTAGGGATAACTAGATGAATTTACGCACCAATAGCTGGCTATTGGAAGTGAATTCAACGCAGTTAGCGCAAAAACTGGCTGCTAGAAAGGCATTAATTATCCGAAGCTCAGGTTGATTACCCATATTCATAAAAATATAGGCCTCAATATGAGGCCTATATTAAAAGTATTAATTTTGTTTCTTCAGTAGATGGATAGCCAATCCAATAAATAACAAGCTTGGCATTAACGCGCCAACCACCGGTGGAACTTGATATACCATCACTATGGGGCCAAAAATTTCATTACTCAGGTGAAAGGCTAAGCCTGTTACTACACCCATAATAATCCGCGCCCCCATGCTCACCGTTCTCAGTGGCCCGAAGATAAATGATAAAGCCACCAACAGCATTACTCCAATAGTCAGCGGTTGCATCACCTTACGCCACAGCGCGAGTTCATAGCTACTTGAATCTTGCTCATTTTGCTCTAAATAAGCGAGAAATGACCATAACCCCGTAAAAGACAAAGCATCGGGCTCTACCGACACTACACCCAATCTGTCTTCACTTAATTCAGATTCATAGAGCATTGATTTTGAATAATGCGTTGTAATTTGCTGTTGATCGATATGCACTTCTTCCACATCTTGCAATTGCCAGCCGTTAGACATGCTTTGCGCCGACTGAGCACGTACAATTTTTGTGAGTGTTAGTGAATCATCGAAATAATAAATTGCGATATCTTTAAGCTTACCGCTTTTTTCAACATTGCCTATGTTAATAAAATTACCACCATCTTTCGCCCAAACACCACGTTGTGCGCTGTAGACTTCACCACCATAAATTGCTTCGTTTTTTAACCGCTTTGCGGTTTGCTCCGCCTTTGGTGCGCCCCACTCTCCAAGCGCCATCATTAGTAGCGCAAGCACCACAGCTGTTTTCATCACCGACATAATGATTTGAAAACGTGACCACCCTGCCGCTTGCATAACAATAAGCTCACTGCTTGAGGCTAGTGCGCCAAGGCCAATCAAGCCTCCAATCAACGCAGCCATCGGGAAGAATACGACGATATCGCCAGGCATACTATAAATAGTGTAGAGCATGGCACTGAGCAAATCATAGCTGCCACGACCAACCGAACGCAGCTGATCAATGAATTTAACTAAAGTGTTAATACCCACAAACACTAGTAATGTGGCAACAGTTGTTTGTAATATGCTTAGTCCTAGATACCGATCTAGCGTCTTTATCATACTGCCCCCTCTCTTTTGATAAATACCGAGCGAGCCCAGGCACCTATAGGTCTACCTTTAGCTATCAAAAAAGCTCCGAGAAAGAGCATACATAAATGTATCCACCATAACCCAATCGAAGCTGCCACTTTACCTTCCGCAAGCAAAAACGTCCCCGTATTTAAAACAATAAAATAACCTAAATACAATGTAATTGCTGGTACAAGCTTGGCAAATTTACCTTGCCTTGGATTCACAAAGCTTAAAGGAACTGCTAGTAGTGTAAGTAAAACAACCGAAATAGGGGCTGACAATCTCAATTGAAGCTGGGCTTTAGCTTGAGGGGTATCCATTTTCAATAAGTGTAAACTCGGAATAGCTTCTAATTTACGACGTTGATGTTCTATCTCTTGTTCTTTGATCTGGACTTGATAAGTACCAAACTCAGTGCGATTAAGTGCTTGGCTGAAACCATCAGTCTCATAACGCTTCCCTTCTAACAACAGTAATTGTTGCTCACCACTTTCCAATTCGATTAGCTCACCTTTTTGAGCAAATACTAATCGTGCAACTTGATTCGAGTCTTGCCTTGGTAGTTGCGCTACAAAAACTTTATCTAATTCACGACCTTGTTCACTAATACTGTGAACAAAAACAACTGCTTTTTCATTACCTGTTTGCTGGAAACGGCCAGCTCTAATAGTTGATAACCCTGACTTAGCATCTGCTTGCTCCCGAAGCTGATACTCCTTTTCACTCGCCCAAGGAGCTAAGTATAAACTTAGTACAGCTGTGACTATTGAGAAAAATAAACTAGAAACCAACGTGACTCGCACGACATACCACTCGCTCACTCCACAAGCTCGTAAAATCGTCATTTCACTATCAGCATATATTCGGCTATAAGCTAAAATAATACCGAGAAACAGACTTAAGGGCAGTATGTAGATCCCAAGTTGAGGAAGCTTAAGTAATAATATTGATAAGACTATTGCTCCTGGAATGTTACCATCTGAAGCCGAATTCAAGAGCAAAACAATTTCTTGAGCCACAAAAATGGTCATTATAATTAGAAAAACGGCAACCTGTGTTTTTAGTACTTCACCGATAAGATAGCGGAATATAAGCAATGTTCGTCCCTATAAAACGTCTTGTTTCACTGGAATAGTGGGAAAAATTGAGTAAACTGATCATTTTAGTCACTTTATTATATGTCAATGCGCCAGAATATCCTACCTAAGGTTAAAGCATATTCATGACTTTAATGTAGGAAAGTGGGTTGGCATAAAAAGTTCAAAATGACATGACAAAGACTCAGGAGTCGCAATGGAATTCAGCGTTAAAAGTGGTAGTCCAGAGAAACAACGTAGCGCATGTATTGTTGTAGGTGTATATGAGCCACGCCGCCTCTCACCAATTGGTGAACAGCTGGATAAAATAAGCGAAGGCTATATCTCAAATTTACTCAGACGTGGTGATCTTGAAGGCAAACCAGGACAAGTTCTACTGCTTCATCATGTACCAAATGTATTAAGCGAACGCGTTTTGCTAGTGGGTTGTGGTAAGGAAAGAGAGCTCGACGATAAACAATACAAACAAATTATCTCTAAAACCATCAACACGTTAAATGAAACAGGCTCAATGGAAGCGGTATGTTTTCTAACTGAGCAACATGTTAAAGGTCGTGATACTTACTGGAAAGTTCGCCAAGCGGTCGAAACCACTCAAGATTGCCTGTATACCTTTAATCAACTAAAAAGTAAAAAGAGCGAGGCTAGACGTCCGCTACGTAAAATCGTCTTTAACGTACCAACGCGTCGTGAACTAACAATAGGTGAGAGCGCAATTGAGCACGGTCTCGCTATTGCTGCTGGTAGTAAGATGTGTAAAGACGTTGCGAATATGCCACCAAATATCTGTAACCCTCGTTATTTGGGTGAGCAAGCACAACAGTTGGCTGAAGACTTTGATAACGTTACCGTTAACCTTGTTGGTGAACAAGAAATGGAAGAGCTGGGTATGCACTCATACCTGGCGGTTGGCCGTGGTAGTCGCAACGAATCAGTGATGTCAGTTATCCACTATAACGGTGGTGACGAAGGCCAAGCACCAATTGTGTTTGTGGGTAAAGGCTTAACATTTGACTCAGGTGGTATTTCCATCAAACCTGGCGAAGCGATGGATGAAATGAAATACGACATGGGCGGAGCCGCGGGCGTGCTTGGCTTAATGCGAGCCGTCGTACAAATGCAACTACCACTGAATGTGATTGGCGTTTTAGCTGGCTGCGAAAATATGCCAGGGGGCGATGCTTACCGTCCGGGCGATATTTTAACCACTATGTCCGGTCAGACCGTTGAAGTACTCAATACTGATGCCGAAGGCCGATTAGTACTGTGCGATGCGCTAACTTACGTTGAAGCATTCGACCCAGAAACCGTTGTTGATGTTGCAACATTAACAGGTGCATGTATTGTTGCGCTTGGTAGCCATGCAACAGGTTTATTATCTAACCATAATCCTCTTGCCCATGATTTGCTAAAAGCGTCAGAGCAAAGTGGCGACAGAGCGTGGCAATTACCGCTTTGGGATGATTATCAAGAACAACTTGAGAGCCCATTTGCAGACTTTACGAACTTAGGTGGTCGCGCAGCTGGCACAATTACAGCCGCGTGTTTCTTGTCTAAATTTACTAAAAAGTACAACTGGGCGCATTTAGACATCGCAGGTACTGCATGGCGCAGCGGCAAGAACAAAGGTGCTACAGGCCGTCCTGTGCCTATGCTGATGCAATATTTACTTAACCGCGCCAATATCACGGACGCACAGCAAGACTAATAGTCTAGTCGCGATACTTAACAAGCATAAGTCGC
>NZ_NSDG01000107.1:0-17727 GCF_002289345.1 Pseudoalteromonas sp. HM-SA03 | reverse complement strand
CAGCGGGTTTATCCCGCGACATGTAGCAGCGGGTTTATCCCGCGACATGTAGCAGCGGGTTTATCCCGCGATATGTCGCAACGGGTTTATCCCGCGATATGTCGCAACGGGTTTATCCCGCGATATGTCGCAACGGGTTTATCCCGCGACTATAACCCGTACCAAATTAAGGCTACAAAGCAACAAAACCACCTCAGCAAGCACTCCTCACCACTTGCCATATTTTATTCTTCTTCTCTCGGTTCTTGATTGATGGTATTGCCTTTATATGGCAAAATATAGGCTTATTTATGTGCATTTAAGTGGCGCTATAATTAGTTTTAAACTAAGCCGCGCATACTGATTTTCTTCGTCTACGCTATCACGGTAAACAAGATTACAGATATTGAGCAGCTGTGGAGCCTGTGGCAAACCTCAGTACTCCTCGCAATTGGTATTATTATCATGACTATCAAAGCGCGCTTTTACGTGTTAAAACAAAACGATGAGCCGGGGATTAGCGTTCCGGCTCATTTTGATCTGGCAGCACAAACTGCGGCGAGCTTATATCAAGCTGGACACCGTATCTTTGTTAACGTCGATAATACTGACGACGCTCATTTATTCGATGAGCACCTTTGGTGTTTTGACGCAGACAGGTTTGTGCCCCACAACTTACAAGGTGAAGGCCCCAAAGGCGGCGCACCAGTGGAAATTGGCACTATGCCTCCTGCTGCTCGTCGCCCCGTGCTCATTAATCTAGCTCGGGTCGTCCCTGACTTTATTCGTCGCTTTGAACAGGTGATAGATTTTGTGCCTGTTGAAGCCAGCGCTAAGCAAGCCGCACGAGAACGCTTTAAGCAACTTCGTGCACTTGGCGCAACAATTTCCACTGAAGACATTGAGAAATAGCATTTTTAGGGTTCTGTGTAATGGATAAAACCTACAATCCACAAGATATTGAACAGTCTTTGTATCAAGACTGGGAGTCAAATGGCTACTTTAAGCCATCAGGCAATGGTGACGCATACTCGATTATGATCCCACCGCCGAATGTCACAGGTAGTCTACACATGGGCCACGCGTTCCAAGACACTATCATGGACACTTTGATCCGCTATCAGCGTATGAAAGGCAAAAACACGCTATGGCAAGTGGGTACTGACCACGCTGGTATCGCCACTCAGATGGTGGTTGAGCGCAAGCTTGCAGCCGAAGAAGGTAAATCACGCCATGATTTAGGCCGTGACGAATTCATCAATAAAATATGGGAATGGAAAGAGCAATCAGGTGGCACAATCACCAAACAGTTACGCCGTTTAGGTGCGTCTGTAGATTGGGATAGAGAACGTTTTACGATGGATGACGGCCTGTCTGAAGCGGTAAAAGAAGTATTCGTTCGCCTATATCAAGACGACTTAATCTACCGAGGTAAGCGCCTAGTTAACTGGGATCCTAAATTACACACTGCGATTTCTGATTTAGAAGTTGAGAATAAAGACAAGCAGGGCCATATGTGGAATTTACGCTATCCACTTGCGGATGGCGTAACCACCAAAGATGGTAAAGACTACATTATCGTAGCAACCACTCGTCCAGAAACCATGCTTGGTGACACTGGCGTTGCGGTAAACCCTGATGATGAACGTTACCAAGACTTAATTGGCAAAGAAATTCTACTTCCTATCGTCAACCGTCGCATTCCTATCGTTGCCGATGAACATGCGGATATGGAAAAAGGCACGGGCTGCGTAAAAATCACGCCAGCACACGACTTTAACGATAACGAAGTTGGTAAGCGCCATGAGCTGCCAATGATCAACGTGTTCAACAAAGACGCGGCAGTTCTGAATACGGGTGAGTGCTTTACTTTTGATGGTAAGCCACTTGAAGCGATGGATGCTCCAATTCCAGAGCGTTTCCGAGGCCTTGACCGTTTCGATGCGCGCAAGCTAGTTGTTGACGAATTTGAACAGCTTGGTCTACTTGAGAAAATCGACGATCACAGTCTAACCGTTCCTTACGGTGACCGCTCAGGCGTAGTTATCGAGCCATTACTTACCGATCAGTGGTATGTTCGCGTTGCTCCTCTTGCAGAGCCTGCGGTAACAGCGGTAGAAGATGGTGATATTCAATTTGTACCCAAGCAATACGAGAACATGTACTTCTCTTGGATGCGTGATGTTCAAGACTGGTGTATTTCCCGTCAGCTTTGGTGGGGTCACAGGATCCCAGCATGGTATGACAGCGAAGGTAATGTATATGTTGGTCGTGACGAAGCAGAAGTTCGTCAAAACCATAATCTGGATGCAAATGTGACGCTGACACAAGATGAAGACGTACTAGACACTTGGTTCTCTTCTGCACTGTGGACTTTCTCAACGTTAGGTTGGCCTGAAAACACGGAAGATCTAAAGGTATTCCACCCTTCAGATACCTTGGTTACTGGTTTCGACATTATCTTCTTCTGGGTAGCTCGCATGATCATGATGACCATGCATTTCATCAAAGATGAAGATGGTAAACCTCAAGTTCCATTTAAGACCGTTTATGTGACTGGCCTTATTCGCGATGAAAATGGCGATAAGATGTCTAAGTCAAAAGGTAACGTGTTAGATCCACTAGACATGATTGATGGTATCGATCTTGAGAGCCTAGTGACTAAACGTACTGGCAACATGATGCAGCCACAGCTTGCGGCAAAAATCGAGAAGAATACGCGCAAAACATTTGTCGATGGTATTGAAGCACATGGTACTGATGCATTGCGTTTCACTCTTGCAGCAATGGCATCAACGGGGCGTGATATCAACTGGGATATGAACCGTCTTGAAGGTTACCGTAACTTCTGTAACAAACTTTGGAATGCTAGCCGTTATGTATTGATGAACACAGAAGAACAAGACTGTGGCTTTAACGATAACGAAAAAGTGTACTCTCTAGCGGATCGTTGGATTTTAGGCCAATTCCAAAATACAGTTAAGGTGTTCTCTGAGCACTTGGATAACTATCGCTTTGACCTTGCGGCAAACACTATTTATGAGTTCACATGGAACCAATTCTGCGACTGGTATCTAGAGCTAACTAAGCCAATTCTATTTAAAGGCAATGAAACGCAGCAGCGTGGTACACGCCATACGCTTATTACCGTATTGGAAGGCTTACTTCGTTTGATGCACCCTCTAATGCCTTATATCACAGAGACAATTTGGCAACGTGTAGCACCAATCGCAGGTGTTGAAGCGCAGACGATTATGCTTGAAGCGTTCCCAATATTCGACGAAAGCAAAGTTGATGCGCAAGCGATGGCTGACCTTGAGTGGGTGAAGCAGTTTATTATTGCTATCCGTAACATTCGTGGTGAAATGGACATCAGTCCAAGTAAGCCGCTAAACGTGTTACTTACTGGTGCAAGCGAAGATGACAAACGTCGTCTAGAAGAAAACCAAGCTTTCTTAAGCGCTCTGGCAAAACTTGAAACGGTAGACTTACTTGCAAGCAAAGACGAAGCACCGGCTTGTGCGACTGCGTTTATCGGCGACCTTGAAATCATGATCCCAATGGCAGGTCTGATTGATGTAGAAGCAGAACTTGCACGTATTGCTAAGCAGCTTGAAAAAGCAGAAAAAGGTCTTGAGCAGGTTGAAAAGAAACTCGCAAACGAAAAGTTTGTAAGTAATGCGCCTGAAGCAGTACTTGCTAAAGAGAAAGCAAAATTAGCTGAGTTTAGCGATGCAAAAACTAAGCTACTTGAACAAAAAGCAAAGATAGAGAGCTTATAATCGCTTTCTATCTTGGCTGACTTTATACCACTGCAAGAATGAAAAAAGCCGCATATTGCGGCTTTTTTCATTGATTAAAGTATTACTGTTGTTCGAATAGGCTATCGGTACTTAACCCTTCGTGTTGTAAAATGTCTTTTAAGCGTCTCAATGCCTCAACTTGAATTTGTCTTACACGCTCTCTCGTTAGCCCGATTTCGCGGCCAACATCCTCAAGCGTAGATGGCTCATAACCAAGCAAACCAAAGCGTCTCGCGAGCACTTCTCGCTGTTTTGGGTTTAACTCTCCAAGCCAATCAACGATGTGTTTGTTAATATCATTGCTCTGTACTTCGGTTTCTGGACCACCGCCCTTTTCATCCGCGATAATATCGAGCAGTGCTTTGTCATTTTCACCACCGATAGGCGTATCAACCGAAGTGATCCTTTCGTTTAGACGGAGCATTTTACTGACTTCTTCGACAGGTTTGTCGAGACATTCAGCGATTTCTTCTGCGGTAGGTTCATGATCCAGCTTTTGCGTCAATTCACGTGCTGTACGTAGGTAAACATTGAGCTCTTTGACAACATGAATAGGCAAACGAATGGTACGAGTTTGGTTCATGATCGCACGTTCGATAGTTTGACGGATCCACCAAGTTGCATATGTAGAAAATCTAAATCCACGTTCCGGATCAAACTTTTCTACAGCTCGGATCAGACCTAAGTTACCTTCTTCAATGAGGTCAAGTAATGCCAAACCACGGTTGTTATAACGACGAGCGATCTTAACCACTAATCTTAAATTACTCTCTATCATTCGTTTACGTGAGGCTTCACACCCCTTTAACGCTTTACGCGCAAAGTAAACTTCTTCTTCTGCACTGAGCAGTGGGGAAAATCCAATTTCACCTAAATAGAGTTGAGTAGCATCTAAATTTTTAACCACTTCTTCTTTGGCAAAAACTTCTTCGTCGTCTTCAAGGTTTTCAAGTAATTCGTCTTTCGGTTCGTCAATACTATCATCTTCGAACTTGTCTAACTCTGGAGTAGATTTTGTAGGTAATTTTGCAGTATGAGCCATAAGTATTCTCCCCAAGCGAATAAAAGTAAGGGTACTCGAACCAATCGATGTACTCGCATTACTTTATGGCAAGTATTTTGCCGGGTTTACAGCTTGACCTTTAAAACGGATCTCAAACCTAAGCGCCGTCTTAGAAGCATCTGTACTACCCATTTCGGCAATTTTTTCCCCAACTTTAACTTTTTGCTGCTCTCTGACGAGTAACTTAGCATTGTGAGCATACGCACTTAGATAATCATCCGTATGTTTCAGAATGATTAAATTACCATACCCACGCAACGCACTCCCTGCATATACAACTACACCGCCAGCAGCAGCCTTAACTGAAGTTCCCGGTTTATTAGAGATCTCCAATCCCTTATAACCATTCTCTTTAACGGAGAAGTGACGAGTCACCTTGCCTTCAGCAGGCCATTTCCATAGTACCTTATTATTATACAAAGCCTTGGTACTACTAGATTTTTGTGTAGCTTGTCTTTGAACATACTCTCGTTGATTTGGCTTATCAAGCTCTTTTTTGGGGATTTTGTTACTTTTTTGTTTTAAAGACTGAGACTTGCGGTTTACTTTCGTGTACTTTGTGTTCTTTTTGTTTTTATTTCTAGGATATTCTAGACGAATGATTTGATTGGGGTAGATCGTATACGGAGGCTTAATTTCATTGATTTTCGCGAGCGTTCTTACATCTTTATTAGCGCTAAAAGCAATTGCAAATAAAGTATCGCCTTTTTTTACTTTGTAACTGCTTCCGTTAATATTAATTTTATGTGTCGAACTGGTCTTACCAGAGTATAAAGTTGTTACAGGTGCAGGCGTATGATTTGATGAGCAAGCAACAAGCAGGCCGCTTAAATAAATCGATATGATGACCTGAGACTTGTGCATTACTTATATTTTCCAGTGCTACTATCAACGACTATCATATCAATCTAACTTAATTTTGCTTGGTTTTCACACTCTACTGGAAAAAATAGCTATATTTTATGGAGTTGTTTTTAAAACCAGCAAATTAACCGACTTCGCCAGCGACTAAAGGCACAAAGCGTACAGGTGCGAGGGCATGGCGAATAAACTGCTCACCTTGTTTAACAAATAACGTGAGTATTTGCGCTTCAATCCCGATGGGAATGACCATGGCACCGCCATCTTCAAGTTGTGCCAACAAATCATCTGGTACTGATTGTGCTGCGGCAGTAACAATGATCCCTGCAAAAGGCGCTTTTGAAGCCCAACCTTTCCAACCGTCACCATGTTTCATGGTAACATTGTATAAGTCCAGTAAATGCAGCCTTCTGCGTGCTTGCCACTGCAGCGACTTGATCCGTTCAATGCTAAAGACCTGTTCAAACACTTGCGCTAGTATGGCGGTCTGATAACCAGAGCCCGTACCCACTTCCAAAATACGCCCTTTAACACCCACTTGTTTTAACACTTCGGTCATTTTTGCGACGATAAAAGGCTGCGATATCGTTTGCCCTTGGCCAATAGGAAGTGCTGTATTTTCATATGACTTATGTTTAAGCACCTCATCGACAAACATATGCCTGGGCGTGTTAGTGATGGCACTGAGTACCACTTCATCCTCTACGCCTTGCTGTTTTAGCAGTTCCACCAACGCGTTGGCACTGCCCTGATAATTATTCAGCACATACGCCTCTTAAGATAACCAGCTCGCCACAGCATCTAAGCTCTCGTAAGCCGTCATATCCACCTTGAGCGGTGTGATAGCGGCATAACCGTTGTTTACAGCGTGAAAATCCGTGCCTTCACCAGCGTCACTTTCATGACCTAAGGTGCCATACCAGTACACACTTCGGCCCCATGGGTCGATTTGTTCGGTCATGGTATCCGCTTTATGACGTGAGCCTAGCCGAGTGACTTTAATCCCTTTTAAGTCACTTAATGGAATATCAGGGACGTTGATATTAATGATTTGGTCTTTTGGTAGCGGGTGGTTTGCAAGCTTTTTAATGATCTCTACCGTGACATGCGCTGCAGTTTCGTAGTGGGTTTCATTTTTAGAGCAAAGAGAAACGGCAATCGCAGGTAAGCCCACATGTCGACCTTCAGTGGCCGCCGCGACAGTGCCAGAGTACAGCGTATCATCGCCAAGGTTAGCGCCATTGTTGATCCCTGCAACGACTAAATCCGGCAATTCATCCATCAGTTTGTTCACTCCAAGGTGAACACAGTCGGTTGGCGTGCCATTCACGGAGATAAAACCATTATCTAGCGTAGTTGCTCTGAGCGGGTTTAATAAGGTTAACGAGTTACTCGCACCGCTACAGTTTCTATCTGGACCAATAACGGTTACGTCTGCGATTTGTGATAACGCTTGATACAAGATAGCAATGCCCTTGGCGTGAACACCATCGTCATTACTCAATAGGATCTTCATATTTCACCTCTTTTTCTTGTTAGACAATGAGTATCTCACTGCTGTATCGACTCTTCATGTTTATTAAACTTTTTACTGGCATCTTTATGATTAACAAGCTCTCTGAGCAGCGCCGTGGCAAAAGTTCCTTTTGGTAAACTGAATTCAAGGGTTAGCGTACTGTCGTCAGCCATACTCACCTTAAGCGCTTCGGGTATTAATCTAAGCGCTCTACGCTCATTTTTCATCCCAAATTCAGCCAATCCTTCGTGCCATTTAGCGAAAGGTGCCAACCACTCACGCTCTTGCGGCAATAAGCCCTTTTCACCCTTACCAACCAATGGCGCCGAAAGCAAAATGTCGCCATTCAGTAACCGCTCAATGAGCTCGCAATCAATTTCTGAATCAAAAAAGGCGTTACTACCACTCAGTAAAAAAATTTCACGGTGCCAAGTCGTTGCCAAACCATGCTCTGCCACGCGGCGACTGACGACTTCGTTGAACAGATGAGAGCGAGCGGCTGAAAGCACCAGCCCTCTGAGCTTTTTATCGCGGATCTTTTCGCCGTCAAATAACCTATCTGCCATGGCTAAGTTGTGGCCATCATGACCAAAACGTTGTTCTCCAAAATAATTAGGAACCCCTTGGCGCACAGCATTAATACGCGACAAAATATCAAGCGGAACGGTCACGTTTCTGAGAGTAATGGCAAAGCGATTGCCCTTATGACAACCTGTTTTTAACTTTCGATTGTGCCGTATTTGTTGCACCACAAAAATAGAGTCACTATTTAATGCACTAAAGTCCAACGACTTTTTAATTGGCACCGGCACACTAAACCACTGCGTACACACACCGTGTCTGTCTTTAATTCCGGCATAGCTGACATCTCGCGGTGAAATTTGGGCAAATTCTGCAAGCTTTTTAGCAACAAATGCAGTGTTTTCTCCCTTTTTAATGATCTGCAAGCAAACGTGCTCACCTTCGCCAGTAAAAGGAATATCTAAAATTTCTTCGACTCTAAAGTCTTCTGGTTGTGACTTATAATCGCCGTCAGATAACGGTTTGCCGTAAAGATAATTGAGTGTCTTCATGCTTTTACCAATAGCACCACAGCATGACTTGAGATCCCTTCTTTACGTCCTTCAAAACCCAGTTTTTCGGTGGTGGTTGCTTTAACATTAACTTGATCTAGCTGCGCTTCACAGTCCGCAGCAAGATTAGTGCGCATCGCATCAATATGTGGTCGCATCTTTGGTGCTTGTGCGACAATCGTGACGTCGATATTGCCTATTTGATAGCCAAGCGTTTTCACTTGTTCTATCACGCGGCGTAATAAAATACGACTATCGATATTTTCAAATTCACTCGCGGTATCAGGAAAGTGCTTACCAATATCTCCCAACGCAAGCGCTCCCAACAAGGCATCACACAATGCATGAATGGCTACATCACCATCAGAGTGAGCAATAAACCCCTGTTCATAAGGGATTTTTTCCCCACAAATAGTCAATGGGCCAGCTCCACCAAATTTATGAACATCAAATCCGTGGCCAATTCTAATCATGCTGTTTACCTTGTTGTTGAATTATAAACTCCGCCAGAGGTAAATCCTCCGGCGT
The DNA here is from genome assembly GCF_002289345.1 of Pseudoalteromonas sp. HM-SA03. GTDB lineage: Bacteria > Pseudomonadota > Gammaproteobacteria > Enterobacterales > Alteromonadaceae > Pseudoalteromonas. Next base: position 8,904 of record NZ_NSDG01000107.1, on the reverse strand, counting down.
CGTGATCTTAATGTTATCCGTACGCGCGGCAATGAGTTGGACTGGCTGATTTTGTAATTCCATCGCTGATGCTTCATCTGTGATATTTGCACCTTGAGAAAGCCCAAGCTCCAGCGCAGCCAATAACTCGTCATACCTAAACATTTGAGGCGTAAAAGCCTGCCATAACGATGCTCTAGGTACGGTCTCCTGTACCAACTCCGCACCGCGTTTGATGGTATCTTTAACCTTGGCAGCCAGTATGCCACCTTGCTGTTGGTTTATACATTGTGAAATCAGCTGATGAATATCGTCCAGCGTAACTAAAGGTCGAGCCGCATCATGAACTAACACCCAGTCAGGGCGACTTGGTGCTAACGCTTTTAGCGCCAGTAAAACGGAGTCGGCACGTTCTTGTCCACCTTCACAATGGCTAAAACGGCTATCAGGCAGTAACGTCGATGAAAAATATCCATCTTCTTTGGAAACGGCGACCATAAATTGATTGACGCACTCAAGTCCGGCTAGTTTTTCCAGTGTATGTACTAAGATCGGTTTACCTAATAGTGGAATATATTGTTTAGGCATCTGCGCTTGCATACGACTGCCAACCCCAGCTGCGGGGATGACGACTGCAAGTTTATAGTTTCTTTTCATGAGGTACTTTCGGTAATACACGGATAAAAGTTTCCCCGGGCTTAATCATGCCAAGTTCATGACGAGCGCGCTCTTCAACCCCTTCAAGGCCGAGTTTTAAATCTTCGATATCCGCTTTTAATAATTTATTTCGTTTACTGAGATTAGCATTGGTTTCTTGGTGCGATTTAACCACGGATTTTATCCGAGCGTAGTCCTCCACGCCATTGTGGCCGAACCAAAGTCTGTACTGAATAAATAGCGCTAAAACCAACAGCGCTAACTGAAAAAATCGCATTGCTTAATCCAAACTTCTGTTTTTGAGTCGATTAGGATCGTTGACTCATTTTTGTTTTTTGTACTTGTGGCCAATGAATTGAACTGGCAAGTAACATTTCTCTTAGCGTCAGCCTTCTCGGTACCACCGCTTTGCCAAAATGCCAAGTATGGCCACAACAAGCCGCTGTCATTAACGCTTTCGTCGGTTTTAGCAGTTGTACACGCGCTTCATCACTTGCTTGTAAGCTATTGCCATTAACACTAAACCAGCCAAATTGGTTGCAGTGCAATTTGTCAGCTTCACCCACTTGGTCGACGCTGTCGAGCCTAACCGTTGTTCCCGTCGGTTCTGCGTATAGCACTGGAACCACCAGCCCCGCTTTCACCTTAGTGGTAAAAAATGCTGCGTTGGCAGCCTCATCACATCTTGGCTGTGATTTTTGCTTAGCTAACCAACATCCATTGAAACTATCTAGCTCAAGCGGGACATCACCATGAATAATATGTGTGGCCGCGCGCTCAACATAATACGGCAGGCTGTTTAACAAACGCTGAAGGCGAGTATGATCGGAGAGTTCAGCAAGTTTCGGTAACTCTCTGGCATAAAATACGTTTACAAGCTCGGCAAATACAAGGCGAGATGCTTCGTCATACCAGATTGTATTTTGCTGCTGCTCCAAAAACGCCTCCCGTCAATGCAATCTACTTTAGTAGACTGGTGTACATCCTTTATACACTAGCCATGTTTCAAATCAAAGCAAACCGCTCTGTTGTACTTGCTTACGGCTTGGTTCCTAATTTTGCTTGCCCCTCAGCCATAAATTGTACTACCGAACTGCGTTTTTTTCCTATTAAGAAACTACCGTCAGTCAAAAACATAAAGTTCTGCCAACATCGCTTAAACACGTCAAAGCGGGTCTCGATCACATCATCTCGAGAGAGACAAAAATACACGGTGGTATTGGCTTGCCAATCAAGAAATTGCTCGATAATTTCAGGAAATGCTTCTCCTGCTTCCCACGGCTGCTCCCAGTTGAGGGTTTCTTGCCATGAGTCCGCTTTACCAACCCAGTCTGTTTTATCAAAGAAATCAGGGTGATCTTTTTCGTTGCTTACCATTGTGCTCCAAAGCACCGCAGCGCGCGCCACTGACATTGGTTTTATCAATGCCAGGTCAGATTCTTCGATTGGAAGATCTTTATGTTTGAAAACCCAAGCTTTCTTATAATCGTCCAGCGCAATATAATTCATCTTTAAACACCTTCAGTCTTAATGGCACGGATTATAACATTTCAGCCCGTCACGTACGGCTTTTATTTTTTGGAGCTTGAATTAGTGGATATCACACCTGGAATTTACCGCCACTACAAAGGAAAACTTTATCGTGTGCATGCCTTGGCAACGCACAGTGAAACGCAAGAGAAGCAAGTGGTTTATCAAACCCTATATGGAGATATGAGCTTTTGGGTTCGACCACTTGAAATGTTTTTAGAAGACGTTATGGTCGAAGGCGAAGCGGTGCCTCGCTTCACCTTAATCGAAACCGAAGCAGGGTTGGCAGCGAAAAGCTGATTGTGGCAAGATGAGCCTATCTCATCTGACCACAAGAAGTTGAATTATGTTTAAAGGTACTGATCAATATATTGCTACCTCTGCACTACAACAGGCCGTGAATGCGGCCATCGTTTTAGAAAAACCACTCCTAATTAAAGGTGAACCTGGTACAGGCAAGACCTTACTCGCCGAAGAATTGGCAAAAAGTTTAGATACCGAACTGATCCAATGGCATATAAAGTCAACAACCAAAGCCCAGCAAGGCCTGTACGAATACGATGCGGTCTCGCGTTTACGCGACAGTCAACTTGGCGATCCTCGCGTTAATGACGTTGGCAATTACATCATCAAAGGTAAGCTGTGGCAGGCCTTTACCGCCACAAAACGCCCCGTTCTGCTGATTGATGAAATCGACAAAGCCGATATTGAGTTTCCCAATGATCTACTGTTAGAACTCGATAAAATGGAGTTTCATGTCTACGAAACTAACGAGCAAGTAAAGGCAAAGGTGCGCCCCATCGTTATTATCACTTCAAACAATGAAAAAGAGCTACCAGATGCATTTTTACGCCGCTGCTTTTTCCACTACATCGACTTTCCGAGCAAAGAAGAGATGCAGCAGATTGTAGACGTGCATTTTCCACATATTAAAGCAAATTTAGTACAACGAGCACTCGAAAGCTTTTTCCAATTACGCGACACACCAAACCTAAAGAAAAAGCCAAGCACGAGTGAATTACTGGACTGGCTAAAACTACTATTAGCGGAAGATATTTCCCCTGACGCGTTGCATGACAAATCTAACCAAGGTGGCCTAATGCCGTTATTTGGTGCGCTACTTAAAAACGAGCAAGATGTTTCTTTGGTTGAGAAACTCGCCTTTATGAGCCGCCGCTGATCATGCTCATCGATTTTGTACTCACGCTTAGACGTTACGGTATCAAAGCGAGCCTGCGCGAATTACTAGACTGTTTAGAGGCGCTGGATAAAGAAGTTTGCTTTGCCGATCTGGACAGCTTTTACTTTTTGGCAAAAACCATCTTCGTGAAAGATGAAACCTTGTTTGATAAATTCGACCGTGCGTTTGCTGATTACTTTGAGGGAATAGAGTCAATTGATCTCTTCTCACAACTTCAACAGCAGCAATTGCCTGAGGATTGGTTGCGTAAAGAGTTTGAGAAATCGCTGTCTGAAGAAGAAAAAGCCAAACTGAACGCTATGGGTGGACTCGATAAGCTCCTTGAAACGTTAAAAGCACGCTTGGCAGAGCAACAAAAACGCCACGCAGGTGGCAATAAATGGGTTGGTACAGGTGGCACTTCACCTTTTGGCGCTTACGGCTATAATCCTGAAGGGATCCGCATTGGCCAAGACGGAAATCGCCATCGCAGAGCAGTAAAAGTATGGGATAAACGGCAGTATCGCAATCTCGACAGTAATACCGACATCAGCAGCCGCAATATTAAGCTTGCACTCAAGCAATTGCGTAAATTTGCGCGCAGCGGAGCAAGCGATCAGCTCGATCTTAATGAAACCATTCGCGCTACCGCAAGACAAGGCGGCATGTTGGATGTGAAAATGGCTCCTGAGCGACATAACTCAGTGAAGGTATTGATGCTGTTTGATATTGGCGGCTCTATGGATGACCATATCCAGCTTTGCGAACAACTATTCAGTGCCGCACACAGTGAATTTAAGCACCTTGAGTTTTTTTACTTTCATAATTGTGTGTACGAACATGTTTGGCACGATAATGACCGTCGTGACAGCGAATTGCTTGATACTTATCAGCTAATTAACCGTTACGGTTCAGACTATCGACTAATATTTGTTGGTGACGCGACAATGGGCCCCTATGAAATCACCTATCCCGGAGGTAGCGTAGAGCATTGGAATCAAGAAGCAGGTGCTACTTGGCTGAATCGTTTAACCAATCACTTTAGTAAGGTGGCTTGGCTTAACCCTCAGCCGCAAAGCTATTGGCCTTATTACCATTCGATAGAGCTAATAAATCAATTAATGCAAGACCGAATGTATCCGCTAACAATAGAGGGACTAAGTCAGGCGTTTAAAGAGTTAAGCTAAAGCAGTGCTGCTTGCAAGGTAAGCACCTTGCAAGCAATGATGCGAAGTTAGTCATTCGCTTCGATAGGTTCTAGTTGTAGTTTTGAAGCAATCAATACGGCTTGAGTACGGTTATAGACACCTAACTTTCTGAAGATAGCGGTGATATGTGCTTTCACCGTTGCCTCTGAAATATTTAGCTCGTAGGCAATTTGCTTATTCAGCAAGCCTTCGTGTAAATATTGCAGCACTTTATATTGTTGCGGTGTGAGCGAGGCCACTTGCTGAGCAAGCTCTTTGTCTTCCCCTTCAAGTTCAGCCACTTTGTCTTTTATGCCTTCAGGCAACCACGTGTCACCTTCGAGCACTTGCTCTATGGCTTCGGTAATTTGTTCTACTGACGCCGCTTTTGGGATAAAACCCATCGCGCCGTATCCCATCACTTTAGAGATGATAGAAAGATCTTCGCTTCCCGAAACCACAACAACTGGAAGACTTGGGTGATCCTCACGGATCCGAATTAGTCCATATAAATCACCATTGCCCGGCATATGTAAATCGAGCAAGAGTAGGTCTAGTTCTTCTTGTTGTTGTAAGACCGAGAGCGTAGTGTCAAAGTTTTCAGATTCGAATACCTCTAGTCCTTCAAACTGCGCTTTTAGAGCCCCCTTAAGCGCCTCTCGAAATAGAGGATGATCATCCGCGATTAAAAACTGATACATGCTATGCTCCTAAAAAATCGGCTGTTATCGTAAAGATAACAGCCGTTATAGTATGTTTATATTAGGTCGCAATTCAAGTTATTCAGTTAACGATTCAATCTATTCTCGATTAATTCATCAACCACACTTGGATCGGCAAGTGTAGAAGTATCTCCTAACTGTTGATACTCGTTAGCTGCAATCTTACGCAAAATCCGGCGCATGATTTTACCAGAGCGGGTTTTAGGTAAACCTGGAGACCATTGGATCATGTCAGGGGTTGCAATTGGGCTTAGCTCTTTACGCACCCAATTTCTCACCTCTTTGGTTAACTCGTCAGATACCGTTACCCCTTCATTTGGTGTAATATAGACATAGATCCCTTGGCCTTTAATATCATGTGGATAGCCTACCACAGCCGCTTCAGCAACTGCTTCGTGAGCGACCAAGGCACTTTCGATTTCAGCAGTACCGAGGCGGTGACCTGAAACGTTAAGTACGTCATCCACGCGACCTGTGATCCAGTAGTAACCATCTTCATCACGGCGACAACCATCACCCGTAAAGTAAACGCCCGGATAAGCCGAGAAGTATGTTTGTTCAAAGCGCTCATGGTCGCCATAAACCGTACGGGCTTGTGAAGGCCAGCTATCCAAAATCACCAGATTACCTTCGGTCGCGCCTGTCAGCGTATTGCCTTCGGCATCAAATAGTGCAGGAGCAATACCAAAGAATGGACGGGTCGCAGAACCTGGTTTAAGTGCGGTAGCGCCAGGTAGTGGCGTGATCATGATGCCACCCGTTTCGGTTTGCCACCAAGTATCGACGATAGGACAATCGCTATTACCAATTTGCTCGTAATACCAAGACCAAGCCTCTGGATTAATTGGCTCACCGACCGAACCCAAAATACGTAAGCTATCTCGCTTAGAACTTGCAGTCGGCTCGTCACCTTTCGCCATCAAAGCACGGATCGCAGTAGGCGCAGTATAAAGAAGAGTAACGCCATGTTTATCAACGATTTCACCCATGCGACCAGACGTTGGATAAGTTGGCACGCCTTCGAATACAACTTGAGTACAACCATTCACAAGTGGACCATAAGCAATATAACTATGACCCGTGATCCAACCCACATCCGCGCTACACCAGTAAATATCATCTTCTTGAAGGTCGAATACATACTCATGGGTCATTGATGCATACACTAGGTATCCACCCGTCGTATGAACTACCCCTTTCGGCTGGCCGGTAGAGCCAGAGGTATAAAGAATAAAGAGCGGATCTTCCGCATTCATCATTTCAGGTTCACATTCAGCAGGTTTATCAGCAACTAATTCATGCCACCATACATCGTGAGCATTCCATTCAACATCGCCACCTGTTAATTGGTGTACAACCACATGCTCGATAGTGGTGACGCCAGCCTGCGCTACCGCTTCATCAACATTTGCCTTAAGCGGCACACAATTACCACCACGACGACCTTCATCTGAAGTGATAACAACTTTGGCACCAGAATCTTTAATGCGATCTGCAATCGCTGAAGGTGAAAAGCCCCCAAACACAACGGAATGGATAGCACCAATTCTTGCACAGGCCTGCATGGCATAAATCGCTTGGGGAGTCATCGGCATGTAGATAGCGACGCGGTCACCTTTTGCAACTCCTAGGCTCTTAAGGCCATTGGCAAACTTTGCAACTTCATCGTGTAACTGTTGGTAGGTAATATTTTCTGTTTGTTCTGGGTTATCACCTTCCCAAATCAATGCAACCTTATCGGCGCGCTTTTCTAGGTGTCTATCGATACAATTATAAGAGGCATTTAGTACGCCGTCTTCATACCATTTAATATTGATATGGCCTTTGTCGAATGAGGTATTTTTAACTTTACTATAGGGTTTGAACCAATCTAAACGTTGACCGTGCTCTTTCCAAAACTCTGCGGGGTCACCAACCGACTTTTGATATAGTTCTTGATATTGCTCGTCGTTGATTAATGCTGCGTTCTTGATTTTTTCAGGAACTGGATAAATGCTCTGTGACATAGTCATCTCCATTATATTTAGAGGTCTAGGTCTGCTAGACACGCTTTTCCTAAGGATCACCCAGCCTTGGGTGTTTAAGTATTAGACCTTAGTTGTAGAACACCTGCAAACGTAAAAGTTTCATACAACTTACCGAATGTACCTAATTTAATACAAACGTTATGATCGCGTTATCCTCCACTCATTTACCGTATGCCACCTTAGTCTAATAGACCAATAGGTAATTGAGTAAAAACCAACCTTAAACAACAGTTAGTGATGATTAAAATGAATGTCAGCTGCTGCCAACTGCAAAGCACAGCTATTGAGGAACTGGATTATGACAACGAATAACATTAATAAAAAACTGCTCGCAGTTGCTATCAGTAGTCTCTGCGCTCTCCCTGCCACTGCGGCTGAGATTGGTGATACTAAAGTTAACTATGGTGGTTATATCAAGCTTGATGCCATTTGGAGTGATTTTTCTGACGGCGCGTTGGGTGCGCAAAATATAGGCCGAGATTTTTACGTTCCTGGTACGACTCCTGTCGGGGTTAACTCTGATAGCGATGCTCTTTTCGATATGCACGCACGTCAATCTCGCTTTAGCTTCGGGACCGATACTAAGCTTGATGATGGCAGCAGTATCAAGACTAAAATCGAGCTAGACTTTATTTCTACAACGGGAGGAAATGAGCGTGTTAGTAACTCCTACACACCTCGTATTCGCCAAGCCTTTGTGAGCTACAAGGGCTTCTTATTCGGTCAGGCTTGGTCAAACTTTCAAAATGTTAGTGCACTACCAGAGACTTTAGACTTCGTCGGCCCAGCTGAAGGCACCGTTTTCGTACGCCAAGCCATGGCTAAATACACCACGGGAAACTGGTCTTTCTCTATTGAAAACCCAGAAAGCACGGTTACCACTGCAGATAGTGGCCGTGTCGTCACTGATGACGCTAGCATGCCTGATTTCACTGCACGTTACACACACAATGCTGATTGGGGTCATATTGCGGTAGCGGCACTTGCGCGCCAAATTACCTATAAAGTCGGTGGAGCTGATGAGTCTGAAAGCTCATTTGGGGTCAGTGCATCTGGTCGTGTTAATTTCGGTGACAATAACTTGAAGTTTATGCTGACCCAAGGTCAAGGGCTTGGTCGTTACGTAGGCCTAAACGTTGCTAATGGCGCGGTATACGACGGTAACTCGTTACATGCAATTGACTCGACGTCGGGCTTTATTGCTTATCAACATAGCTGGAATGATCAGTTCCGTTCAACATTCTTATACTCTTTCTTTAATGCTGATAACGAAAGCGATTTGCTGGCGGTGACTGGCGATCCGACAAAATCAAGTATGAGTTACAGCGCAAACCTACTTTATTCACCCGTGAAAAAACTTACCTTTGGTGCTGAATATAAGATGGGTACTCGGGAAACAGAAAGTGGCCTCGAAGGTGATTTAGACAGACTGCAACTTTCAGTGAAGTACGTGTTTTAGGGTTTTATTATTTTAATAGACTACTACCAATTCACTTCCTAACTGCGGCCTATTGGCCGCTTTTTTATTGTTGGTCGCGACATGTTTCTTCACGACATAAAGTCGCTGCTACGATGTGTTTCTTCGCGACATAAAGTCGCTGCTACGGTGTATTGTTTCGCGT
>NZ_NSDG01000106.1 GCF_002289345.1 Pseudoalteromonas sp. HM-SA03 | reverse complement strand
ATTGAGGTCAGAGCTGTACTTTATAGGCTGAGCGTATTCAGTAGCTAGGTGGGGTTCAGGCGACGCTTACTACTTTCAAGTGAGAGGGGGAAGGTTAAAAATACACGTATAATTCGCAGGAGCAACATTGAGAATTTCCTCCGTAAATACGCTGTTCTGTCTAAGGTTACTGCTGCAGCAGGTATAAGTTCTGGCGTGCTGAGTAGCTACCTGAAAGCTGAGGGTGTCTTATGCCTAAATGCTGGCAACATTCAGTTTAAACAAAAAATTTATTTCAGGAGTCAACTGAAGAATCTGGCATTTCTCAAAGAGCATATAAACAATGACTCAGATTGGGCTTATCTAGATGGTTTTTAGGCGTTTGCTCGTAAGACTATTTGGATTTATTGGAAAGCCACTTTTCAAAGTGATATGCAAAGAGCAATACCAGCAGTGACAGTAAAGGAAAGCCGATGGCGAATGCTAGTGCAATTTCGTTTAATGTAGCCATAGAATCTTAGTTAACACTATTGGGTGTGTTTGATATCACTGAAGTATAGTGGGTTTTTGACTCTTCGGAAAGTGGACATTCTTTACAGAGATTGTACGATCAACAAATTATCTGAAATACAGTGTAACAGATAGTTACACTGGGTTGAAGGTTGACATGATCTTACACTGAATTCTTAGACACCTAGTTTGCCGATTTATATCGGGCTTCCAACTCTTAAAGGGTTGATGACCACAAAACTTCAATATGTTCAAGCAAGTTCGATCACATCTTCCCTCTTTACGCATATTTTTTCGCTTCACTAGTTCAGTTTTAAATGAATATCTAGCCTTGGCTTTTGTGCGGTAGGAAAAGGCCTGAGTCTAATCTGGCTTCCTTACACCTAAACAGCATTCAAATATTCGTTTCTGCCATAGGCGGTTGTTAGCCTTCTTGAAATGCTACTAATTACCGCGGTACAACAATTGATAAACTCAGAATAATCTTTATCGTCAATACCAATTTTTCTTTTTCCGTGAGATATGTCATTCCTTACATTTAAAAGTCTATTTAAAGGAGCATAAATATCTTTTAAGTCTTGGTATTCTAAACCAACTTGATAGAGTAGTTTTTCCAGCACTTGCTGGCCTACATTATTTTCTGTATTTACATACCCATCAGGTATAGCTACATTTTGTTCCTGAATGATAGAGAGACTGCCAACAAAATCTACTTGTCTAGATAATTTATGTAAGTGGGAGTCATCTGGTAGAGTGCTTTTAAAAATGCGACTTTTTTTATCTTTATTATGAAGAGCTAAAAACTCCCTATGCAAAGTTGCAGCAGCAATGACTGGTTTTACCTCTGAGCACTTTAGATTGAGTTTATTAATTTCATCGATATATAAAGAAAAAGAAAATTGCACAAACCCTTCTATGTGGGCATATATTAGGCACAATATTGACCTTCTAATCTTCACTCTTTCATCAGGTGGCATGTTCCTTTGAATATTATTAAGAAAACGAATCTCTTCTTCTCGCCACTCCCTTTCACTTTCGAGTTGCTCTTGAAAAGTTACCAAACTCATAGCTGTAGCTCACTTAGTCTATCAATAACTATTTGTATTCTTTTCATTAACGGTCCTGGAGAGTTTTTTCCGCCTCCGGTGGTTACCTCTTTGAACTCACCTGAAGATTTAATGTCAATGAGCTTTGCTTTAAGTTTCTCAATTTGTGTGTCGTCAGAGGGTTCTATGCGGTCTACCACGGATTGTAATCCTATACATATAGCTTCAAAATGATAGACAGAGAAATTTGATTGAACTCCATTCTCTCCAACTCGGCCAAAAGCTTTTTGCTGTAGGCACTTATTGAGTATTTTAAAAGTTTTGTCAAATATAGCTTCTTCTTGTGCATAATCAAACTGAACATCTAGATTTTCAGGGTCAGAGACATTCTCCATATATTCAGTTAAAAAGTCTGCAACATCATGAGTAAATTTATCTTTATAATTCTTCAGAGAGAAGAATCGTAAAACTAACTCTTGGTCAAATGATCCCAGTTTTTGCTGAGGTGAAATGTTGTGTATACAAGCTTTGTAGTCTTCATTGTCTTTGCTTTTTCTTATTACAAAGTCAATAAATGTTGGGTCTAACATTCTTATTGTGCAATTTCTTAGTTGCTGATTGGTGAGAGCTTCTCCTCCTGTATTAAGTCGCTTAAACATATGATATCTAAACTTGTTATCACTACCTTTTCTTACAACTTCTACTCTGACAAAAGCCCGCTTTAAACGTATTTTAAGTGACGTTGGGAGTTGGTCGAATTTCAACGTATTCAACTCATTCACAATGTCACACTCTTGTAATTCTAGGAAGTCACCTTTATTTATTGGAGGAGTTAAATGATCTGCGGTTAGTTGACCTCGGAGGTGTAGGTATGATGAAAACCTTTGCAGCCCATCAATTAGTTGATAAGAACCATTATCTGTTTCAACGACATAAATTGGAGGAACAGGCATTTCAAGCAAAAGAGACTCTATGAATCTAGACTGGGCTCCAGGCGACCATCGGAAAAGGCGCTGATAATCTGGATTAATATCTAGTTCACCATCGGTATACATATCAAGAAGTTCGTTAAATGATATGTCTAGACTTTGTGTGTGAACTTTTTCAACATTTTCCTCTAATGATAATATTAGTTTTTCATTTGCCATAGCTTGTACTAATCCTTTTTAAAAACGATCACTGTTTCATAAGCTGTATTTTTGGCCCGGTACAGCTTACTTTTTTGATTTAAATTTGCCATATTTTGCCTACTTTCAAACTCAACTACATCCTCAATAATAAATCCATGATTTTGAGACATTTGGCCTATGATTTTAGGTAAATTACAATGAACATCTTTGTAGTAAGAGTCTTGAACTACACAAATGAACCTGCCGTTAGGTTTTATTACTCTATATATTTGCTCTAAAGACAACTGCAATGATTTAAAATACTGTAAAAGGTTCTTGAAGTAATACGTTTGGGATGCCTTAGAAGGATGTTTATATACATTACGTAAAAACGTTTGACATTCTTTCCCTAAATTGGATGGAATTGTATCAATACTTTTGGGAACAGTAGTGGTTCCCATTAGACTTCGGCGAATATGTTTAATCTCAGATTTACCGTTAGTCGCAATTATAGAAAGCTCTGGCATTGTTGCCACTCCATAATCGATTCTTGTACAGTAGGGAGGGGATGTAAGAACCAAATCAACAGACTCAGTACCTAACTGCAAGTTTGTGGAAGAACCAATATTTATCTGCGCTAACGGACATTTCCTGTCATGCCGAACCATGTCAATGCTATTAAACATTTTAGAAAGATTTGATACGTATAAGCTTCTCAACTCAGGCCAATAAAGTGTTAATTTTTTATCTGCAGATTTAGGCCTCTTTATCCATGTTGGGTTTGATGGAATAAAAGGCTTTAAAAACTGCCTAACAGTATTGAATAAGGCTGTGTACATGAGGCATTGATATGGCTGCAATGAGTCTACTTTCTCTTGAGTGTTGTTGTAGTAACGACCACAAAGTATAACCTTTTCAATTTTTCTAATAAGCAAAGCTGACTCGTCATCAAGCCAAATAGTTAAAGGATCGTTCTTTACGTGTTCCACTTTAATATTAGATCTGATTTTTTTTATCTTTTGTCGAATAGACTCAATATCTTCAACCGTTGATTGTTTCGCCATAGCGATGACTTTCATCGCAGGGTTCAAATCAATACCAATTGACCTTATCCCTTCAATTGAGGCCATCAATGTTGTAGTACCTCCACCGTTCCAAGGGTCGAGGATTACAGAGTCATTGTTTAGTTTACATGACGTAATTATGCTTTGAGTAAATGTATGAGAATAGCCAGCATAGTAATTGTACCAATCAGGCCTCACTTCAATCGATTCATTGATTCTTTTTGGGTTTATAATTAGCAATTTATTTCCAGCACAAGAGTTGCCTTACTTCGCATATGATATCTAAAGATTGAGCTGTATCCCATATACCACAAAGTTTTTATTAGTTTTCAATTGATCAAAGTTAAAATAGTGTGAACCTCTATTTTTCTATACTCAAATTTACAACACGTACACCAAGGCTTATAGCGCTACTTAGTATGAAACTAATTACTGGCCCAAATTATGAGGTCACGCAAGTAGACGATTGCTGTGTATATAAATTATAAATAAAACAATGGTTTAATTTTGATGAGCCAGTAGGCAGCATTATCCGCTTTTGGCAAATTGTGAATAATATCGGCATGCTTGATGATAAGTAGAAAAGCTACATTTTGCTTCGTGACTGGAAAGGTAGGGAATTTTCATGAATGATGATAATCTGGGTTGAAATTCTCAAAGATTGTGAGAAAGAGTTGCTTTATACTGTTCTCATAATCCGTGAAGTGGTGCGAGGGTGCGGAGATCTCATTTTCATGAATGATGAGATCTCACACATCTAGTAAAAAGGAGGGATTTTCCCTCCTTTTTTTATGCTTTAAAGCTTAAAACCCTCCTGCGCTCGCGGTATACTGAGCATAATTTTCAATCATTGAATCTAGCGTGAGCGCCAAATTACTGAAGGCGTTTACATACGATAAGTACCAGATAAAAATAAGCCAACTATGCAAAAATACGATATCAAAACCTTCCAAGGTTTGATCCTGGCTTTACAGGATTACTGGGCGCAGCAAGGCTGTGTTGTAGCTCAACCTTTAGATATGGAAGTTGGTGCGGGTACATTCCACCCGATGACCTTCCTTAAGTCCATTGGTCCTGAGCCAATGTCGAGCGCATACGTACAACCTTGTCGCCGCCCGACGGATGGTCGCTATGGTGAAAACCCTAACCGTCTTCAGCATTACTACCAATTCCAAGTTGTATTGAAGCCATCGCCTGAGAATATTCAGGAGCTCTACTTAGGCTCTCTAGAAGCGCTGGGCATTGATACATTAACGCACGAAGTGCGCTTTGTTGAAGACAACTGGGAATCACCAACACTAGGTGCTTGGGGATTAGGTTGGGAAGTATGGTTGAATGGCATGGAAGTGACTCAGTTTACTTACTTCCAGCAAGTTGGCGGTATTGAATGCTCACCGGTAACGGGTGAAATTACTTATGGTTTAGAGCGCCTTGCGATGTATATACAAGGTGTAGATAGCATTTATGATCTCGTTTGGACAGATGGTCCAATGGGGCGCGTAACTTATGGTGACGTGTTCATGCAAAACGAGATAGAACAGTCGACATATAACTTTGAATATGCGGATGTAGAGGCATTATTTAAGCAGTTTGATCAGTGTGAAAAAGAAAGTGAAAAGCTAATCGAATCAGGGCTTCCTCTACCTGCTTATGAGCAGGTAATGAAGGCATCTCATGCATTTAACCTGTTAGACGCACGTCACGCTATCTCAGTAACTGAGCGTCAGCGCTATATATTAAGAGTTCGTGCTTTATCAAAAGCCTGTGCGCAGGCTTACTATGAAGCACGTGAAGCACTTGGCTTCCCGCTTTGTAAGGATAAATAATGTCGATTGAAAACTTACTCGTAGAAATTGGTACCGAAGAGCTACCACCAAAGGCGTTACGCAACCTTGCTGAGTCATTCGCAGAAAATACTAGGCAAGAACTTGAAGCATTAGAGCTTAGCCATGAAGGCGTGAGCTGGTATGCATCACCTCGTCGCTTAGGCATTCAAGTTAAAGCATTGCAAACGCAACAGGCCGATAAAGTGGTTGAAAAGCGTGGTCCAGCTATTCAGGCGGCATTTGACGCGGATGGTAACGCGACTAAAGCGGCGCTAGGTTGGGCTCGTGGTTGTGGTATTGATATTAATGATGCTGAGCGTTTAGAAACTGACAAGGGTACATGGCTGCTACACAAAGCGAAAGTAGAGGGGCAACAGACCTTAGCGTTACTAAGCGATGTGATCAACAAAGCACTGGCTAAGTTACCTATTCCAAAGCCGATGCGCTGGGGTGCGAACAAGACGCAATTTATCCGTCCAGTTCATACCGTGGCTGCACTACTTGGTAGTCAACAAGTTGAAGGTGAAGTGCTAGGTAAAGCTATCAGCAATGAGCTGCAGGGACATCGTTTTCATCACCCTGAGCGTGTTCGTGTTGAACATGCTGATGATAGCCATGCAGTGCTAAAAGGCGCATACGTTATTGCGGATTATGAAGCACGCAAAGCGTTAATTCGAGGCCAAATTGAAGCTGAAGCTGAAAAGCTCGGCGCGCAAGTAGCGATGGATGAAGACCTGCTTGAAGAAGTTACATCACTAGTCGAATGGCCAGTAACTTTAGTTGCATCTTTTGAAGAAGCCTTCTTGCAAGTGCCTGATGAAGCACTTATCTACACCATGAAAGACGACCAAAAATACTTTCCACTGTTAGATAAGCAAGGCAACTTGATCAACAAGTTCTTGTTTGTTTCTAACATTGAAAGTAAAGATCCGAGCGTAGTGATCTCGGGTAACGAGAAAGTGGTTCGTCCACGTCTGGCAGATGCTCAGTTCTTCTTTGAAACGGATAAGAAGAAAACGCTGGAAAGTCGTCTTGAGTCACTTGATTCAGTGTTATTTCAGAAGCAGCTTGGCACACTAAAAGACAAGTCAGAGCGTATCTCTACGCTCGCTGGTTTTATTGCGGAGCAGCTTGGTGCTGATAAGGCATTGGCAGAGCGTGCCGGTTTACTAAGTAAAACGGATTTAATGACTGAAATGGTCATGGAATTTACTGACGTTCAGGGCGTGATGGGTATGCATTACGCACGCATTGATGGCGAAGCAGAAGAAGTCGCACTAGCACAAAATGAGCAATATATGCCGCGTTTTGCCGGTGATAATCTACCGTCTAACCCAATCAGTTTTGCTGTGGCGCTTGCGGATAAGTTTGATACTCTGGTTGGCATTTTTGGTATCGGCCAGACACCAAAAGGCGATAAAGACCCGTTTGCACTTCGTCGTGCTGCCATCGGCGCATTGCGTATTATGGTAGAAAAAGAACTACCATTAGACATTCAGGATATCGTTGCCAAAGCAATGACGTTATTCGGTGATAAGCTAAGCAATGCAAATGTTGCCGATGAAGTGGTTGAGTTTATGTTAGGTCGTTTCCGTGCCTGGTACCAAGACGAAGGTATCAGCGTGGATGTGATCCAAGCAGTACTTGCAAGACGTCCAACGAGCCCAGTTGATTTTGATCGCCGAGTAAAAGCGGTTAGTCACTTTAGAACGTTGGCGGAAGCCGAAGCGTTAGCTGCTGCCAATAAGCGTGTAAACAACATTTTAGCGAAGAATAACGTCGCGTCAGAAGCTGCGGTGGAGAGTTCACTCCTGCAAGAAGAAGCTGAGCAAACATTGGCTGCACAAGTTGCTGCGTTAACTGCTGAGCTTGCACCTGTTTACGCTGAAGGCGATTATCAAACTGCACTGACGCGTTTAGCAAGTTTACGTGAAGCAGTAGATAACTTCTTTGATAATGTTATGGTAATGGCGGACGATGAGGCGGTTAAAGCCAATCGTTTAGCGCTACTTGGTCAGTTGAGTAAGCTATTCCTTAATACCGCAGATATTTCAGTGTTACAAAACTAATTGCTGATACAAAAGCCAGCAACAGCTGGCTTTTTGCTGATTGGTAAAAGCAAGTAAAAGGCAGTCTAGCTATGATAAAAAAACAAGGGGCAATGGCGATTTTGCTATTAGCACTTACCGCTTGTAGTAGTAACTTTCAATTGCCAACGACTTCAACTTCACCGGTTGTTGCTGGTGAGTTGGATAAGACAATGTATTTACGCGGTGACTTCACTCTGTGGGATGCTGAACCTCAGTATCGCCTTGAAGAAACACAACCGGGGATCTACGCAACAAAAGCAAGATTCATGAGCCCAGGTAAAGTGTATGAATTTAAAATTGCTGATGAGCAATGGAGTGAAGGCTACAACTGTGGCTATAAGAGTGAAGGGCAGTTAACGCTAGGGCAACCGCTGGTCGCGGATTGTAACACGGTGTATAACTACTTTAGCTTCAAGCCAAGTAAAAAAGGTTGGTACGAAATCCGCTTAGATTATCGTAATCCTCGCTCACCAAAGGTGGTGATTGTAAAATCTTAAATGAGCGGCAGGTGCCGCTTTTTTATTGTCTATGGCTCATGAGTTCAAACAGAGTGTTAATGAGGGGATCACTGACCTTTCTTAATCACATATTTGTATGGAGATTCAGCCACCGCTTTGGCAACCAAAGTATGATCCATAAATTCACAGAAGCTCGGAATGTCTCTTGTCGTTGAGGGATCATCTGCGATAACTAACAACGTCTCACCTAAGTTCATCCGTCTCACCATGCCTCTAATCATCATTACCGGTTCCGGACAACGTAAACCTACTGCATCTAAGGTATGGTCGGTATTATCAAAACTCATTGTGGGTGGCCTTGTTAGTGACGAAAACCGCTATTTTAACCGCATGTTGTAAGTAAGCTCAAGTTTGGATAATCATGCCTTAGCCAACCGAGGTGAGGTAAATGCAGGTAATAAAAAAGGCAAAACAGCTGTGCCGTTTTGCCTTGGTCACCAAGTTGAAGTTGTGTGCTGGTATTGTCTTACAAAAGCCCAGTACCAGCTGGTTGGAATTAGTTATCTACGCGCTCGAATACGGTAGCAATACCTTGGCCTAAACCAATACACATAGTTGCAAGACCATACTTTGCGTCTTTCTCTTCCATTAGGTTGATAAGCGTTGTGCTAATACGTGAACCTGAGCAACCTAGTGGGTGACCGAGTGCAATTGCACCACCGTTGAGGTTTACTTTCTCATCTACCTTGTCTAGTAGACCTAGGTCTTTTAGCACTGGTAGTGATTGCGCTGCAAAGGCTTCGTTTAGTTCAGCAACATCAATATCATCAATAGTAATGCCCGCTTGCTTCAAGGCTTTTTGTGATGCCGGAACTGGACCGTAACCCATGATGGAAGGATCGCAACCTGCTACTGCCATTGACTTCACACGAGCACGAATTGGAAGGCCGAGTTCTCTTGCCTTAGACTCGCTCATGACCAACATAGCAGAAGCACCGTCAGAAAGCGCTGAAGAGGTGCCTGCAGTTACCGTCCCCGATGCTGGGTTAAATACAGGGCGTAGCTGTCCTAGACCTTCTAAGCTTGTCTCTGGACGGATAACTTCGTCATGCTCGACAAGTACAGGTGTACCATCGGCATCATGGCCTTCCATTGGTAGGATTTCTTTTGCGAAACGCCCTTCAAGGGTTGCGGCATGTGCGCGTTGGTGAGAACGTACGGCAAATTCATCTTGCTGCTCACGACTGATACCGTGCATCAGCGCTAAGTACTCAGCTGTTAACCCCATCACACCGGCAGCTTGTGCTACAGATGTCGCAAGGCCTGGGTGAAAGTCATTACCATGTGTCATTGGTACGTGACCCATGTGTTCAACACCACCGATAAGGTAAGTGTCACCAGCACCGGTCATGATAGCGCGAGCTGCGTCATGTAATGCTTGCATTGATGAACCGCATAGACGGTTAACCGTTACCGCAGGTACGGTGTGAGGAATGCCAGCTAAAAGAGCAGCGTTACGACCAACGTTAAAGCCTTGCTCTAACGTTTGCTGTACACAGCCCCAGTAAATATCATCAATTGAGTCTGGTGCTACTTGAGGATTACGCTCAAGTAGGCCCTTCATCAAATGTGCGCTGAGGTCTTCGGCACGTTTATGCTTAAATACACCGCCTTTTGAACGGCCCATTGGGGTACGAATACAATCTACGATTACCGCGTTTTCCATGTTACTGGCCCTCCACTTGATAGAACACTTTACCTTCATCTGCCCACTGTCTAGTTTGCTCAGAAACTTGATAAATTTCACCAAGGTGAGCGTACTTGTCAGCCATTGCTACAAAGTTTGCGAGGCCTATTTGGTCTAGATAGCGGAATACACCACCTCTGAATGGAGGGAAGCCGATACCGTAGATCAGTGCCATGTCTGCTTCTTGCGGTGAAGCAACAATGTTTTCTTGCAGACACAGTAATACTTCGTTGATCATTGGCACCATACAACGCTCAATAATCGTTTGTTTATCAAATTCAGTTGGTGCGTCACAAATACCGCTCAGCAGCTCAAGCGCGCTGTCGTCTTTACTCTTCTTCAGGCGACCTTTGCGATCTGGTGCGTATTGGTAGAAGCCTTTTTGGTTTTTCTGACCAAAGCGTTCGGCAGCCGCAAGTACAGCGACAGGGTCTTTGTCTTTACGTGCCATGCGAGTAGGGAAGCCATCAGCCATTACGCCAGTACAATGGTTTGCCGTATCGATACCCACTACGTCTAGTAGGTACGCAGGGCCCATTGGCCAGCCGAAGACATTTTCCATAACCTTATCTACTTTTGCGAAGTCAGCACCTTCTACAACAAGTTGGCTGAAGCCAGCAAAGTAAGGGAATAGGACGCGGTTCACGAAGAAACCTGGGCAATCGTTAACAACGATAGGGGACTTGCCAAGCTTTAAGGCATAATCTACCACTGCGGCAACGGTTTCATCCGATGTTTGTTCGCCGCGAATGATTTCTACTAATGGCATCTTTGGCACTGGGTTAAAGAAGTGCATGCCACAGAAGTTTTCTGGCTTCTCAAGTGCGGTTGCTAACTCATCAATACGAATAGTCGATGTGTTTGATGTGAGAATTGTGCCCTCAGGCAGTTGCGATTCAAGACTCGCCAAGACCGATTTTTTGATCTTTGGATTCTCAACAACGGCTTCAACAATAATATCTGAGCCTTGCAAGTCTTGGTCGTTAAGCGTTGGTTTGATTTTACCTAAAGTGGCAATCATTTTATCCATCGACATGTGGCCGCGCTGTACTTTCTTACCGAGTAGTTTTGCAGCTTCGCCCATACCAAGGTCTAGGGCACCTTGCTGGATGTCTTTCATGACGATAGGTGTGCCTTTGTATGCTGACTGGTAAGCGATACCGCCACCCATAATTCCAGCACCTAGCACAGCCGCTTGCTTAATCTCGGTGTTGCTTTGCTTCGCTTGCTTCTTGGCAACCGTTTTGATGTATTGATCCGCTAAGAAAATACCGGTTTGCGCTGCGGCTTCTGCCGTTTTGGCAAGCTTAGCAAAGTTTTGGTTTTCGAGTGCCATCGCTTCGCTGCGGCTAAGGTTAGCTGCTGCTTTAAGCGTTTGTACCGCCATCATTGGTGCAGGGTAATGACCTTTGGTTTTCGCCATGACTAAGCCTTCAGCCATACCAAAGCTCATACCTTGTTCAACACGATTCATCTTCAATGGGTCAAGCTTGATTTGGCGTTTCGCGCGCCAATCCAATTTACCTGCAATGGCTTGCTCCAAGGTACGAATAGCGGCAGCCATGAGTTTGTCAGCAGCTACTACACCGTCAACCGCACCCACTTTTAGTGCGTCATTCGCTCGGTTTTCTTGACCTGTGGTGATCCACGTCATTGCGTTGTCAGCGCCGATTAAGCGAGGAAGTCTTACGGTACCACCAAAGCCCGGCATAATGCCAAGCTTAACTTCTGGTAGGCCAATTTTTGCGTTGTCAGTTGCAATACGGTAATCCGTGGCCAGCAACCACTCGCAACCACCGCCAAGCGCAAGGCCATTTACTGCCGATAGAGTAGGGAAAGGTAAATCTTCTATTGCGTCGAAGACATCGGTTGCGGTTTTAATCCAACCAACAAGTTCTTCTTCTGGGCGTTGGAAAGTCGGAAGGAATTCAAAAATATCAGCGCCAACAATAAAGTGGTCTTTATCGCTGGTAAAAATTAAGCCGTCGATGTCGTCGCGCTGGCTCAATTCGATAAGTGCTTCGTGGCTTTCCTTTAGTACTTGCTGAGATAGTTTGTTTACTGAGCCTGGTAGGCAAAACTTAAACTCAGCGATATTGCCTTTGCAAAAATCAACTACAAAGGACTCGCGTTTGATTAACATACATGTTCTCCCGTGTTTTACACTGGTACGATGAGTTGTAATTTCAATCAGTGTGGATCCTTTGGCGGCAAATTGCAATGAAAAATTTACCGCACATTTACTGAAATACCTGAGTCGGTTTGCTATGGTGGCTTAACGCACCTCGCATTTAGTGTCATTTATGAGCATGCTCGCAAGTGACAAGCCGAGTTTTGGTCTTCAGCGCCATCTTTAGATAAGCATAATTCGGCTGTATTTCAATTTAGGTGTGTATTCTTTTGGTAGATAAAAAAGGGTNGGTTACCCCGCTTAGCTGCAGGCAGCTTATGTATGGTGAGCTGGCTCTGTGCAGCCGATAGCACTCACGACGAATTTAAAGAGGCTGAGCGTGTCGCTTGGTCTGGTAATTATAGTAATTTTAAAGCGGCAACAGCGCAGCTCGATCACCCACTTAAGCCATACGTTGAAATGGCATTTTACAAGCGTCATCCTAAACTCAAGTACCAGCAGGAAATTCAGCACTTTTTAACGGTATACGAACACACCCCATTAGAATGGCCAGTACGCTCCGCTTGGCTCGATTATTTAAAGCGTCATAAAAAGAAAGCACGATTCATCGAGTTTTATCGTGAGACCAGCGATATTGAACTCAAGTGTACGTATTTGGCGTATCAGTTGGACTTAGGCGCGCCAAAAAAAGCCATTCTTGATCAGGTAACCGATATTTGGACAGTGGGAAAGTCTCAGCCTAAAGCCTGTGATGACCTTTTTAGCCAATGGCAAAAGGCAGGGTATAGAACGCCTGAGCGTGTCTGGCAGCGTATTTCCAGTGCTGCGCAATCCGGTCAAACGTCACTGCTAGACTATCTTGAGAAGCTGTTACCAAAAAATGAGGCGTATCTTGCCGAGCTTTATAAAAAGGTTCGCCAAGATCCGAGTGCGGCTGCCGGGCTTTATCGTTTTAGTAAACGCACTGAAAAAGAAGCCGAAATTGCGGTATATGGTGTAAGACGCCTAGTTTGGCGCGATCCAGATTTAGCGCTGCGTGCCTGGCAGAAGATGCAGGATATGTTTACCTTTACCCAGCAGCAAAAGGATAGTGTTGCTTATCGTTTTGCTCTAGCGCTTGCGTCTAAAGGCCATGAAGACGCACGGTTTTGGCTTAATAAAGTGCCTAAATCACTGCAGGACAAAAAGCTACTTCAGTGGCTGATGAGTAACATGCTGAAAGAGCAAGATTGGGAAGGGATTTCGGCCTTATTCGTGGGCCACGAGCAACTAAGCAATGGTCAACAATACTGGCTTGCATACAGCCTCGCGAAGCGTGGCGAGTTGGTCAAAGCTAACGAGATTTGGCAGCAACTAGCACGAGAGCGTGATTACTACGGCTTTTTGGCTGCTGCGCGGTTAGGGTTACCAGTCTCACTAAATGAAGAGCCGTTAAATGTTGACCCCAGTATTGTAGAACGAGTATCTCATGCGCCTGGCTTTAAGCGGGCAAAGGCTTTATACGAGCTGGAAAGATATACTCAAGCACGTCGAGAGTGGAACTACCTTACTAACACCTCAAGCAAAGAAGAAAAGCTTGCGGCATCCATATTGGCTGCTGAATTTGATTGGTACGACAGCACTATTTTTACCCTTGCACAGATCAAAGCATGGGACTATGTTGATTTGCGTTTCCCGATGGCGTTTAAAGATCTGTTCACTAAATATAGTGAGCGTAATCGAGTCGATATCGCATGGAGCATTGCGATTGCTCGCCGGGAAAGCTCTTTCGCACCGGATGCGCGCTCGAGTGCGAATGCTCACGGTTTAATGCAGCTGCTGCCAAGCACCGCCAAATACGTTAATAACCGCAAGCGCGTGGCAAAAAATCGCCTCTATCATCCGGCCACAAACATTCGTTTGGGGACCAGTTATTTAGAGTATTTGAAGCGTAAAAATGCCGGAAATGAGATTTTGGCGACAGCATCGTACAACGCGGGCTATCATAGAATTAAACGTTGGCTGCCGTCAGAGGCTATGCCTGCTGAGCTTTGGATTGAGCTGATCCCGTACCGAGAAACACGTGACTACGTGAAAAATGTGATGGCATATCGACAGGTTTACCACACCCGCCTTGGTCGTGATGGCAACATATTGGCAAGTATCTTGGATATGAAAATTGTGAAATAACCGCACATGGCTGGTGCTTAGACTCAGTTCGTCGTTTTTAGGTAGCAGCTATGATAGACTCGATAGTATGTGAATTTTTGAAAATGGGTACACCATGGATAAGTTAGCAAATTTATACGCAGAGCATATTGCCACGTTGCAACAGCGTACAAGAACGATAGTAGAAAGAGAAGGACTGGATGGACTTGTGATCCATTCGGGGCAAGCAAAGCGTCAATTCCTTGATGATATGTACTATCCGTTTAAAGTTAACCCGCAATTTAAAGCTTGGTTGCCTGTTATCGATAATCCGCATTGCTGGATTGTGGTTAATGGCAGTGACAAGCCGAAACTCATTTTTTATCGTCCGGTTGATTTTTGGCATAAAGTGCCTGACGAGCCGAGAGATTTTTGGGCAGAGTATTTTGATATTCAACTGCTGGTTAAGCCAGATCAGGTTGAACAATTACTACCGTACGACAAAGCAAACTATGCCTATATCGGTGAATATTTAGAAGTTGCACAAGCACTGGGCTTTACTCAAGTGAATCCAGAGCCGGTGATGAACTTCTTGCATTATCATCGTGCATATAAAACTCAGTATGAAATGGCATGTTTACGTGAAGCAAGCCGTCTTGGCGTGCTTGGCCACATGGCGGCGCGCGATGCCTTCTTTGCTGGTGGCTCCGAGTTTGAAATTCAACAAGCTTATCTTAATGCAACCCAGCATATGGAAAACGATACGCCATATGGCAATATTGTCGCCTTGAATGAGAATTGTGCGATTTTGCACTATACCCATTTTGAGCGTAAAGCGCCGAGTAAGCACTTATCATTTCTGATTGATGCCGGTGCAAACTTTAACGGTTATGCGTCAGATATTACCCGTACTTATGATTTTGCTAAACAAGGTGAGTTTGCCGAGTTGGTGAAAGTCATGAACGATCACCAAATTGAATTGGGCAAAGCATTACAACCGGGCAAACTATACGGTGAGCTGCATATCGATTGTCATAATCGTGTGGCGCAAGTGTTGAGTGACTTTGGTATTGTTAAGCTTGGTGCTCAGGCCATCGTCGAGAAGGGGATTTCTTCCACTTTCTTCCCTCATGGTCTCGGTCACCATATTGGTCTACAGGTACATGATATGGGCGGATTCATGGCTGATGAAGCCGGTACGCACCAAGCACCGCCTGAAGGTCACCCGTTCTTACGTTGTACTCGTAAGATAGAGGCTAATCAGGTGTTCACTATTGAGCCTGGGTTATACTTCATCGATTCATTGCTAGAAGATTTAGCGCAAACAGAAAACAAACAGTATATCAATTGGGATAAGGTTGATGCACTGAAGCCTTACGGTGGTATCCGTATTGAAGATAACATCATTGTGCATGAAGATAGATTAGAAAACATGACGCGAGATTTCGGTCTCGAGTAAGCTGACTTCTAGCGCTAAAAGTAAGTATATTTGGGGGCCGATTGGCTCCCTTTTAGTTTGGAACATTATGTCTGAATACTTCATTCCGAGTGAGTCTATAAGCCATCACGAGGAAATTAAGAAAAGTACGTTTATCGTACATTTGGCCCATACGCCAACCATCGAAGATGCAAAAGCGTTCATAAAACAGATTAATGATGCGTATCCCGATGCAAGACACAATTGCTGGGCACATATTGCTGGAGCTCCAGGTGGCAGCCATGTATTAGGGTTTTCTGATGATGGTGAGCCCAATGGCACAGCGGGTAAGCCTATGCTAAATGTACTGATGGGATCTGGAATTGGTGAGATCACAGCGGTGACGACGCGTTATTTTGGCGGTATAAAACTTGGCACTGGGGGGTTAGTCAGAGCCTATGGTGGCACGCTTAATAACGCTTTAGCACAGCTAAGCACGACTAAAAAGGTACCGGCTTCTATTATTGTTGGCCACAGTGATTACCATCTTCAAGGTGTGATAGAGCAGCTATTACAAAGCCAGTTTACAGTGCTAAATTTAGATAAAGAATACACGGCTAATATTACCTGGCAAATAGCAGTAGATAGTCGTGAAACACAACAAATCATTGATGCTATTTATGAATTAACCAATGGTGTTGTATTATTTAAGCAACTCAAGGAGTAGGTTCTACTTCTTTACATTCACTAATTAACCTCTGGTTAAATAACAAAAAGCGCAGCGTACAAAATGCAATTTCGTACCATAATAAAAATACTCGGGCAGTTAGTCGCTCTATTTAGTATCACTATGGTGCCACCAGCCATTGTATCTTTGATATACAAAGATGGTGGTGGTGTACCTTTTGTTTTAGCTTTCATTTTTAGTGTGCTGATGGGTTTGTTTGCGTACTACCCAAACCGCAAGGAAAACGGCGATCTTAAAGCCAGAGAGGGCTTCTTAATCGTTGTTTTATTCTGGTTGGTATTGGGATCGTTTGCATCATTGCCGCTCATTTTCTTAGATAAACCGAATCTATCTTTAGCAGATGCCGTGTTTGAAGCTTTTTCTGGGTTGACAACTACTGGGGCTACGGTATTGACGGGTATAGAACATTTACCCAAAGCGGTATTATTCTATCGCCAACAGTTGCAGTGGCTTGGTGGTATGGGGATCATCGTATTGGCCGTAGCCGTTCTTCCTATGCTTGGGGTTGGTGGCATGCAGTTATATCGTGCCGAAACACCAGGTCCAGTTAAAGACTCAAAGATGACACCGCGCATTGCCGATACCGCCAAGCACCTTTGGTATATCTATGTGTCTCTAACAGCAGCTTGTACGCTGGCTTACTGGATAGCAGGAATGAATTGGTTTGATGCTATCTGTCATGCGTTTGCTACGATAGCTATCGGTGGCTTCTCGACTTATGACGCTTCTATGGGCTACTTTGATAACCCGCTCATTAACGTTATTTGCGTCATCTTCTTGCTGATTGCTGCCATTAACTTCTCGCTACATTATGCTGCTGTGTCGAGCCGTAATATTAAAGCTTATTTGCGAGATCCTGAGTTTAAAGTCTTTCTGTTTATCCAACTAGCGTTGGTCGTGATTTGTTTTGCGGTATTATCGTCAAGCAATGTCTATGAAACGGGTGATGAAACCTTAGATCAAGCGATGTTTCAGGCTGTTTCAATTAGCACTACCGCAGGTTTTGCCACTGATAGCTTCTCAACGTGGCCATTGTTTTTACCTATTCTCTTGATTTTCTCCAGCTTCATTGGTGGCTGTGCTGGTTCTACGGGGGGGGGATGAAGGTTGTACGTGTCTTTTTACTTTATTTACAGGGGATCCGTGAACTTAATCGTTTAGTGCACCCGCGTGCTATATACTCAATAAAATTGGGTCGAAAGGCACTACCAGACAAAGTGGTTGAAGCGGTATGGGGATTCTTCTCGGCTTATGCACTAGTATTTGTGATTATTATGATTGCATTGCTGGGGACTGGGCTTGATAACATTACTGCATTTTCAGCAACTGCGGCCTGTCTAAACAACTTAGGTCCGGGATTAGGAGACGTTGCGGCACATTATGGTGATATTAGTGATACCGCAAAGTGGATCCTTACTTTGGCTATGGTCTTTGGTCGTTTAGAAATCTTCACATTGCTAGTTCTATTTACTCCTACCTTTTGGCGTGGTTAATCACGCCTAATCGAGTGGGCTTCCGTTGCTAAAAGCCCACGCGTAAAGCCCTCTTATCTGAACGTGACGAATTGTCATCTTATTTTTGAACTTCGCAAAGAAAAAGTTAATAAAAATTTCAAAAACTCGGATTTTCGGGGTTTTCAAGTGTCAGTATTTTTACAACGATTTAACTTAGAGGTGACTACCTTGCTTGCCACACGCTTTTCAGATAAAGGGTTTAAGGTGATTAAAGGATTTGCTGCTAGCCATGAGCTGGGCGTTGGTGCGCAGCTCATAGAGCAAAGTATAATGCAGCTGAACAGCCTGATCGAAGAAGTTGGGTATTTGCGGGTCAACCAATCAACCGTAGATAGTGGTGCACGGTCCTATGATTTGTTTCATCACATTGGCTGTGAAAGCGGTGCGCGATTTATTGTGAAGGTGATCTCAGAAAATGAGCTATGGCAAAAGCGCCAAATACCGGCAATTGTTGATTGCCTAGAAGCCGAAGGTGTTGGTTGCTTATTTAAACATGATGTCTCGGGTATACTGTTTGTTGCTAAGCGCAACAGCGAACCTATGATGTTGTTTATTGAGGGTGAAGAGCTTGCTATGGCGCAGAGCTCACTTGAAATACAGAGTAGAATGATGACGTTAAGAGACGGTGCAATAATGCTAAGAAGTCATTTTTTAATAAAATAATGATCACTTTTTAGCATTACTGAAAGGCGCGGAGTTGTAATTAATCTTAATTCAGTTTTAAATGGCCTTCCGCTAAAACTGCTACAATAAAAAAGTAGTAGAGTGAACTCAGGAAGGGTTGGAGCCATGTTAAAAACTCAAGAGGTTGGGCAAGAAACTTTGCTCACCGCAATCAGCGCTGGAAGTATTGTTGATTTAGAAATTTGTTTACCGGCAAATAGTAAAAGAATAAAAACAGAATATGTCGGTATGCTACAAGGGGCGTTTTTAATTCTTAACCATCCCAACCCTAAGCGATTAGGCGCGGCGCTGGACTTTGTAATGGAAGGGACTTCGGTTATCGTTCGGGCTTTGCTCGAAAATAGCGATGGCCAAGTCATTGCATTCAAATCGCAGATAAAAGCGGTTTCAGTCCATCCCGCGCGGCTTATTTTTCTCTATTTGCCAGAAAAGGTACAAACCTACAAACTCCGTTCACAAAACCGGGTGCCAACCTTAATTCCCGCAAAGTTTCACTGTCATGGCAGCAAAGATGTTGGGGTAATAAAGGACATCTCACTTGCTGGGTTACAGCTAGATTTAACGTCGATTGATGCTGAGCATATGGAAGAAGGTTTAAAGTGCGAAGTGTTTATCGAAGGTAAAGAAGGGAATCAGATCTCGCTAGAAGGGGATATTCGGCGTATAAAAAGTCATGAGCAAATTGTCTCTCTAGGTATTCATTTAACCTCAGCTCCGGACATAATCCGCAGCGTATTAAAGGACTATCTAATCGATTTGTCTATTTTTCAAGATCAACAAGAGACTTAGCGAATATGGCGCTTTAAACAAATAAAGCGCTTACTTGGAAGAGTTTTTCTACAACACCGATTTGCTTTTTATCGATCAGGAACATGATCACATGGTCGCCAGAGAGAATTATAGTATCGTCATGTGCGATCAATACATCTTCATCACGGACAATGGCGCCGATAGTCGCGCCCGGCGGTAATTTAATATCTCGAATTGCACGGCCGACAACCTTAGAGGTGTTCTCATCGCCATGTGCGACAGCTTCAATGGCTTCTGCTGCACCTTTACGCAATGAATAAACGTTAACGATATCACCGCGGCGCACGTGTGTAAGTAGTGCTGAGATAGTCGCTTGTTGTGGTGAGATAGCAATATCAATGTCACCGCCTTGCACAAGGTCAACATAGGCACCACGTTGAATAAGCGCCATGGT
Source organism: Pseudoalteromonas sp. HM-SA03 (assembly GCF_002289345.1). Lineage (GTDB taxonomy): Bacteria > Pseudomonadota > Gammaproteobacteria > Enterobacterales > Alteromonadaceae > Pseudoalteromonas. The sequence goes on along the minus strand of NZ_NSDG01000106.1, from coordinate 12,904 downwards.
TTTTTGTACACCCATACGCTTTGCAAGCATCGCAGCCATAATGTTGGCTTCGTCGTCGTTCGTTACTGCGATGAACACGTCTACTTGCTCTATATGTTCTTCTGATAGCAGCTCTTGGTCTGAGGCATCGCCACAAAAAACCACCGTATTATCGAGCGTTTCAGACAACTGCGTGGCACGAGCTTGATTGCGCTCAATAAGTTTGACGCTGTGGTTCTTGTCTAATGAACTGGCGAGTCCCGCACCTATGTTACCGCCACCGGCAATCATAATTTTCTTGTAAGAGCGCTCGAGCTTTTGTAGCTCGTTCATGACCGCACGAATATGCTTGGTTGCGGCGATAAAGAAGACTTCATCATCGGCTTCAATTACGGTGGTGCCGAGTGGTTTGATGGCTTTGCCTTGACGATAAATAGCAGCAACGCGGGTGTCGACGTTTGGAATATGCTCTTTTAATGCAGAAAGTGCATAGCCAACGAGTAAACCGCCGTAATAAGCCTTAACTGCCACGAGTGACAGCATGCCCTCAGCAAATTGCAGCACCTGCAAAGCGCCAGGATAATCTATTAATCTGCGAATGTATTGCGTTACTAGCTGTTCTGGTGCGATGTAATGGTCGACTGGTAGGTCGTCATTATGAAACAGTTTTTCTTTGTACTTTAAGTATTGCTCAGAGCGGATCCGAGCAATTTTGGTCGGCGTATTGAAAATACTATAGGCAACCTGACACGCAATCATATTGACTTCATCCGAGCTGGTTACGGCGATTATCATGTCGGCGTCTTCAGCACCTGCTTGACGTAAGATCTCAGGGTGAGCGCTGTGGCCAGTGACTCCCTGTAGATCGTATTTGTCTTGCAGCTCTCTTAAGCGCTCGCCATCGATGTCGACAACGGTAATTTCGTTTTCTTCACCGACGAGGTTTTCTGCCAGTGTCCCGCCGACTTGGCCGGCGCCTAAGATGATGATTTTCATATTGGTTACGGTCGATTTTCTATTATTGTTTTGTCAACTTTGCGTAGTAAAACCCATCGCTTAATCCGGGTAATAGCTGCAAGCCTGGTTGTGTTTGTGTGTCTGTATCATGCAAAGATACAAGTGTCGCATCAGGGGTCACAGAAAGAAAACGTGCGATCTGTTGCTGATTCTCTTGTGGCAGTACCGAGCAGGTAGCATAAACTAGTGTGCCACCGGGCTTAAGCAATGGCCAGATTTTATCAATAATTTGTGCCTGTAACGTCACCAAGTTATCAATATCAGAAGCACGTCTTAGCCATTTGATGTCCGGGTGTCTTCTAATAACGCCAGTTGCAGAGCAAGGTACATCCAATAAGATGCGATCATATTGCTCGCCATTCCACCATGCTTCGGGGTCACTTGCATCGCCCTCAAGGCATTTGGCCGACAATCCGATCCGCTCAAGGTTTTGCTCTACACGTGCTAAGCGCGCGCCATCAGCGTCAATTGCAGTCACTTTGGCGTCTGCTAACTCCAAAATATGGCAAGTCTTACCGCCTGGGGCAGCACAAGCATCAAGGATATTTTCACCCGCTTGTGGTGCTAATAATCTCGCGGCTTTTTGGGCAGCGGCGTCTTGCACTGAGCAAGCGCCTGCAGCAAATTGTGGTAGTGCGTAAACGTCGATTGGGCTATCAAGCAAGATCCCGTCAGGGTATTCGCTATGAAGCTGATAGGCTACCCCTTCTTGGTCTAGCAAAGCTGCATACTCGGCAGTAGAGAATTGCGATTGATTAACACGCAGCCACATTGGTGCTTGTTGTTGATTTGCTTCTAAAATAGCTTGCCATTGAGTTGGGTAAGCCGCTTTTAGTTGATTAATAAACCAGCCTGGGTGGTTGTATAAGCACGCTGGGATTTCGGAAGCACTAGTTTCTAGTTCGACTTGATGACGCTGGAAGTTACGTAAAATCGCATTAACCAAGCCTTTCATGCCGGGCGCTCTTAGTGGCGTAAGTGCGTTTACAGTTTCGGCTACTGCAGCATGAGCTGGCACGCGCATATGCTGTAGTTGGTAAATACCCACATACAGCAAAAATTGGAAAACACGGCGTTTACCTTTAAGCGGTTGTTCAAGTAATTGCTGGCAATAATGTTCAAGCGAAGGCAAGTATCTTAATACGCCGTAGCAAATCTGCTGTAGCAAAGCTCTGTCTTTACCGTCTAACTGGCTGGTGGCAAGTGGTAATTGAGCACTTAACGACGCGCCTTTATCGACGACTTGAAATAGGGTTTGGGCAGCGAGTGCGCGAACATTACTCACGCTTCACCAACCTTAGCGCCAATAGCTACCCAGTCGGCTCGACCATTTAAAAAGTCTTGTGCAGACATGGGCTTCTTCCCTTGAGGTTGCAGAGTGTGGATCTCTAATGCCTGTGTGCCACAAGCAATTACGATACCGTGCTTATCCGCACGTAGTACATGTCCTGAAGCTCCTTGTTCGTCCACTACCTTGGCTTGCCAAATCTTGACGCTGTTACCCGCCATATTGGTAAAGCAAACCGGCCATGGATTAAATGCGCGGATGTTACGTTCAATTTGCGCAGCCTCCATCTGCCAGTCAATGTCGGCTTCTTCTTTGCGCAACTTCTTAGCATAATTCGCTAGCGTATCGTCTTGCTTTTCTGGCGTGATCTCGCCAGCAGACAAGCGTGCTAGTGTATCGATAAGCGCATCGGGGCCGAGTTCTGCAAGCTTGTTGTATAAATCGGCACTCGTATCTGTTGCGGTGATAGGGCTGCGAGCAATATGTAGCATATCGCCAGTATCTAGACCTTCGTCCATTTGCATTATCGTTACACCGGTTTCACTGTCTCCAGCCCAAATTGCGCGCTGGATTGGAGCGGCTCCTCGCCATCTTGGTAAGATCGAACCATGCACATTTAGACAACCTAGCCGAGGCGTATCTAAAATGGCTTGCGGAAGAAGTACACCATAAGCAACAACAATCATTACATCGGCTTCAAGCGCCGCAAGCTCTGCTTGTGCTTCTGGTGTTTTGAGAGATTGCGGCTGCAATACTGGAAGATCATGCTCTTGAGCTAGCACTTTTACTTCACATGCTTTGAGTTTTTTCCCGCGTCCTGCTGGGCGGTCGGGCGGGCAGTATACTGCCACGACGTCATGTTGTGATTGTATAAGAGCGTCAAGGTGGCGGGCTGCAAAGTCAGGCGTGCCTGCGAAAACGATACGCAAAGGATTACTCACGAAATATCCTAAAGTCAGTTAGTTAGACATTGGTTAAGCTTGCTTTGCAGCGAGCTTTGCTTCTTTTTCAAGCTTCTTACGAATACGGTTACGCTTTAGTGGCGATAGATAATCGATAAATAGCTTGCCAACTAAGTGGTCTAGTTCGTGTTGAATACAAACGGCAAGTAGACCATCAGCATCTAACTCATATGTTTCACCATGTTCGTTTGTTGCCTTCACTGTGACGGTTTCAGCGCGATCAACTTTTGCATATGAATATGGTACAGATAAGCAGCCTTCTTCGCTCACAGTAGAACCATCACGCTTAGTTATTTCTGGGTTGATTAAGACGCGCGGTTCGTTGCGCTCTTCAGAAATGTCAATGACAACGATACGCTGATGAATATCAACTTGCGTAGCCGCAAGGCCGATACCATTTTCATCATACATTGTTTCCAGCATGTCTTTAACTATTTGACGTACTTCGTCATTTATCTCTGCTACAGGCTGTGCAACAGTGCGTAAACGCTCGTCTGGAAACTTTAAAACTTCTAATATAGCCATGATTACCCTAAATCAATTTATCGTGTAAGCTGTTGTAAGCTAGTGTATGGTCTTATTTTAGCCATTCAAGTTCCCCTTTAACAGGTTTTGGTGGATAATAACCAAAAATAACCACAAGGAAGCCATCATGAAATATCCGATTGCTGCATTAATACTCGCTAGCTGCTCAGTTTTCTCTGTGAAAGCGGACACTTTGGCTGTAAAAGCAGATGCACCACAGCACTATGTGGTGAAAAAAGGCGATACCTTGTGGGATATTTCAAAAATGTATTTACGTTCGCCATGGAAATGGAAGCAACTATGGCAGTGGAACCCTAGTATTCAAAATCCTGATCTGATTTATCCAGGGGACAGTCTTAAATTACTCTACGACGAAAATGGTAATCCGATGCTGGTGCTAGACAAGGGTGTGAAGAAGCTGTCGCCGCATACGCGTATTGTTAACCTAAAAGCGGCAGCCATTCCTACCTTACCGCTACCTATCATGGAACCTTTTTTGCGGTTCGAGCAGGCACTTTCTGAATCGGAGTTTTCTGATAGCCCAATTGTTCTCGGGGCTAACCGTAATATTAAAAATGCGACTCCGGGTCATCTTCTATATATTAAAGGTGATTTAGTCAAAGGCGGGCACTATGCCATCTATCGTCGCGGTGAAATATACCGAGAGTTGGATAGTCAACAGCAACTAGGTATGGAAGCAGTGCTGGTTGGTACGGGTCATGTGGTCGAGCAAGGTGATCTGGCTGCTGGGCGTCCGGCAAAGCTACAGTTAGAAGTTGCAAAGCAAGAAGTTAGAGCCGGCGATATTGTGCTGCCCATTTCCACGGGACAAAGCTATCCAGCACAATTCTCAATATCACGCCCAAAACAGCAAACCTCGGGACGTATTATTGCTAGCGATAATAAACTCAGAGAGTTTAGTACCATGAGTGTTGTGGTGCTTGATGTGGGCAGTAAAGCTCAGTTAAAAGAGGGACATGTTCTTGATATTATAAGGCAGTCGCCTACAGTTATAGAAAGCCAGCACGGTCCGCGTTATATTGAAGACGCATCACGACTCGACAAAATGATCACCGAAATGGGATCTTGGTTTGGTGAGGAAAACGACGACGATAGCGTGGTATGGCACATGCCAAAAGAAAAAGTCGGTGAAGTGATGATCTTTAAAGTCTACGAAGATTTAAGCTACGCAATGGTTGTTGAAACGTCAGAGCCGATCCGCGTTGGTGATTATGTACAAGCATTCAAGGAAGCCACCAAAAACTAGGTGGTAATAATTCTCCTTGAGTGAGTCTGTAAGCTCAAGGAGAGAGTATGAAACAAACTGAACAAGCTCAAGCTTTGGCATTAACCCTGTGCCAAGGACTGGGTATCAAAACCATCACCGCATTACTTAATCAAGTCCCCCTTACGCAATTATTTACATTAAGTCAGGTTGAGCTTTGTCAGCTTGGGCTACAAGAAAATGTTGCTGCCAACTTAGCGAGCACAGATTGGTCTCGTATCGAGCACATATTGGCTTACTGTCAATGTCAGCAAATTCATGTTGTATCTTTGTTTTCTCCTGAGTACCCTGAGCAACTAAAAGAGATCTGTAACCCTCCCTTAGTGCTCTTTTGCAGAGGGAATATTGCGTTATTAAAACAACCACAAATTGCGGTTGTCGGTAGTCGCAGTTCAACGAGAACTGGGCTTGGGCTTGCACATGAATTTGCACAGGGCTTAAGTCGCTCGGGGTTGGTGGTGACGTCGGGTATGGCTAGAGGGATTGATGGCGCAGCGCACCAAGGTGCACTTGATGTTCAAGGAGGAACTATTGCCGTGCTAGGGACAGGTGTTGATGTTGTTTATCCCAAACGCCATCAACGGCTTTATGAAGACATCGTACAGCGTGGTTTGGTGGTGAGTGAGTTCTTACCAAACACTCAAGCAAATAGTAATCACTTTCCGCGGCGTAATCGCATAATCTCGGGCTTATCTTTGGGTGTTTTGTTGGTTGAAGCCGAAGTAAAAAGTGGCTCGCTGATCACCGCACGCTATGCACTGGAGCAAAATAAAGAAGTGTTTGCGATCCCAGGCTCAATTAAAAATCGATTAAGTAGCGGTTGTCATTACTTGATTAAGCAAGGGGCAAAACTCACCGAAAATATTGAGGATATTTTGGAAGAAGTGAGCTTTTTTTGTGAAAACAGTCTATATAGTATAGAAATAGGGGAGCAAAAAGAGGAGCAATGTCCCGTATTAGAAAACCTTGGCTTTGAGGTGACGTCAGTCGACACTTTAACGCAAAGGACCCAGTGGCCAGTAGAGCAGGTGATTGCCAGACTATTGGACCTAGAACTCGAAGATAAAGTAGAGCGTGTACTCGACGGCTACATAAAACTCGCGAGGGGTTAAGAAGATGTTTGATATTTTAATGTATTTATTTGAGAACTATATTCACAGTGAGGCAGAAATCTTTGTCGAACAAAACGAACTCACCGATGAACTCCTTCGCGCCGGCTTCAATCAAGGCGAAATATACAAAGCACTTGATTGGCTTGAGCAACTTGCAGATTTACAACACAGTGACGAAACCCCCTATTTAAATGCTAAACCGGACCATGCGACACGGATCTACACCGATAGCGAATGCAATATGCTAGACGTTGAGAGCCGTGGCTTTTTAATGTTTGTGGAACAAGTCGGAGTGATTGACAGTACCACCAGAGAAATGGTGATGGATCGCTTATTCGCGTTGGATAAAACCTATATCAGCCTAGATGATTTAAAGTGGGTGATACTAATGGTGCTATTTAATGTGCCGGGTAAAGAACATGCTTATGCGCAGATGGAAGATCTGATTTTTACCGAGCCTGCATCTGTAGTTCATTAACTCTGCCCTAGCATAATAAGTTTCCTTCGGTAAGTTGAGGTCTTGAGCTCAGCTTACCGCCTTTCAAATAATGTTTCCTGCTTAGTTGAAAATACTGATATCAAATACTTGTAAGGGGGAATTTCCATCATTTCCTTGACCCTAAAAACGAGGCTATTATATTAGGCGCATACTTGCACAAGGGGGCGGTGGTAAAGCGATGAGTAAAATAGACCATGCATTATTTAATGCAGACAAACATGCATTAGAAAAAGAGTATGAAGTATGCCCAGAATGTGGCTCTGAGCTGGTAATCAAAAACAGTAAAAATGGTCCATTTATTGGCTGCACTAGCTACCCTACTTGTGATTATATTCGCCCACTCGCACATCATGATAGCCATGTAATTAAAGTACTAGAAGATGTGGCTTGTCCTGAATGTGGCAAAGATCTAGTGATCAAAAATGGCCGCTATGGCATGTTTATTGGCTGTACTGGGTATCCTGATTGCCACTATATTGGTCATGAAGATGCGCCACCCACAGCGGCGTTACCAGCGTGTCCAAAATGCCAAAAAGGCAACCTAATTCAGCGTAAAAATAAGTTTGGTAAACACTTTTATAGTTGTGACACTTATCCAAGCTGTAAATATACCTTGAACGCCAAGCCTGTAGAGCAGAGCTGCCCTGAGTGTCATTGGCCCGTGCTGGTGGAGAAAACCCGAGCGGGTAAAGCTGTGCTACAATGCCCGCAGAAATCATGTCAAAAGATAGTGGAAATACCGTGAGTAATGACAATAAAGCGGATGCTGCGACAATAACAACGCCTGAGTCAGCACTTCAAGCTGGCGAAGTGATCTGTTATCCAACGGAAGCCATTTATGGTTTAGGTTGTGATCCTGATAACCAAGGTGCGGTCACTAAGTTACTAACAATAAAATCTCGACCCATAGAAAAAGGGTTAATCTTAATCGCCGACAATTATGGTCAATGTTTGCCTTACGTGGATGACAATAAAATCCCGATGGATAAGCGCGCTGATATTTTTTCGTCATGGCCAGGCGCCATTACTTGGTTATTGCCAGCGAAAGCCAGTACGCCGCATTGGTTAACTGGGGGACACGACACTATCGCTATTCGTGTTACTAGCCACCCCATTGTAAAGCAGTTATGTCAACGCTTTGGTAAGCCGATTGTATCTACCAGTGCCAATGTAACGGGTCAAACTCCAGTTGTTTCGTTGTCGGAAGCATGTAGCCAGTTTGGCTCGCAAGTTGGCTATTATGTTGAAGGGGAGTTAGGCGGTAATACGACCCCAAGCGTCATTAAAAATGCAATGACTGGCCAAGTGATCCGAGGATAAAAAGTACCATGAGTAAAATAAACCTAGAGACCGTAAAAGCCTTTTTATTACAACTACAAGATAATATCTGCCAAGGCTTAGAGGCTGCCGATGGTAACGCTCAGTTTGTTGAAGATGCCTGGGAGCGTGCTGAAGGTGGTGGCGGTCGCACTCGCGTGATCCGTAATGGCGATGTTATTGAGCAAGGCGGGGTAAACTATTCACATGTTTTTGGCGCTTCCATGCCAGCCTCAGCGACGGCACACCGTCCAGAGTTAGCAGGCAGAAGCTTCCATGCCTGCGGGGTATCTTTAGTGATCCACCCGAAAAATCCCAATATTCCAACTAGCCACGCCAATGTGCGTTTTTTCATTGCTGAGAAAGAAGGTGAAGAGCCGATTTGGTGGTTTGGTGGCGGTTTTGATTTAACCCCATTTTATCCGTTTCTTGATGATGTGAAGCACTGGCACCAAGTTGCAAAGGATTTGTGTGCACCATTTGGTGACGCGGTATACGGTGACTACAAAAAGTGGTGTGATGAATATTTCTATTTAAAACATCGAGATGAGACTCGAGGTGTGGGTGGGTTATTCTTTGATGACTTAAATCAATGGGGCTTTGAAAAGAGTTTTGCGTTTATGCAAGCGGTTGGCGATGGCTTCCTTGATGCTTATCTGCCTATCATTGAAAAGCGCAAAGATACACCGTATAGCGAACAGGAGCGTCAATTCCAGCTATATCGCCGAGGCCGTTACGTTGAATTTAATCTGGTATGGGATCGAGGCACATTGTTTGGTCTACAAACGGGTGGACGTACCGAGTCTATTTTAATGTCGATGCCACCATTGGCACGCTGGGAGTATGACTTCCAGCCAGAGCCAGGATCGAAAGAAGCTGAGCTGTATAATTATCTTACGCCAAAGAATTGGCTGGCGATGTAATAGAGTAAAAAAGGAGCCGAGGCTCCTTTTTTGCTTTTAGCGGTTCACTTAGTTTAATTTAAATCCGCGCACTTGCTCATCCAAATCGCGCGCAAGGGTGAGCAACTCTTCACTGATCTGTTTAGAGCCATGGGCATCAACTAGCGAGCGCTCAGCATTATCGCTAATCGCCACTACGCTACGATTGATTTCTTCAGCGGCCAGGTTTTGCTGCTCAGTGGCATCGGCAATTTGCAGGTTTAAGGCATTAATTTCGTGCATCTGTGTCGAGATGTCTTTAAGCGCTTGTGCCACTTTCTTGACCTGATGTGCGCGGTCATCTGCTTCTTCGCAAGAAGCACTCATTGCTGCCACGGTTTGCTGTGCCTCGGACTGTAGCTTATCGATAGTACGTTTGATTTCATCGGTTGAGTCATGTGTTCGTGTCGCAAGTGTTCTGACTTCGTCCGCAACAACCGCAAACCCTCTTCCTGCTTCCCCGGCGCGCGCGGCCTCTATTGCTGCATTGAGCGCTAAGAGATTGGTTTGCTCCGCGATACTACTGATCACTTCGAGTACTTTACCCACTTCTAGTGTTTGTGCTTGAAGCTGAGAAACTTGTTCTGCAGCTTGCCTTACATCTTGTGCTAATTGGTTGATACTTTGCTCAGTATGATTAGCAACAGCCATGCTTTCCTCTGCGAGGTGATTGCTGCTGTCCGACTTTTCTGATGCAAAGTGGGTGGTATTTTTTACTTCACTTGAAGAGCTTTCAAGCTCATTAATCGCGGCAGCAACAGAGTCCGTCCCTTGTTTTTGCTCTTGAATGGCCAGCTCGGTAGTTTCTGCTGAAGCATATATAGATTCTGCTGAGTGAATAAGTATTTTCGAAGAGTTGGATAACTGCGCAATATTGTCTTTAAAGCTATCCATCATTTTATTGAAGTTGATCGCCAAGCGTCCAAGCTCGTCATCGACTTGGTCGTCTATTCGTAATGATAGGTCCTTATTCGTTGTTGCGAGACGCATGGTTCGGCCTAGTGTTTTTAGTCGTACTATAAAGAGCTTCCTGAAAAGTACGCCTAAAATTACAAAGGTGGTAATAAAGATAGCTGAGAGAAGCGCAGTGCTAAACCATGTATTAGTGTGTACCGTATTATCAATATCATCCAAAGAGTAGCTGATCCGCACAACACCGAGCACATCGCCTTCCTGTGCCTGATGACAACCCAAGCAGTTGGTTCCTTTATAGTCCTCCTTGGCTATCATTGGCTTTAAGTAAGTCATGATACGACTACCATCGCGCTGTTCTATAACTAAGGTTTCTTTCCCATTCAACGCATCAAACTCAGCTTCAGAGTTAGGTGCTTGATTTGCATTACCAGGACCGTAAAGCTTATTAACTTGCTCGGAGCGGATAATGTGAGCATCTTCGATATTAGGGTGATTGCGAATTTTGTCACTCAAAATTTCACGGTTTGCCATGGTGCCTGTCAGCATCATAGTATTGATAGAGTCAAAGTAATTATCGGCTAGTAACCTAATGTTACTTTCAACTGTTTCTTCAGCAAGAGTCTTTTGTTGACTGCTACTACTGAGGATACTGGCAATCAAAACGAGGACACCCGTCACTGCCAGTAACGCATAAATTTTATGTTGAATAGATTTCACACGCATCGCACCTGTTCATAATTAGAACAGTAATTATGCATCTCTACTCAAGAACGGGGTTTGACCTAGCGCAAAATAGCCGTGTAATTTTAATCAACTAATACTTTAGTTTTATTCTTGATTAATCATATGTGTCGCAAGTTGAGCGAGGGACTGCCTTAATCCTTCTCTTAATAATGGATTTCCTACCTCTAAGTCTAATGCTTTATTCATACAGTGCATCCATTGATCCCGTAAATCTTGGTCGATAGGAAAGGGCATATGGCGCATTCTTAAACGTGGATGGCCATATTTCTCTGCAAAAAGATCTGGGCCACCTAACCAACCAGAAAGAAATTCAAAAAATACCTGTCTGATCCTGTCTAATGGTTGTGGATGCATATCGTAAAGCGGCTTTGCATAGAGATCAGTTGCCATAATATCGTAAAAGCGGTTGGCAAGATCGCGGGCGCCTTGTTCTCCACCAATGATTTCATAAGGTGTTTTTTCTGGAGTGGGGGCACTATTTGTTTGTTCTACGGTTGCATCTTTATTAAAGATACGTTTAATTAACTGCTTCATAATGACTCTTTCAAGGCGCTCTTATAACGATGGACAAATACGCGGTATTCGGTAATCCGATAAAACATTCTAAATCGCCAGCAATCCATGCGCAATTCGCACAGCAATGCCAGCAGCAATTAGAATACGAGGCTATTTTGGCACCAGAAGATGCCTTTATTCAAACTGCATCGACATTTTTTGCCCAAGGTGGTTGTGGTGCGAATGTGACTTTACCTTTTAAAGAGCAGGCATTTGCCTTTGCAGATACCCTCACCGAACGAGCTAGGCTCGCTGGTGCCGTCAATACCCTAATCAAACAGCAAGATGGCAGTATTACAGGCGATAATACTGATGGTGCAGGTCTTGTACGAGATCTCGTGAAACACCAAACTAAACTTGAGGGGGCTACCGTACTATTGATTGGTGCCGGTGGTGCAGCCAAAGGCTGTATCTATCCGCTCCTTCAGGCCGGAGCAAAACGGATCGTCGTGACCAACCGTACTGAGTCAAAGGCATTGCAACTAGCAAAGCAATTTGCCTCGTATGGAGAGGTTACAGGGTGTGGCTTAAACAATACCCCCGACATCGGTTTCGATATTGTGATTAACTCCACCTCATCGAGCATCACAGGGCAAGTACCAGACGTTAGCCCTACTGTTATTACATTCAGCTTAGTTGCCTACGATATGTTCTACAGCGACCAGCGAACAAGTTTCTTAGACTGGGTGGCGCAACACAATCAACAAACGCAATTGATAGATGGCATAGGTATGTTAGTTGAGCAGGCCGCAGAAGCGTTTTACCAATGGCGAGGGGTGAGGCCTGATACGTCCGAAACATTTAGGCTTATTAGAAGGTAAATATGAACCAAGCAATACTGTTTAATGATGACATCAGTTATCAACAGGGAGAATTAACGTTTACGGCGATGGCCAGTGGTCAGCTGATCCGCTGTAAAATTGCAACCGAGCTTGAGCAGGAAGCCGCAATAGCGCACTTTGCTCAGCACCAATTCGATTATGAAATGCAGGCTGAGCAATTAATAGAGGATGAAGCATTTAATGAGGCGGGAGAGATAAGCTTAGCTTTCCTCTAAATATTCATTTTTCAGTTCCACGTAATTTTGGGCGGACACTTTTAAAAATTGTAGCTCTTGTTCGGTGAGGGGTCTGGCTTGTTTTACCGGACTACCGACATATAGAAAGCCGGACTCAAGGCTTTTATTAGGCGGGACAAGTGCACCACCACCAATGATAACGTCATCTCCTACGGTGACGTTATCCATAATAATTGCACCCATACCCACAAGAATACGATTACCAAGTTTGCAACCATGCAACATGACTTTATGACCAACAGTCACATCATCACCAATAATAAGCGGGTAACCGTCAGGTACTGAAGCGCTCTTTCTTGTTAAATGCAGTACGCTGCCGTCTTGAACATTAGTTCGTTTACCTATCTTGATATAGTTCACATCGCCTCTGGCTGCAACCAATGGCCAAACACTGCTGTCTTCGCCAATTTCTATATCACCGACCAAAACGGATGATTCATCAATATAAACGCCTTGTGCCAAGCGCGGGGATTTACCTTTATAACTTCTAAGCATGTCTAGATTACTCATCTCTCGTGTCTTGTGTCACTAGTGTAGAATGTTGAATTGTAAAACTCTAGTACGAAAAAACTGCAAAAAGATAAGCAGAAGTGTCAAAAATAAGCGTTTCGCTTTATTTTTGCTCGAACAAACGTTTTTTCGCAATTTTCTTTAAAAAAAGGGTTGCACTAAAATCGGATCGCCCTA
>NZ_NSDG01000105.1 GCF_002289345.1 Pseudoalteromonas sp. HM-SA03 | reverse complement strand
CCTAACTACGGATTGTGCATGATCATTTTGATCGGTCAACCGATAAACGCCTTAACTGATCAGCATTAGGCTTTTGGCCGCTTTTTACTTTCTATAGCATAGATTTAAGTTGATATAGCAAAGCATGAGCTTGCTTTGGTGTCATATCATCGGGATCCATATCTGCAAGTAGCGCTTCAACCTCAGAAGGCTCATTGGCAAGCATTAAGTTCTGTTGTACAGGTGCAGCTACATGAGCAGGCTTATCGCCAACGACACTCTGATGTTGCTCTAACAAAGCGAGTTTCTGTTTCGCCAACTTAATCACCGCTTTTGGCACGCCGGCAAGGCTTGCTACCTGTAAACCAAAACTCTTACTTGCAGCCCCTTCCATCACGGTGTGTTTGAAGGCAATGGTATCGTTATGTTCAACAGCATCTAAATGCACATTAACAAGGCCGGCTTGCTGCTCAGCCAATTCGGTTAACTCAAAATAATGAGTAGCAAACAGTGTTTTTGCTGCAATTTTGCTGGCGAGATAATCCGCTGTCGCATAAGCGAGTGATAAACCGTCATAGGTGCTTGTCCCACGGCCAATTTCGTCCATCAGCACCAATGATTGGGCGGTTGCATTGTTTAAAATGGTTGCAGTTTCGGTCATTTCAACCATAAAGGTTGAGCGCCCAGAGGCAAGGTCGTCACTGGCACCAATGCGAGTAAAAATACGATCGACAATTCCGATGGTGGCTGCGCTTGCCGGTACATAGCTGCCAATATGCGCCATCAACACAATTAACGCGGTTTGACGCATATAGGTCGATTTACCACCCATATTTGGTCCAGTAATAATGAGCATTTTACGTTCATCGTTGAGTTTTACTGGGTTGGCAATGAATGGTTCTTTACTCACTTGTTCTACGACTGGATGACGACCATCCACTAAATCAATTTCAGTGCCCTCGGTAAGCGTGGGCTTGCAATAGTCTAGTGTTTGAGCTCGTTCAGCTAAGGTGTTTAATACGTCCAAATCCGCAAGTGCTGCTGCCATGACTTGCAATTGTTCAATATAAGGAGCAATGAGTTCAAAGAGCTCTTCATATAGGCGCTTTTCAAGTGCAAGCGCCTTTGATTGGCTACCAAGCACTTTGTCTTCATGTTCTTTTAGCTCAGGAATAATGTAGCGTTCGTTATTTTTCAGTGTTTGTCTGCGAATGTATTCCGCAGGCACTAAATGCGAATTGGCGCGGCTGATCTCAATATAAAATCCGTGAACGCGGTTATACCCAATTTTTAATGTCGAGATCCCTGTGCGTTCGCGCTCTCTTTCTTCAAGTTTTTCTAAAACATCCGTGGCACCTGCGCTTAATGCGCGTAGCTCGTCAAGCTCTGCATTGTAGCCCTGTGCTATTACTCCACCATCACGAATGAGAACAGGGGGATTGTCGATAACCGCTCGTTCTAACAAATCTTGTAACTTAGGTAATGCCGGTGAGTGGCTAATGATAGACTGAAGTCTCGTATCCGTCGCATCTTGTAAAATATCATGCAGTGGCGGTAACGCTTGTAATGCACTTCTTAAACGCGTTAGATCACGCGGACGAGCGGTAAATAACGCTAACCGGGCTACGACTCGTTCAATATCGCCAATGTGTTTTAGTGCATCGTAAACTTCCATGCATAGTTGTTGTTCGATAAGGCTCGCAATCGCATTGAGTCGAGCATTGAGCTCTTTGCGTTCGCGCACGGGCGTATGAATGCGGCGTTTTAGTAAGCGCGAACCCATGGCCGTTGAAGATTTATCTAAAATCTGCGCTAAGGTGTTTTCAACACCGCCAGAGAGGTTTAGTGTCAGCTCTAAGTTTTTGCGCGTCGCGGCATCTAAGATCACTGCGTGCTCATTCTTTTCGAGCGTGATCGCACGAATATGAGGTAATGCCGTGCGCTGCGTGTCTTTCACGTATTGCATGACACAACCCGCAGCGATTAAACCCATATTGGCATTGTCGACACCAAAACCGACTAAGTCGCGGGTTTCAAACTGCTGACAAAGTAAATGTTTGGCAGTGTCTAAATCAAACTCCCAATCCGGGCGGCGGCGACTGCCTTTAATACTTTCTAGCACTAAAAGGTTCTGAAATGATTCAGGATATAACAACTCTGCGGGCTGCAAGCGCTGTAGCGTGGAATTAAGAGCTTCGTCAGTCTGTAGTTCTACAATATTGAATCGGCCCGAGTTAATATCAAGATAGGCAACGCCATAACCTAAGTTTTTTGGATGTTGGTAGACCGCCGCAAGTAAATTATCTTGGCGTTCTTGCAATAGTGCTTCGTCGGTGACGGTACCTGGAGTAACAATACGCACAACTTTACGTTCTACAGGACCTTTACTGGTCGCAGGGTCGCCAACTTGCTCACAAATAGCAACAGATTCACCCAGTTGTACCAAGCGAGCTAGGTAGTTTTCAACTGCATGGTAGGGAACACCCGCCATTGGAATTGGGTTGCCACCGGCTTTACCGCGATAGGTTTGAGATATATCGAGAAGCTGCGCCGCTCTGATGGCATCGTCAAAGAAGAGTTCATAAAAGTCGCCCATGCGATAGAACAGCAAGATTTCTTGATGCTGAGCTTTAATTCGCAGGTATTGCTGCATCATTGGGGTTTGTTGGTTTATAGTGTGTTCTGAATATAGATCTGACGACATTGTTGATACCTAAAAGGTTTTCCTATGGAGCACTACAAAGAGATAGCCGAATATGCGGCACAATTGGGCGCTATTCTAACGAATAACGGCGTAACAATCACTACCGCAGAGTCATGTACAGGTGGTGGGGTGAGTTATGCGTTAACAGATACGCCGGGGAGCTCTGCTTATATCGAACGTTGTTTTGTGACATACAGTAATCAAGCTAAGCACGAATTATTGGGAGTATCACAACAAACCCTAACGCAATTTGGTGCCGTGAGTGAGCAAACGGTTTTGGAGATGGTCAAAGGTGCTCAGCAGGCCGCTCATGCTGAAGTTGCTATTGCTGTGTCTGGTATCGCTGGACCAAGTGGGGGTAGTGTTGATAAGCCCGTAGGTACTGTATGGTTTGCTATTGCGAATAGTGAAAAGGTTCAAGCATTTCATCAAGTATTTACTGGGAATAGGGCCGAAATAAGACTTCAAGCTATTGAATTTACATTAAAAAGTGCTATAGCGATGGTAAAATCATAAAATTCTACTTGATACTGTAATTTCATACAGTATACTAGGTGTCATTACGCTGAATTGGAGAAGCAAATGAACGATAACAAGCAAAAGGCATTAGACGCAGCACTATCACAAATTGAGCGTCAGTTTGGTAAAGGCTCAATCATGAAACTGGGTGAGAACAAGGCGCTAGATATTGAAGCCATCTCAACGGGTTCATTAGGTCTGGATATTGCACTTGGTATCGGCGGCTTACCAACTGGTCGTATTGTTGAAATCTATGGCCCAGAATCATCAGGTAAAACAACGCTAACATTACAAGCGATTGCAGAAGCGCAAAAAATGGGAAAAACATGTGCGTTCGTTGATGCTGAACACGCACTCGATCCAATCTATGCCGAAAAGCTAGGCGTTAATGTTGATGAGTTATTAGTGTCACAGCCTGACACCGGTGAACAAGCGCTTGAAATTTGTGACATGCTAGTTCGTTCTGGTGCGGTTGATTTGGTTGTTATTGACTCGGTAGCAGCACTTACCCCTAAAGCTGAAATCGAAGGCGATATGGGTGACTCACACGTTGGTTTGCAAGCTCGACTCATGTCACAAGCATTGCGTAAGCTTACAGCTAATATCAAACGCTCGAACACATTATGTATTTTCATCAACCAAATTCGTATGAAGATTGGCGTGATGTTTGGCAACCCTGAAACCACAACTGGTGGTAACGCACTTAAATTCTATGCATCCGTACGTCTTGATATTCGTCGTATCGGCTCAGTGAAAGAAGGTGATGAGGTTGTTGGTAACGAAACTCGTGTTAAGGTTGTGAAAAACAAAGTTGCACCACCATTTAAACAAGCTGAGTTCATCATCATGTACGGCGAAGGCACGTCGAAACAAGGTGAGTTGATAGACCTTGGTGTGAAGCACAAACTGGTTGATAAAGCGGGTGCTTGGTTTAGCTATAACGGCAGTAAAATTGGCCAAGGTAAAGCAAACTCAATTAAGTTCTTAAAAGAAAATGTTGAGATTGCCAATGAAATTGAAGGCAAGTTGAGAGAAATGCTCCTAGCGCAAGCGGTTATTATGCCTGAAGAGGGAGAAGATAAAGGCCTTGCTGAAGTTGAAGACGATTTAGAGCTATAGGCTAACCACTCAAGCTTAACTGCTCGCCAGCAAGCTTGAGCTATATTTTAAAAAGCCCAAAGGTTAACCTTTGGGCTTTTTACATTTTATAAAAGTTTACTTTTGATAACAAAGAGATAGTTATCGATTAATCCGAACAATACAGCTATTTTGATATAAAAATAAAATACGTTGTTTGATTTTCAGCTATTAATCCACCTTTTCAACAAGTTATGTAACTTGCCTTGATGCTTTACATCATCAATCTTATTGAAAGCAGAAAATTTAAGCAAATTGGGGTGATTTCGACTATGGTTTTCTGGTAAAATCTGCGCCTAATTTTTTCTAAGTGAATTTGCAATGGGTAAAAACGTCGTTGTATTAGGCACCCAATGGGGTGACGAAGGTAAAGGTAAAGTAGTTGACCTACTTACAGATAAGGCTTCTTTAGTTGTTCGCTACCAAGGCGGACACAATGCTGGCCATACACTAGTAATTAACGGTGAGAAAACGGTACTACACTTGATCCCATCAGGTGTACTACGCGAAGACGTTAAATGTGTAATTGGTAATGGTGTAGTACTTGCACCAGATGCACTAATGAAAGAAATCCACATGCTTGAAGCACGTGGCGTCCCTGTACGTGAGCGTCTATTGATCAGCGAAGCATGTCCTTTGATCTTGCCTTACCACGTTGCACTAGACCAAGCGCGTGAACTAGCGCGTGGTGAAAAAGCCATTGGTACAACTGGCCGTGGTATCGGTCCTGCGTACGAAGATAAGGTTGCACGTCGTGGTTTACGTGTTGGCGATCTTTTCAATCCAGAGCAATTTGCTGCGAAGCTTAAAGAAGTATTAGAGTTCCACAACTTCGCCTTGGTTAACTACTACAAAGTAGACCCGGTAGACTTTCAGAAGACATATGATGATGCAATGGAAGTAGCAAAAGTACTTAAGTCAATGATTGTTGACGTTACTGAACTACTTGATCAAGCGCGTAATGCTGGCGACCATATTCTATTTGAAGGTGCGCAAGGTACATTACTTGATATTGACCACGGTACTTACCCGTACGTAACCTCATCAAACACGACTGCTGGTGGTGTTGCGACTGGTGCAGGTTTTGGTCCTCTACACTTAGATTACGTTTTAGGTATTGTTAAAGCTTACACAACTCGTGTTGGTTCAGGTCCTTTCCCTACAGAGCTTTACGACGGTCAAGACAAGCAAGACCCAGTTGGCAAGCATTTAGGTGAGAAAGGCAACGAGTTTGGTGCAACAACTGGTCGTTTACGTCGTACAGGTTGGTTTGATGCTGTGGCAATGCGCCGTGCAGTTCAAATCAACAGCATCAGTGGTTTCTGCTTAACTAAACTAGACGTACTTGATGGTCTAGAAAAAGTGAAAATTTGTACTGGTTACCAGCTAGAAGACGGCACTGTGACTAATGTGACTCCTCTTGCTGCTGAAGGCTACGAGAAAGTGACTCCAGTATACGAAGAAATGCCAGGGTGGAGCGAAAACACCTTTGGTGCAACTTCTGTTGAGCAGCTTCCAGAAGCCGCTATCAACTATATCAAGCGTCTAGAAGAAATCACTGGCGTGCCAATTGATATCATCTCAACAGGCCCAGACCGCGTTGAGACAATGATTGTTCGCAACCCTTTTGCTGAATAATCCTGCTGTCGATTGATACAGAAAAAAGCTGCTACGGCAGCTTTTTTTGTGTCTATTACCCTACAAGTTTTTGCCTTCCTGCCGATAAGTAAGCGAATGTTTGCTCATATGATAAAATTAGACTTCACTTTGGCGTGAATAATGCTTAATCATATTTGAGTGTCGATGTTGCTGCAGAGCAAGTAAGTTGCCTTTGTAGCCTGCTATAGTTAAACAACCAGCTTTACTTTGATGGGTCTTCGATGAATTACTTACTTCGTTATTTTGCAGCTTCAGCATTGAGTGTTTCCTTAAGTCTCAGTATACAGAGCAAAGTATCTGCAGAAGAGGCAATCGAAGCTGTACCTTTGTATACGCAGCAGGAGTTATTAGCGCTCATTGAAAAAAATCAACACCTTGCTCGGGTTAAAGCGGATGAATGCCAGCTGGTTAAAGATATTGAAGCGCGTGCTGAAATTATGGCGCTGCCTTCGTATCAATTTCTTTATGGTGACATGCTAGCTTATGCCGTGTGTGTAGACAGAGATGTTGAACTTGGCCTTTATTATATGAAAAGGGCAGCAGAGCAGGGCCTTGCCGCGGCGCTTGAACAATTAGGTCGTTACTATGATGTTGGCCAGTTGGTGCAAGAAGATAAAGCGATGGCGGTAACCTATCTGAGAGAAGCAGCAGCACTTGGCAACTTAAACGCTCAATTAAGACTCGTAGATGTGTTTAATCAAGGCCACGGTAGCCCTAGAGATTATGAAGATGCTTACCGATGGCTGTTCCATTCTGCTGTTGCAGATAAAAAGCTACATAAGCGAATTCAGGTAGCACTAGGGCAATTGGCAAATAAAATGCCTGATAGCGTGGTAAAGCGCGCGAGATTGCCTATATAACCTGAACTTGGGNATAACAACTTGTTCTCTAGCANGTTATCCCTTACTACTGCGTTAAATTTGCTTGCAATAGGCCAGCTATTGACGCACAAATTTGCCTTGTATTCAGAAATAACTTCTAGCTAGAGTGATACTACGCTTTTGAACTTAGTGATTTTAGTGGATTAACTTACTTCTTATCCCGAGTTCAGGTTATATAACCTGAGCTTAGGCTAACTCCGTTGGATCAATAGATATTACTTCTATGAGTTGTGAGTGACAGGTAAAAGCGGCGTAAGTTACGCCGCTTTGCTTGCTTCTAAATAAAGCTCGTAAAGTTAGCTTATGTCTTATCCAAATCTCAGGTTAAGTAATTTGCTGGCTGCTAAGCTTTGCACCAATTTGGCCTTCTTTATTCGCATTTGGATCTTTAAGCACCGTTAACTTAGGCGGTTGTAACGCCAATACGCGGTCGCCTTCTTCTGGAAGCTTTTTCATGTCAGAGGTAAACGGGCGGATCAAGATGGGTTCCTCATCTTTGTTCTGCTCTGTGAGTACAAACAGCGGGATTGCTTCACTGTTAACCTCTTTATACTGTTCCCATTTAAACTCTTCTGAGATCCGCGTTACGCTCACTTTGCCGCCCTTAGCCATCATGCTACTTAGCTTGGCGTAATTACCTTCGTCACCAAACAAAATTTGGCGAGAAAGGAAAGTGGCGCTATCTTTGTTCGCCTTAGCGTGGTTAGTGGATGATTTGAGCGAATAAACACATTGATCGCCAAGTAAGTGAGAAAAGTACTGTACACCTAAAGCGTTGTGATGACGGTTAGGTGAAAGCGCTAGCACTGACTTTAAGCTAGTCAATGGGAGGTAACGCTCTGCATGTTCCGACTGTGGGTTACCATAGTAACAAGGCAGTCCGTCCATTCTCGCCATCTTGCAGTTTTCCCATGCGGGATCGGAGAGATAAACATCAATATTTTGGTCTTTTAAGCCTTTAGCCACCGCTCTAGCTACATGGTTTGCACCAATGATAAGTAAGGTATTGGGCTTTGGTTTACGTACTCCTAAAAGACGTGCGAAAGGCGTTGCCGTTAGGCTTTGTAGTACCACGGTGACAATGATGACGGTGAAGATAAGCGGCACCATTTTATCCGCATCTGCTATCTGTGATTTGGTCATACTCAACGCAAAAACTGAGCCTACCGCTGCAGCAACAATACCTCGAGGAGCTATCCAGCTTAACAGAATACGAGACTTTATCGGTAAGTCTGTATTGAACGTCGATAAGAATATCGACAGTGGTCGAGCAATAAATAATACTACAGCTAGAAAGATAAAGACGTCGGTGTCTAACAGCATTAAATCTTCTAACTTGAGTCGTGCCGCGAGTAAGATAAATAAGCTCGAAATCAGGATCATTGAGAGATCTTCTTTAAATTCTAATACTGAGTCTATTTCCAAGTCATCTTGGTTAGCGAGCCAAATACCAAAGATAGTCACGGCTAGTAAACCCGACTCATGGCTCAGATGATTCGATAGCGTAAAGCTAAACAACACTAGCGCTAAAATGGCGAACTTGTGAAGCTCGAAAGGAAGCCACTCTTTTCTTATTAGGTAAGTAGTAAGGTAACCTGATGCGACGCCAATACTTATCCCCACACCAAGTGTTGATACGAGCGCCCACAGGGTATGAGTGAAGATACCTTCGCCACCAACTAAAGAGACGGCTTCAAATACGAGTACCGCAAAGAGTGCACCAATTGGGTCTATGACTATACCTTCCCAACGTAAAATACGGTCTATGTCTTTGTCTGGGCGCATGGCGTTCAGCATTGGAGCAATAACTGTAGGACCGGTCACGACAAGTACTGCGCCCAAAACGGCGGCAACTTGCCAGTTAAGCTCCAGCACAAAAATTGCGGTCGTTGCTATCACCGCAAAGGTTGCCAACATCCCGATAGAACAAAGATTCCGTACAACCTTACCAATTCCTTTGAGTTCTTTAAAATGCAGGGTTAGTGAACCTTCAAAGAGGATTACAGCAACGGAAAGTGAGACGACGGGAAAGAGTAAATCCCCGAGTAAGGAATCTGGGTCCAGCGTGCCACTAAATGGCCCCAAAGCAAGACCTATAAGAAGTAAAAACAAAATTGCTGGAACCTTAAAGGCCCAAGCAAGCCATTGTGCTATTACAGAACATACTGCAATACCTGCAATGTAGATTGCTGACATAGATTCTCCCCGGTTGGATTATCCCAACATTTTTATCAGTATAGCTAGCATCCAGTTATAACACAGCGTGAATGAGGGTAAAGTGAATAAATTACTGAAAATAAGGTATTATAAAATTGATTTATGGTGGTCATAAATAATTAACATGGGATAGGGTTGCAATCTTACCCTTGCTTACGTTAAGGTAATAAACGTTCAAAGCGTGGAGTAAATCGCGCCGTCATTCACAATCTACTCATTACGCAATTATTCATTGCGGTACAGCCTTTCCGGCCGCACCAAACCATGGTGGCCCTGTTGGAAACGGCTCGACATCAAAGGTTAAGTACTTGATGTCACAATCAATCTTCTATTAGTGAAATGTCAGCCAGTTAACGATTGTTACTGCGTCTGGGTTTAGCATGTGTGGCGACATGATGGGACTAAGGTCTTCGCCGTCGCACGTCTGTTTGTTTTATCTATTTGCCGACTTTTTGGTCGATGCATTGCGCTTTCTGTTGTCTTCTAATAGGAGATATTTGGAGTACCAACTCGTGAGTGGGTGGTTAATTTAATGCAGGAATTTATGTCGATGAAACAGTCAAAACGTATAGTAATCAAGATCGGGAGTGCGTTGATCGCGCCAGAGCAAGATGGGTGTCGATCCCGCTATTTACTCAGCATCGCGCAATTCATCGTGCGTTGTCGAGCCCGAGGTATCGAGGTGATCCTCGTCTCTTCAGGTTCAGTCGCAGCAGGGTCGCACTTATTTCCTAATTCAGAGCAGCCGAGCATTGCGGTGAAAAAAGCGATGGCGGCAGCTGGACAAACCGAGATGATGGCTACGTGGGACCGTTTCTTTGACTTCCCGTCGGCGCAGATATTGCTGACTCACGGCGACCTGCGTGACAGGGAAAGATATACCAGTATTCGTGAAACAATATTCACTTTACTCGATCATGGAATACTGCCTATTATCAATGAAAATGACACCGTGACCACAGACGATCTGAAGGTGGGTGATAACGATAATTTGTCTGCAATGGTAGCGGGGGCTGCAGATGCAGATGGGCTAATTATTTGCTCCGATGTCAGTGGTTTATATAACAAAAATCCTAATTTACATGCTGATGCAGAGCTGATCTCTGAGGTGACAGAGATCACTGAAGCAATCTACGATATGGCAGGTTGTCCAACGAGTAAGGTTGGTACCGGTGGTATGAAGACCAAAATTGAAGCTGCTGAAAAGGCGACGTCTCACGGTATAGATACCTATATTGTTAACGGCTTCGAAGAAACAACCTTTGAATTATTGTTGGCGGGAAAAAATCCAGGCACGGTATTTACAGCCTATGATAAACCGATGCAAGAAGCGGTGCATTGGATGACTCACACGGCATCAGAGCAAGGTGAGCTGGTCGTTGATAGCGATTATGGCTCAGGCGAAAATCAAGTGGTGGGTCAGTTAAGTGGCGATGAAATCACTGAAGTAAAAGGTGAGTTTTCTGTTGGAGATACCGTGCTCGTGAGGAGCAAAGATGGTAAGCGCTTAGCCAAAGCAACCACCAATTACAGTAGCTGCCTATTAAACTTTTTAACTGAATATGAAGAGAATCCGATCAGCGAAAGAATTCAAGATAGTATCGGACCCGTTATTTCAGAACAAGATATTGCATTATTGGAGAAGTCATAAGACATGAGTTTAATCACAGATATTTCATCACAGGCTGCAAAAGCAGCGAAACAGTTAGCATTATTATCTACAGAGCAAAAAAATGCGGTGTTAGCAGATATGGCAAAAGGGATCCGTGATAACAGCGATGCCATTATTAAAGCCAATGAAGCTGACTTGGCTGCTGCTCGTGATAACCAGCTTAGCGACGCCATGATAGATAGATTAACGCTTAACCAAGCGCGGATTGAAAGTATGGCTGAAGGTATCGAGACTATCATTCAACTGGACGATCCAGTGGGTGCACGTAGAGACATGGGTGTAAGACCAAATGGCATTAAAATCAGCAAAATGCGAGTGCCACTTGGTGTTGTTTGCATGATTTATGAAGCACGCCCCAATGTCACCGCTGACGCCGGTGCACTGTGTTTTAAATCAGGTAATGGTGTTATTTTGCGTGGTGGTAAAGAAGCGCTAGCGAGTTCTTTAGAAATCGCAAAAGCGATGCATAAGGCGCTCGAAAAACATAACCTGCCTGCTGCGTTGGTTTCTGTTATTCCGGATCCTGACCGCGCGTTGTTAATGGAGCTGATGCAGCAAAAAGAGTATATCGATCTTATCATCCCACGTGGCGGAGAGGGTCTAATCAATTTCGTTACTGAGAATAGTACGGTGCCAGTGATCCAGCATTTTAAAGGCGTATGTCACTTGTATATAGATAAAGCGGCCGATCTCGATAAAGCAATGGCGCTTCTGTTAAACGGTAAAACGCAGCGTACTGGTGTATGTAATGCGCTTGAAGGGTTAATCGTTCATCAAGATATCGCTCCGACTTTTTTACCGAAAGTTGCTGCAGCATTAGCAGAAAAAGGTGTGAAAATTAATGCGTGTAAGCAAACCGTAGCTTATTTTGATAATGCAGTTGAATTAAGTGATGACGAGTTTGGTGAAGAATACTTGAGCCTTGAAATAGCGGTTCGTCAGGTTGCTGATTTTAATGCAGCGCTTGCACATATTGATCGCTTTGGTAGTCATCATACCGAAGTTATCTGTACGGAAGACAAAGCGGCTGCTGATTTGTTCCAACGCGGTGTTGATGCTTCTGTCGTGATGGTTAACGCTTCCTCACGCTTTAGTGATGGTTCAGCGTTAGGTTTAGGTGCCGAAATTGGTATTGCTACCACCAAATTGCATGCTTACGGACCTATGGGCTTGGAGTCGCTAACGACCGAAAAGTTTTTAGTGAATGGTGAAGGCCAAATCAGAGAATAATGAACTGACGCTGCTTGAGTAGGTGGAAGAATTATACTCAGTGGTATACACAGAATGACATAAGTAACTGCAAAGCTCGGGTCGAAAGACTTGGGCTTTTTTCTTTTCGATTTAGAGGGTTAATTTTGTAAGAAGTAAGAAGTAAGAAGAGCGGNAAGCAGGATCGAACTGCTGACCTCCTGCGTGCAAGGCAGGCGCTCTCCCAGCTGAGCTATAGCCCCACATTCCGTCAATAGACGAAGCGAAATTTAATCATTTTTTATATTCCCGTCAACCCCAGACAAAAAATTTCGCTATTTTTTTATAGTCTTTGTTACACTGAACTGAAAATAAAACGAATTAAGCGAATTATGGTTCTGCGTCATATCTTTTCTATTCTCATTATTGGGCTGCTAGCGAGTTGTGCATCACAGCCTGATGAGCCTGAACTTATTATCGAAAAACAATCTCTTCATAAGCGTCTTTCGCCAACTGGTGATAAAGAATTTGCTTTCATTGTAACGGTACAAGCAACACCTCGAATGGAGCTGGATGCAAGTAAGCCAATATCAAGGAGAGAACTAAAACGCTTTGCCGAGTTTGAGCGTATTGAAGATTCCCCCGCTCTAAAACTCAAGCTAGAAGAGCAAGCCGTCGCCTTATTAAAACCGGCTTTGATTGAGGCGGACTACTGTAATTCAGGTCATAAAATTACCGATGTATACTGGCGACAGCGTAGCGTTCAGTTACGAGGTAAGTGTTTGTGATCAGAAACAATCCAAGTGCACTTGCAGAGCGGCTCGCTCAGTTAGATATCAACTATCTCAATTATGAGCATCCACCGTTACATACTTGTCTAGATGCTGACAACTTGAAGTTAGAGAGAAGAGGGACGCGACTGAAAAATCTCTTCCTCCGAGATAACTATGGAAAGCGACACTTTCTTTTTATTATTCCTGCAGATAAGCAAGTCGACCTAAAAGCGCTGTCTAAATCTCAAGGGGTGTCGCGTTTAGGTTTTGCATCGACGGACAGACTAGCGAAGTATTTAGGGGTGGAACAAGGCTGTGTGTCAGCACTCACACTGCATAACGACCGTGAGCAACAGGTAGAATTATGGCTTGATAGTGAACTGCAATCTGCGCACTTATGGCAGTGCCATCCGTTAGTGAATACTAAAACTTGGGTGTTAACGCTCGAAGATCTAAAGCGCTTTTGGCAAGTCACTGGACATTCACTTCACTGGGTTAACTGTGTTTCTCAAACTCAGAACGAAGCCTACTGTACAGACGATAAAAAGTGACGCACAAAACCATGTGATACCAGCTTGCTCATAAATCAAACCTGGAAGATAAGAACCCAGCACGCCTCCGGAATAATAAAATGAAACATAAGCGCCATTGGTGACGGTTGATGGAGCTTGGCTAATACTGTTGGCTAGTGGTGCAGCGGTAGAGTGGATCACAAACATACAGGAACAGAATAGCGTGAATAAAATGACAAAAAAGCCAATAGAAGCAAAAGGCAATAGC
This sequence comes from Pseudoalteromonas sp. HM-SA03, assembly GCF_002289345.1. Classification (GTDB taxonomy): domain Bacteria; phylum Pseudomonadota; class Gammaproteobacteria; order Enterobacterales; family Alteromonadaceae; genus Pseudoalteromonas. The sequence goes on along the minus strand of NZ_NSDG01000105.1, from coordinate 5,802 downwards.
GCAATGGTTGTAGCATAGATGAAGAACATCACAGCTAAAAATCGCCAGGTAGAATGAAATTTACTTTGTAGCCAAGGTGTAACGATAGACCCTAAAGCACCAATCAAATAGCCTGTATAGACCCAGCCCACTTTACTGGGATCGGTTAAATTAAAGTCGTACTTTAGTATAAAAGGTAAAAAGTTGAGTAGTCCCGCGAAGCAGAAAAACATACAAAATACAGAGCTGTATAATCTCACTAGGCGAGATTGCTTGAGTGGTGCTAAGTAATCACGGACCTTGGTGGCTTGTATTATTGGTGGTTTATTCCTACTGGCTTTAATGTTAACTGCCAATATAATCAATAATAATGCGTTTAGGTAATAGAAACTTTGCCATTCAAACCAGACAGCAAAGTTGGCTGCAAGGGTGCGGCCAAAATAACCTCCGGCTATGGTACTTCCGATGTACAAGCTCATGTTGCGTTTCAATTGCGAGTCACTAAATTGTTGGCCGATATAACCTGTCATCGCAGTGAGTGCGGCAGGTAATAAAAGCCCTTGAATTAACCGGATAAACAAAAGCCCTGAAAACGAAGTCATTGAAGCAAATGCTAAACTGCTTAGTGCCAAGAGCATCATGGTCCATTTTAAAATGCGTAGCGGGTTGGACTTTGCCAGCAATAATCCGTAGCAGATTGGCGCGATAGCAAGAGGTAGCATAGTTGCTGACATCAGCATGCCCGCATCTGACGCCGATACATTAAATTGCTCTGCAAACTCGGCCAGCAGCGGCTGCGGCGCGTAAAGCACAAAAAAAATGGTCACAGAGCAAAGCAATAGATGAATGACGGGCATTAAGCAATAAGGCGTTTAATTTCGATGAGTTAGCTTAAATTAAAGCAAACTAGATGACAATTTTTTGCGCTAAATCACGATGCGCAACAATAATTTTGGTAGTTTTACATTAGATTGACCGATTCCTCTCTGGTCAATCGAAATTGCTGAGTTAAAATAGTGAAAAGTCTATTTTACGGAGTTGCATGATGGGTTCACTGCAAGATCAGTTGCTAAAAGCAGGTCTAACAACTGAGCACAAAGCGAAAGTTGCAAAAACACAAAAGCGTAAACAGCAGAAGAAAAAGAAAAAAGGCGCAACGAGCGACCAAACAGACCTTCAAAAACATATTGAGCAGACAAAGCTTGAGCAGCAAAAGCGTGCCGAAGAGCTAAATAAAGCGAAGCAAGAAACGCTCAAAGATAAAGAGCAAATTGCTCGCGTGAAGCAGATCTTAGAACACCATAACCAAGATGAGATCCGCGGTAATGTGACCTTTAACTTCACATACCAAAATAAGGTGAAGGAGTTAGAAGTTAATTCCGAAACACAAAAAGCGCTATCAAAGGGGCGTTTAGCGATTTGTGTTTTAGAAGGGCAATTCTATGTGCTACAAGATGAACCTGCTAGAAAGATTGCAGAGGTAGACGAGAAGTATATCGTTTTCCATGTTGAGGACAACCAGCAAGGTGATGAGGATGATCCTTACGCTGACTTTGAAGTCCCAGATGATTTGATGTGGTAGTGATTAGGCTTTAGGTCAAACTTTAGTCTACACTGACTTACAACGTTAACCGTCAATAAAAAGAGTAATGATATGAGCAAGATGAAAAAACTACTAGTAGGGACTACGGTGGCAATTTGCGCACTAGGTTCAGCAAGTTCAATGGCTGCTGATGGTAAAGCATTATATACAGCAAAAATGTGTCAAACCTGTCATGGTGCAGAAGGTAAAGCACCGATCATGCCTCTGTATCCAAAGCTAAGCGGTCAAAATAAAGAATATTTAGCGGCGCAGATGAAAGATATCAAATCAGGTAAACGTAATAATGGTATGTCAGCTGCGATGAAAGCGATGGTTGCCAATGTCACGGACGCTGAAATCGATGCGATTGCAGAGTATCTATCTAAAGTTGAATAACGACCTAAGCTCGATACAGACAAAATAAAAAAACCACCGTTCGCGGTGGTTTTTAGTTGAAGATATAACTAAGCTATTTTAGACTTCTATACATCTAAATGTGGAGTCAATAAGGGATCCCCATGTTCGAATTACCTCAGTTAAATTTAAAAGACAAAGTAAGCGCAGAAGAATGGCAACTGCGTGTTGACCTCGCCGCTTGCTATCGACTGGTTGAGCACTTTCGTTGGGGAGATCTCATTTATACGCATATGTCGGCGCGTTTGCCGGGTACGGATCATTATTTAGTAAACGCCTTTGGTCTGACCTTTGATGAAGTCACCGCTTCTAATTTAGTGAAGGTCGATCTCGAAGGGAATATTCTTGATGATACCCCATTTAAGATTAATCCGGCGGGTTTTACTATTCACAGTGCAATCCATGAGGTGCGAGAAGATGCGCATTGTGTTATCCACCTCCACACCAAAGAGACGATTGCAGTAGCAAGTGTAGAGGGAGGATTATTGCCCTTGAGTCAGCATAGTATGTTCTCCTTACCATCACTGTCGTATCATGGATATGAAGGTTTAGCAGTGAATATGGATGAGAAAAAACGCTTGCAAGATGACTTAGGTACAACCAATCATATGCTGCTGGTGAACCACGGTGGTTTAACTGTTGGACCAACGGTAGGTGATGCCTTTATGCGTTTTTATGACTTACAGCGTGCATGCGAAATTCAAGTTGCGATTCAAGCAACGGGACAGCAAACGGTACCTGTACCACAACCCATTATTGATAACATATATAACCAAGCGAATGTCGTGCATAGCGGTAGCACCGGTGGTCAATTAGCATGGCCCGCAATGCTTCGTAAAGCTTACCGCCTAGACCCAAGCTTTGCTCAATAGGAGTCAACATGAAAGTTAATCGCGTCGAAGTTTTCGATATTCATTGTCCAGATAGACCTGCTTGGACACCCGTTTTTGTTCGTATTCACACCGACGAAGGCATCTCAGGGGTTGGTGAAGCTGGGCTTGCATACGACCTCGGTCACAGCGCTGCGGCCAGTATGATCAAAGAAATGGCTGAAGCTTTTTTAATTGGTCATGACCCTTTTCAAACCGAGCTGCTTTGGTCGCGTATGCTGAGAGAAAGCTTTTGGGGTTTAGGTGGCGGACCTGTGGTGTATGCGGCGATGTCAGCAATAGATACCGCGCTTTGGGATATTAAAGGTAAAGCCTTAAATCTACCTGTTTATCAGTTGCTTGGTGGTAAAGTGAACCCTGAGCTTCGCACCTATGCCTCGCAATTACAGTTTGACTGGGATAGCGAGTTTAAAGCACTAGTTCAACCACACGAATATGCTGAAGCGGCTCACAAAGCCATTGCTGAAGGGTACGATGCGGTTAAAGTTGACCCAATTCAGTACGATAAAGATGGCAACACCTATTACGACAGAACTAAGCTTATCTCGCGCGCGGAAATGAAATTATACCGTGCAAGAATGAAAGCAATACGTGAAGCGGTAGGTGATGAAGTGGACATTATTTTTGAGTGCCACAGCTTACCAGGCGCGACATCAGCTATTCAAATTGCAGACATCGCCGAAGAATTTGATTGTATGTATTATGAAGAGCCAGTGAACTATCTTAACCACTCTTTACATGCAAAGGTAGCCAACAAGACCTCTGTGCCAATCGCTGGTGGTGAACGTTTGTATAATCGCTGGGGTGTTCGCCCTTATTTTGAAGATCAAAGTATTGATGTACTGCAGCCAGATATTGGCCTATGTGGTGGCTTTACGGAAACTAAGAAGGTATGTGATTACGCCGATATCTTTGATATCCGTATTCAGGCGCACGTCTGTGGCGGCCCAGTAGCAACCGCAGCTTCATTACATTTGGAAACCGCGATCCCAAACTTCCTGATCCATGAACATCATACTTACGCAATCAAAAAGTGGAACAGAGAGCTATGCTTGCAAGATCCACAGCCTAAGAACGGTATCTTTAGAGTGTCAGAAGAACCGGGGCTTGGTATTGAGCTAAACGATGAAATCGTGATGCGCTCCGCCCGTGTGGAAATTAAGTAGGTCTGAACGCTCTTAAACCAGTGAAGCCGCTATCTTGGATATAGCGGCTTCACTGTATTTCGTGTTCTAGCTAATCGGATGCTTTAATCACGCAAGGCATTCACTAAGTTATCTAATTCCAAATTAACATAGTTCAGTTTGCTGACAGGCAATAAGTTGTCAAGTACGCTAGCATTTCCTTCCAACATTTCTCCGTCAAAGCTCACTGTTTTAGAAATAGGGAGTTGATAAGTCAGTAACAAAGTTCCATTATCACCTGCTGGGTGCTCACCTTCACCAGTGATAATATTAATTATCTTCCCTGTTTTCGTGATAAATAAGTAACCAGTTAATCTGGCATAGGCGCCATCTGTAGCCGGCAATTGTCCAAAGGTTTTCGCATTTGCATACTGGCGTGTTCGCCAAATAAAATCATCACAAGAGCTAACGCATCCAGCATTGATTACGAGTTTTAAGGACTCGTATTTAATAGGCGTAGAAGACGAGTCAATCATGCGAATGTCGCACTGGGCAGAGCCACGGCAAAAGTCAGGCCGAGGAGGCAGAAAGTCATCACGACTAGTGATGTCAGCGACAATATTTTGATACCAACGTTCGGCTCTTTTACTTTGGTAAAACGCACTATCCCGTATCTCTTTATTCGCCAAAAGCGGTGTATTTCGATACTGGACCAAATTGTCTCTGAATCCATTTCGGGTCAAAGCGGCGATCCAAGGCGTATTTTCTGAACCACCTTTATTATTCTGGATATCTACGATTAGGGGTTTAGCCGGCGAGCGATGTGTAATTTGCTTTATTTCGTTGATATCTAAGCACATACCTGGTTCTTTAGCTTCGTCACAATAGATATCATTGCTGTGAGAACCCCATTTACCAAAGTAGAATATTTTAAGCACAAAGGCAGCGTCGCTTTCATATAGGCATGACTGACTGCCATCGTAGAGCAAATTTAAGCCAAGCGGTAAATACATTTCTGAACATTTAGAAGAAGCTTGTTGCTTGTTTTTTTGTTGCTCCTGTTTTACAAAAACATCTGAACTGTTATCTGTGTAACTAACGACGAGTTTATCTAGGCCACCAGAGAAGAAGTAGCCCGATTTCATGTAACTGGAGAACAGCCGCAGGCAACCTGATTTATGTACGTCATTACAATAAAAGTTGAAAAACTCTTCAAACAAATCTCCTACGCTACGCTCGTTTATAAGTCTGATTGACTTTTGGTTTCTTGTCGAGAAAAAGCTAATTTGAGGCCATGTATAGCCTATTTCGAGCTTCGGCCACTTAGGGAAGTTCGTGACTTGTTGGCGTGCCTTTTCATCAACTATCAAATAGGAGTGACGATTTAAAATTCCATAGTGTAGGTTGTCTAGGGCACGGTATAAGGTATCCCAATTATTTGAGTTTATGATACGTTTACTTACTATGGCTTTGTAGGTTTTCCAGTCTATTCGTCTGGTTTTATTGCGCAGTGCTATTGTTATGGCATCTATGCTTTCTATTCCAGAAAATAGCTGTGTGGTAATCTCTGTTCGTTGTTTTTTATCAGGAAAAGGTAGCGCATTATTAATTGTTGGTTGCGAAAGTGCGATTGGGGCGAATACCGTAAATACAAAAACAGTGAGTTTTACCATCACTTTTCCTTGCTTAAATTGGGAAGCTCTAGCATATGGTGCTTATGTATTACTAGCAACAGCACTTAGTGTTGTGGTTCAATAAACCCGGACACTATTTTAGGTGGTATCATTACCACTCAACTAGAGGTGTCCAATGG
>NZ_NSDG01000104.1 GCF_002289345.1 Pseudoalteromonas sp. HM-SA03 | reverse complement strand
GGAGAAGGCCTCATAGTCATAACGATATGCAAGCTCCAGCAGTAGCAGAAGAAAAACTTAATTCACTGTCCAGAATTAGTTGACCACTACAGCTCAGTACCAAAATGGTTAAAGGTTGGAGGGGTTAATCTTATTCCATGGAAACAAAACTGCTAAAGATAAAATTAAACTTGAATGCTCGTCCTCAAGTGGATGAGTTACTTGCCTATATGCAGGATAATATCGCGTTTCCGAGAGAAGAGATGCGACAGAAAGGATACTTTTGGGATTCCGTATTTTTTGCTGAAGAAGGCGGAAGAGAGTATCTCTATATTGTAATAAAGTCTGAAGACTTTAGCTGTATTATGATGGATGAATCTGAGCTAATTTGTACACCTTTTCGTGAAGTGTATGAGCGTTTTAGAAAAGCATGTTGGTCAACAGAGCCATATCAAGATATCGAAGCGTTGGCGTGTTTCAATTCACAAATGGAGTTTGACTCTGTCGAACCCAGTAAATAAGTAAAAAAGGGTTATACTTTTGCACCGTTTTTACTATAGAGCAACGCCACAAAAATAATAGCACTACCAACACCAAGGCGAACGAGATCAGCTTCTCGGTTCCAAATCAGCAAATTGACAATGATCCCAGCGGGGATCAGTACATTGTTCATTACCGCGAGTTCACCCACCGAGACGCGGGTCAGTCCTAAGTTCCAGACATAATACCCGACGCCTGAAGCAATCAAGCCTAAATAAATCAGTATTCCCCATTGTAGATTCGTACTTGGGAGTTGCTGGGGATTACCGAATAACATAAATCCAATGGCGAGCACGAGGGACGCACCAATAAAGAAAAAGCCGAAGCTTTGGTGGTGTACCAACTGGTAATGGTTACTTAAGCGTTTGTAACTTACTTGGCCTATCGCAAAGCAAAGGTTTGCGCCTTGCACTAGTAGTAAGCCAAAAAGGTAGTCGCTGGTAAGCTCCGTAAATCTAATGGTGATTGCACCAATGATAGCTATGAGCGCAGACAGCAAAAAAGTGGCATTGAACGAGCGATTTAGTAAGTCATTGAGTGCAGTAATATAGATGGGTGTCATCACTGTGAATAGCAACACTTCAGGTACGCTTAGGTATAAAAAAGAATGATAGTAAAAGCCATACATCAGACCAATCTGCACTGCACCGATTGCCATCAACTTGATTATCAACTCCTTATTCACCGAGTTCAATTTCAAAAATGGAATAAACACAATCGCTGCTAGCAAGGTTCTAGACAAAGCGCTAAACCAAGCATCGACTTGGCCTGCTAAATAGACACCAATCAAAGAAAACGAGAACGCCCAAAGTAAAGTAACAATCCAAAGTAATGGCATAGACAATTTGTTGTAGTTTTTAATCTCGCGATTGTATCACGAGCGTAGCAGAAATAGACCATTCGAAAAAAGCGATGATAACAATCTTTATAATGTGATTTTAATTTATGATTATTCACATAGAATGACTCGTGTATTCACACTTACATCCCTTCATTGTTTTACCCATGATGTGTTTGGCCGCCGCTGCGGCCTTTTTTATTTAGTCGGCAATTTCCATAGCTTGTCTTTTCACTGTTTATATCACTTCTCATGCCCTTTTCTTCAGCGAGATGTCTCAGCTCATCTTTATTCAATTTTAATATGTCGACATAGGGTAGCAAGCCCCTATACGTTTTGATAAGCAAGATAAGTCCTGCCACGGTGGTACTTAAAACTTCTGCATTGGTAAGCGTATTTGAGCAGAAATGAAATACCCCGTGATCAGGCTTAAACCGATAGTATCTTGTTCAAACTTTTGTTTGATACCAGATTCATATTGTGTCACTTCATCTTCAGCAGCCTCGTTGACAGGCGCTGCGTTACCTCCTGTAACTTCGAGCAAGACGAATTCCATAACCAAGACATATTAATACTCTGCGACGACATGAAGTAGCCGAAGGTGAGTGACGTGTCAGTACCAAGTGATTTGGTGAGTTTTAAGTCATCCATGATGTTGTCGAAATTATTGATTTCCCCTTCGAAGATATAAACGCGCATTAGTAGTGTTTGATTGAACGCTTGATCCGCTTTTGGTCCGTTGGCAAAGGTGAGTGTTGCATCTGTCTCAGCTATGCTCTCGGCAATTGCTTGGCTATATATGTGCGACCTCAGCACGGAAGGTGACATAAATGTGCCTAAGATACTCGATTTGCCAGTCATTACCTAGATTGAAATTTGCTTCAAAGCCGATACTATCAACTACAGAAGGCATTCCGTCTCGCATATCCCCTAAATGAATGTGATTATTACTACCTAAGCCTTGCGTGGTTGTGAAATGAACAGAGTGGGGCGTAACTGAAAGTACATCAAAGCCGTTGATGGTAATCATGTTGTTACTAGTGAGGTTGTTTAGCCTTATCAGCTTAAAAAGTGATTTAGGGGTGGTTAAAAGCAAGCCCAAATTTAGCGATATATTTTTAAAAAGCCGATCAATTAATATGTTGTTTGCTGCGCGGGAGGTTGGTTTGTGTTTGCTATCAATTCATCTATTCACAGCTACCTCATAGTGGGTTTGGCTGATATTGATGGAGTGTCACTTGAGGTGGGCTTCTATTATATGGCGAACGCAATGGGAAGACTGATAGGAACCGTTTTATCCGGCTGGGTATTTCTGCATTATGGTTTGGTTGCATGTCTGCTGCTATCAAGCACCTTTTTGATATTGGCAGGTTATACCTCAAAAAGAATCTAATAGCGTTTTATATTGTAAATATATTGTTTTTTTTATGTTTTTAATATTATACTGTACCCGATTTATTCGATGTAATTATTAAGGAAAATATAAATGAATATACATTTAGCAGGTGTAACACTTGCGTCAATTTGCTTTCTTGGTTTTGCATACTCATCTGATTCTGAGGCAGCAACGAGAAAAATGTATGATTCAGAATTGTGTTACACATGTAACACTGGAAACGCGCTGAGTTTTGCAAAGAAGTATGAACCTGAAATCACATGTTATGATGATGGCGGTCCATTTGATCGCAACTACTCTCAAACCTGTTATTCAAGCCCTAAAAACGTATTAATTGTTAATGCAGTCACAAAGGAAAAATGGCTTTATAAACTGTCACATCCAAATCAAGGTGGATGGCGTCATGAGCTGACCAATAACTTACAAGCCGTTATTCAGGCTGTTCCTCGTTATGCAAATGATTTGGTGGACGAGTTAAGCAAGTCTTATGATGCTTGGGGCCGGGCAACAACGAAAGTTTCCCAAGAGTATAATTCATCAAGTATGCAATCTACGCTGGGTATCGATACTAGCATTATCCGCCAGCAAGCGTTATCTGAAAATAACTGTGAAAATGAAGCTATTACCCGAGCTGCGAAACTCGCTTTCGACGATAGGACAAGAACGACTCTGCGAAGACGTGCGGAAAATGAATTAATTGAAGAATATGGTAGCTTAGGGGCGGCATTTGAGACTACTCGTGTTACTCAGTTTGGCTTCAAGATAGGTTTGGGAGGTGTTGGATTTAAAAATCAAGTAGAGTATGTACCGCGAAGAAGAATGATAGATGTAGAATTTTATGATGAAATTAATGGCAATCATAGAGTGGTATATAATTTAGAGTTTAGTGATGATATCCGCATGGATTTAAACAAAGACATGACGAAATTTGCAGGAATAACCGTGCGCTATTTAAGAGAGAGTCCTGCAAGCCTCAATCAAGTATCGAATTGTGTTCTTGAGACGCTTAATATATATAGAAAAGCGAGTGTGAAAAGTAGTGATACTTCAGGTGGTGGGATTGACTTACCGCCGGCTACTGGGCGATATCCAAGTCGCAGTTCTGGTGGAGGTCAAGGTGGAGAGTCTTGTACATGGACATTCTATGATCCTTGGGGAGAGGTGCTTTTCGAAATGGAGGGTGGTTGTCCGTAAGGGGCTTCTCATATTTAAGTATTTATCTTGGGGCAACTAACAGCTTTACCCCATTTTTAAGGTATAGCCAAGCATTACTTTATCATCGCTTTTATCCAAGAAGAGTTTGGCTGCTTCTCGGCCTTTTTCTTCACTATTTTGATATTACTACTGGTATGCGCGGGTAAGTCAAAGTCAACCGTTACAACCTGTTTGCTAACATTCGCAATATGCTCAATTAACTTGGAGTTACACAGGCGGCCATGACAAATTAAGCCGTCGACAAAATTGACGATGTTACCGACATTATCTGCGGTGCTTGAGAACAACAGTACGTTGATATGCTGAGTTTCTAAAACGCTTGCAACCCCTCGTATAAAGCTACTCGCAACGGGATCTGATACCATATATTTAACGCTATCGGGTAGTACCAGCGCGACAATGTTAAACGAGCCCTTATGCCGCAGTTGGGCTACTTTGCTTGGGCCAAAATAACCTAATTCTTTACAGGCTTTTAGGATTTATTCTCGTTTGGATTTAGAGAGTTGATCTATTAAAAGCATTCGATATAGTTGCATTTTACACGTCTAATTCCACTGCAATGCTTTTGAGTGTTCATTTTTTGTCGCTACTCATTGGCTGGACCCCTTAATACTGTCAGGCATATGGCAATGGTTTAACTCATCTGAACTAGTAAACACCTTAAATAACATGCAATAATAGATTATTGTCGCAATCTAGTTTAAAGAAAATAGTCAATGAGGTATGATGCGCCATACTTTTATTGCAAATTGTTCTCATAATCAATGACATTAGATAAACTTTCCAAAAATAGCGCAGCGACCATTACTTCTCTTACCCATCCAGATACTGCGTTACTGAGTCGAATAATGGCACTTGGAATTATTCCTGGTGAGCAAATAAAAGTTATTAACGTCGCACCACTTGGATGCCCGATACAAGTGAAAATTGGCGATACCTTTGTGAGCGTGCGTAAGGCCGACGCACAGTTCGTTGAAATTGAAGTTTTATAGTTATAAAGGGCTCACGTATGAAAATTGCGTTAGTGGGCAACCCGAACTGCGGGAAAACCACATTATTTAACCGTCTGACCGGCTCTAAACAAAAAGTAGGGAATTGGCCAGGGGTAACTGTCGAGAAAAAATTCGGCTATTTTGCTTTAGAAAACACAAACGTAGAATTGGTAGATTTACCCGGTCTCTATAGCATGGAGCAAATTGAGCCAAGCCAAGATGAGCAAATCGCGTGTGACTTCCTAAAGCAAAATGAAGCTGATGTCATCATTAACATCGTGGATGCCGCTAACTTACAGCGAAATCTAATATTGACTTCCCAACTGAAAGAGTTAGGCAAACCAATTCTCGTTGTTGCAAATATGGTTGATGTTGCAACTCAGCGCGGGAGAACGCTAGATTTAAAAAGACTCTCTGAACAGTTAGGGTTACCTGTAGTGCCTTTCCACGGCGCTAAAGGTACAGGGCAAGAAGCGTTATTGGAACAACTCGCGCAGATCACTCGTTTTCCAAAAGCACCTGTGGCTGCAAACACCGAAAGCGCCAGCGGCGATCCCCTCGAAAAAGCGGTTGCCCGTCACCAAGCAGTGAAAAAATTGGCTGATGGTGTAAGTATCATAACGCCAAAACGTGCAGACACGACAGAAACACTTGATAAAATCGTGCTCAACCGCTGGCTTGGTGTGCCTATTTTCTTAGCCATGATGTATCTAATGTTTACCATTGCAGTCAACGTTGGCGCTGTATTTATTGACTTTTTCGACATCGCAATGGGTGCCTTACTCATCGATGGTGTAAAAATCTTGCTGGCAGATATTGGCGCACCTCAATGGCTGGGTGTGTTATTGGCTGATGGTTTTGGTGCGGGTATTCAATTAGTGGCGACCTTCATCCCTGTTATTGCGGTGCTATATCTGTGCTTATCCATTTTGGAAGACAGTGGTTATCTTTCTCGGGCCGCGTTTGTTATTGACCGTTTGATGTCATCCATTGGTCTACCGGGCAATGCTTTTGTACCTTTGATCGTTGGATTCGGCTGTAATGTGCCTGCGGTTATGGCGTCAAGAACGATGGGCCGAGAGTCAGATAGATTACTGACGATTATTATGGCGCCATTTATGTCCTGCGGCGCACGTTTGACGGTATATGCGTTATTTGCTGCGGCTTTCTTTCCAACGAACGGAGCCAATGTTGTTTTTGGTCTGTATTTGCTTGGCATAGTGGTTGCGGTAGGTTCTGGCTTTTTATTTAGAAAGCAAGTATTCAAAACGCAAAAATTACCCTCGTTTACCGAGATGCCAGCGTATCATATGCCAATTTGGCGCAATATATTCATTACCACTTGGCAGCGTCTGAGCGGCTTTATCAAACGTGCTGGCAAAACAATTGTCATGGTGGTTATTTTACTCAGTGCATTAAACTCGATTGGTACCGACGGTTCGTTTGGCAATGAGAATACCGATAGGTCACTTTTGGCGAAGGTTGCACAAGTGGTCACGCCAATCTTTGAGCCAATTGGGTTAAAAGAAGAAAACTGGCCTGCGACGGTTGGTGTTGTGACTGGTATGTTCGCCAAAGAAGCCATCGTCGGAACTTTAGATGCGCTTTATACCGGTGCTGAAGAAGAAGGTGGAGAGTTTTCATTGTTGGCTTCGTTACAAGAAGCGCTGATGACTATAGTAGACAATAGTAACGATCTTATCGCAAACCTTGGTGATCCATTAGGACTTAACGAATTAGAGTCAGGCGCTGAAAGTGGCACTGCGCTACTTACTGCAATGGCCGCGAAATTTAATGGTCAAATCGGTGCATTTAGTTATCTTGTCTTTATCTTACTCTATACTCCTTGTGTAGCGGTATTAGGTGCAATTAAGCGTGAATCTGGCGGTAAGTGGATGTGGCTTGTGATTGGCTGGACGACCTCAATTGCTTATATCATGGCGACTTTAGTTTACCAAGCTAGTCAGTTAAGTACCTCGCCGACGAGTGCTTCACTTTGGATTGTAGCGATGTTGTTGTTTGGATTTGCATGGTGGAAAGGATTATCCCGACTCGGCAATAAACTTAACCAACCACCAACCTATCAAATAAACTTAGGTTAGTTATTCAAAAGTTTGGTTAATTACGGCGCTTAGAGCGCCGTTTTTTATTTTTTGGTATCAAGCAAAAAAAAAGCAGTGTTAACTGAGTCAACACTGCCAACAACTCTAAATCAATCAAGGGGAGTCTTCGAAAAGGAGATTACGCCGCTTTATTTACGGAAGGGTGACGAAATAATGAAAGATTTATGACTTTGAAAATTTCACTTTGCTTCGTGCTAAAAATCGCTTAATTTTTAGCTCTACTCTTGCTGTTAACCGGGACAATAATGATAACCACTGATACTCCTCTTATTTTGCGCCACCTTGATACTATCCATGCACTGATCTCTAATGCTTATTGGGCAAAACAAATGCCTAAAGCATTGCTAGAAAAAGCCATTCAAAATAGCCTGAGTTTCATGTGTTTGGATGATAAAGGCGAGTTTCAGGGTTTTTGTCGTGTGATAACTGACTACGCCACCTTTGCCTATCTTGCTGACGTGATAGTTGAGGAAAGTGCCAGAGGTAAAGGGGTAGGCAAAGCGATTGTTCAAGCCGTGGTTGAACATCCAGAGCTACAAGGCTTAAGGCGCTTTATGCTGGCAACGTTTGATGCGCATACTCTATATGAAAAATTTGGCTTTGCTGCGGTGCCAGATCCAAGTATTTTGATGCAGATCTGCCATCCTACAATATATTCGGATTTACAAAATTAATTGCTGGATTTTAGTCACTTATATTTTGTTTTTTAGAACGAAGACTGGATAAATGCACTTACCCTGAACATAATAAAGACGATAACAACAACAGGTGTCTTTATTATGTTACTGCTCGCGACTATCTATTTGGCTGCTGCGATATTGGCGGTGCCAATCGCTAAACGGCTAGGGCTTGGCTCTGTGCTTGGATACTTATTGGCAGGGATCCTAATTGGTCCTCACCTTCTTCATCTTGTGGGGGAGCAAACGGACGTCATGCACTTTGCCGAGTTTGGTGTAGTGATGATGCTATTCTTAGTCGGGCTTGAGTTACAGCCCAAAAGGCTCTGGACAATGCGCCGCTCTATAGTTGGTCTCGGTGGCTTACAAGTGGTTATAACAACGGCTGTACTCTATTTCGCGATTGATTTAGCGCTTGGCTTTTTGTGGCAGCAATCATTAGCCATTGCGTTAATGTTGGCACTGTCTTCTACCGCCATTGCACTGCAAACCTTAAATGAAAAAGGCTTGATTAAACAATCTGGCGGTCAAAATGCGTTTTCAGTGTTGTTATTTCAAGATATAGCCGTGATCCCCATTCTCGCGATTATGCCGTTGTTAGCATTTAGTGATTTGGCTGTGAGTGATGGTCACGGCAATTTGTTACATGCTTTTCCGACTTATCTCCAAGTGATTATCGCTGTTTTTGTGATTTTGGCTATTATCGCTGCTGGGCATTATGTCGCCGCACCGTTATTTAGGTATATTGCCAGCACTCGAATGCGCGAACTATTTACCGTAGTGGCGCTATTTATCGTTATCGCAACCGCGTTATTGATGCAAAGCATTGGTTTATCCCCAGCGCTTGGAACATTTCTCGCGGGTGTTGTTCTCGCGGAAAGTGAATTTCGCCATGAATTAGAAGCCGATATTGAACCGTTTAAAGGGTTACTTCTTGGCCTCTTTTTCATGACAGTCGGCGCATCAATCGACTTTTCCTTATTGGCACAAAAATGGTTATTTATTTTAGCGTCAGTGGTGCTGTTAATGGGGTTAAAGGCGGTTATTTTATATTTGTTGGCAACGGCGTTTTCACTGCATAAGCGAGCGACATGGTTATTTACTGCAGCCCTGTGTCAAGGCGGAGAGTTCGCGTTTGTACTACTTTCTGTTACTGGCAGTTTAGCAATTTTAACTCCAGATCAAGTCGCGTTAGTCACACTGGTTGTTGCGGTATCGATGCTCGGATCGCCCCTCATTTTTATTCTTTACGACAAAATAGTTGAACGTCAGGCCAATACTCCTCAAGAACAAGATAGCTTAGAGACGATGGAAGCGACACAAAATGTTATTGTGGTCGGCTACGGGCGTTTTGGCCAAGTGATAGGGCGTTTGCTTCATGCGCAGGGTTATCATTTATCGATTTTGGATCACAGCCCAAGCCAAATTGAATTACTCCGCCGCTTTGGCAATCAAGTGTTTTATGGCGATGGTGCTCGATTAGATTTGCTCGAAGCCGCAGGGGCTCACGAAGCGCAAATGCTGGTCGTGGCGATTGATGAGCCAGATAAAACCCTCGAAATCATCAGGTTGGCGCAGCAACATTTCCCTAACCTAAAACTTGTAGTTCGTGCGACCGACCGTCGCCATGCCTATCAACTGATAAAATTGGGTGTCACTGTGTTTGAGCGAGAAACCTTTGTCTCTGCTGTGAAGTTAGGTGAACAGGCGCTCAAGTTATTGGGCCATAGCGAAGAAGATGTCGCACGAGCGGGTTACCTCTTTACCAAACACGATGTTGAATCTATGCACATGCTCGCCGATGTGTGGGGAGATGATGAAAGCTATGGTATTGCGATCCGTCAGCGTATGGCTGACCTTAAACAGGTGCTGCAGGCGGACGAAAAAGCGCAAGAAGATCTTAATACCTGCCATGGTGAAAATTGTGAAGATAAACCACCAGCCATTGAACAATAACGTATAAATATTAGGTTAAATCAGTATGTTGAGAGTGACACTAGAGCAATGGCGGATGTTTAGAGCCGTTGTTGAATATGGTGGTTTTAATCAAGCTGCCAAAGAAGTGCATAAAAGCCAGTCAAGTATCCACACTGCGGTCCATAAAATTGAGGAAGGCCTTGGTGTTAAGCTTTTTAGAGTCGAAGGGCGAAGAACCCTGTTAACCGAAGCGGGTGAAATGATGCTGCGCCGTGCCAATTATCTCTTGGAAGAAGCGGCAAAAGTGGAAGCGGTAGGGCAGACGCTGGGCGAGGGAGTTGAGAGTCAATTGCGCATTGCGGTCGATGAAATTTTCCCACAGCAGGTACTCTATAAGGTGCTAGAAAATACATCTGCACAATACCCTTTATTGCGTGTCGAGTTGGTCGAATCAGTATTAACAGGCGCATCAGAACTTTTACAAAATACCGACGTAGATATCGCCATTTCTCCAGTTACTTTACAAGATGGGTTCAGTGAAGAGTTGTGCCAAATCGAGTTTGTTGCAGTGGCAAATCCCAATCACGCATTACATCAATTTGGTCGTACGCTTACATTCGAAGACTTAAAATCCCATCGTCAAATCGTAGTGAGAGATTCTGCAATCTCGCGTAAAAAAGATGAAGGATGGTTGGGGGCGCATCAACGTTGGACGGTGAGCCATATGACAACCTCGATAGATATGATAGCGCAAGGCTTAGGATTTGCTTGGTTACCTATTCCGGCTATTAAAACGCAACTAGACTCTGGCGTCTTGAAACCACTACCACTTTCGCAACATAGTCAGCGTAAAGCACAGCTTCATCTTATTTTTAAAGATGGTGACAGGCTTGGGCCCGCCGCGCGCGCTTTTATTGGTGAGTTAAGATATCAGTGCATGCAGTTGGAAGATTCTGTTGAATAGAATGATTGATGTTAAATTATCAAATTTTATTCGTTTCAAACAGGCAATAGACTAAGGTCATCAACATGCGTTTGGAGCGAAACATGCGATATATTCGAAAAGCACAAGATAGAGGTAAAGCAGATTTTGGTTGGTTGCAAAGCCAACATAGTTTCTCATTTGGTCGATATTATGATCCCGCCCACATGGGATTTGGTAATCTTAGGGTGATCAATGATGACACAGTACTTGGTGGTCATGGCTTTGATACTCATGGTCACCGAGATATGGAAATTATTTCCTATGTCATTGACGGTGAATTAGCACATCAAGATAGTATGGGTAATCAGTTTACTGTGGCGGCAGGTGAAGTTCAGAGAATGAGCGCCGGTAGTGGCATTCTTCATTCAGAATATAATGCTTCAAAGACAGCGCCTGCCCATTTTTTACAAATTTGGATAGAGCCAAAGCTTAAAGGCATAACGCCGAGTTATGAACAAATTCAAATTAAACAAAGTAGTGCACTTACGCCGATTGTTACGCCTACAGGCGCACAGGGCACTCTGAGTATCAATGCAGAAGCTGAAATACACCGCTTGCAGCTACATCAAGGTCAACAGATTGAGCTGAATGCGCACGCGCAAAAAGCCTATTTGCACATTGTTGGCGGCGAAGCGACGCTTGATGGTGAGGCATTTCAGCAAGGCGATGGCATCGGCCTGAATGCCGGTGACAACATGCAGGTTACTGCAGTAACAGATGTTGAAGCGCTGTGGTTTTTATTACTTAACTAAGCAAATTGGTATTAAATTCAGCGCCTAAAATTAAAGGAATTGAAGAATGACAGAACCAATTCAACTTGCAGTAATTGCCCTTGTCGTTCTGCTAAGTGGTATTTCAAAGTCTGGCTTTGCAGGCGCGTTAGGGGCGTTTTCTGTTCCAATTTTGATGATGGTGTTGAATCCAAGAGACGCCATTGCGTTGATGCTTCCGCTACTTATCGTCGCGGATGTTTTTAGCCTGAAGAGCTATTGGCGCTTATGGAATGTGTCAGAATTAAAGCAGTTATTGCCAGGTACACTAGTCGGGATAGCCTTAGCAACGCTTTTTCTTCAAGGCGTCAGTGAGTTTTGGCTAACGGTTGTGATTGCAGCGATGAGCATAATATTTGCGCTTAAAAGCTTACTGATTAAAAATACACCTGAAAGTGTTGGGCACTTAAGGTTACTGGCCGCTAGCACCTCTACCGCAGCTGGTATCTCCACCACCTTAATTCATGCTGGCGGCCCACCACTCATGGTGTATTTTAACGCTCGAAAATTGGAGCCTACGGCTTATATCGCGACGGTTGCGGTACTATTTGCACTGATGAATGTGATTAAGCTGGCGACCTTCTCCGCAACTGGGTTGTTACAGTGGCAACATGTGCTGCTTGCTATCTGTTTTACACCTTTAGCGTTGCTCGGTAATAGACTCGGTGTACACCTAGCGAAACGCTTACCTAAAAAGCAATTTTTGCTGGTGATGAATGGACTACTGCTCATGCTTGGGCTGGTATTAATTGGTAAATTGTTGTGACTGTGTAGGCTTACCAACATGCAGCAAAGTAAATGCCCACAACATGTTGTGGGCATAGAAAACTATAACTGCTCTTCCATCTCTTTTTGATACTCATCTGCAAGTTGCGACTTTTCACTTTTATCAAGTACTTTACCCGCTCGCTGGAAAAACGCTTGCTCTTCGTCAGCCAAGTGATGCTCAACTTTGTCTTTGAGGTTTTTCAATTTAGTTAGCCAACTAGGATCGGAAAACTCCGTATTATCCAGTGCCTCAATTAACTCATCAATCTCATGATGCTCGGCGATACCGTGGCGAGAGTCTTCGATCGTCATGTCGCTTTCCATTAACGGGGCGTAAAAGTATCTTTCTTCTGCGATGGCATGTGCCTCTAACGCGTCTTTCAACTCTTTATAGTACTTTTCGCGGACCTTTGAATCACCAGACGTTTCTGCCAACATTTTCAATAGGGCGCGTTGATGATCATGATCTTGCTTTATTGCATTAAAAATTTCCATGTAGATTACCTCTTTCTAGCTTAAAATGTCTGCTTTGGTGCTGTTTTTAAAAAACGACATGAGTTTGCTGCGATGCGCCTCATTATTCGTTTTAATGATAAGCAGCCACTTGCCCTCTGCGATTTTATTCATCACCGCTTGGTTAAACGCATCTTTGTCCGGACGCAAAGAAATAAGGCCTGAAGCAAATAGCCCTAAAAATAAGCCGGGGCTTAATAAAGCGATAAACGTTAAATAAGGATTAGCTTGAGTGAAAGCCGGTCCATAACTTACCAATAGCCCTGCGATGAGAAAGCCTAATATCACCCCCATGCTGCCAAGGTACAAATGCCAATTAAGCATGTTTTTGGCAAGACGACTTTCGCTTTTAGGCTCAAGTTTTTTGTCGGCATCTTTGTCATACGGATTAACCAGCTCTAGATGCTCATGTTGAACAAGGTGACTGTTTAACAAATCATTTTGCAATTTTTCTGCGGCTGCTTTCCCTGTTAGAACGGCCCCAACTCTATGATCTGCGTAGGATAAAATTTCAAAAGTATCCATTACTCCTCCTAATTTCGTTGCAGCTCGTAATTATTCAAACTGCAAGTGTTATACCGGAACAGTAATGTTTCTAATGTATTGAATTTTATAAATAATTTTAGACTCCAGATGTTATGGGGTGAACAAATGAAGCACAAGCCAGAAAGAATTACCGAGTAGTTACTACATGTTTTGATACAACATAATGATTATAAAGTTAGTTTAGGGAAGAAACTGGCATATTTACTCATATTGTATCAAAAAATTTACAAATGTATGTTTTGTTACTTAATTCAAGATATTAAGTTTGGGTCTATTTTTTAAACAAATACATGAAAGCATTGCATAAATATTTAAAGTAAATTAAATATTATTAAAATGTTAACCTTGGGGTTTATTTATTTGAATTGCTGCCTAGTCTAATAAGGCGTGGCGAGTGCTAATGGGCTTGCCATGTCTTCTGCAGTTGAAGGAGAAAACAGTCACATTTCATCTAATGCTTTTTGTTAAGCAATGATGAAAAGGACAATAAAACAACAATACTAGGAGTGTAATTCGTGAAATTATCTACAGTAACTATGGCTACGGCGTGTGCGATTGCGTTTACTTCGCTCAGTGCTCAAGCTGCAACAAAACAATACTTAAACCAGCAAGCTGACATGAATACTATGCTTAAATCAGCTTCTCAAACTGTGTTGAGTACACAACCAGAAGTGCTGATTGGTTTGGAAAGCGCAAGCCAACTACAGGAGCTTAAAAGCTTCAATAGTAAAAAAGGTGAAGTAACTAAGCGTTTTCAACAAATGTACCAAGGATTACCAGTGATTGGCGATTCGGTCATTTTAACGTTTGACGATGCCGGTGCGCTTAAAAAGGCTCACGGTGCAGCGGTTTATAACATCGCGGCTGACATCGGTTCGGTAAAACCCAAGCTAAATGCCAAAATGGCATTGAATCAGTTTGAAAAGCAATCGCTTAGTGCAGGCAAAAAGCTTAAAAAACATAACGAAAAGTCTCGCCTTGCGATTTGGCTTGATGGCAATTCAACGGCACGTTTAGTCTATGAAATCACTTTTGTTACTTATGGTGATGAGCCTAAACGGCCATATTTGATCATTGATGCAAACACAGGCGAAGTGTTAGAAAGTTTCAACAACTTGCAGCATGCAAATGCGACAGGTCCTGGTGGTAACCAAAAGACCGGTCGTTACCAGTATGGTACTGATTATGGTCATCTAGACGTAGCGCAGTCGGGCAATACTTGTACCATGACGAATGCGAACGTTAAGACAATTAACTTAAATCACGGTAGCAGCGGTTCGACTGCACATAGCTTTACATGCCCAGAAAACACAGTTAAAGAAATTAACGGTGCGTATTCACCGCTTAACGACGCGCATTATTTTGGTAATGTTGTGTTTAATATGTACAACGATTGGCTAGGTACAGCACCTTTGTCTTTCCAATTGCAAATGCGTGTGCACTACAGCAGCAATTATGAAAATGCGTTCTGGGATGGCAGCGCGATGACATTTGGTGATGGTGCAAATACATTCTATCCGTTGGTAAGTCTTGATGTATCTGCTCACGAGGTAAGTCATGGTTTCACTGAGCAAAACTCAGGTTTGGTATACCGCTATAAATCAGGTGGTTTGAACGAAGCATTTTCTGATATGGCAGGTGAAGCCGCCGAATTCTTTATGAAAGGCAGCAATGACTGGTTAGTTGGCCAAGACATCTTCAAAGGCAGTGGCGCATTACGTTATATGAATGATCCAACGCAAGATGGTCGCTCAATCGACCATCAGTCTAACTATACGTCTAGCATGGACGTTCACCACACTTCAGGGGTGTTCAACAAAGCCTTCTACAATCTGGCAACTACAGCGGGTTGGGATACGAAAAAAGCCTTTATCGTAATGGCAAAAGCTAACCAAATGTATTGGACTGCAAATACTGACTGGGACTTAGCTGGTAATGGCGTGATGGATGCGGCATGTGACCTAGGTTATGAACCAGGTGACGTACAAGCTGCATTAGCTGCGGTTGGCGTTAACTCTAATTTAAGCACCGGTAGTAGCTGTGATACTAACCCTCCACCTCCTCCAGGTGGCGACGAAGAGTTAACGAACGGTCAGCCTCGTACTGGGATAAGTGGCGCGGCAAAAGAGCAACTTTTTTTTACTCTTGATGTGCCAGCTGATGCGACTAGTCTAAACTTTACGACTTCTGGCGGTAGCGGTGATGCGGATCTTTATGTGAAGCACGGTTCTCGTCCGACGTTAAACTCTTCCGATTGTAAAAGTACAACCTCTACAAGCAACGAAAGCTGCGACATTAGTAACATCCAAGCTGGTAAGTACTACGTGATGGTCGAAGCGTGGGATCAGATCTCAGGGGTAACTTTGACTGGTACTTACAGCTCAACGGGTGGAACTCAACCAATTGACCGCACAGAGTCAAATGTCAGTGTTGCATCTGGCGGTTGGACGCGCTTCACACAAGACTTAAATGCCAGCTACAGCAACCTTGAAGTGAGCATTTCAGGTGGTTCAGGTGATGCGGATCTATACGTAAACTTTGGTTCTCAATCAACAACGTCTAGCTATCAGTGTCGCCCTTATAAAAACGGTAACAACGAGACTTGTACGATTGCAAACCCACAACAAGGTACTTGGTATATTGATTTACGTGGCTACAGCGCAGCAAGCGGTGTAACACTGAATATCAAAGCGAACTAAGTAACAGTTTATAGGGAGCGCAAGCTCCCTTCTTATTAGGCCCCAAAAAAAATCATAAATTTACCTCATTTGAATAATCCTTTTATTTTGCTCAGCGCTTAAATCATGTTGTTATTCAAATGGGTTGAGGATACAACAATGAAATTAACTACACCTATGCTACTGAGCATTGCCTGTTTGAGTAGCTTTTCTGAAGCGTCTGAAGAGGTTTGGGTGACGATGGATGCGAAGTCTAGTCAGCATTTCCAAGTCCATAATTCTATTCGCGGTATTCACTTCGAGCAGTTTTCTTTACCAAACAGTGAAGTCAAAGCGTTAAAAGTACCCGCAAACTTACATGCACACCTGAGTGCATTTATGCACGACGAATATCACCGCTGTGGTGGCTTTGTCGCCCATGACTCCTTAGAGCAGGCGAAAAACTACCTTACACAGTTAGAAAGTATAAATCCAAGTGCGACACTGGTTAACTACAGCATAGATAATCCTACACGGGTTAACAGCTTAATCTCAAAAGTCAGTACAGTGAACTTAGACAGCAGTGTCAATTCGCTAACTAGTTTTTATAACCGCTATTATACCTCGCAAACAGGCATTGATGCCGCTGCATGGGTCAAGCAAACGTGGAGTGATATTGCAGCAAGTCGCTCAGATATTAGTGTTGAATATTTTAGCCATTCTTGGGCTCAATCTTCAGTGATTGTCACCATTCCAGGTAGTGAGCTGAGTGATGAAATTGTTATTATCGGTGGACACCTTGATTCAATTAACCAATCTAATTCAAGTGGGCTTGCGCCGGGTGCGGATGATAATGCCTCTGGGATAGCTGTGCTTACCGAAGCGCTAAGCGCTATTGTTGAAGATGGTTATCAGCCTCAGCGGACAATCCAAATCATGGGCTTTGCGGCAGAGGAAGTTGGGCTTCGAGGTTCTAAAGCTATCGCACAGTCGTACAGCTCTCAGGGAAAAAACGTAGTCGGTATGACACAATTTGATATGACTGGCCGCAATGGCAGTAGTGCAGATATTGTGATGATGACAGACTATACAAACAGTGCACAGAATCAGTTCTTAGGCCAATTAATTGAAACTTATTTGCCAAACCTAAGCTATGCCTATGACCAATGCGGTTATGGCTGCTCAGACCATGCATCTTGGTATCAGCAAGGGTTCCCAGCTTCTATGCCATTTGAATCAAGAATGTCTGAGATCAATAGAAAAATTCATACCACCAACGATACCGAATTTGATTCAACACATGCACAAAAATTTGCAAAACTCGCGCTGGCATTTGTTGCTGAGCTTGGTAAAAATGCGGGAGATACACCTCCGCCACCGCCAAGCAATGAGCTTGAAAATGGCGTGGCTAAAACGGACATTTCTGGCGCTTCTAAAAGCCAGCAGTTTTTCACCATGGAAGTACCACAAGGTGCAACTAATTTAAGTTTTACCACCTCAGGTGGCACTGGTGACGCCGATCTCTACGTTCGCTATGGCTCCAAACCTACTTTGGATACTCATGACTGCAAAAGCACTAACTCGTCTAGTAACGAGCAATGCAATATTTCCGCTGTGCAAACTGGCACGTATTACGTGATGGTAGAGGCATGGAATGCGATTTCGGGAGTCAGTTTGGTAGGGCAATACGATACCTCAAGTGGCAATACGCCTATTGATGAAACTATCAATAATATTTCTGTCGCCAGCGGACAGTGGCAGTATTTTAGTCAAGCACTAACCGCGGGATACCAAACCCTGACAATTACGATGTCGGGAGGCACGGGAGATGCGGATCTTTATGTGAATTTTGGCACGCAACCAAATACCAGCACGTACCAATGTCGGCCGTACAAAAATGGCAATAATGAGGTATGTACAATCTCCAATCCTCAGACTGGCACTTGGCATATCGGCCTGCAAGGCTACCAAGCAGCGAGCAATGTAACGCTAAGTATTAGTGCGAATTAATACGCCAACTAATACGCGTTTAAAATTAAGACTGGGGATATAACCTTGCTTATCTCCGGTCTTGGCACTTAGTGATACATTGATTTAGAGAGATTTGATTTAATTGATATTCTGCTTCTGATAGACTCAATGAGTTCAATTAGGAGTTGCGTGTGTCACATAAGTTCTCAGTTAAGATATTAATTTATCTTTTATTATTATTTTGTGGGCTGTGGACAAGCTATTGGTTCAATGTGGCACAGGATGAGGAAAAGGTCCTTGGTCAGACTAAAACCAACCTAGAAAAGCTCAATAGTTATATCCAGACTGAATTTACTCGTTATCAAGCTATCCAAACGCAATTGAGCCTAAGCAATTTGGTGCAATCAGGCTTACAGCAAGCAACCGCTATTAACTCCAATGAACTGGACAGATACCTTCAGGACATTCAAATATCCAGTGGTGCGTCAGACGTTTACCTGCTAGACCTCAGTGGAACAGTGATTGCGAGCAGCAACTGGTATTTGCCGCATAGTTATAAAGGCAGCAATTTTGCCTTTCGCCCCTATTTTTACGAAACCATCGAGGGCAATGAGCATGTATCTTTTGCGCTCGGTTTACGTTCCAAAACCCGTGGTTTCTATTTTGCTAAATCTGTCTACAAAGATGGATCGCTTGTGGGCGTGGTGGTGATGAAGGTTAACGCCAGTAAATTTGAATCTGATAAAGCCCAGCTTGATACGGGAACTGATAGTCATTTCTTAATCGTGGACGGCAATAGTATTGTGCTGGCATCTGATGTTGAGCAGTGGCGTTTAGCCTCGTTAGGGGAACTGCCTCCCACAAAGCGTAAAGAAATTGAATCCTCAAGACAGTTTGAAAACGAATCTCTGTTTCCGATTGATTGGCGCGTGCTTTCACCAACCAGAGTGAAAACGTCATCTCATGGCAGCGACGCGCTGATGCAAAAGAGGCCGCTTAACAACCAATACACACTTTATTTGCTACATGAAGTTGCGCCTATTAAAGCGGCACAGTGGCCGCGGCTTGGGGTAACCGCACTGGTATTGATTTTACTCTTTGTTGTTGTTGAGTATACGTTGAGTAAATTGACAGGATACAGACAACTGCTTTTCAGCCAGCGGAGTCTCGAGGCTGAGGTTGCCAGCCGCAAGCAAGCGCTCGAGCAGGCGCAAGATGCACTGATTCGCGCTGCCAAGTTGGCAACCATAGGGCAGCTCAGCGCCAGCATTAACCATGAAATCAATCAACCGCTTAGTGCCATGAGTGCGTATGTTGCCAGCGCCAAACGGTTGGCTCAAAAGGGAGAAGTGAGCAAAGTAGTCGAAAACATGGTCCTGATCCAAT
Source organism: Pseudoalteromonas sp. HM-SA03 (assembly GCF_002289345.1). Taxonomy (GTDB): domain Bacteria; phylum Pseudomonadota; class Gammaproteobacteria; order Enterobacterales; family Alteromonadaceae; genus Pseudoalteromonas. Next base: position 62,856 of record NZ_NSDG01000104.1, on the reverse strand, counting down.
CTTTGATCACTCGAGTGCATAAAATTGTAGCGCAGCTAAAATCATTTAGTCAGCATCATGATAATAAGATGCTGGTGGCCAACCTTAAGCACTCAGTAGATAACGCCTTAGTTATAGTTGGGCCTGAACTCAAACGCTACGGTGTAGCAATTCAAAGTGAGGGGCTTGCGTGCAACATCTGGGTTGACCCATTTAAGTTTGAACAAGTCCTAGTGAATATTATTAGCAATGCGTGCCAAGCCATTGTTGAGCAAGATAATAAATGTATTTATATTCGCGCTGTGGAGCATGAGGGCAAGATCCAGCTGTCTATTATTGACTCGGGCGAAGGAATAAAGCAGCACGCTTTATCCAACATATTTGAACCGTTTTACACCACTAAGTCAGGTAATGGCTTGGGCTTAGGGTTATCCATTTCAAAACAGATTATTGAATCGTTTCATGGCAAACTCAGTGCCCATAACCATCCGCAAGGTGGTGCTGAGTTTTTAATTAGTTTACACACAAAGAATCCGCAACATGACTGAAGAGAAAACCCTGTTAATCATCGATGATGAACAAAGTATACGAGATGCACTAAAGCAACTATTTGAAATAGAAGGGTACTCTGTGCAGTGTTTTTCCAGTGCAGCGCCTGCATTAAAAAAGCTTTCTCGTCAGTTTAGCGGTGTTGTACTTTGTGACATCAATATGCCTGAGATCAATGGCATTCAATTTTTAGAGCAGGTAATGCAGTTTGATTCTGAGTTACCTGTGGTATTTCTAACCGGCTTTGCGGATGTTGAAGTGGCGGTAAAAGCCATCCAAAAAGGGGCTTACGACTTTTTTGAAAAACCTGTGTCAGAGCCGCTACTTGACTGTATAGAAAGGGCGCTTGATAAACGCCGGTTGGTGATGGAAAACCGAGAGCTAAAAGCGCAAGTTAAGAAAAAGTCTGCGCCGGGCGTGCGGATCTTAGGTGAGACAAAACAAATGCAGCAAATGCTGCATTTGCTTGATGCTGTGATTGATACCCCAGCTGACGTATTGATTGAAGGTGAAACCGGTACAGGAAAGGAATTGGTGGCGCGATACTTACATGACCATAGCGAGCGCTCAAACCATAACTTTGTCGCTATCAATTGCGGTGCAATTCCAGAAGAACTGATTGAAAGTGAATTATTTGGTGCCAAAAGTGGTGCATTTACGGGTGCTAAAGAGTCTCGCGAGGGTAAATTTTCTTTTGCTCAAGGCGGTACGGTTTTTTTGGATGAAATCGAAGCCATGTCTGCGGCTTTACAAGTGAAGCTCCTGCGCGTTTTAGAAGAGCGAAGTGTGACGCCAGTTGGTAGCAACACTGCGATAGCGCTGGACATTAGAGTGGTTGCGGCGACGAAAGTGGATTTACAAACCTTAGTCGCGCAAGGTAAATTCCGCTCTGATTTATTTTATCGTCTTAACCTCGTCAAAGTAATGATCCCATCACTTCGTTCCAGAAAAGCTGATATTCCGCTGCTATATAAACACTTTAGCTCCATTGCCGCCACTCGCTTTCATAAACCTATGCAGCCTGTTAGCCCTGAATTAGAGGCGCAGCTACTGGCACAAGATTGGCCTGGGAACGTGCGAGAGCTGAGAAACCACGCCGAGCGCCATATTTTACTCGGTGGTGCGATGACTACGAGTAACATGCAAAGCAATTTGTCTGACGAAACGTTGAGTTTGGCTGAGAAGGTGAGCTACTACGAACAATCGTTAATTGAAGAAGCGCTGGCACAAAGCCAAGGCAGCATAAAAGATGCGATGAATTTGCTAAAAGTGCCGAGAAAAACCTTGTACGACAAGATGAGTAAGTATGGTTTAAATCGCACTATGTTCACCAATGATGATGGGTGAGTTTAGTGACACATTATAGATTTAAATGTGTGGAAATCCGCACACTTTAGCTGCCATTAACCTTTGATTTTGATTTATCCATCTGATTTATATTAAAAAATAAACTCTGGTCTCAGAATTGCGTTGTCTTTAGCGACAATAATCAAAAAATGAGACAAGTCATGACAGCAAGTAAATCTTTAGTGGCGGTGGCAGTTGCCAGTGCAACGTTATCAGCCTCTGCGCTAGCCGCAGACTACAGCATTTATGGTAAAGCAGAAGTTCAAATTGCCAACACAGACAAAGGGGTGATGCGCTATACCAAAGAGGGCACACAAATTGACGCGCCATTTTCAAGAATTGGTGTGAAAGGCACTCACGGCTTATCAAGCGATCTAAAACTCGTCTACAAATATGAAGTACAAGTTAAAGGTTTTGAACACGACAATACCACCGAGCCATTTTCAGCAAGGAACACCTATGTTGGCCTTGAAGGGAAATTTGGTACCGTTTTAGTGGGCAGAAACGACACGCGTTTTAAGTTCAGTGAAGGTAAAATCGACCAATTTAACGAAACCCAAAGTGATATTGCTCAAGTGTTGGCAGGCCAAGACAGAGTTGGTGATTCTATTACCTATACTTCACCTAAATGGAATGACTTTTCTTTTTCTCTGACCTACACACCTAAAGATGACGCAAGCAACGATGAAGCCGGGTTTGCTGCAACCGCAATTTATGGTGACCGAGCATTAAAAAGTAAAGATTACTATGTTGCCCTAAGTCACACCGACAGTATTGGTAATTTGGTTGCTACGCGTATCGCGGTGGCTTACAAGTGGCAAAAGCTACAACTCGGTGCCATCCTCCAAGACAGTGAAAATCTAGCGAAAGACAAATCGGGAAATGGTTATGTGCTAAGTGCAAGTTACCAACTCGACAATAATTGGCGTCCGAAGCTACAGTTTGCCAAAGACTCAAGCGGATTACGTCACAGCGAAGATGCAACTCAGTGGACGCTAGGTACAGACTATATTTTTGATAAACAAACTAACTTATATGTGTTGGCAACGCAGCTCGACCTTGAAACTCAAGACGATACTAGCATCGCAGTTGGCTTAAAATACAAGTTTTAAAGGCTCAAGATAATGACAGAAGAGAATAAAAAAACGGTAAAAACGCAGCTGTTTCTGTGGCTTGGTCCCTTGGTTATGTTAGTGATCTGTACGGTTGAGCCTCCCTCAGGCATGTCGGTTGAGGCATGGAGAACCGCAGGCTTAGCATTTTGGCTAGGCTCTTGGTGGATAACTGAAGCAGTACCTATTCCAGCGGCCTCTTTATTACCCTTGGTTATTTCGCCTTTGGTCGGCATTGCTTCTATTAAAGCGGTCGCAGCACCCTTTGCGCACCCTTTGATTTATCTATTCCTAGGTGGTTTTTTGCTCTCGATTGCCATGGAAAAGTGGGGCCTACATAAGCGCATCGCACTGAGTACCATGTTGTTTGCCGGCACTAAACCGAGCATACAGATTTTAGCGATGATGGGCGTAACCGCATTTTTGTCTATGTGGATGTCAAACACGGCAACGGCTGTAGAGTGCATAGACACACCACATTAATTGTAAGGGGATTGTGTGGAATCATCCTATAAACGGTTGGAAAATATCGGGAATAGTTGTTCTAAAGGGGTTGACTTTTATATTATCATTCCTGTAACAAACCGCGATGTTAAAACACGTATGCGCGAACACGAAAAGGGTAGTTCATTTAAGCATGTTTTGATTGATGAATATAAGACTTGCGGGAAGATTATTCTTGAGGTTGAGAAAGAGGCTAAAAGACGATTCGGGAACTATTCAGTTAATTTTAGTAAGGATCTCTTACCTCACGGCCACACTGAAACCTATGGGAAAGATTGTTCTATGTTCTTGTTATTCATACATTTTGAATTATTCAGAATAGCTGATGAACGGGGTGTAAAAGTTGAGCATGTTAAATATAATACTTAAGGTAAAGGACGGTTCTGAGAATATGACTAGTAAACTCAGAGACCGTCCCCCCCCATGCCTTAATATTTATATTGAATATACATCGTGCGCGACATTTATATATGTAATATTAAGGTAATATTCTGTAAATATACTTTTACAGTTACTTACATTTACTCGCATTCATTAACATTCAACAATAGTTAATTGACAGTTGCTTTATGATTGCGTATAAGTCATTGATTTATAGACAAAAAAAATCACCATCATTATGATAGTGATTTTTGATAAGGAAAAATATATGCGTTAACATACTAAAAAGGATATTCAGGATATGTGAATACTGAGCGACTTTTCGCCATTTTAGCAAAAAGTCTAAAAAACGTGTGTGTTAAGGTTGTTTATCCTCAATGTATTTTGTCAATCTATAAATCATAGTAGGGGATAGTGCCTTGTGTTCCTGCATCATAGTGAGGTATGGCTTAGGATGGTAAACCTTTAAACTTAACATTGTGTGCATACGGAATAATAATTCGGGCTTAGTAGCCAATACTACAATAAATTGGATGAGGATAGAGTGATCATCTATGCCAAGTTCACAATTATCAAAAATTGTACTCTTGCCTTTTGTTAAATCTATATCAAGTGTTCGGCATAGTGACAAAATGGTTAGTACCACTGATCGATCCAGTTCCTTAATGTTCTTACTATTAAGGATTAATTTTAAAGCTTCTCTTTGTTGTAATTCGGTTGTTGTTTGCATGGGTTTTTACCGTTAATTTATTATTGTTCTTCTTCTTTTGAAAAATGTGGATGAATAATCGCTCTCAAGATTGAGATTTGCTTTTGCAGCAATTTTTCAGTATCGCTTGACTTTTTAGTATTAAGGACTAGCTTTTCTAAACGATTCAGCTCACGTTCGCCACGAACAAAGTCACTGTAAGCAAGTCTGTCTCTACGTGTGAGGGATTCTTGTAAACTATTGATAATAGAATTTGTTTCCATTTTTACACCTTTCTTTTTATTGTTATTTTCAGCAATCATAGATCTGTCTGAACTCTAGCGGCTGGTATTCAACTTCTGCCTTACGCTCTGGCACACCATGAAAACTAGTATTCTCATGTGACTCTAAACGCTGACGCATAAGAAACTTTTGTTCATTATTCTTAGCATCTAACACAAGGTTATATACATAATCTTCAATGTGCTGAATAGGGTCGATAATGTTCATGTAACGTTGTAGTAAGTCGATTTCATCTTCTTTTAGAACCACTACTCGATCATTAATAAACTCTAGAAAATCATTGAATTGATCGCCCTTAGTTTTATCTTCATCTTGGGTCAGCTTGTTAAAAGCATCGTTAGCCTTATCGGTCAATCTCACTGTATATTTGTGTATTCTCTTCGCCATAATTTACAACCTTTACTTTTTATAATATTTATGATTGTAAAATGTCGCGGATTTTGTTAAAAGCGCGACAACATTAAATGATAATTATTGTTAAATAAGAACGGTTATCATCCTGCCAGCCTTCTGTTACATTGTAACACTATCCGTTATTATAGATTGATATTGAGTTATAGTTCATTATTATTGATGATAGTAAATTCCACTTTCACTTCACAGTTTAATTTCTTTGTCAACCCTACTTAAAAAATATTTTGGTCTCTATGGGGTATACTTTAGAGACTTTTCACAGTGTTGATAAAACTGTCTCTAAAGAGTCTATTTAGGGTTGATCTATAGTTTATAGATGATAGTATACATACATCTAAGATGTTAAATAGACTGTAAGGATAAATTATGAACGATTCACAAGGTTTAATTTTCGGGTATGCCAGAGTTAGTACTGTTGATCAAAATCTAGACACTCAGATCGATAAACTAAAGCAAGCAGGTTGTCAGCGTATTTTTAGTGAAAAGGTTAGTGGTAAAGATACCAATAGACCAGAGTTGCAAAAGATGCTAGGACAGTTGCGCGATGGTGACACATTAATAGTGACCAAAATTGATAGAATCGCCAGAAACTTGAAAGACCTTTTGATACTTGTCGATGAACTATCAGTGCAAGGTGTAAATTTTAAAGCAACTGATCAAGATGTAGATACGTCTTCATCTAATGGAAAAATGTTTCTCACAATGCTTGGTGTGTTCGCTGAGTTTGAAAGAAACTTAATAAGGGAACGTCAGAGAGAGGGTATTGCAAACGCAAAAGCAAAAGGTAAATACACTGGTCGCAAACCTGTAGATCTAGATTTAAAACAAAAGGTTATTGAACTATACAGCAAAGGTGTAAAACCTAAAGCTATCATTGATGAAACTGGTTTAGGTAGGTCTACAGTATTCAAAATCATTAAAGAGGGTTCAAATAATGAATGATATTATTGTCCCTTTAACAGGTATTTTGTGGATCGGTTCTTTGTTGGTTATGAATAATAAATCTTATCTTGCCTATAAGGTTTTGAATAATAATTTACATTTTAGGATGGTTAATAAATGAGCAGTGGCGATTATGTATCATCTTATAGAGTGGGGATGAGCATAGGGGATACTTTTACTATGTTAGGCGTTAGGTATGTTCTATATCGCATCGATTATGAAACAAACTTAGTTTACTACAGACCTGAATAGTAATTTACTGTTCCTACAATATCCCTACATACAGAAAAACCCATGATTAAGACCGTGTGAATTAATCATGGGTTTCTGCTTTATGGCATAGTTAAAATTAATTAATCAAAAGATTAACTAGCCATTTTTCAACCATTCATAAAACTATCTCAAAATAATCCAGATATTAAATTGAGTTCAGAAGTATAGTTTTATGAACAGTTCTTATCATGCTCACTACCATCTGGGATAGCCTCAAAGAGAGCATGAAGTATTAAGCTTTAAAGCTTTGAATCAGTACAGGAATATTTATGTAGATTAAAATCAACAGGTTTTTATGTAGATTAAAATCGACAGTTAAAAAAATAGAATTCGGATTGTTGCGCATAGTAGGGAGATGGTGGCTTGATGATTCAGTTACGATTCAGCAAGCCATAAAAAGACTGCGCAATCTTTGTTTTTTGGTATTGAAAACTTGCTAATTTAGTATTGACGTAAACCGCATTAACAAGATGCTTAATATTAACGGATCATTCGCCGCGATGCAACTACTTTATACAAAAAATGGTGAATTAATTTAATCCACCATTCATTGACTATTTTTTATACTGTTTAATTATTAATCAGGTTGTAGATTTTGAACATAGTCGCGAATTAATTCGAGATCTGTTAGTGACAGTTCTGTATTTTGGTAGTCCTCGTTTAGGGACATTAAAAACTCATTTTCAGAAAATAACTCACCGTTTATAATGGCGTTGATACCATCTAGGAAGCTTGATTTAGCTTCGTCAAAGTTATCAAAACTGTTGAAGTATAATACAATATTTTCATTCATGATTCATTAATCCTTATCAACTATTCTGTAATTTTATGATTTTTTATAAGACACTTCAAAAGAGAATGGATCGATGTAAATATTTTTATGTTTTTCTTCAAGGTCGTATAAGTCAAAATACATTATATTATTAATGTGCTTACACATTTCTTTTAAATCATCCCTGCTTAACAATCCTTTTTCGAATTCTCTGTTAATTCTGTTAATAATGAATTGTTGTTCAGTTTCGGAGGAATATACAAAATCTTGTTTGTTAATAATATTTTCAATAGCTTCTGAAAAATCATTTTGCATTGTTTGTAAATCATCTAACTGACCATTAAGAACCAAAAATAGTTCAGGGTATAATTTTAATTCCATTTTCAATTCATCATCGTTGCTCATGCTAATTCTCTATCGATTAAATATACTCGGATTTTACATCAAAATTCCTTCAATATCAATCACCTTTCTGAACAATGTCTTAAGGTCTAGGCACAGTTGATTCATGATCGTTTCATGGCTGTAACTCATTGCTGTTGATTAATACATCAACGCAAGGAATGATTAATTATAGTTGTCTAGATAAGTCAATAAAATAATGTATCAATAGCGAATTTCTATTAATAGATCTGTTAATGTCTAAACAACTAGACAAGAAAAATAAATTGTATACGAGCTTGCCGCGCAAGCGCTGTTGTTGAACGTAGTGAAACTAGATAATGTATTAATAGCGAATATTATTAATACATCTGTATAATCTAGTGCTGCGCACAACTGCGAGCTAAAGCTCTCGTAGATAACTAATTTTCATTCCTTATGTTGTAGTAAAAAGTTAATAATATTGAATGTTCTACATCTTAATGTATAAAAAAGTATTTGTTTGCAATGGCCTTTAGGTCTTGCACCTCGTAAGAGGTTAGATACTACATCTTATTGAATATCATTGATTATCTAGTTTCACTACGTTCAACAACAGCGCTACTACGTAGCTTGTAAATAACTACTTTTGTTAATCTATTCAGTATAAAGATCTAAATTGATTAATATTATTGTCTATAAGTTCCCCTCTGTAAAAATGACACTTTTTTTCATCGATTGAGCTTTTTTACTGAACCGTGTAAAAAAAGTGTCATTTTCAATTTTCCCTAGATTTTTTCATCGATTGAGCTTTCCTTACTGAACCGTCTAAAAAATCTAGGGAAAGTTCCTTCTAACTATCAGCTAAAAGGAACAGCACAAGGACTAGAATATTGAGTTTCTTTACAGCCAAGGTCAAACGTTGTTCTCATAGATTTAAGATCATCATTGATATTCGAATACATCTTATCCTGAGTCTTGCCGAACTCTACAGCACTAGTATGTGTAGATTCAGTTTTATTATTTTTCATACGTTCCTTGAACTTTTCAATAGAGCTTAGAGCCATAGTTCTTTTATCTTGTTCAACAACATCATTCACTTTTTCTTTCGCTTCTGGCTGAACAGTAGCTACCTCGTCAGTAACTTTTGATTCAACATCATTATTAATATTCATAACTAATTCTATTATTTTTTCATTTTTAAGATCTTTACATTGATTAATAAACTCAACTATCCCAACTTTTTCAACCGCCTTTTTAACCTCAGTTGATTTAAGTTTGTTTCTCACTTTTCTAGCAATTTTAGTAACTTGTTTCTTAAGCTCTTTTGCATCTTCTTTACTTTCAACTTTAAGCTTCCCAAAGTATTCAATAGCAGTGTAGATACCATGTTCATCGATCATACTTTGAACATTATCCGCACCGTGAACACCTTTAAGGTAATTTACACGAAAACGTTGCTTTTCATCTTCGTAAACTTTCTTTTTGTTATCAAAGAACTTTTCGTTAATAACCTCAATGTTACTCAATAGTTCATCAACGTGCGGCTGTAGTTCAGGGTAGCTTTTAGTATAGCGAATGAACGCTTGTTTAGCTGTTTCATTGTCAGGAAAAATCAATACAACTGGCTTAACTTGAGTCGTTCTTAATGCACCACGGCCAATGTTCTGAACCAAGGCGCTTATAGTCACCTGATCGTGTAGTTCCTCTTTAGTGACCTTGTGTATACCCTGCATAAGGCTGCATCTAAAGTTATCAATTTTATTCACACCATACATTAACGATACGTCACAGTGCATAAGGCTGTTAATACCACGTGTTATAGTGCCTGTTCTATTAATATTCATCTTGGCAGTATCAAACGCATTGTTAGCAACACGCTCGTTAGCGCTAACGTGACAGTCTGTATAACCCTGCTCAACTAGGTTATTAAGATAGTCAACAATAGGCGTGTAACCGTTCGCATAATCGCTAGTAGCGTTACTGATCTTAAATGTATTGTCACCAGCGATACTTGCAATTTTGATCATAGGTTTACCATCTTCACCATACAGAAACTTTTTACCGAACTTTTCAGAATCATACTGCATCATAGTGTAGTCACTTTTAACACCTTGTTTAGTCCATTCACGCACTGCTGTATTATCATTCTGAACGTTCTCAGACAGCGCATAAACGTTCACAAAATTGTCTAAAACATTTTTAGAAAAACTGCTTGCAAGATCAAAAGTATAACGGCCGTTGTCCAGACGTATTCTGAAAACGTGGTCATTATTTTTTTCATGATCGATAACGTTAGCAACCATGCAGATCAGCTTTACTAATTCTGTGCTAGTCTTGTTCTCTGTCTCAATCATCTTAAGACATTGTTCAAACTGATCAGCTTTACCATTAATTTTTAATAGCTCGTCTTTCTCTGTAGTTTCAATCAACGTTGTTTTAAAACATGCCTTGATGATCTCTTTTTCGTTCGCCGTATACTTTTTGAATGGTGTAGTAAAATCTAGGGATGTTGTATCATCGTCCAGCACCAATACGTCACGCTCGTTATCCATTCCTGAAAAGTCGATCAAGCGTGCGGCAACGTTAGTAACAAAGATACATGAACCGTTGTTAGATTCGTGTTTAAGCTCGCTGTATACGTTGTTGAACATGTTATCAACTGTACCGCTATTATCCGCATCTTTAGAGCTAACCATACGCACACGGTTTAATAGTGAATTAAGTTTGTTCACTTTTTCTTCATCGTGTGCAAAGGCTTTGATAGCACCATTGATGTAGTTTAATAGTTCCTCTGAACGTTCGACCTGTGCATCAATTGAGTGAACCCCGAATACTACAGAGCCACCAGCAAGCATAGTTTTAACAGCCTTTTTAAGCATGGCTGTAGATTTACCTACACCGACACCACCATCAATTAATTTTAATTTATTTTCATTTAACTGTTGACAACCATTTTTTACTACTGTAGAATCATCATAAATATTAATAGAACTGTTATTAATGTTCAGAGTATTGTTTGGGAAAGGTTGAACTGTGGTGGCTTCAACCTTTTTTTGTGCCTGTAATTCAAGCTCGCCTTGTTCGTTAACTGTCCAAAAGTCTGTATTGTTTGCTAAAATAATCATTCTGTTTACCGTTTATTCTTATTGTTCCTCCCATTCAGGAAAGTTTATTTAATGTTTACCCCCAGTCGGGGAATGTTACTTTTACTATTCTTTACTATCCGAATTTTTATTTTAATGTTTCAAGTTTATTTAAGTTTCTTCTAATAGTGGAATGACTCACGCCATAATGTCTTGATAACTCGGTCACACCGTATCTACCAGACTCCCATTTTTGTTTTAGTTCCATAAGCATACTTAAATCTTTAAAAATGTGTGTGTATTGTTTATTCATTTATATTTACCTTTTTTGACCCTTAAGCGGTCTACGTTAATTTAAAAAAAAGCACTTTTCTGTGCTATACTTAATTATTTATGCATAAAAAAGTGAAAATAACATAATTTATCCCTTAGCATTGGTTAATTTTCATACTAAAAAGTGGTCATTTTTCACTGTTTTACCCTACTATTTATGAAAATTGGATTTTCAATTTTTTGACTCTCTGTAAAGCGCTGTATTGAACGCTGTTTCATAATCAATACATTGTCATTAATTTTACCTAAAAGTGCCTTAGAATGCGTTTAAAGTGGGTTATATTCAATTCACTTACAAAATATCGGCAATATTCAATCAATTTTCACTCAAAAACAGCCATTTTTGATTTTTTAGTTGCAAATTTTATGAAAAAAAGTACTGTTCAAAAATTAAACAGCTTTTGCGAATGTTGAATAGATTATGCAATAATGAATGGATAATAAACGAATAGTGCATAAATCTTTCTGTGGAATAGTGGGATGGTGCAGGGATGATAGATATTAAGGTATAAATTAAAAAAAAAGTCCTCATTTTACATCAAAATAGCTCAACGAATTTTCCCTCGTTGGGCTATTTTTTTGTGCTAAATAATATGGATAAATCTTTACTCGAAAAGTTTATCATCGTTTTGTGAACGGTTAGCTGTGACGATAGCTAACCGTTTTTTATGCTGCCTTATCAACCTATTAAATGAGTATTATCAACTCTTGGCTGAGGGTGAATCAACTTTAAAATATTCTTTGTTAAATCATGCGCGGAAGTTGAATTATTGACCTCAAAATCAAGGCACTTGTAGTTATAATCGTTAAATCCATAATGTTGAAAAATTGAATTTACAGTGATTGCCTTGTCTGAACTATTAATTAATGCGTTATAAATTAATTCTTTCATTTTTCTTTACCTTTTCATCTTAATGCTTTCTGATTTATTTTTTATAATAGACCATAGTTGACTATATTCGTCATAATCAACAAAAGTGCCTGTTAATTCAGAAAATAATTCAATAATTTTGATTAAATCTTTATATGCGATTCTTTTTCTACCAAACTTATCAATAAAATGATTCATTATAGCTTGCTTTAATGTTTTTTTATCTTTTCTTTCAACAGCTATATTAAAATCATCAATAAACAATTCTTTACTTTTCTCATCTATTTTCATTTAATATAATCCTCTAAAGGATCTTTATCCTCGCGTGTATTATACTCTCCAGAATAGTCAAAATTTACAGCCTCTTTTTTTATGATTTTTAGCCATTTATTGAAATCGTCTTTTTCCTCAAGCTCTTTTAATATTAATTTTAAATGATTTTCCTCTCTTTCGAATCTTTCTTTGGTGTTTTCAGAATACGTAGCTAGCCTTAAATGGTTAGGATTTGAGCATAATGGGTTACTACAAGCAAAGTGATCAACAGTTAATCCTTTAAGGTCTTTACTTGGATAGCGAATTTTATACGCGACTCTGTGGTTAGATAACCAATTTTGTTTAATATTATACTTAACTCTAAAACGAGTTTTAATAATGGTTCGTTGATATTTTAAATACGATTTAACATCTTTAGGTATTATACAACAGCCATGCTTCTCAATAATATATTCAGGGATATTGGATTTATTATCAACATCTTCATAAACAGTGCTGTTAAAATAATCAATAAAATCGCGATCTGTAGCTAATTTTGAACGGATGTTATTCGGGGTAGTATCTCTTTTAGGCTTTTTTGTAAGGGGTTTATTATCATCATATTTAACAGTTTTCTTATTATTTTTATTCATTTAAACCCCGTTTTTTATTATTGTTTTGTTTCTTTATAGATAAGATCTGCTAAAGTTTCTGACAATGTATAATAATCAATTTTAGAATAATCATTATCAAAACATTTTAATACATTATCTAAAGTAAAGTTAAAATCACCACCAGCTATAACGGACTTGATTAAATTATTAATATCCTCATCTGTGTAATCATCGTCTTGAGTATAAAAAGATGTTAATTTATTCTGGCAGTATAAAAGAAGACCGCGCTTATATTTTTCATTATTCATCATTTATTCACCTTTGCTTTTAATATCATCGCGAACTTTTTGTAACTTTTGACTCAACATTTTCATAAATTCGGTGTGGTCGTTGTATTCATTTTCATGCAATTTTGCCTTGTGCATCAAATGTTTATATAACTGTTCCGTATAATTTTTTGGACTATTATTCATTATTCTTTACCTTAACTTTTAAGATTTTCTCGAACTGTCTTTTATTCTCGTTGAATCGTTTCAAAATGTCTTGCAGCATGATTATTGTGCGTTCAAGCTTTGGTATACGCTCATTGATAATCTTAAGTTCTTCTTCTATTAATTGTCTATAAACGGAATTTGTAGATCTTTTCTCCTGATTTTTCATTTTCTTCAATACCTATTTTTTTATTTTCTGGTAGAAGTGATTTAGATTCTTTAGCCTTTTCAGCATCGTGATCATAATCTTTCTTCTTATTTTTTTGTTTCTCTTCAATACGCTGTTTAATAATCCTATTATATTCATACTTTAATTGTTTAAGATTATCCTCAGAATATTCACCGTCTTTTTTAAAACTATCAATTAATAAATCAAAATCTTTTTGTAAAATTCTCTTTTTATGGTCTACACACTTTTGTGCTACTCGTCTGAATACTTCGATAGTGCGTTGTTTAAATTTTTCATTTAATCCGTTATTTAAGTTTTTCATTATTATTCACCTTTAACTATGTTTAATAATTCACGAATAGCCTCAGTTTCAGATTTTAAGGCGGTAATCTCGCTATGAACTTCTTTTAATTGATTAATGAACGTATTGTTTAGTTTATTATATTCACCCTCAATACATTCTGTTGTGGCATCAATGAATAGTTGTTTAAATTGATCACTAAAATCACTAAACTCGTTAAATAACTCATCAGCACCATCCTGAATAATATCTTTAATTTCTTGTTCCATTTTAATACCTTTCTTTTTCTTGTTGATAATAGTCAATGAACCATTCATCAATGAAGTCGTTTAAAATTGTATTAATAGACGCATTGACCTTTAGTTTTTCACCTCTTTCAACTCGTTGTTTCTGTAAATTTTTAATAGCTACAAACGTTGATTCATCAATAAAAACCTGTAAACCACGTAGCTTAACTTTATCTTTATTCTTTAACATAATAAAAAACCTTTATTTTATTCTATAATACTATTTATGAAAATTGACAGTCAGTTTTCACTATCATAAATATAATTATAAAGAATGATTAATTGGTGGTGTTTAATGGTTAAGACTATTTTAGATGTTGACAGTCAATAATAAACATCATCAACAAGTGTCGCGCACTATTATAAAAACAGACTGTCAGTTTAGGCAGATAATAAGAGCGATTCATGAATTAATAATAAATTGACAGTCAATTTTATAGGTAATAATAACGTTTCTTAAATTAATCAAAAAATTGACTGTAAACAAAGAGGATTAAAAATATGGCTGCAACATTGAAACAACAAGCTAAAAAAGTGACCAAGAGTGAAACGACTTTAACTGAACATGACGTAAAATGCGTTAGCGTGTATTCAGTATTTAAATATGCGACGAATAATAATTGTAGAATTCGTCAAGGTATGTTTGACAGTGACACAGGTTTAGAGCTGCTCAACCTGAAGTTTAAAGATTATGATCTAGTTGATAAGAACGCATTTTATGATCTAGATGACGTGATTATTCATTCAGAAACATACAAAAACTTTAAAAATGTTAGTCTGAAACTGTTGATTAATAGTGAGGTATATTCATTTAATCATAATTTAAAATTAAATGATGGTTCTTTAACTTTAAAGATGCTTCTGGAATTAACAGTTCATTTTATTGGATTTGCTGCTGATAATGTATCAACTAGTGAAAAATACGATGCAATTTTTGCAGACCAACATCCATTTTTAATGACTTTTACTAAACTACAGACAAGAGTTTCTGAAGATAAGGTCACGGTTCACGCCACATTAAAAAGTAACGCTCTAGAACCATTAAAAGAAAAGTGGGCGGCACTGGAAGAACAAGCTAAAGCTAACGCTGTGTTTAATCATGAATATAAAAAGGACAGTTATTCAGAAAGTGTTCATAAATCACACATGCTTATGGCCTAGTTATGAAAATTATATTTAATAATCCGATTCAGCTTTATCAAGTATCAAGAGGCGTTGACCACAGGGGATTGAAGTTTTTAGAATCATTAATATCAAAGTATGGCGATGATAGATTTATCATCCCTAACAGCTTTTTAGATGATGATAAGACTATTTTTGATGATGGTCGTAAAGCTCATGAATGGGTAATTCATTTTAAAAATGAACTTTTAACCACTGTGCAATTCGATGATAAAATCACATCAAGGACTATTCTAGAAACTTTGCTTAGAATGATAGGCCATAGAGCATGTATGATTGATAGAGCGTCTGACAGCCTTTTTACAAGCTTTAATCCATTGTTATACAGTGTTCGTAGCCTCGATGTGAGTGTTTCTAACAGGGTTGTCACAGTAGATAATATTACAATTGATAACCCTGTAATTCATATTCCAAAAGGTATGAAACCTGATGAATATTTTTTCTTGAACCATCAAGACGATCCCGAGCCTATTAATACACAGATTATTCAGGCTGGTTATACGATTTAAAAAAGTTGAAAATAATTCAAAAAAAGTTGATTTTAGGGTTGACAATGTTTTCTAAACATGAGAAAATTATTCGTGCTGGTGGGGTAGACTCTTAACTTTAAGATCTCCATGAGAACCACCAGCAAAAATATTTAAAAAAATATGCAAAAAAGTGTTGACACTATCAAATGATTGGTGTTATACTTCGTGCATAGTTTGAAAAAGGTTCTTTAAGCGGATTGAATTATATATTCACAGTGCTTAGAGTCACACAATTTGTTGAAAAGGTTTCTAAAGGATCGTTACTTCCATTCCTGTAGATGTGAAATTCGCATCGAGGACGCGATAATACACAGTGTTGAAAAATGTATTATCAAGTTTGAATGATGAGCTACACTAAGCAATAACAAGAACGGTTCTTAATCATCAAAAACAGTTGATTGAATATTGCACCTGTCATTTAATTTTCAAGTGAATGATCTTTAAATGGGTTTATTGTAAAACAATGTGCTGAAAAAGTTTTACATGTTATGTGTACCATTGCACGAATGGTTAAAAAATATTCAATCATGATGAGCAATGTTAGTGAATACTAACATAATGGATGTGTAAAGTTTAGTGTACATTGTTCATCGGTTCATGATGATAGGTTTAAAGGTTGCTGGACTATAGCGAATTTTTATATAATGTAAGTTCAGCTTTACCAACGCTATTGATAATGGTATTCAATAATGAGTATTATTATCAATAGCACACAACCCAAAAGTGCCGCAATGGTCAGCTTAATGTTGACCTTACCAGTTTCCACTATTCTATTTTCTCCTTAAGTTAATCTTGCATAATTAACTTTCAAAAATAGTCTGTCTATGTTTTCTTATCATGGTTTCATAGTCAGACTTTTTTGTATAAAAATTAATCATTGGCGAGTGGTTGAACGTAGTGAAACTAGATATTAACATCCTATTAATGATTGTTGTAGTATATTTAATAATCATTCCTCATCTATGAATAGATCTATCTATCATTTCATTTAAAGATCAGTTACTTACGAGCAAGGCGAGAAAACCGTAGGTTTTTAGATTATGACTCATTTATTAATTATATTAACTATTATGTTAACAGATCCTATTAATAATCATTAATTATAATTAAATATACGCTCCCCAAGGGGAGTGCGAGGGGCGCGCCCCTGCAAATTAAAATTTATTTCTAAATTAGATCTGTTAGCTATTAAGTAAGTTTGGATTACAAAAGGGATTTTATCATATTTTCAAATAGAAGTCAACCCATTAAATCAACTTTTTTCAATTATTTTTCACTATTCCATACTGTTTTAAAAGTAGCGTAACCATCAGGATCACTGTTCTTATTATACAGCCTCAGATTGACTATACATCCATTATGATAATGAATAGTAGCCCTGCATGTCTTATGATCTGAACCTTTCTTAAACTCGATTCTAGACACTATTTTACGGATCATGCTATTCAATTTTATTAACTCATCTTGTGATGGGTTGTGATAGTCAGCCAAGGTTCGTTTAATGTCATTGACCGTATCAACTATTGGATCATCCTCAATTGATAATTCATCTATTCTTGATTTAGTATTCTGGATCTTGGCGATAACCTTTTTCAGGTCTGACTCAATAGTGGTTACATCATCCTCTATAAGGAACAATTTTCTTAACCGTTCGCGCTTACGCTCAAGCACTATTAATTCATCTTGCAAACGTTCAATCTCATTTTTTGAATTTCTTTCTATGCTGGTGGTAGGTTTAATACTATCTACATCTAAGTATGAAAAATAATGAATCAAACAGGCGTGAATCATTGAGGGATAGTTTATCGCACCTGCCTTGCAATGGTGTTCGGAACGTCCCTGTGTAGCATTAACGCATCTTAGGTAAAATTGTTCACGATGAGCATGGTAAACAGCCATTCTGCCGCCACATGCTGAACAGTAGCTTATGGAGTGAAACAGGTTCTTAATAGTTGTCTGGCGAGTTCCTTTAGTATTACTGAATGTTGCTTGAACCTTGTTAAATAGTTCATTATCTATCGCAGCAGGGTAGAAGTTACTTTCCCACCTTATCAATTCACGTTTGCCAGACTCTTTACTATAAACCCCAAAATCGCCTATACAGGTACGTGATTTTAATAAGTTAGTGATCCTTGTTTGTGAAACAAGTTTTGTGCGACTATTCCTAAATCTTACACCAGAATCATTTAACTTTTTCACTATGCTAAGGACAGAATAGCCTTTCAATTTTAACTCGAACAGTTCTTTTAACTTTTCAACCTCTGAATCAATTAATTTATAGCCATTATCCCATTCAATCCAGAAAGGAAGATGCCTTGAACATTTAACGGATTTTGACTTGATGTTGGATTGATAACTGGCTTTTATGCGTGTGGATTTTTGCTTAGATTCTGCAAAGGCAAGATGTAGGAATATTTGTAACTGTAAATCTAGACCCATATCGGATGAGCTATCATAAGTTATTAACTCGTAACCCATTTTAAGAATAATTAATTCAATGCCACTTTCTAGGATAGTTGCAAACAGTTTTCTAGCATCGTGAATAGGTAGTCTGGTAATTCGGTCTATTGTCTCCACTGCTAAAATACAATTTTTCAATTGCCCATTTTTTACACTGTTTATAAATTGTCCTAATTCACCAGTATCGCTTATATTATCGCCTTTGTAAGCACTAACACCCTGATCACTTATAAGTCCTGCTAATTTACATCCATGTTGCTGTTCAATTTGCTGTATTATTGATGGGTCTATTGTCTGCCTATCAAGTCCTTTTCCTGACAATTGTGCGTCACTAGATACTCGACTATAAATGTATAATTTTTTCAATTGTTTATACTCATTTTAATGTAAATTTTCCGAAGTGTGTCTAAGTATAACACAGGTACGGCGGTCATGATGTTACCGATTGCACTCTCGGTTATTCACTTGGTAAAAGAGCAGGGGGGAGACAGCCAAAGCTTTGCTAAAGCGTTATTACTTTCTATCGCTTATGGAGCTAGTATTGGAGGGATTGCAACCTTAATTGGTACGCCACCAAATGCATTAATGGCTGCTTACTTATCCGACAGTTATCAAATTGAGATTGGTTTTGCCACTTGGATGATGGTTGGTGTACCTTTGTCTTTGGTGATGCTGGCATGTGCTTGGTTTTGGTTGACCAAAGTGACTTACAAGGTCGATAAAGAAGAAATCAATGTAGATACTAAGTTGTTATTTACCTCTCAATTAAATGCGCTTGGTCAAATGTCTCGTGCGGAGAAAGGGGTTTTTGCGGTATTTATTTTAGCGGCAGTATGTTGGATCTTTAGACCGCTAATTGGTGATGTTACGGGTCTTAAATTGTCAGATACTGGCATTGCAATTGCCGCTGCACTGTTACTATTTGTTCTTCCTGCCAAATCAGGAAGTGACGAACGTATTTTAGATTGGGAAAGCGCTGCTAAAGTGCCTTGGGGGATCTTGCTATTATTTGGCGGTGGTTTGTCACTGGCGGCACAAATTAAATCTTCAGGACTTGCCGATTATATCGCTAACTTACTTGCGGGCGCGGATGCCATGGGCTTAGTGCTTGGTGTGCTAGTTGTTACAGCGCTTATTACGTTCTTAACGGAAATTACCAGCAATACCGCAACGGCAGCAGGCTTTTTACCTTTACTTGGTCCGGTGGCTGAATCAATCACTGGTTCTCCTTTAGCTTGGGTTATTCCTGCAGCAATTGCGGCCAGTTGCGCCTTTATGATGCCTGTTGCAACACCACCAAATGCCATCGTATTTGGCTCGGGTGAGATTAAAATTAAAGACATGATCCGAGCAGGGTTTGTTTTGAACATAGTCGCGATAGGGTTAATTACAATTGTTACCTTGACTTTGGCAAGGAGCATACTAGGGTTTTAAAGTTGCCATTCTCCACAGGCTGTGTCCATCGAAAGGCAACTCGGTCATACGCAGCCTGCCTCTATAGTCATACCAATTGTGTTAACTCTCCAACCTATTTGAAGGGCAAAATACCATATTAGCGNGTTAAAAATTTCTCATTTAGANACAACTAAATAGCAAAATTTTTGCCTTGCCTATATGGATATAGGTACCTTGGCGGTAGCAGGACGCGAGAGCGGAGCTACTAAAGCTATTTTTCCGCTTCAAAATAGTTCATTTACTTAATACAATTGGTATAAGACCTAGTTTTTTGAAGATAGACCCATTGTTTTTTCCTTGCTATATTCGAATTAGATATTAGCAGGATCTGATAATGATTGAAGATAATACCAGCACCCTAATCGCCACATTTACTCAGTTAAAAAGTCGCTTTAACCAAGATCCTTACCCTGCGCCAGAGAAGCGTTTGCGTCTTTTAGCTGAAATAAAAACACGTATGTTGCAGCGGCAAGATCAATTAGTTGAGGCGGCGGATCAGGACTTTGGTACTCGGAGTCGATTCGATACTGTGATTGCAGATATCATGCCTTGCATCAATTCGATTGATTATATCGCGAAGCACCTACGCAAATGGAGCAAAGTGCAGTATCGTTCACCCGGTGCGCAGTGGCTACCATCTAAGGCGAAAATTGAAATTGTGCCAAAAGGAGTCGTGGGCGTGATAGCTCCGTGGAACTATCCAATTCAGCTAGCGATTGTTCCCGTTATTACCGCCCTCGCTGCTGGAAACAAAGTCATGCTCAAGTTGAGCGAGTTCACTCCTAAGGTGAATGCGGTGATAAGAGCCATTTTTAAAGGGTTGGACAATGAGGTGTGCGTCGTTGAAGGTGGACCTGATATTGCTTCGACTTNAGCAGCCATTCGATCACTTGCTATTTACAGGTTCTACAGCAGTTGGCAAAAAGGTAATGGCGGCTGCGGCTAAAAATCTCACGCCGGTCACCTTAGAGTTAGGGGGGAAATCACCGGCTATTTTGCTTGATGACGCTGATATCAGCGCTGCTGCGATGAGCGTGTTAATGGGTAAGCTCTCAAATTCAGGTCAAATCTGTGTTGCACCAGATTATGTGTTAGTGCACGAAGAAAAATACGACGCATTTATTGCTGAGCTGAAACAGCACTACGAAAAAACATATAAAACAAAAGTAGGTGTAAAAAACCAAACTTCAATTATTAACGACAGGCAATTTCAGCGCTTAAACGACATTATTATTGATGCTAAAAGTAAAGGCGCAAATGTATGGCAAGCTGAGCCAGCATGCGAAAATCGTCAGCTACCTCTGCATATCATTACCCATGTCAACAAAAGCATGAGGGTGATGCAAGAGGAGTTATTCGGAACGATTTTGCCCATTCTAAAAATATCCAACTTAAATGATGCGATTAGCTGCATTAGAGAAGACACCACACCACTTGCGAGCTATTTATTTACACAATCTCAAGTTGCCATGAATAAAGTGTCAAAGGAGCTCGCAACGGGTACTTTAGCTATCAACGAAACCATAGTGCAGGTGGCTGTTGAGTCTTTACCCTTTGGTGGCCTAGGTCACTCTGGCATGGGTCAATATCATGGCGAAGAAGGCTTTTATACCTTTAGCCATAAAAAGCCCATACTCCAGTCTAATAACACCAAATGGCGCAACAAGATGCTGCTTAGCCATTCAAAGCTGCTTACAAAGCCATTAGAGTGGCTCTTTTTGAGGAAAAAGTAGTGTTAATGTGTTGAGCAATACGCTGTTGTATATTGGTATTCAATGTATTTTAAAATAAGACTTAACCTGAAATATCAGTGGTCATTTTTATGGGACTACACAATATCAGCAGAACGGGGCATGCTCCGTCAGTTGGTTTTGAGTTTGGCTCCAATAATCTCAGGCTCGAGGTTGTTATCAATAATATTGTGACAGCTTCAGATCATCTCAAAGCTGCTTGTGTCGTGTAGCCACTTGTATAACTTGATATCTTTTATTCTTTCACTCCCAAAGAGTTTAGTAATTGGGCTATACTGTCCGCCAACTTACGTAACTTCAATACTATAAATATGGTTAAAGCTATTTCAAAGGACAGAATCTCTGGACCAATTTTAATCGTATTGCCAAAGTTTGTTGGCGATGCAATCAATACCTTGTCGGCAGTTGAACTGCTAAGAAAACTCTACTCTGATAACGAAATTTATCTATTAGCTCGACCTTATATGGTTGAGTTATTTGCACGCGATGAATTTTACAATATCAAAGTGATTGCAGATGAACGCTATAGTAAAGTTCGACTCTCGGTATTTGCCTTGGCAAAAAAGTTGAAAGGATATAAATTTTCGATGGTGATGCTGTTTCGAGGGTCTTTTACAGAAGCTTTACTCTGTAAGCTCGCTGGTATTAAAACCATTGTTGGCTATGCGCAAAATGGACGGAAACTACTACTCAGCCATGCCTTAACGCTAAATGTTAGTCACCACTACCTGTTACGGTACTGCCGCTTAGTTAATGAGGTTCATGGTGCCTGTTTCGAGCAATTTAATGTTCCCAAATTGACGTATCAATCTATTGAGCATACCATTTTAAATAACGGTAAACCGAGTATTGGTTTGTATTTTGGCGGAAAGAACAAAGGCGGTCGTCAATACCCACTCAAGCAAGCACAACATGTGATTGCGTTACTGCAGGAGAAGGTTGATCCCAATTTTATATTTATAGGAGATAAGTCAGAGCAAATTGATAACCAAAAGCTATGTGAACATGCGAGTAGTCTTAATATTGCTTGTACAGATTTAACGGGCAAAACCTCACTGACAAAGTTAGTCGACTATATTGCTTCGTTTGATTTACTTATAAGCATTGATTCTGGTCCAATGCACATCGCAGCAGCTGTAAACACTCCATGCGTCGCCATAGTCGGGCAAGGCACCAGTCCTTGGTCATTAGTAACACCTAAAACTTCTAATGTCGTTGCCGCAACGTCAGAACATAGCTTAAGACTAAACGATAACTTATTAGTGGAAGATATTTCTCCTGATCACATTGTTCAGCTTACCCAGCTATTATTGCTCCCTTTAAAGAGAGTTGGTATAAAAAAATCAAAACAAAGTCATTCAGGGCAACACATAAACTGCTAGTTTAGAAACGCGGTTTGCGGCTTAATGTCCCAAGAGTTGCGCAAAACTTGACTCTGTATGGGAGTTCGTTAAAAACTCTATATAGTAAAAGAGTTGTACAACGAGTTATCTATATATCAGAACTGGTCTTTAACCCTAGATGATTGATTAGTTTATAGCAATGCAGTTCATTAGCTAAGAAACTATTAAAAAGGATTGTAGGCCGAGCTGACACAAAACTGGGGGCTATTAATGCTCGTTGTTTTCGCTATCTAATTCCTCACTTTCTTGCTGTTGGGCTGCGATTTTCTCACGCTCAGCTTTTGAAATATAACGAGGTTTGTTGCTTTTATGGAGCTTAGCATTAGCACGCTTGTCTTTTTTCTTTAAGGTTTCGTAAATTTTCTTTTTGCGGTTCATTTTCACAACCCATTATGAATGAAATGCTAGTTTACCTTAGTGTTAGCAGGTTCAACAATGATAAAAAGATAGGCTTTTTTAATATCGAAGGAAATAAAAAATGGAATATACGTTAGTGAAAACCGCGACCTATAAAGGGTTAATCAAGGAGGTTAATGAACTAATAAAACAAGGCTGGATCCCTCAAGGAGGAGTCATGGAAGATCAAAATGGTAGATGTTTACAGGCAATGATTAATACCAATTGAATTAATTCTCTAATCAATTTAAAGGGTGAAATAGTATATTAGCTTCGTTAAAAATTTCTCATTTAGAACAACTAAATAGCAAAATTTTTGCCTTGCTACTAAAGCTATTTCCCCGCTTCAAGATAGATCATTTACTTAATACAACTGGTATAAAACCTGAACTTTCACGCCAAATTTTAGCTAACCCTAGGAGAAAGCTGGCGCTAGTTGCTTTAAAAATTTCTCAATGAGAACAATCAAATAGCAAAATTTTTGGCTAACTATCGACAAGATTGTTATAACTAAGGCCTCGGGTGAAGCCTTAGTTAATCAACACTTTTCTTAATCTAAGCTTAGATTATTTAGTGCGTGTTTCTGCCACGTATTTGCCGGCTTGAATCCGCTCGTAAATACTATTAGCGAGTGCTTTTGCTTGCTCGATTTGTGAAGGGGACAGCTGTTTCTCGTCGAGCACTCGGCTCTTTGTGGCTTCAGCATAACCATTAAATTCGGCTAACGTGTTCCATACGTACGAGCGTTCAATATTTTTCTCGACTCCTAAGCCTTGAAAATACATGAGTGCTAAATTAAACATGGCTAAGGTGTAGTTGTTTGCGGCGGCTTTTTCATACCAGTTAAGTGCATGACGGTAACTTTGTGGGACACCGTCACCGTTTGCATACATCAGGGCTACGTTAAATTGCGCGGCTGGCATGTTTTTGTTTGCCGCTCTGGTCATTAACTCAACGTATTTGGAACGGTCTTTTTTAACACCACGCCCTTCGTCATACATGACTGCGAGCGCAAACATTGCATCGGCTTCACCAAGTTTAACGGCTTGTTGATATAACTCTGCTGCTTTACGTGGATTTTTGACGACACCATAACCGCCTTCGTACATCGCACCGAGTTGATAAATGCCTGGGGCGTAGTTCATTTCAGCTAAATAATTGAATTCTTGTAGTGCTTCTTCGAACCTGCCAGCATTGAGTGCATCTATGCCTTCTTCCAATCCAGCTGTTGCCAAAGGTGCTTGGCTTAATAGTGCAATGGCGATACATGCTTTTGAAATCCTGCCTAACATCATAGACCTCCTTAAGGTAGCTATGCTAACTATGTTGTTAGTTATTCTAATGCCAGAAACACAGATTTACAAAATACAAATCTAAAATGGCAGATACTGCGTTAATATAAGGTAATAAAAACAAAAATTGAGGCTATGGGATGAAGAAATTAATAGCACTGGCGCTATGTTTACTGTGTTTGGCTGGGTGTAGTCAAAGATTGGCCTATAACAACTTAGGATGGTTAGCGAGTTATTATATTTCCGATTATGTTGAGCTGACGGATGAGCAAGAGGAAAAGCTGGAGGCTGATGTCGAGTCTTTGGTTGCGTGGCATCGGCAGACTGAGCTACCAAAATACAAATCTCATATCCAATCGCTGTTGAAGCACTGGCAAACCATGACAGAGAGTGACATGGTGCATATGGTGTATACCACAAGAAACTATTGGTATTCCGTCGTTGAAGCCGTATATCCCAAGTTAGAATCACACTTAAATTCGCTTAACCGTGAACAGCGAGCAATGCTGATAGCCAACATAGAAAAAGAAATGTTGGACGATGACTGGGAGGAAGGAAACCAATTTAACCGCTATGAGCGTTGGCTTGGTGGTTTGAGTGATAAACAAAAGGAGCTTATTAACGAATATTATGAACAAGGCGAGTTTGCGCGTCAGGTTTGGCGTGCACATGAACAGAGGCGCTTTAGCCAGTTTAAACAAGCCATGTTATTGAGCGGCACTGAACAAGTTTCACCTGAGCTGTTGCAGCAAGCAATAGTCACTACACCCGCAGCGCTGCCTGAGCGCATCATAGATATTCAAGCAAGGCGAATAAAAGAGTATGCAAATCTCGCAGTGAAACTCAAAGGCACGATGAGCGACAAACAAAAGCAGCACTTTAAAGAAGAGCTCGAAGAATTGCTTGAGCTCTTAGCATCATTGTAGAGGAACCTAGCCAAGTAACTTAATTCTGGTTGGCTTGTTTGGTTTAGCATACTCCAAACGATTAATACGTTTGGTACTGTGGTAACCATCTAAACTAGAAATTGTAATACTATCGAGTGCCTCGATATCAATATAGCCGTCTTCGAGCAACGCGCTTTCTTCAACGTGAAGCGTCTCAATTTCGCCTATTACCAGTTCCGTATCGTTGAGCTTGATGGTTTGGTGATCTTTGAGTGAAAGTCCGTATTTGAGTCTACTTTCTTTAACGAAAGGAGCAGGGAAATCATTTAAATACTCTGCAGTTAATCCTGTTTGTTCAAATTCAGATTGACTCTTTTCATATCTGGCAGAGGTTTGATGAGCCGCCATATAAATTTGAATATTAACCTGGTTAATAGTGTATTTTTCAGTCGCTAAGATATTCTCCAGCGTGTGCCTTGGTACGCTATGTGGCCTAAAAATCACACCCACGAGCGCCGGGCTGGCACCGAGGTGGACAACGGAGCTGACGATAGACAAGTTTTCTTGACCTGTCTCATCAACCGTTCCAATTAAGTTAGCGCTTTTGAAGCCCGACAGCGAATTTATCATCAATGCGCGATAACGCTCGTCTAAGGTTTTAATATCGTCACTTGAGAAGTGTTTCATGATGTGTTCACCATTCAATTAATTTATTTTGCCAGTCAACATAACTCGCCGTACCATCAGGGTGGCTATTTGCGATGATCCCGCTGAGTTGATGTGCCACAAATTCCGGCGTAAAGAGTTTTTCGTCCGGGACATTGGCTTGAAAAGGTTTTGAAAGTGGCGTGTCGGTAGTGCCTGGATGGAACAAAATGAGCTTAATGTTTTTAGCTCGACGCGCAAGCTCGACTGCTGCGGTTTTAAACATCATATTAAGCGCAGACTTTGAACTGCGGTAGCTGTACCAGCCGCCCATCCGATTGTCGCTGATGCTTCCAATCCGGGCAGAGAGTGCCGTAACTACGCATGACTGCTTACCTTTTAAGGCTGGCAGTAAAGCTTGCAACCACAACATGGGGATCATGGTATTGATATTAAACAGCGCCATGCTGTAGTCGAGATCAATGTCCTCAAGCTTTTTCTCTGGGAATTTATCAAACTCGTCATGGAGTAAGCCATTAAAAATGGTGACACTTTTTACCGTTAACTCCTGCTCGAGAATACAGCTCGCAACTTGTTGAATTTGTGCTTTTGAATAATCACACTGAAAATGCAGGTTATTGGTATGTGAGGCCGTTTTAGCTTGCCTAGACACCGTGATCATTTTTGCGTCGGGATTTTGTTCGGTTTGTGCCTGTATAAAGGCATCAGCGATCGCAGAACTTGCACCAATTACTATGATGGCGAAGTTAGTCACGATTACAGTCTCCATTATTTTGCATACCGCATTGATTTGGGGCCAGAAGTTTAGAAATTTTCATTCTGTGCCTTGCAAAAAACAGGTAAACGCCGTCTGCAATTGTTCGGATGATGGGTAATCTCAATAATTTGATCCAGCGATGTTTACCAACTTGCTCCCAAGCCGCTGCGGTAACATCTAGTCCTAAAATGAGCTTGCCTTGGTTATCATAACCGTGGAGTTTAGCCATAGCCGCTCCATGCTCTATCTCAGGAAACTCGGTCGAGAAGCGATCATCATGAATGTTCACCAAATCAATTTTATTGTGTTGATCGAAACGCCTAAGTTCATTCATTTCACTCATACACAGCGGACAGTTGCCATCGTAAAATACAATCATTCGTTCACTCGAATAATACTTATCTTTGTCATGTTATTACGTTAACGTCTTGAAAATAGATCGTTCGCAAATCAATTTATTCTCGGTATAGTGGAGTTCGAGTATCTTTTCATCAAGGAGATTGTATGACTGAGCAATACGCAAGCCTACGTAGTAATGTGAGCCTTTTAGGGCAGATGTTGGGGCAAATTATTCAACAAGCGCAGGGTCAAGAGACGTTAGACAAAGTTGAAGAAATTAGGCACCTAGCAAAATCCTCTAGAAGCGGTAATGATTCAGATAGGCAAGCGCTGATTGACACCTTACGTGGCCTAAGCGATGAAGCTCTACTTCCCGTTGCTCGTTCATTTAATCATTTTTTGAACCTTGCGAATGTCGCAGAACAATTCCACACCATTTCAAAATCAGGCTCTCCCGATGGTGTGATGATCGAAGTCGATAGGGCGCTTGATGAATTGCAAAACAAAGTTGATGCTGGTGTACTGACACTAAACGAAGTTGCAGATGTAATAAGCAAACTAAAAATAGATTTGGTGCTAACTGCACACCCTACGGAAGTAACACGCAGAACCATCATCAATAAACACGTTGAGCTGAGTGAATGTTTAAAAGTGCTTGAGGTGACCTCAGATGAGGACCCTGTCTACGATGAGGTCATTGACCGCATTGAGCAGTTGATCTCACAAGCGTGGCACACAAGCGATATTAGAGAAAAGCGACCTACGCCACTGGATGAAGCAAAGTGGGGGTTCGCGGTTATTGAAAATAGTCTTTGGGAAGCCGTGCCCAAGTTTGTGCGGTATTTTAATGCCCAAGTGAAAACGCGATTAAACTTACAACTACCAGCTAATTTTAGTCCTATTCAGCTGACTTCTTGGATGGGTGGCGATAGAGACGGAAACCCGTTTGTTACTTCTCATGTGACGCAATCTGTGCTTGATCACGGCCGCTGGATGGCACTTGATTTATATCGTCGCGATCTAGAAACCTTGGGCGCAGAACTCTCTATGAGTAATGCATCCGAAAGCTTTATAGCGCGAGCGGACGGCAGTAATGAACCTTATCGTTATGTACTAAAGCAACTACGCGCTGAGGTTGAAGAAACCATTGCGGCATTGGAATATAAAATCAAAGGCGCACCTTCTCATTATCAGGACAAGATTAAACAGGTATCACAGATAAGAGAGCCTCTTGAGGCGTGTTATCGCTCGTTGGTTGATTGTCGCATGGCTAATATTGCCGATGGTTTGTTGTTGGATGTATTAAGACGAATTGACTGTTTTGGCGTGTCTTTATGTAAGTTAGATATTCGTCAAGATTCCGCTAGACATACCGAAGTGTTTTCTGAATTAACACGTTATTTGGGTCTTGGCGATTACGCCCAGTGGCAAGAAGCAGATAAGCAAGCTTTCTTATTAACCGAGCTAAGCTCGAGACGACCTTTACTGCCGCGTCATTGGCAACCTTCTTCCAATGTTCAAGAGGTGCTAGAGACATTTGCAACGATTGCGGATCAAGACCAAAACGCACTTGGCATCTACATTATCTCAATGGCGCAAAGTGCCTCTGATATTCTTGCCGTGCATTTATTACTCCAAGAAAGCGGGTGTAAATTCAACTTACCGGTAGCCCCGCTATTTGAAACGCTGGATGATTTAAATAACGCACAATCAGTGATCAGCGGGTTATTTGAGAACACTTGGTATAAAGGCACGATTGGTGCCAAGCAATATGTCATGATCGGCTATTCCGACTCTGCAAAAGACGCAGGAATGATGGCGGCAGGATGGGCGCAGTATGATGCAATGGAAAAGCTGGTTAACCTTGCTGATGCCAAGGGTATCGAGCTAGTGCTTTTCCATGGCCGCGGAGGTACGATTGGTCGTGGGGGGGCACCTGCTGCACAGGCGCTGAGATCTCAGCCTCCTGGTTCGCTAAAAAGTGGCTTGCGAGTGACCGAGCAAGGCGAAATGATCCGCTTTAAATTTGGTTTACCTAAAGTCGCGATGCAAAGCCTGTCTATTTATACCAGTGCGATTTTACAAAGTAATTTGTTGCCGCCCCCTCGACCCGAACCGAAATGGGTAGAGGTAATGGAGGCGATTAGTGAAGCTTCCTGTAAAAAGTATCGCAATATTGTTCGAGAGAACCCTGAGTTTGTGCCTTACTTTAGAATGGCAACGCCAGAACAAGAGCTGTCTAAATTACCGCTAGGCTCGAGGCCTTCTAAACGTAATCCAAACGGCGGAGTAGAGAGTTTGAGGGCTATTCCTTGGATTTTTGCATGGAGTCAAAACCGCTTGATGTTACCTGCTTGGCTGGGGGCGAAAGAAGGTCTCGAAGCTGCCGTAGAAACGTTTGGTAAAGACATGCTGCAAGAAATGAGCGCAAAGTGGCCATTTTTTAGAACCCGTTTAGAAATGCTCGAAATGGTATTTTGTAAAGCCGACCTTTGGCTCAGCGAGATGTATGATGCAAGTCTAGTTAGTGATGAATATAGAGGCCTTGGGGATGAGTTAAGAGACAACCTGCAACAAGCCATCGAGCTTATTCGCGGCCTTGCGCCAGAGTCATCGCTGTTGTCTCAGCAACCTTGGATCAAAGAATCAATCGGGCTGAGAAACCCGTATACCGACCCTCTTAACTTGTTACAAATTGAGTTGTTAAAGCGTGTACGGGAAGAAACCAGTCACGATTTGGAACTGGCACTCATGATCACGATGACAGGGATAGCGGCAGGAATGCGCAATACGGGTTAGTGCAACAATTTGAATAATCTATTTTAGTAAAATTTTACATTTATCAGCAAAATAACAAAAAAACCAATCCCAATGGATTGGTTTTTTTATTTTAGTTGGTTTTTTATTAGTATATTTATTGACAGTAATTCTCATTGATTTAAAATGCGCGGCTGGTTTTACCAGTTGTTTTATTTGTTTTATTCAAGAATTGTCGGTTGATAGGTCTACGATACATGCACAAAATATCTACTAGCGTCACATTTGATGAGTGTAATGATCTGATTATGATGAAGATCAGAGGCATTGCGAATGCAAACGATGTGGTCTCGGCATACGAGAAAGCCAATCTATATGCAAAAAAGCATAATAGTAGCAAAGTATTAGTAGATGTGAGTGAACTTGAACACCGCTTCGCGGCGATTGATATTGTGAACATAATGCCAAAAGTTGCGCATAATATTGGCAATTTGCATATTGCACGCGTCGTTGGTTTTGAAGGTTATATGCATGATCTTTTTCTACAAAAAATTAAGCGTTTTAATATCAGCGCTGAAAACTTTGAGTGTTTTAAATCTGCAAGAGAATGGTTGAGTCGGCTGTAACTCTTGCGTAAACTATCCTGCCATAGATAAACATGACAACAATATGGCAAAGATAGAACCATCAGTAAAAAGTGCGTTAACGCAATACGCCATCACCCATCGTGGAATATTTAGTTATTCCCAGCTAACACAGTATCAACACCATTTTCACTTATCTCGATCTGAGCTTGAGGCAGCATTACTTGAAGTTGCAGCTGAGTTTGCTACGCCTCCTATTTCACAATTTTATGTTGGTGCCATTGCTTGGGATGATAAATCGCAACAAGTGTTTTTAGGCGCGAATCTAGAATTCTCGCATCAGGCGCTTTCCTTGGTTGTTCATGCCGAGCAAGCGGCAATTAACAATGCGTGGTTAAATGGTGCAACGGAAATCTCTAAAATGACGATTAATGCCGCGCCTTGCGGATTTTGTCGTCAATTTATGAATGAGCTAAGCACGGCAAAGGAGCTTGAAATTTTATTGCCGACAGGCAAAACCTCGTTGTGTGACTTGCTGCCGACTTCGTTTGGTCCGGACGATCTGGGCAACAGTGAAAAGCTCTTTTCTCAAGCGCAACATCTTGCTGCGAATGAAACATCGTCTGCATCAATCAGTGCGGCGCTTTATCGGCATTATCTGCGCGCTTATTGCCCCTACACACACAACCAAAGTGCGGTGGAAATTAAACTAGACACTGGTGAGTGCTTTTATGGGCGTTATGCTGAAAATGCGGCTTATAACCCAAGCTTATCGCCATTACAAAGTGCACTAAGTCAATTAGCTATGTCGGGTAAAGTATTATCTGAGGTAAATGTCGTAGAGATCACTTTGCTAGAAAAGCAGGGCAGTGCTAATCAGTTGCAAGTAAGCTTAGCGGTTTTAAAGGCATACAATGCCGAGCATTTGCTTACACATATAGAGATTGAGTAACCACTCAATCTCTACGTTTACTGCTACTACTTCGAAAGTAACAGTTCAGCTGCTTTTAAAACTGCAGTGACAGCTTTCTTTTCAACAGCTTGATGGTCGACATTAGGAATTTCTTGGCGTGTTCTGTTTACCAATACGCCTGCAAGACAAGCTGCCTTCAATCCAAGTGCTGCACACATGGTAAATAACGTCGCAGATTCCATCTCATAGTTCATCACATTAAGCTTTTGCCATTCTGCACACGAACCTTGATACGCTTTTCTGACGTAGCCTGAGTATGTGTCGTAACGTTCTTGCCCTGGGTAGAAAGTATCGCTAGACGCAGTGATCCCAACATGGTGAGTAATGCCCAACGATTCACAGGCTTGTACCATTGCTGAAGTGGTATGAAAATCAGACACAGCAGGAAACTCGATAGGCGCAAAATGCTGGCTAGCGCCATCTAAACGCACTGATGCCGTGCTCACCAAAATATCACCTTCATCGATATGTGGTTGAATGGCACCAGTCGTACCTATGCGTAAAAAGGTAGTGATACCAAGCTGTGCTAATTCTTCAACGGCGATTGACGTAGATGGGCCGCCTATACCAGTTGAGCAAATTACCACAGGACTTTCATTTAAAAAGCCAAGGTAAATATGAAATTCGCGAGTTTGTGCTAAGCAGACTGGAGAGTCGAGATATTCAGAAATGCGTTTTGAGCGCTCGGGATCACCCGGAACAATTGCTAGTGAAGCGCCTTGTAGGTCGGCTTTCGTAAGACCTAAGTGAAATACCTTTTCCATAGTAAACCTTAGTTATAATTAAATCGTAATGTTTATAGTTAACGCCTATCAAGTACAGGACAGATGTCCTATTTAAGTGTGGCGTGTTTAAATTATACCAATCGTATTAAGTAAATGCGTTATTTTGAAGTGGGGGAGTAGCATTGGTAGTACCGCTCTTGCATGCTGCTACCGCTAATGAATCACTACATGAAGTACCTAAATCCATATAGGCAAGGCAAAAATTTTTCTATTTATTTGTTCTAAATAAGAAATTTTTAACGAAGCTTGTGTGATATTTTACCCGTTAAATTGGTTAGAGAATTAACGCAGTTGGTATTATAGCTCTTGGTAGCTTGCGGGATTGTCGATGTTCCACTAAACCTTAACATGAGAGCAACAATGAGGAATGGTTATGCCTGCTACACATTCTGTAAATAAAGACAACGAATTTGCGCGTTGCTTTG
Source organism: Pseudoalteromonas sp. HM-SA03 (assembly GCF_002289345.1). GTDB lineage: Bacteria > Pseudomonadota > Gammaproteobacteria > Enterobacterales > Alteromonadaceae > Pseudoalteromonas. Next base: position 30,186 of record NZ_NSDG01000104.1, on the reverse strand, counting down.
AGTGCAACAAAGTCCCAGCCTTGGCACCGTTTCACTGGCTCGCATTAGCATTTAAAGATATTGCGAATGCGCCATTACTTAGCCTAGTGTATGGACTTATTTTTACCCTTATACCTGCTTTTATCATGTGGTTAGTGTACCAATCAGGTACTCACTTGGTAATTCTGCCTGCTGCTGTCGCCTTTGCGCTTATTGGGCCGGCTTTCGCAGCTGGCTTGTATGATGTTGCGTGGGAGTTGGAAAAGGGCCATAAACCAACGTTAACGCATAGTCTTAAATCAATGTTTCGTAATCCCGCTGGCGAGTGGGGGTTTGCGGTGTTACTGATGGTCATTATGATTGTTTGGATGCGTCTAGCGGCGCTTATACACGCGCTATATCCAAATGTTCCGAATCCAACGTTTGAACAGCTTTCAGCATTTTTAGCACTCGGCTCGATAGTCGGAGGCATTTTATTGGTGTGTGTATTTGCAATCTCAGCGTTTACGCCACAAATAATGATGGAGCGCCGAGTGGATATTATGACTGCGGTAATCAGCTCAATGCATGCTGTGAAAGAAAATGTCGGCGCTATGGTGGTTTGGTGTGGGATCTTAGTGCTCTTGGTGATGCTTGGGTTTGCAACTGGAACGGCTGGTTTTATCGTTATTATGCCGCTACTAGCGTACGCAAGTTGGCATGGCTATATCGCTGTCATTAAAACAAAAGTGCCACGCCACTACGAATAACTAAACATCCTCTATGAATAAACAACCGCAGCCTCAACGAGTATTGTTGATACTGCGGTTGACTTCCTATTTGAACCTGTTATATGTGCAGCAACAACGACCTAACGAACAATCAATGTCTTCCGAAAACGAAGTTAGAGATCAAGTAAGTCTTTTGATTTATAAGGATTTTTATTTTTAATTTGTCGTTTTTACTCATTTTAAGCCAATCGTATTTTGAGTGTTTCGCAATATATAAAGCGCAATAGGGAAGATTTTTCTGGGTCGCATGATTATGCATATAAGAGGGGATAGCGATGTCTGAGAGCAAAAAACAATTCCATAAAAAACTTGAGCACTGTTTATGCCCGCCTGGAGATGGTGTGTTTACAGTAAACACAGCGAAAGAAAGAAAAGACGCACTAAGACAAAAGCTATATGGACAAACAGAAGGTGTCGATACTTTATGGAAAGCGTTATTGGAAGAATTGGGCGAAAGTGAACATAAAGCGGCAATTCTTGGGATCAGTTCAGATTGNGGTGGTATTTTACGCGGCGCCAACTGGGGTCCATTATTTTTACGTTCGACATTAATTGAGCAACAGCCGCAAACGTGCGCGTTTGACCTTGGCGATGTGCGCGTTATTCCACATTTACTACATGATAAATATTTAAACGAGAGCACGATCAGTAATTGTCAAAAGGCACTTTATGCTGACCCAGAGAGTGAGTATTACGTGTCACCATTATCTATTACAGAAGATGTGTGTGATGGCTTTTACGAAAATTATCCAGATAAAGGCGTGTTTGGTATTGGTGGTGACCACTCAATCAGCTACCCGTTAACAAAAGCGTATCTTAAAGCAAAGCGTACTCGTGGTGTAAAAACAGCGATTATCCATTTTGATGCTCACACGGATTTACTTGTTGAGCGCTTAGGTATCGATTTATGCTTCGGCTCTTGGTGTACGCATATCCTAGAGTTTTTACCTGCACCCCATCACTTAGTACAATTTGGGATCCGCTCTAGTGGTAAACCTAAATCTCATTGGGAATCTACATTTGGCGTGAAGCAGCATTGGGCTCATGAGATCAGAGAGCGTGGCGCACAAGCGATTGTAGATGAGGTTATTGCACAGTTAAAGGCTGATGATGTTGAAGAGCTTTATGTCAGCTTTGATATTGATGCACTTGATGAGGAGTTTGCTTCTGCAACGGGTACTCCAGAAGCGGGTGGTATGACTCCAGACGAAGCGATGTTAATTCTACAAGCTCTGCGCGGTGAGTTCAAAATCACGGGGGCAGACATGATGGAAATAGCCCCATTTACTGACAGTTCTCTCGTTGGACAAACGAGCTCAGAAACCACGCTTAAAGAAGGCGCTAAGCTAAGTGCGTTTTTAATTGATGCTATCAATAATAGCTAAAGTAACTAAGTAACTAAGTAACTAAGTAACTAAACAGCTCAGTGATAGGCGGGGGCATCTTTGCCTATCACTCATTCACTTCAATAAGCTATCCATAACTCACTTTCACAAGAAGCCATTCTATCTCTTCAAAAATTGCTCAACCTTTAAGTTAAGGCTATATTATTCAAGTAGCTATGGGGAGAGTTTCATGAAGGGTGCATACTCTTTTGGTCTTTGTATTTTACTGATGAGTTTCAGTGCGCTTGCCTATACGCTAAATATTGTCACTGAGAACTTTCCTGACTTCCAGTACCTTAATGAAAAAGGGGAGCTAATTGGGCGTTCAGCGGATAAAGTTAGGGCGGTGCTTGATGGCTCTGGCGTTGATTACACCATCAACATCCTTTCATGGCCAGCAGCCTATAATGCCGCATTAAGAAAAGAAGATACCTGTGTGTTTTCAACAGCCAGAAATACCATTCGCGAAAATGAGTTTAATTGGGTATTTCCTATTGATACGTTTACCACATCTTTTTATGCGCTACGTGAAAGCAAAATACAGCTGAATAATTTAGAAGATGCGAAAGTTTATCGAACTGCGGTGATCCGAGACAATTTTAGCCATCAGTTTTTAATGGAACATGGTTTTCAAGAAGGGCAGCAGCTGATCCTGATTAATTCTTTTGACAAAGTTTTTGAGCTACTCAAGACGCGCAAAGACTTTGTTGATTTGGTGATATTAAGTGATGCCCAGTTTAAGTTCCGAAGAGCAAAAGAGCAAACGGCTCAATTACTCGAGCCGGTATATACATTAGATCAGTTTAATACGTCACTTTACCTAGCCTGTAATAAAAATGTTCCCAAGCATATTCTTGATAAGCTTCAGGAAACTTACAACACACTTTATGCAGCTAAATAAACTTAGAGGAAACGGGTTATTTTTTTATATCTGGCCACTGAAAGCCGTGGAAGGTATCTAGATATAGTTGCTCCACTTTGGTTCTTGCCCAAGGTGTGCGACGCAAAAACTTGAGACTAGATTTAACACTTGGATTATCTTTGAAGCAGTTGATATCCACGGCGGCTGCCATTTCTTTCCAGCCTAGCTGCTGTTCAAGTTTTACAATAATTTCTTCTAACTTGATACCGTGAAGGGGATTATTTGCTTGGGTTGTCATCTTTTACTTCTATATAACTTTAGATATTACGCCTAGTTTACCCTAATTTTATCCAAAATTTCAGGTCTAATTGGTGCCCCAGACGCGTCAGCCTTTACCCACACAAGTTTGCCATTGTCTTCGTTGTACTTTTTCGTTGCACAGACAAACAGCATGTCAAACTGTAGCAATAGTGCGCCTTCGCTATATGATTTTCCTTCATACCAACAAACTTGCTTTGGTATTTCTCCATATAACCTCAAATCAGCGGGCATTGCAGCCAAAACAGGCTGTGAGATCAAATTAACAGCGATTAAACAAATTAAAAACTTCATCAAATTTGGTTTTTTGAACTAGAGTGTAAAATGACTATAGAAGAATAAGGAAAAATGACAATGGCATTAGACCAAAAATTGTTGGATGAGTTGACCTTACTAGCTAGATTTCCAAGACATAGTTTGCATCAGGGGATAAAAATTCATAGCAGTGCGCCCGAAGGTATACAAGGTGCCGCGATGCGGCTATTTGAAAAAGGGGTCATTGACAGCCCCGATGGGGGTTATTTGACTGATCTTGGTCATGACCTTATTGGCCATTTTGATCATGTCTATAGCGCGTTGAAATAACAAACGCTCGTTTGATTGAAAGAGTGATATGCTAAGCATGTCACTCTTTTTAGTTGACTTATCGTTTACTAGCCTTATTGTGCGTCTAATTGATTTTCAGGCGCTGCATCAGAAAACGCATCAAGCGTATTACAATATTCGTACACTCGACTGATCTTAGGAAATGCAGTCATATCTACTTTAAAGCGCAGGGCATTAAACACTTGTGGTACTAAACAAACATCCGCAAGTGTGGGCTCCGTGCCAAAGCAAAATTGACCGTCACCTATCATAGGCTCGAGCTTTTTAAAGCCTTCGATAACCCAATGGCGATACCACTCATTTTTTTGCTCATCAGATGCGCCCAGCTCACTTGAGAGATATTTAAGCACACGCAGGTTATCGATAGGGTGGATATCACAGGCGATGGCGTAGCAAAAATTTCTTACCTGCGCTTTTTGCCAAGGATCTTGTGGTAGCAATGCTTGGCCTGTTTGGGTTTCTTCTAGCCACTCCAATATTGCTAAAGATTGTGCAAGAACGCCATGCTCAGTTTCAAGCGCCGGTAGCAACCCTTGACCATTTTTACTTAAATATGCCTTGCCGCTTTGCTCCGATTTAAGCAAGTTTACAGGGACTAACTCGTGGTCTAACTCTTTAAGATTTAAAGCAATACGCACACGGTAGGCCGCAGATGAGCGAAAGTAAGTATAGAGTTTCAACATAATCTTTATGCTCCTTTAAAGTACTTTTTAATGCCTTTCCAGCAATCAGCATAGTTAGGCTGACGCGCTTTGCCTTCTAAAGCATACTTAGTTGGAGAGATAATGTAACGTGACTCAAACATAAACGCGAGAGTGTTTTCATAGCGCTGTGGTGCAAGCTCTGCGTTGCTCGCCTTTTCAAATACATCAGCTTCTGGCCCATGAGGAGACATACAGTTGTGTAGGCTCATGCCACCTGGCACAAAACCATGTTCTTTGGCGTCGTATACCCCTTCAATTAAGCCCATAAACTCACTCATGATATTACGGTGATAATAAGGTGGACGGAATGTATTTTCTGCCACCATCCAGCGCGGTGGGAAGATCACAAAGTCTACGTTTGCAACACCTGGCGTGCCTGATGGAGAAGTCAGTACAGTAAAGATTGACGGATCTGGGTGATCAAAGCTTACGGTGTTCATTACGTTAAATCGTGCTAAATCATATTTGTATGGGGCGCTATTACCTGTCCATGCAACCACATCAAGTGGTGAGTGGCCAATCTCACAGCGGAACAAATTACCATTAAACTTTGCAACGAGTTCAAAATCACCTTCTTTGTCCTCAAAGGCGGCAACCGGGTATTGAAAGTCACGTTCGTTGGTATAGCCATTCGCCCCAACAGGGCCTCGCTCAGGCAATATATAAGGGTGTCCGTAGTTTTCACAAATATAACCACGCACCGTATCGCTTAAAAGCTCTACACTGAATTTGATACCTCGAGGGATAACGGCAATCTCACCTGGTTTAATTGCGAGTTTTCCGCACTCTGTGTGTAAAATGAGTTCGCCTTGCTGTGGGACGAATAACAGCTCGCCATCCGCATTATAGAAGTAGCGACCTTCCATTGATGCGTTAGCAACATATACATGAATACCAATCCCGCTTTGGCCATTGGCACTGCCGTTAGCTGCCATCGTTACTAAGCCATCGATAAAGTCTGTTTTTTCGTGTGGTATATCGATAGGGTTCCAGCGCAACATGGAAGGGGGGGTAACGGCTTCAGTTATTGGTGCTGTGCGTAATAGACCATTATCCATCGCTTTATATTCACCTTGTAAAACAGAAGGGCGAATACGGTAGAACCAATTTCTACGATTATCAGCACGAGGCGCTGTAAAAGCGGTGGTGTTATATTGCTCTGCATAAAGATCGTATTTTACTTTTTGCGGTGAAAATTGACCAATAGGTAAAGCGCCCGGCAGTGCTTCACTTTCAAATTGATTACCAAATCCAGTTAAATATTGAAGTTCTTGGCTCATGTGTCTCGACTCCTTTGTGTTTTATAGTAAGATACTCTCATGTGAGAGTATTTTCAATGTTTGTCATCTAGTCGCTCTGTAAAGTTATAGTGACAGTAGGGAATGTGTAATAATGTCTAAAACTGATAAAAAACTGCTGAATATAAACGATTTTTTGCCGTATCAGCTCGTTTCACTGTCAACAAAAGTGAGCAATGACTTTGCGCACGTCTACGAGCAAAAGGGAGAATTAACGCAGCAACAATGGCGAGTATTATCTCACGCAATACAGACGGAGGGGCTTACTGCAAAACACATATGCGAATTGGCAAGCATGGATAAATCAACCGTTTCAAGAGCAATTAAGCAGTTACAAGACAGAGAGTTGATCGAGATGTTAGTGAGTCCAAGTGATAAACGTGCAAAAACTATTGCGGTAACAGAGCAAGGAAGAGCGCTTTATCAAGCATTAACGCCGCTTGCATTGGCATGGGAAGCTGAGCTACTCAGTTGTTTTAGCGATGAACAGAAAGAGAAGTTTATGGAATTGTTGGTGTTAGTTCAACAACGAGTGGAGCAAAGAGATAGCCCTAAAATTCGGTAATAAAAAAGGCCAACAATCGTTGGCCTTTGGGAGATTATCTAATTACGTGTTAGATATTAGAATGTGTAACGAATACCAATTTTAGCTTGCCATGCTGACGCGCCTTTATCGATAGTCGAGTAGTTGCGAACATCAGCACCATTGTAGCGTGGCTCGATAATTAGCTTGCCATCGTCATCTAGGCCGCCAAAGTCATAAACTGCTTGGTCAGAGTAACTTAGCTTCTTCTCTACACCCCAATCGCTATTCAGTAGGTTAGCAAAGTTTTCGATCATAAAGTAAAGTTCTCCTTTATGCTCTTTATAGAAACCAGGGATTTCTTGTTTAAAGCTAACATCCATAGTGGTAACCCAAGGCTGAGTTCCCGTATTGCGGTCTAATAGTTGTCCACGCTCAGTAATGCCTGCACGGTTAAGTAAGGCTTCTAGCTGATTCCAAGATAAATCTGACTGTTCCCAGTTTACATTCGCATCATCAGGACCAGATGGGATGTACGCTAGGTATGCAGATGTACCTGCAAAGTCACGGGTATCTCCCAAGTCATAATCATTGTATGAACCCATTGTGTAGCTAAACGGACGGCCAGATCGACGTTCAAAGAACACGTTAAACTTCGACGCATAACCGTCAAAGAATTCAGTAGTGTAGCGCAAGTTAATCTTGAAGCTATGTTCTACTTCGTAGTGACCACGACCTACTAGGTCAACATTACGGCTGTGCGTAGTTGCGTGTTTGTAGTTACCATCTGCTTGAGAAGCGCTACCAGGTGATACATCTTCAACATCTTGATTCGTGTAACTTGCAGAAACGTAAAGACCGTTATCCCACTCTTTAGCAATTGCGGTGCTTAAAATAATAGAACGTGCGTCTTCATCAGCATTGGTCATCATGATGTCATAATTATCTCTAAGCTCACCAGAGTACTTGTTATCATAGATGATTCGACCAGTTGCAGAGCGCACGATGTTACCGTTTTCATCAAGCTTTGGCGTAATAGAAGTGTTATGCCATACCGCTTCGTCTTGCTTGTTGTGGTAAGCAAGTTCAGCAGTCCACTTGAAGCCATCACCTAGCAGTTCAGAATCAAAGTCGTATTCAAACCCAACTTGTGCACGAATGCTTGATGGTAACTTGAAGTTAGGATCCGTATAAGCTGTGCTGCCAGCACCTTGCTGTAGAGAATCTTGAATTTGCTGAGGCACGCGAGTGAAATCCACTTTATCTACGCCTGCAAAGTAATTATTGATAGCGTCTTGTGTCGCCTCAACTTGCGTTAAGCCGTCTTTTTGGAATGGGTTGTTAAACCAAACATTTGGGATACCGCCATGGAAACGACCAACACCACCATTAATGGTGAGAGATTCAGTTGCATAATACTTGAAGCCGATACGTGGTAAAATGATATCAGCACCATCCAAGTTTTCCTGGTTCGTATAACCATAAGTTTCTTGGAAAGCAGTATTTAATGTAGGCTTGTCACTTGAAGATAAACGCTCATAACGAAGGCCCGCTGTCACTTCAAGGTCGTCTGTCACATAGAACTTATCTTCAACGTAAAGCGCAAGTTGCTCACGCGTGGCATCATAAGCTAAGTCATTGACATCGTTAGTATAAGCATTGGTATAAGAGAACTTGTAGTCATCATACTTGTTTAGGAATAGCTTTTTGTTTTCAAAATCTTGTATGCTACCAAACGTCCAGCTACCTCTTGAGTCTTCACCGAACAAGTTGTAAAGACGCTTGCTCTCGTATTGACCACCAAAATTAATCTCATGGTCGCCCATTAAGTAAGTTGCATCAAGTGTAAACGCAAAAGTTTCAGTTTCAGATTCATTGACATGGCGGTATACATCGCGACCGAATTGGAAGCCTGCGCCACGGTCGCCATTCAAGTACACCTTAATGGTGCCTAAATCTGAGTTTGTTACGCTGTCATTAGTTACATTTTTGTAAGCAAGACCAATTTCTGTCGAGAACTCATCAGACCAATCTGAATACAATTTAGCGGCAAAATTATCGAACTTGGTTGTGTATGTATAGCGGCTTGATGCCATTGATACCATCTCACCACCAGTCGAAAAACCTTTTGCATCTTCTTCATCTTGCCATTGGTAAGTAAAGTCAGCACGATGTAGATCGGAAATGTTCCAGCTAAGCTTAATTAACACGCTATCGCTGGTGTCTTCTGGGTTACCACCAAATCCATCTTCGATACCATATACGCTGTTTAATGTAGTAATGAATTTATTGTAGTCATTTTCACTCACATCAAATTCATGCGCTGTACCTGAACCATCAAAGCCGTAGTCCATGTCCATCTCTTGTTTCCAAGAGTTGTAGTTAACAAAGTAAAATAACTTGTCTTTGATAATCGCACCACCGGTGCTAAAGCCCAAACGCTTTTCGGTAACGATAGGATCTGTGCTTGCAACTTCGAAAGTCTTATGACCATCTTGATCAAGAATATTTGAGCCCGCGCGGTGAATTACTTTACCATCAGCGTCTTTGACATCTTCTTTGTATTTCGCTTCAGAAATGTTATCAAGCTTACCTGCTAAACTTGGCGTGCTGGTTTCGTAGAAGCCAGTGAAAGTATATTCATTAGAGCCTGACTTAGTAACCGCATTGATCGTACCACCACCAAAGTTACCCTTTTTAGCAGAAAAAGGTGATGTATCAACTGAGATCTGCTCAATTGCATCAAGTGCTACAGGTGGTTGTGCTGTTGGGTAACCGCCAAAGTTTAGGCCAAAGTCATCATTTTGGCCGATACCGTCAACGGTTAAACCATTCGTTCTTGGGTTATTACCCGCAATCGTGAGCTCACCATTTCCGTTGATGCTGGCAAGCGGATTTAAGCGTGCAATGTCTTTGATGTCATTATTGAAACTAGGTGCATTTTCAATGGTATCAGCACCAAACACACTGCTTGAGCCACCAGCTTGTTGTACCAGTTTATAACCTGTAACTTCAATTTTTTCGATTTGCTGTAATGGTTGAAGTTGATTGTTGATACGGTGAGTGTCGCCTAACTCAAGATAAATATTGTCAAGTTGGGCATCTGAATATTTGTCAGAGTCAAGTACTACTCTGTAAGGTCCGCCAACGCGGAGACCTTTTGCAATGAAAGCACCAGATTCATTAGTAACGAATGTGCTTATAGTACCAGTTGGTTCGTGAATAACTGTAACTTTAACATTTGCAGCTGCTTCACCGGTTGGGGTGGTGATCTTACCGCGCATTGCCGATGATGTATCTGCAGCGTATGCGCTGACTGATACCCCAAGAGCTAATGCAAGTGCGCCGGCCACTCTAGTTAAGCGAACGTTTTTCATTGTTTCATTTCCCGTGTAAGTAGATTATGAGAGTCAGATTTTTAGATGTGATTAAACAGCACCTAATACTACAGTTCTCTAACTATGTTGATTAATTTATAAAGCAAAACCATCTGCTGGTTTACGACGTAGCACGGCTAGCTTCTAAAGAAGGTAGCCGTGTCGTAAAAGTGATAAATTCAACCAAGACTTATCATTTAGAAGTTGTATTTAACACCAAAACGGATTTCATATAACGATGGTTTAATTTCAAAGTCAGTGCCTGAAGGGTTATTGAACTTCTCAAACACATATTGACCATTGTCATTGATAGATGCGGTCACTGCGTTTTGCATTGACGTACCACGTTTTAAAGTGCCCCAGTCATCGTTAAGTAGATTGCCAACATTCTTTATTACGAAGAATGCAGAACCTTTATGTCCATCAGCAAAACCGCCAAACTCTTGTTCAACTTTTAAATCGAAAGTAACAAACCATTCGCCGTCTTGCGAGTTACGGTCTTGAATTTGGCCGCGTGATAGGCCTTCGCGACTAACCCATGAGTCAAATGCAGCTTTATCAAACTTTTCTCCATAAACTACACGCTGGTCGCCTTCAGAAGGTACGTATAGCAAATCGCGCTTCTCATCAGCATAACCAAACATACCTGTGTTATTAAACGTGTACGAGTATGGGTTTGTCATACTTGCTTGACCGAATAGGCTAAAGCGAGTTTCTAAGCCATCAAGTAGTTCAGTTTTGTACGATAGAGACATTGTTGCGCGATGTGGTACTTCGTAATCTGAAGTCGCGACTTCTGGGTTTTGCGGATCCGCAGTTGCTATTTTGTGATAGTTCGAAAACGCGACAGAGTTACTCATTGGATGCACATCTTTTGCAACGGTGTATGCATAAGAAAGCGCTAAATCTATACCGTTATCAAATGACTTGTTCATGCCGAAGGACAACACATGGCTATAACCATCATCACCTGACACGTTGGTTAGCATTAAGTCTGATTCGCGAGAATGAAGCTTATCGTTGTAAATTGGACGGCCATCGGGCGCGGTTTCATCAGATGCCAATGTGATATTCTTGATAACCGCTGAATCTTGTTTATCTGTGTATAAGTAGTCAACACTGAATACATAATCAGATTCAGTAATATAAGTTGCACCTAGTGAAAGTTTCCACTCTGAAGGAATTTCAAAATCAGGGTCAGTTACGTTAGTACTATCATCAGCTCCACCCGCAGAGATGGTATCGTATAATTCTTTAGGAATATCGAAACCAGCTTTACCGTCGCCAACGAACGCAACTGCATTTGGGCCTAGCAACTGAAGGTTTTTCTTGTCTGTTTGGATGTTACGAATACCATCGTTTGAATAGCTGTTTGAGATCCATACATTTGGGTTACCACCAGAGTAAAGGCCTATACCACCACGCAATTCTAGCTGGTCATTATAAGTCCAGTTAACACCTAAACGCGGTTGTAATAGGTCAACGCCATCCAGATTTTGTTGGTTTGAAAAACCAAAGCGCTGTTCAAAGTTTGGATTATATGCTGGTACGTCATCACTGGTATACCAGTCATAACGAACGCCTGCTGTGATGGTCATATCGTAATCGATAAAGTCGAACTTATCTTGAAAGTACAACGTATTTAGTGCGTACTTAAATTCACCGGCTGCATCTTCAGGATTATGTGATGAAGCATTGCCATAGTAAACGCGCGCAATGCCATTACTGAGATCTTCAATACTGCTAAAGCGATATTCACCTTCGTTGTGTTGCACGAACATATTGAATACGTCGAGTTCTTCACGCTCATATCCAAAATATAGCTCATGCTCATCAAGGTAATAGGTACCTGCAAGTTTCAGAGAAAGGTTATCGTACTTTAATTTATTTGCTTGACGAGAATCATCCGGGCCCAAGTAAACAGTGATATCATCAACATTTACTTGAAACTCACCAAAACCAGATGCTTTATCCAGCGATAATTGGCTGTTATCAAGCTCTGAATAACCAATACGGACTTCGGTCGAAAACGCATCGGTCCAATCTGAGTAGATTGAAGTGACAAAAGAGTTGAGCTCTGCACCACGTTCATAGAAGTGATTCGATAAAGATAGCCTGTCAGAGCTAGAGTCAGATTGAGACAAAGAAAAGCCATCGTTATAGTTATATACGAAGCTTGCACGATGATCGTCGTTGATGTTCCAGTCTAGTTTTACCAGTAGTTTTTCATCTTCTACAGGCATACTTGGGATCATACCGCCGACATCATAGCCATATTTTTCTTGCATTATAGCAGTAATACGGTCGATGCTCGCCTGACTGATTTTTCCATTTGCAAATGGTGTATATTCGAAGATCTCTGATCCTTCCAACTTTTCATAACTTGTAAATAGGAATAGAGAGTCTTTAATCAGCGGCAGGCCAACGTTAAAACCGTAACGTTTTTCGTCATAGTCACCGATATTTTGCTTTTGACCATCAATTTTATCACCAGATAGCGAATCACTGGTATAGTCAAAAAATAAACCACCCGTTAATGTGTTTGTACCGGATTTTGTTACGGCATTGATGTTACACGAAGTAAAGCCACCGTATTGAACATCGAATGGCGCAAGTTCTACAGCAACTTGATCAATAGAATCAAAAGAAAAAGGCATACGCTCAGTTGGGTAACCATTGCTATTCAAGCCAAAGTTATCGTTCATTCGCATACCATCAACAGTTAAGCTGTTGAACCGTGGGTTACCACCTGCACATAAAATAGCGCCTGAACTGCTTTCGTCTACGTAGATCCGCGGGTCAGTACGCACAATATCTTTCAAATCGCGGTTAATTGCAGGCTTATTTTGTAATTCAGCCAGAGAAAAGTGAGATGCTGGACCTGTTCCACCAGACTGTGCAGTTAAAGGACGACCAGTCACCACTATTTGCTCAATGTCTTGTAGTGACTGCAGTTGAACTGAAACAGGGTATGTTTTACCTAAAGATAGATAAACATCATCGACTCTAGTATCCTCAAATCTATCAGAGTCAATAATAATTTGGTAAGGGCCACCAACACGAAGGCCTTTTGCAGAGAATACACCGCTTTCATTCACTGTGGCTGTTTTTACGGAGCCTGAAGGGGTATGAATGATTGTTATTTTTGTACCAGCAGCAGGATTACCCATTGGGCCTACTACTTGACCTTTTAAGCTAGAAGCCGTGTCGTTTGCGTGTGCAAAGCCGCTTGCAGCTAAACTCGCTGCAATAGCAAGAGACAGCGAAGTTTTGCGTAAAAGAGTATTCATTTTGTTGTTTCCCGTATATTTCAGAACTTACTAAAGTTATTTTATATTCGCAGTATTAGAAGTCTTTTTTAATGCTTCTTTTAATGGCTGCGAGTCCTTATCGAAAATTTGGTTTAATAGGCCAGCTAATCTAATGCCACCTTGTTGTAGCCTAAATTTAACCGTTGGCATATATTTATAAATGTAACCGTAACTTATTTCAGTTTCATTGCTGTTATAAACTTTTTCGGCAATATTATTTGACTCAAGCAACCAATCTGCTGGTGAGCTGTCTAAGTATTCAGCAATTATTTCATTATTTGTGGTTTGAATAAAACGAGTAAACTCAGTAAATGAAAGATTTTCATTTTCGATTAATTTGGTGTCCCAAGTGCTGTGTAAGTTCGAGTCACTGCCAAAGAACTTTACTTTAATCATGTTACCGCCGCGGTCTTTGCCGCGACCTGCGTGAAATGGCTGGTGGCTGTCACCTACAAGGTGAACTAGGAAGCGAAATGCAAAACGCTTTTCATCGATTGATTTGGACTCTGACTTTAGTGTATTGATGGAGTAGTAGATACCATCTAGAATGTGTTTTACTTTTTCTTTGTCATTCAAATCGGCATGGACATGCTCGTGCATTGCCTTTGGGTTGTCGATATTGATGTAATGCCACTTTGAAGATTGTTTACGCCAAAATGTGCTTGGATCCGAGCGCATTTCATCTGCCCAAGTTGAAATCTCAGCCAGAGAGTCACCTTCTAATAAGGGTTGAATTGCAACGCGAGTCTGAGCGGTTAAATGCGCTTCCGCTAATTCGCCAATGATCCTATGACCATTTTGACCCCAGGCGTATGCACTTGACGTCGTTATAGTCATCCCTACAGCGAAAAGTAATGACAAGCTTTTACGTAACATTTGTATCTCTTGTAGAAAAGGGAACAATCTTCCCAACCGAAAAGTGAGGCCAATTGTCCGCATTTTTCAACAAAATAAAAGGACTCAATAAGATTCATAATTTCTTGTCAATAAAGTATTAAATTCAACTAGTTATGTGTTATTGGTAAAATTACCTATTGCAATAAGTAAAGAAAGTTGATCTAATAGCAGTCAAGAAAAGATAGGTTATTTCAATTAGTGATACATAGTAACATTTTGGATAGTAAATCAACAATTGTATCTTCGTTGTTTATATGCGCATTATTATGCTGGATTTTAGGGGCTCGATTAATATCGGCAAAGCCTCTCATTCTTGATCCCGTCGTCCAATACTCAAATACTTGCAAAACGCGTTCAGTGTCCAATATCAACACCTTAAAAATACATGTTCCAATTAAAAGTCTCGCGTTAGACATATTGGTTAGGGCGTGTGAAGACGAAGTTGTGACCAGGCAATATGGACAGGTGAAAGTGTATTGGGGAGGAAGTCTCGCTGAGCAAATAGAGTTTTTAGCTAAAGGGATTGCTGACCTTATTTTAACAAAAGACAATATCATGTTGGCTTTGATGGCTGAATCAACACATAGTTATAAGCCTGTTATCGGGTATCCGGCTTATTCCGCCTTTTTTATCTCAAACACAGAAAAACCCAAATTATCTAAATCTTATTTTTTAGATAAAAAGATAGGTTTGCTGGACTATCCAACAAGCCGTTCTGGTCATATTTTACCAAAAAGTGCGTTTAAAGAGTTAGACATCGATATCAATGCGCTTGATATTACCTATTTAAGCTCGCATCAAGCGCTCCGTGATCGGTTAGCTGCTGGCGAAGTTGATATTATTGCATCTTATTGGTCCGAAGAAGATGAACTGCGATTTTCGAAAAATTACATTACGCCAATTGCAAATAACGTCAGTGGCAGTAAATGGTATTTAAAAATGAACAACAACAACACTGATTTAGCTTGTGCAATGCAGGGAATCATTAACCAAGTCGCTCAATTAAGAACATCGAGTTACTTTGATAAGGTAGATCGATACTGGCAATGTGAAGCCTCACCTTATGGCTTTATCGGAGATGAAGATGGACGTTAGCCAGCGTAATATATCCGTTTTTATTGCTTTGGCGTTATTGTTTAGCGGTATTTTCTACATTTCTCAAAGTATTGAAACTAACCGTATTCTGAAGCAGCAAAAAGAAGCGGTTGCGCTTCGTGTTGCTATTGATATGAATCGTTTACCCGTTGCAGATCCTTTTTTACATTACGCAGGTAATGAAACTGAGCTGAGAGAATATATAAACTCACTAAATACTGTGCTAGAAGCTCAAGATGCCCGTTTAACCGTACTAGATATCAATACTTCAGGAGCAGGGCAGGGAGAAAAAAGCGAGGTATTAACTTTATCTGCGCCGCATAGAAACTTCTATGTAGCGGTTTCGCTAGATGACTCCAAGCCAAAGTTTACTTTTATTTTCCCACTTATCATGGCATTTATGGCTGTTGCAACGATTAGCTGGATTCGGAAAAAGGGACTGAGCGACCAACGTCATGGCATACAAACTTCGGAAAAGTTACCCGAATTTAAGCTCGTCGTTGATCTGTACTCTAAAACAATGACTTCTAACAGAGATAAATTAGTCAGTGTACAGCTGGCTAATAAGCCTCTTTGCTTTTATTTAGCACTTGTTGAGTTTTGCGAGGTAAACCCTGACACTATTCTCAACCAAAACAAAGAGATGCCTAAAGAGTTATTGGATCTCGCGGATAAATACTTTTATCGTTTAGTTGAGCTTGGTCATACTATAAGAAAACGGCCAAACTTCACCAATAGTCTAGAAAAAACATTAAGTGAGATCAGGGCTGCGCTAGATGAAGTATTAGACGCATTTCCAGAGAAAAAAGTGTTGTTTTATCCGCCAAAAGCACACGGAGAAGGGTCTCGTTCTAAACTGCATAGTTATGGACTAAGCGGAGTGAAAAAGTCAGATATTGATATTATTGGTAAATAGAATGGATTCATATAAGCGGTGTATTACACCGCTTATAGAATTTCCTTTTTATAAATCCACGGCCTTTATTGGACTGTTCTTTTTGAAGTAATCTTTTAAGACCTGTGCATCAGTAAGATCTGTTGCTGTGTATTCTGGGAGATGATTAATCCTTGGGTAACCGTCACCACCAGATGCGTTATAGCTATTCACACTCATACGGTAGGTCTTACCGTCAGTCAATGGTTTGCCGGCAATGCGAACATTGGTTACTTTATCGTTCTTGATATCAAACGTAATATGGTTGAACTGTAAGTAAGCACCAGAGTCAGGTGGGAACTTAGCGACAATGTTTAAATAGTCAATAAGGTTGCTGGCCTTCCAGTCTATGTAAGTAATGCGATTTTTAAATGGGTGAACTTTCAGTACATCTTTGTAGCTGACATCACCTTGCTCAATACTATCTCGGATCCCGCCACCGCTAATAATACCAAAATCTGCTTCAACAGCTGCCATTTGCGCGTTAATAATAAGATCTGCGAGGTTGCTTTGCTTAAATCTAACGGTACTGCGACGACCATCTAAGAAACTATCAACGTATCCCACAGCACCAGCTATTTGCGCTTGCCCTTTTTCTTGAAAAGGCGTTAGAAAAGCGAGCATTTGCGGATCTTCTTGAATCGTTTCACCAATCACAGAGCCGGTTTTATCTTTTAAGTTTACTGGAATTAAGTTGTAGCTAATCAAGGTTTTTGTATCACCATCAACCCTAAATACGGCTTTACCCACATACTTACCCCACTCATGTGCTTGCATTATCCAAACACCATTTTGATTATCAGGTTTACATGTTTTGCCAGGAGCAAAAGTGGTATCCTCGTTACCATTGTCATCAACACATACTGGCTCTTGAGAATGCCCTCCTACAATTAAATCGAGTGTGCCTATAGGAAGTTGACGCGCGAGTGTTACATCACCAGGAGCATTGATACCATGATTAGCACGGTGATAGTGGCCCATGTGTGTAACAGCAATCATCACGTCTGGGTGATATTTAGCTTTAATTTTAGGAACCCAGTTTTCTGTGGCTGCCAAAGGCTCAATAAAAGTCAGGCCATGAACATGCTTTGGGTTGGCAATTTTAACAGTATCAATTGTCGTAAGTCCAAGGACAGCAATGGTCAATCCTGCACGCTCAATAATTGTGTAAGGCTCGTATGCTGGCATTTGATTTGTATTATCCAGAATATTTGCTGACAGCACTGGGAAGTTTGCCCACTCGATTTGTTTGGCTAGCACATCTCGGGTGTTGTCAAATTCATGGTTACCAATCGCCATAGCATCGTAACCGAGCTTGCTCATTCCCCTAAAATCAGGTTCGGCAAACTGTAAATCAGATTCTGGTACACCCGTGTTTATATCGCCTCCAGAAAGTAATATAACGGCATGCCCAGCTTTTTCTGCATCACTCTTTAATTGGTCAATTAAGGTTTTTCTGGCAGCCATACCATATTCACCTTTTTCATTTTGCCAAAAACGACCATGATTATCGTTGGTATGTAATACGGTTAGGTATTCTGCTTGTTGCGACTGCTTAGGAGAGGAAAAGTGGCATGCTGATAATAGCAAAGCCGTTGAAAGAATAAGTAAGTTGCGCATAATTTAGAAGCTATTTGATAAATTATGCGCGTATTCTAGATCATTATAATTATTTTAATAGTGCTAACACTCAAAATTGCTACATTTTCTGGCGTTTTGTGCCACTGCAGATACTCTTCTGTCCAGTTCAAACTTAGCTAACTCACATTTTGCATGGTCTGTTTCTATCATCCAGTTTAAAAAGCTCGCTGGCAGCGTGGAGTATGGCTCTCCAGCATGAAGTCCAAAATCGCAGATATCATTGTCCTGTTTCATCTATGTGCCCCTGTTGTTCTTTTTGCCATCGCCATGCTAACAAATTGGCTCAGAGATTAAAGAACAATTAGCTAAAACGGATGGCATTTTTATTATTTTTAGTTATATAAGTGTTAAAAGTAATGTGATCCACTGCAACACAATGAAGGCACATCCTGCAAGGTAGAGGCGAAAACGCGTTCGAATATGATTACTACCGATATGAACATAGGCATGTGCAATACGACTAATTACAAACAGTAGGGCGAAGATGCTGAACCACAACGTAACAAGTTTCATTGCGAGTGCGGCAAGAGAAACCACAAAAAACAACACGGGAATTTCGAACTGATTAGTAAAGTTTCTAGATGCCAGAATGACTTCTTCGGGCGCGTTGTCGAGCGTCATGGTTTTGAATTGATCAAACTGGATCTGTTTTTCTCGTGCAGCTTTAAATCGACGTTTACCCATAATAACCATAATGGCTAAGGTCAGTAGAGTTTGTAAAAATAGCGCGGTGAGCAGTAAGTAAATGGATGTCGGCATAGGTACCTCAGTTTACGAAGTGTTACAAAACAAAAAATTTCTATATTGCAAAAGCTTAGTCGAATGACGATGATAGTCTGGTTCCAAAAAGTAATTATCACAATAATGGATTGTTTTATGAAAAAGCTATTCGCAATTAGCACACTTACCTTAGCAGTTTTGACTGGATGTGGTACAACTTCTTCACTCAATCATTCAGATACGGCTGAGAATCTTCTTTCAGAACAACTGGTTGTAAGTCCTAATGATGATAGGGAATATCAAACGTTAACCTTGGAAAATGGCATTGAAGTCATTTTGGTATCAGACCCTTCTGTATCGAAATCAGCGGCAGCGCTGAGTGTTGGCGTTGGTCTACTACACGATCCTATGTCTCAGCAAGGGATGGCGCACTATCTTGAACATATGCTATTCCTTGGTACAGAAAAGTATCCAGATAGCAAAGGTTATTCTGAGTTCATGACCAAAAACGGTGGGGCACATAATGCTTACACTTGGTTGGATATTACTAATTATATGTTCAAAGTGAACAACGATGCCTATGACGAGGCGTTAGACAGATTCTCCGACTTCTTTAAATCTCCTAAGCTTTACCCTGAGTACACAGAAAAAGAAAAAAATGCAGTAAACGCAGAGTGGTCTATGCGTCGTGAAATGGACTTTTTTGGTCAATTTAAACTTGCACGAAATATGATGGGAGAGCATCCAGCTAACCGCTTTCTTATTGGTAACCTAGAAACGTTAGGTGATAAAGAAGGTAGCAAACTACATCAAGAGACCGTTGCTTTTTATAATAAGTACTACTCTGCGAACATCATGAAGTTAGCCATGATTTCTAACGAGCCGATTGAGCAGATGGTGGCAAAAGCGAAAAAGCATTTCACGACAATCAAGAATAAAAACATCGATAAGCCAGAGGTTAAACAATCGCTTAACTTCGATAACGTTGGGCAAAAGCTGGTCCATTATAAACCGAATGAAGACGTAAAGACGTTACAGCTTGATTTCACTATCAAAAACAACGCAAGTGCGTTTGCGGTTAAACCGAACTATTTTATTACCTATCTTCTAAGTAATGAAATGGCTGGTAGCCCTGCTCAAGTACTAAAAGATAAAGGCTTAATCTCATCGTTAAGTGCATTTGCGACACCGAATAGTTATGGTAACTATGGGACATTGCAGATTGATATTCAGTTAACTGATGAGGGCTTAAAGCAACGCGAGTTAATTACAGGTACGGTACTTGATTATATCGATATGATCCGTGATAAAGGCGTCGATAGTCGTTACTTCAAAGAGATACAAACGTCGCTAAGTAATCAATTTAGGTTTTTAGAAAAAGGCGATGAGTTTGGTTACGTCAGTAACCTTGCAGATAGCATGCAGCACTATCCAATGAATCATGCTATCAATGCGAGCTACTACTACGCGCAGTTTGATGCTGATGCGGTTAAGGCTGTCTTGGAACAACTAACACCTGAGCAAATGCGGGTATGGTATATCAGTAAAGGTGAGCCTACCGATTCAAAACTACACTTCTATGATGGTCAATATCAGATTGTAGACTTAAAGCGTAGCGATTTTGATAAATGGAAAGAAGAAGCAAATTTCGATTTAGCACTTCCTAGTGTAAATACCTTGCTACCTGAAAACTTCGCACTGAAAACATCTGCGGATGATGCGAAAAAGGGCGTTAAGAAGGTTATTGATGCTGATGGCGTAACGGTTTGGCATGCTGCGAGTGAGCGTTTTTACCAACAGCCTAAAGGTAGTCTGAAAATTTACGTCAATAACCCAAGTGCATTAAAAGACATCAAAACCGAGGTTGCACTGTCGATTTGGGCTGATTTATACCGCTTGGATAAAGCAAAGTTAATGACGGAAGCGAGCATAGCGGGTATGCATCTTGGGCTGACTCCAGCAAATGGGATAATGCTAGATATTTCAGGTTTTACTGATAAGCAAGCTTTATTGATAAAGGATGCGCTCTCTGGTGTTCGTGTAGAAACGAATAAACGAGCTTTTGACCAAGCCATTGATCGTTACGTACGTGGTATTAAGAACCAAGAAAAAGAATTCCCATTTAGACAAGCTTTTGGTGTATATCAAAAACTTATCCGCTCAGGAAATTATGATGATTCCGCATTGATATCAGCAGCTAAATCTTTGACTCTGGCCGACTTAGATAAAGTGCAAAATCAAATTCTGACGAATAATCAAGTTCGTGTTTTTGCTTATGGCAACTACGATAAAATGGACTTGCAAACAGTAAAAGAGACGCTTGATAATGCGCTGCCTAAACGCCAAAAAGTGACCGAGTACGCACGTGCTAAGTATTGGCAACCAGAGCAAAAGCAGACACTGGTATGGCAGCAAGACATTGATGTTGCTGATGTTGCTGTAATCGATTTTGCAGTGCACCCAATCAAAGGCTATGCGCAGAAGGCGGCGGCGATGGTGCTTCAAGGTCACTTAAGAACGGCGGCATTTGAACGTCTGAGAACCGAAGAGCAGCTAGCGTATGCGGTTGGCGCAACGAGTGTTGCTATTGATGAATATTCAGCGCTAGGCTTCTATATTCAAACACCGGTAAAAGATGCTAAAAGCATGCAAGATCGCTTTGACGCGTATAAAGATGAATACGCTAAAGACTTAGCAGCGTTAGATCAGACGACTTTCGAGCAGTTAAAAAATGCAGTGTTAGTCTCATTAACCGAAGAGCCAAAAAACCTTTCTGAAGAATTACAGCCGTTAATGGGCGATTGGTTCAAGGAAAATATGGCATTTGACTCTGAAGCTAAGCTAATTGCTGCAGTTAAAGCGGTCACATTAGAAGATATTAAAGCGTACTATCAGCAAACTGTAATGAATCCCGATGCTGCTAGATTAAACATTCAATTACGCGGCGCTAAATTCCAAGCTGAGCCGTTTGCAGATTTACCGAAGCAAACTAAGCTAAACTCAGTTGATCAAATGTACAAAAACGTCAAATTCCAACAGTAATCTGTCGATATTTAAGTAGTAATTAAAAGCTGGGCAAATTCGTTTCCCAGCTTTTTTATTCACTTATGCAAATGCTAAAGTTCCAATGGAAGTTAATTAACCTGAGCTGCGGATAATTAATGCCTTTCTAGCAGCCAGTTTTAGCGTTAACTGCGTTGAATTCACTTCCAATAGCCTGCTATTGGTGCGTAAATTCGCCTTGCCTACAGGATGTAGGTACCTTAGCGAGAGCAGGACGCGGAAGCGGTGTTTTCCCTAAAACTCTCTGGCTAGACAAGGAAAAAACTAAGTTGTGCTTTAGAAACAAAGAGTTGGAACATCCCTTATCCAAACCTCAGGTTAATTATGATATTTTTGGAGGCAGAATGACGATTGCGACAGGAGAACGGATCTTTTTAAGGAAAGCAACGCTAAATGATGCGGGCTTTTTACTTAGACTTTTGAATCAAAAAAGCTTTATCGATAATATCAGGGATAAAGGCATAAAAACGCAACAACAAGCTGAGGAGCATATCGAGCAAGCTTATCTTATTCCCTATCAAATTGGTAAGCCAGCAGCTTACATCGTGGTAGAAGCAAGCAGCAATAGTAGTATTGGCTTATGTGGCTTATATCAGAGACCTTTTTTTAATATTCCAGATTTAGGCTATGCGTTTTTAGATGAATTTACTGGAAAAGGCTATGCATCTGAGGCCGTTAGGTTACTTATGGAATATGCTAAATTAGAACAAAGCCACACCAAGCTAGGTGCTATTACATTAGAAAGTAATTGCAACAGCATTAACCTACTTAGCAAAGTGGGATTTAGTCGTATTGGTAAAATAATAATTGATAACGACTTAACACCTGTCGTGGTGTTTGAGTGCCAACTATAAATACAGACTTATTTGTGCAGTTAGTTGGTTAAAGTTTTTTTGATGTGCAGTTACAAGAGCACTAAAGCCATCCTGCTCAAGCGTTGTTTCAAATTGGAACGGTTGCACTTGAGTTAGTTGATAGCTCCCTTCTTTGTATTGGTAAAGATACCAAGTCCCACTTATCACAGCGCCTTTTTCAAAGTGCCCTGCGAACTCATTAATTTCTACAACGAGGCGTTGATGCTCTTGCGTATTACGATAAAACTTATCGCTTTTAATTGCAGTGGTTTTGTTGGTTGCATTTAATGCGTTTACTAAGTTCCAAGTCAGCATATCTGAAGGTGGCTGAGCCCAAAAATGAAAATTAGCGATATTTACTTTGTTCTCTGGTTGATATTGCACTAAAGCTTGCTGATCAAACAATTCAATTAACTGCACTTTATCAACCAATAGGACGTGATTGAGCTCAACTCGCTTTTCCTCAGCGATACTTTTTGTTTCTAACTGATAATAACTGACCGGCTGAGACGGATTCGTTATACAGCCCGTTAAACAAAATAGAAGCAAAAATATCGCTAAGCCAGTCTTCATTTATTTTTCCTTGGGAGTGGATCTGCACCGCTTTCTTTATTAAAAATAAGCATATTCGGTTGTTCATTCAACCCTTTAGAAATAGGCTTTAAGCGATTTGACAAACTTTCAAGTTCTTCAAGGGTATCACTTAGTTGCTCCATAACACCTGAACCTTTTTGGTACTGCGTCATGGTTTGCTCAAATTGCTTTAAGCTTGATGTGAGCTGGCTTAACGTATCTTTTAAGCTCGTTAAATTACCGCCAACCTTGTCTGCTATCTTGTTATTATTGATAGACTCTACGAGTTGATTCATTTCCATTGCTAGTAACCTGTGTTGCTGAAGGGTACCTTCTAGTTCCTTAACAGTTGTTTCAAGAGGTAACCCATTTAACTTGTTCAGTAAGCTTGTGACCTGTTCAGAAAGTGCTGTAATACCGCTCGGAACGCTGGGTAATACTGGATAAATAGCCGTTTTGTTTGAACTAACGACTTCTGCACTTGGATAAAAGTCTAACTCTATATATACAGCACCTGTTAACAAATTGCCACTTTTTAGTGATGCCCTAAGGCCATTACTAATCCATTTGTCTATATTTTCTGACCAATATGTTTGTGCAAGCTGTGCATCTTCGTAAATGCGGCCGTACTCAATTTTAACCAACACAGGCACAGAGGTGTTATTTTGTTGAAAGTATAAAGGTCTATCGTCGCTAACACCAGTCGCAGGTACCTGTTCTATTGTGCCAATTCGCATTCCTCGATATTCGATTGGTGCACCAGCTCGAAGTCCTCGAATTGATTGCTCAAACTCAATGAGATAATAATCAAAGTGATCAAAACGTTGCTCTAAAGCCATTGCAAAGTTTTTGTGTAAGGCGTAGGTTTTGTTTTCGAGTGCTACTGTGCCGCTCGGCATGGTTGGTGGGTAGTCAACAGAAATCCCGCCCTTGATCATTTTTGCTAGCGATCCTGTCGACACTTCAATGCCTTCCGTTGATAGTTTAAAATCAATACCTGAACTAATCCAAAAAATAGCGTTGTCCGTTATAAGGGTATCGTATGGCGAATAGATAAAAATACCATATTCCATTTTTAAGCTTTCGACACTAAAGTGCGCAGACTCAACCTGACCCACTTTATAATTGCGGAAGAAAATACTGGATCCAACGTCTAATACTTCAGCATCCGAAGCCACGAGTTGGTAGCGTTTTCCCTGCACCTCAGGGCCAATTAATGCAGGTTCATCCATTAAGGTGAATATGCTTGAACGTGTTTTTGCGTCACCGGGGGAGAGTTCTATATATACTCCAGAGAGTAGCGTATTCATGCCTGAGATTCCAGATTCATCAATTCTAGGTTTTACTACCCAAAACGAAGAATCTTCAGCCAATAAATCACGGTAGGGCTGTAAAATCCTAACTTTCGCAACCACTGCATTTTGCGCTAATTCAAGCTTTAATGACTCGACTAACCCGACCTTAACACTTTTTACTCTCACCTCTGTTTTACCAGCAATAATGCCATCTGCGTCAGTCATTTTTATAAAAATAGTGTGGCCTTTATTTGCCTGATGTTGATATAACATCCAGCCTGTGATGAGCAACGCGATAATTGGAATAATCCATATCACTGAAAACTTTGGTTTGTCTTCTATATCAGCTTGAGTAGTCATTGATTATTTTTATCCCACAATAATCTTGGATCAAAACTATTAACGGCTGCGATTTGGCAAAGCACCATCAAAGTAAAAAACACGATACCAATTTCCGGTTCGACATTTAGCACCGTACCAAGTTGCACCAAAGACACTAAGATTATCACTACAAACACATCAATCATGGACCATCGGCCAATGAATTCGAGCAAGCGGTACACTCTTGTTGCTGCGATTGGGTCTTTGGGTTTTTTAACTCGTATAAGCAAGTAACTCAATAGTAACGCTTTTGCGATAGGAATACATATACTTGCGAGAAAAATAAGTGTTGCCACGGGATAAGAACCGGCTTCCCAAAGTACTTGAACGCCTGAAAAAATCGTCGCAGGCGTATGAAGCCCAAGACTAATGGTATCCATAATGGGTAGAAAATTAGCTGGTACAAGTAACACGGCGCTGGTGAGCATCCAAGCTAAGCTTTTTTGCGTTGATTGAGACTTTCGGTATTTTAGTTTGGCGTAGCAGCGCTGACACTTCTCACCTTCACCTAAGAAGCCACAAACCTTGCAACGTTTTGGTGTGGAAGATAAATTCTTCAGCTCGATCAAGTGACGATTACAGTGAGTCTGATTACGCCACATGTACTCGTGATCAAAAAGTGAGAGGGCTTCAATAAAACACAAAACGAACAAAATATAGGCCCAAAACCCAAGACCCATTTCCAATTCAGCAAAAGACATTAATTTAAAAGCGCTCACGAGCACGGCCACTAAAAATATATCGGTGAGATTAAGCGGTTTTAGTGCTGAGAGTAATTTTGCTAAATGCCGGGCATTGTGCGCATTGATGATTTGCCAATACTCGGTGTGTGCAAGCAGTAGCAATGAGCATACGGCAACAGGCATAGCTAAAATGGTGAAGGCAAATAATCCAGCTAGAAAATAGCTGTAATGTTCAGCTAACAATATGAGCGCTTGCCAGAGGCTCACAACTTGAGTGATACCGTGTTGCGTGTAGGAAATAAAATCTGGAAATAAGCTTGCGAATAAAAATAGTAATGCAGAAAAGCTGAAAGCTTGTACCAATTGATTTTGGTGCCCTTGTACATGACACAACACGCACCGACAGTTTGGGCACACCGCACGCTTTCGGGACTCGATAGAGCCAATTTCAACAAGCGTATCGCATTCAGGGCAAGCTGTAATCACACAAAAATCCGTTGATTTCCTTTTATGCTAGTTTGCTTGATGCGCCCAAATTTATCAATGCTAATCAAATACCGCGACGGTTTGACGACTTAGAGCCAGCAGCTTGCCATCTTGTGACCAAATTTTTGCATCTTCAATACCATAACCATTTTNGGGTCACGGCTTCAAAGCCAAGCCAAGACTCTGAGTCGAGTGATATATCACACAAAAATTCTATGTACCAAGACATACTACTGGCGGGGCTTGGTGCTTTACACATCTGGAGCAACGTTGGTGGCCATGAGTCAGCAAGAGCCAATGTATGTAGTTCATTTACCGAGGTAGTTTGTGTTTTAAATCGCATCCAGCCACCCAGGTTTGAAGATGGTGCACCGGAAAATGGCAAAGCGCCTTGTTGGGCATTGAGCGAGACATGCTGGAAAAATGCAGGCATCACACCTTCTTGGTATGGAAGAACTGCCTCTGGATTAACATCTGAAAGAGTAGAGTTATCCACATTTTCAACTTGGATAGCTGATTCTCTATCCTTGCCAAAACAGCCGATAGCAATAAGGCAGACTTCACCCGACTGGATCAGTTGAGTTTGCATTTGGGTAGCATTTTTTCCGTTACGCAGAATGGTTGTTTCAACCGTAAATGGTGCGCTTTCTAGCAGTGGCCCGACGAAGTTTACACTCACAGAGAGCAGTCGACGAGGCTCTGTTAGTTGATGCTTCATGCTTTGCACCGCGATTGCTGCAGACAACCCTCCAAACGCAGTACGGCCTTGACACCAACTTGCAGGAAAAGTCATTTGTGTTTGCGCTTGTTGTAAATGCTCCGACTGAATAATTTCATCAAATGTCATGTTGTCATTTCTCATTACTTATTATGTTGCATTTAGCATAACTGGTCTAACCAGGTAATCAAGCGTCAAATACATCGTATTTTCTTCTTCACTTGTTTCAAAATAAGCAATTAAGGGTTGTTTTTTGACCGAAACGTTCGAAAAGCAAAAAAATTTCAATTTTTTTCATTTTTTTTTAGTTGTGACGCTTGAATTACAAATCGGTGACCTTATTTATCAAATCAACTAACTGAACAACGAATTTTGAAGTCGGAGATGATTCATGGGTAAAATTATTGGAATCGATTTAGGTACTACTAACTCTTGCGTAGCGGTACTTGATGGTGACAAGCCGCGCGTTATTGAAAATGCAGAGGGCGACCGCACAACTCCTTCTGTTATTGCATTTACAGATGATGGTGAAACACTAGTAGGTCAGCCAGCAAAACGCCAGGCAGTGACTAACCCTAAAAATACACTTTACGCGATCAAGCGTCTAATTGGTCGTCGTTTTGAAGATGAAGAAGTACAGCGTGACCTTAGCATCATGCCTTTCAACATCGTGAAAGCGGACAACGGTGACGCTTGGGTTGAAGTACGTGGTGAAAAAAGAGCTGCACCTCAGATCTCAGCTGAAGTTCTTAAGAAAATGAAGAAAACAGCTGAAGACTTTCTTGGTGAGCCAGTAACAGAAGCTGTTATCACAGTTCCTGCATATTTCAACGATTCACAGCGTCAAGCAACAAAAGATGCTGGTCGTATCGCAGGTCTTGAAGTTAAGCGTATTATCAATGAGCCAACAGCAGCAGCACTTGCCTACGGTATGGATAAGAAGCAAGGCGACAACGTTGTTGCAGTATACGACTTAGGTGGCGGTACATTCGATATCTCAATTATCGAGATTGATGAAGTTGAAGGCGAGCACACCTTTGAAGTACTAGCAACTAACGGTGACACTCACCTAGGTGGTGAAGACTTTGATAACCGCGTTATCAACTACCTAGTTGCAGAATTTAAGAAAGACCAAGGCATCGACCTAAAAACTGACCCGCTAGCGATGCAGCGTGTTAAGGAAGCGGCTGAGAAAGCGAAGATCGAGCTGTCTTCAGCACAGCAAACTGAGGTAAATCTACCTTACGTTACTGCTGATGCAACAGGTCCTAAGCACATGAACGTTAAGCTAACTCGTGCAAAACTTGAGTCACTAGTTGAAGACTTAGTTGCGCAATCAATCGAGCCACTAAAACGTGCACTTGCTGATGCAGACCTTTCTGTAAACGACGTAAATGACATCATCCTAGTTGGTGGTCAAACACGCATGCCACTGGTACAGAAAACAGTAGCTGAATTCTTTGGCAAAGAGCCACGTAAAGACGTTAACCCTGATGAAGCGGTAGCAGTTGGTGCAGCGGTTCAAGGTGGTGTACTTGCAGGTGACGTGAAAGACGTACTACTACTTGACGTTTGTCCTCTCTCTCTAGGTATTGAGACTATGGGTCAGGTAATGACTGCGTTAATTGAGAAAAACACGACTATTCCAACCAAGAAGTCGCAAACTTTCTCGACAGCAGAAGACAATCAGTCTGCAGTAACAATTCACGTACTACAGGGTGAGCGTAAGCGTTCAAGCGATAACAAGTCTCTAGGTCAATTCAACCTAGAAGGTATTCGCCCAGCACAGCGCGGTGTGCCACAAATCGAAGTTACTTTTGATGTGGATGCTGATGGTATCTTACACGTGTCTGCGAAAGACAAAGACACAGGTAAAGAGCAGAAGATCACAATCCAAGCTTCTTCAGGTCTAAGCGACGATGAAGTTGAAAAAATGGTACGTGATGCAGAAGCAAACGCAGAAGAAGATAAAAAGTTTGAAGAACTAGTTGGCGCTCGTAACCAAGCTGATGCACTTGTTCATGCTACACGCAAGCAAGTTGAAGAAGCGGGTGATGACCTTCCAGCTGACGACAAGACAGCAATTGAAGCTGCACTTGGTGAGCTAGAAACTGCAATCAAGGGCGATAGCAAAGAGGAAATCGATGCTAAGACACAAGCACTAGCAGAGAAATCGCAAAAGCTTATGGAAATCGCTCAAGCAAAAGCGCAAGCTCAACAAGCTGGCGGTGACGCAGGTGCCCAACAAGGTTCAGCGAAAAAAGACGACGACGTAGTTGACGCTGAATTTGAAGAAGTTAAAGACGACAAGTAATTGTAGGTCTTGAAGGAGGGCGCGCTGGCTGTATGGCTTGTCGCGCCCTACGTGTTTATAAATTAGACTGTTGTCTGGCATTAGTTTGCAAGCGACAGGGCTCAGCAGAGTCTGCAACGACATAAGTTGCCAAGAAAGAGTAGTGTGATAAAAATGTCTAAACCTGACTATTATGAAGTATTAGGTGTTGCAAAAGACGCCAGTGAACGTGACATTAAAAAGGCGTATAAACGTCTTGCAATGAAATATCACCCAGATCGTACTGCAGGTAACACCGAACTCGAAGCAAAATTCAAAGAAGTAAAAGAAGCTTACGAGGTATTGACTGATAGTCAAAAACGCCAGATGTATGATCAATACGGCCATGCAGCTTTCGAACAAGGTGGTGGTGCTGGTCATGGTGGATTTGGCGGCGCTGGCGACTTCGGCGATATTTTTGGGGACGTATTCGGTGATATCTTTGGTGGCGGTGGTGGCCGTCGTCAATCAAGACAGCAGCGTGGCGCGGATTTAAGATATAACTTAGAGTTAAGTCTTGAAGAAGCGGTACGTGGTAAGCAGGTTGATATCCAAGTACCAACTTGGGTGAGCTGTAAACCATGTGATGGTAGTGGTGCGAAAGCAGGCTCTAAGCCTAAAACTTGTACAACCTGTCATGGTGCAGGTCAAGTACAAATGCGCCAAGGCTTCTTTGCGGTACAGCAAACTTGTCCAACTTGTCAGGGCACAGGTCAGATCATTTCAGACCCGTGTAACAGCTGTCACGGACAAGGCCGTGTAGAGAAAACGAAGACACTTAACGTTAAGATCCCAGCAGGGGTTGATACGGGTGATAGAGTACGTTTGTCTGGCGAAGGTGAAGCGGGTGCGCATGGTGCTCCAGCTGGCGACCTGTACGTACAAGTGAGTGTAAAAGAGCATCCAATCTTCGTACGTGACGGCAACAATTTGTACTGTGAAGTGCCAATTAGCTTCACAACGGCAGCACTCGGTGGTGAGATTGAAGTGCCGACCCTAGATGGCCGCGCGAAACTGAAGATTCCATCGGAAAGTCAAACTGGCAAAATGTTCCGTATGCGTGGTAAAGGCGTGAAATCTGTGCGTAGCGGTGCAGTAGGCGACTTAATTTGTAAAGTTGTCCTTGAGACGCCAGTAAACTTAAACGAGCGCCAAAAAGAGCTTCTGCAAGAGTTTGAAGAGTCTATGGGTGAAAACAACGGTAAGAACCGTCCTAAGGCACAAGGCTTTTTTGACGGCGTTAAGAAGTTCTTTGATGACTTAACTAAGTAACTTAAGCTTATTGAAAATGCCCGCTGCGATAGCGGGCATTTCAGATTGATGATAAACCCCGCTTTTTTAAGCGGGGTTTATTTTTCCCAGTTGTTGGAGCAGTTTTCTC
>NZ_NSDG01000103.1:23273-74677 GCF_002289345.1 Pseudoalteromonas sp. HM-SA03 | reverse complement strand
TTTAGGGTAGTAAGATCGTTTAGATCTTCAAGTAATTCAATAAATTAAATTGGTTTCAGGGGCGACTAATTGCTAACGGACCATTGGGGTTCTTCTTGCTGCTTACCTATTAATAAACGACTCCAGCTGCATTTGCATGCAATTGAACAAACAACGTCGCCGTTATAGGCCTAGCTACATGAGTAATTCGATGAATCGCATTACAGTCCAGAAGGTAGGCATCACCCTTTTTTGCTAGTCGCAGTCGAAAGACACAGTAAGTCCGGCTCAACAACAAGAATAGACACGCACTTTTACATTGCTTCTGTCGAGCCAGATGCACAGATGTTGCAAAAAGCGATCCGCCATCATTGGCGCATAGAAAACCAACAGCATTGGGTGTTGGATGTCGTGTTTAAGGAAGACACTGCCAAATCAGTGAGCCAATTTCGGCGGAAAACATGGTGCTGTTCAGGCGGGTTGTTCGCAATCTAGTAAAACAACACACAGGCCGTAAAGATTCGATACGTGGCAAGTGTGTTCGGGCCAGTTTTGACAGTGAATTCAGGGCCGAGCTTATCTTCGGTTAAAGGTCGTTAACAAAGTATGCTCTCACCCTGCGTAAGCGGTGCTTTTATTTCTGTAATAAATAAAATACAACCGCACCCAACTTACATACCGATTTACTATTTCAATTCATCGCTATTCGTTATATCTTGCCCGCCATCATAATAATAATTTGGGGCATGTCGTGCTTAAAAATAAAACTCTGGGCAGCATGCTGATTGTAGCAGGTACTACAATTGGCGCGGGTATGCTCGCCCTCCCTATTGCATCCGCAGGACTTGGCTTTTCTACCGCCATTGTGTTACTCGCAATCACATGGCTGTTAATGACTTACACCGCATTACTGATGTTGGAAGTACATCAGTACGCAGATCAAGACGCAACACTAAATACACTGGCGAAAAACTTACTTGGTAAAACGGGGCAGTATGTCGCAAACTTTTCAATGGTATTTTTGTTTTATGCATTATGTGCAGCTTATATCGCAGGTGGTGGCGCACAGCTTCAAACCAAGCTTGTTGGTATGATGGGCGACGGAATAACCCCTCAACTAGGCTCTGTACTGCTTGCTGTTATCATAGCAACCATAGTGACATTAGGCACAAGTACCGTCGACAAGCTTAACCAGTTACTATTTACCATTAAAGTTATCGTGCTCGCGAGTTTGTTTTTTATCCTGACTCCCTATGTTCATGGCCAACATCTTATCGATATGCCAGTGGAGCAAGGACTTGTTATTGCGGCAATTCCTGTAATTTTCACTTCATTTGGGTTTCATGGCTCAATCCCATCAATCGTTAAGTACGTGGGCGTAGATATCCGCCAATTACGTAAAGTAATGATGTTTGGTGCTTCCCTCCCGCTTATCATCTATGTATTTTGGCAACTACTAAGCCAAGGTGTTATGGGTCAAGAGAGCTTAATGGCAAGTGAGGGACTACCGGGTTTTGTCACCAGTATTTCGTCTATTGCACACAACGACAACGTACAATTATTTGTGACGGTTTTTGCAGATCTTGCTCTCGCGACTTCATTCTTAGGTGTGAGTCTCGGCTTATTTGACTTTTTTGCAGATGCCTTTAAACAGCAAGATACCAAGAAAGACCGTGTAAAAACGGCGTTCATTACCTTTTTACCACCGCTAGGGTTTGCCCTTTTTTATCCCAAAGGTTTTATCATGGCACTGGGGTATGCGGCAATTGCGCTCGTGGTGTTAGCGGTATTTCTACCAGTTGCTATGGTATGGAAACAGAGAAAAGTTAGAGGTAATGATGGATATCAGGTTAAAGGTGGTACGCTTGGACTAGGACTTGCCGCCATTTTTGGTGTGATGATCATCACCTCTCAGCTAATGCAAATGGCTGGCCTTATTCCTAGTTTAGGGTAATGATGATTTCGATAGCTGGCCGAGGACTCTCAGCTAGCTTTCACCTTTTCTACAATAGCTTACTTCTTCTCCGTTGTGCTTAAGCTTCCAAAACATAATTATTGGAGCAAAAGCCAAGCACAAAGTCACCACATTGGTGATGGGTATGATAGTTGCGTATAAATAGGTCGAATAACTCAAATCCATTAAATGGTAATCAGTTAATCTAAACAGTTGTAAAATAGGTGCGGGTAAAACAACGAGCTGGGCTAATATACTCTGCCACATATACATTTTATCTTTTACAGCCCAATACGCAACAATCCCCATAAATAGGATATCATTTAAGGCCCAGTATACGTAACGGATGACTTGGTGCTCATCAATAGAGCGAACAAAGTCGCTCGAGAACGTACCCACTATATAAAAAATAGCTACAAGTAACGAATACCTTAGCGCTTTTTTATCTCTTAGTACAAAACAGAGGAAAGCAGAAAGCAAAGCAATCCAAACACTATTTTGTGCGAAGAATATACGAATAGGTTCCCAAGCTTCTAGCATAGTCAGACGCTATTCAGGCTTTTTTTCTACAGAGCCATCATCAGCATCACCACCATCACCATTACCGCCTGGTAGTTTAAAGTTTTGAGGTTTTTTTATTGAAATCATTCTATTTTTCCTTATAAGTAGAACCAAACGGAACAATAGCGAATTCACGGATAAAAAGCAACGAACTGTAATGCTAAGTTAACCGAATACAAACTCTATTTAAGCAGTAAAACATAATGCCATCAGCGTATAAAGTGAAGCTATCTACAACAAGCAAGGTAACAGAACACAAAAGTAAAATAGCAATAAACACTCACTGCCAAACAAGCAATTGAACGATGCTACTTATACAACCTGATACTCAATCAAACAAAAAGGGAAGCTTGACTGTAGCCTCCCTCTGCTATGTTTTATGTGCTTTATTAACTAGCGAGTTGGTCTGAAACCCCAGCCCCAAGGATGAGAATTCTCATCGTCACCCTCACCATTGCCATCAGGTATTCTTGCATTTAAAACAGCCATAGTTTTCACCTTAGACTTACTTGAATTACTGAGTTTGACTCTAAATAAGTTTTTTAATTTGGCAATAAACTGTAATTAATTTTCTCGAACCCCAATGGGGTCAGACTCTTTAGCTTTACCCTGTAAAATAGAAATTTCAACGCGTCTATTACGGCGTCTATCAGCATCGCTGTCATTGGGAACAAGCGGTCTGGTGTCTGCGTGTCCAACCACGACCATTCTGTTCTTATCAAAACCACGAACGCGTTCCATCACAGTTGCGACGGCCACAGCTCGAGTTGCCGATAAGTCCCAGTTGTTCGAATAAAGCTCGTTCGTCACTCTAAAATCGTCGGTATGACCCGACACTGTGATTTCCCCAGGAACATCTTTCAGTAACTCTGCAATTTCTTCAACCACAGGCTCAAATTTAGGCTGCAAAAATGCACTACCTGCAGGGAAAGAGCCATTCTCCTGAATACGTATAATGATTTGCTGCCCTAGAGATTCAAGCTCAATCGCACCATCCATAATTTGCTTTTCTAGCTGCTGTGCAATCTTTTTCACAAGCTCATTAACTTGTTCTTGATCTGCGGATGCTATTGCTTGCGTTGACGCCATTTCTTGAGCTGTACTGGCTGATTCACCACCACGCTTATTGCCCCGCTGCTCTTGCCGACCACCCGCAGACGATTCATCACCGGCTTGGAACTCTAGCATTTGCTGCGTCATTTCCACGGTTTGCTGTTGGATAGTTTCAATTGGCGTGGGCTCTGGCTTACCTGGGGTAAATTCCATCGCAATCACGCTGGTACCTTTTGGGATATCCTTTACTTCAATTTTGTTTTGCACACCGAAAGCAAATTTCATCGACCCGGCAATTTGCTTAAATTTCAGCACGTCCATTTCTGAAAAAGCCAACAGTAATACGAAAAAGCACATCAGTAATGACATCAAATCAGCAAATGTCCCCATCCAAGCCGGAAGACCCGGAGGGGGACATTTACATTCTTTCTCGTCTGACATGGTTATTCCTCAGCCTCTGCGCCACGTTTAGACTCAGGCAAATAATTTTTCAAAATACCTTCAATGACTTTCGGGTTTTGGCCATCTTGAATACCTAAGATTGCATCTAAGATAAGGCGCTGGTTTCGTTCTTCTTCATCTTTACGAAGCTCAAGCTTTACCTGAATTGGGATCGCAACCACATTAGCTAAGAACGCACCATACAAAGTTGTCAAAAGTGCAACAGCCATAGCAGGCCCAATTGCTTTTGGGTCATCCATGTTAGATAGCATAGCTACCAAGCCTATGAGTGTTCCGATCATCCCCATCGCAGGCGCAATATCAGCGAGGGATTTAAATAAACCCGCGCCTAGTTCATGTCTTGAAGACGTCAGAGAAATATCTTTTTGCAGTGTAGCACGCACAACATCAGCGTCATGACCATCGACTAGCATATCGACGCCTTTGCGCATAAACTGATTGGGAATTTCAGCTTCTTCTAACGCTAAGAAACCACCTTTACGCGCAGAATCAGCAAGCTCAACGGCTTTTTCAATCAGCTCTTCAGGGGTTTCGATCTTAAACATGAAGGCCTTACCAGCCACTTTACCAATGCCGAAAAATTGTCCAAGCGTAAAATTAGACAACACGATAAAAATTGAGCCACCAAATACGATAACGACGGAAGGCGTGTTATAGAACATAGCGATCTGGCCATCACTACTTAGTACCATCGACATTACAATCAAACCTATGGCACCCAGAATCCCTATTACCGTTGCTAAATCCACATGTCCTCCGGGGGAAGTTATTTGTGATAAATCACGCAGTTATTATTGTTTGAGTTATCGGCAAGTTTCTCTACAACTTAACACTATTATATTAAAAAGTGTTTAAAATGCGAGTTTATAGCAGATCTTGTAATGCCGATACTCCGTCAGATCAAAAAGTCTCTGGTTTTTTTGACCTTGGCGCGCAATCCCCCTAAAATTGCCACACTTTTACTTTACGGGTCAGCGTGACATATGGCGGTAAAAAAACCTGATAACTTGAGCTTTGAAGAGGCCATGCAAGAGTTGGAACAAATCGTTGCAGACATGGAAAACGGTAGCTTACCTCTAGATCAAGCACTTAAGCAATTTGAGCGTGGGATAAAACTCGCAAAAGCTTCAAACCAAAAACTTCAGCAAGCTGAGCAGCAGGTCGCTATTTTAATGGGCGAAGATGAACAAGCACAATTACAGCCATTTGAAAACGAAGCCTAATGTCAGCGAAATTACAAGAAAAACTCCTGTCTGCTAAGACGCGTGTAGAAACCACCGTTTTACACTATTTTGATAATGTGCTTGATACTGAAGAGAATATCAAAGCCGCAACACGCTACAGTATAGAAAATGGTGGTAAACGCTTGCGACCATTTTTGGTGTACTGCACTGGTGAATTATTTGCTGCGGCTCCCGAAGACTTAGACAAGGCTGCTGCCGCAATTGAGTGTGTTCATAGCTATTCGCTAGTGCACGATGATTTACCCGCGATGGATGATGATGAACTTAGACGCGGCCGTCCAACTTGTCATATTCAATTCGATGAAGCGACAGCTATTTTGGCTGGTGACGCTCTGCAAACGCTGGCTTTTGAGCTGTTAAGTGAGCATCAATTCGCAGTAAACCACCATGCACAAATAAAAATGATTTCCGCGCTAGCTAAGGCATCGGGTCTACAGGGTATGGTTGGTGGCCAAGCACTTGATATAGCTGCGACTGATCGTTCAATTACCATAGATGAGCTTGAACGTATCCATAAGCTAAAAACAGGTGCACTGTTAAGCTGTGCTGTGGAGCTTGGGATCTTATGCGGCAACCCAGAGCGAGTTACCGAGCAAGCATGTAATGCAATCCGCACTTATGGTCGTGCAATAGGTCTTGCATTCCAAGTCAGAGATGACATTCTTGATGTAGAAGGTGACACGGCAGTGCTTGGTAAGCCACAAGGCTCTGACATAGAACATAATAAGTCTACCTACCCTGCACTGTTAGGTTTAGAGCAAGCAAAAGAAAAAGCCGAACAATTGATAGATGAAGCACTTGATGCGCTTACAAAAATAGATGGTGACACAGAAATACTTGCAGATTTAGCAAAATACATCATAGATCGAGAATATTAAGCTGACGTATAAAATAACTACGCCAAGCTAAGAAAATGTTCACAAGTACTTTGTAAACGCTGGCTAACATAATATCATGGCCAGTTAGTGAAGAATTTTAATAATTATGAAGTGAACCACGTGAGGAATTGCGCTGAGATTCACTTAGGACTCTGATAAAAACCATGAAACTTGATAGTAGCAAGTATCCCTTACTCGCGTTAATTGACGAGCCAAGTCAACTCCGTCAATTACCCCAGCACAAGTTAACCGCCTTCAGTGATGAGCTTCGCGAGTATTTGCTGAACTCAGTCTCTCAAAGTAGCGGTCATTTTGCCTCCGGCTTAGGCACTGTAGAACTTACCGTAGCGTTGCATTATGTGTATAACACACCAAGCGACAGGCTCGTTTGGGATGTAGGTCATCAAGCCTATCCACACAAGCTACTGACAGGTAGAAGAGATAGAATGCATACTATCCGTCAAAAAGATGGTCTGCACCCTTTTCCTTATAGAGAAGAAAGTGAATACGATACGTTTAGTGTTGGCCACTCTAGTACCTCTATATCAGCAGCACTTGGTATGGCTATCGCAGCCGAAAAAGAAGGGATCGGACGCAAGACCGTTGCCGTTATTGGTGATGGTGCAATGACCGCTGGCATGGCGTTTGAAGCCATGAACCACGCTGGGGACATCAATCCAGATATGTTGGTGATCTTAAACGACAATGAAATGTCTATCTCGGAAAACGTTGGTGCGCTCACCAATCATTTTGCGAAGATCCTCTCTGGTAGCTTTTACACCAATATTCGAGAAGGCAGCAAAAAATTGCTGTCTGGCGTGCCTCCGGTTAAAGAGCTTGCAGGCCGTATGGAAGAGCATTTAAAAGGGATGATAATTCCGGGCACCTTCTTTGAAGAGCTAGGTTTTAACTACATTGGGCCAATTGACGGGCATAACGTAGATACTTTAGTAGATACGCTGCGTAATATGCGCAACCTAAAAGGTCCTCAACTGTTGCATGTTAAAACCCAAAAAGGGAAAGGCTATAAACCAGCAGAAGCAGATCCTATTGGTTATCATGCAGTGCCAAAGTTCGATCCAAGCGTGCATAGCTTACCCAAATCAAAACCCAGCGCACCGACCTTTTCAAAGGTATTCGGAGATTGGCTATGCGATATGGCAGCGCAAGATAATAAGTTGATGGCTATCACGCCAGCAATGCGGGAAGGCTCAGGCATGGTACGCTTTTCTAAAGAGTACCCTACTCAATATTTTGACGTTGCCATTGCTGAGCAACATGCTGTGACACTGGCAGCGGGTTTTGCTTGTGAAGACCTCAACCCAGTGGTTGCAATCTATTCTAGCTTCTTACAACGTGCATACGACCAACTCATTCATGATGTCGCACTACAAAATCTGCCAGTGCTGTTTGCTATTGATCGTGCCGGTGTCGTTGGTGCGGATGGTGAGACGCACCAAGGCGCATACGACTTAAGTTTCTTGCGCTGTATCCCTAACATGGTGATCATGGCACCAAGCGACCTTAATGAGTGCCGCCAAATGCTCTACACAGGTCACCGTTTAGATAGGCCAGCAGCGGTAAGATACCCTAGAGGCAGTGCTGGAAGCGCAGAGATTAATGCAGAAATGAACGAACTAGAAATTGGTAAGGGCAAGGTAGTAAGAAAAGGTGAAAAGCTGGCTATTTTAAGCTTTGGTACATTGCTTGAAAACGCTCAATCCGTTGCAAAAGAGCTAAATGCCACACTAGTTGATATGCGCTTTGTAAAACCTTTAGACACGGCTCTTATCGAGGAGTTAGTAGTAACTCACGAGCGCTTTGTAACACTTGAAGACAATGCGATTTCTGGTGGTGCAGGCTCTGCAGTGAGCGAATACCTATTAGCCCAAGGTCATCTAAAGCCAATCAAACTACTTGGCCTACCTGATGAGTTTATCAAGCATGGCTCGCAAACTGAGATCCACGCCGAACTAGGTTTAAGCAGCGAAGGAATAAGTCAGCAAATTAAGGCTTGGCTAAATCCACAGTCTTGACTCTGTGAGCTGTTCTAAAAAAGGCTTCCACATGGAAGCCTTTTTATGCTCTTGTTCTGAAATGCGTTTACAGTTTAAAAGTTAGTGCCGAGCTTTACCTCATCCACACTCTTACTTCCGCAAGTCCATTGCTTTGCAGAAGTTGTAGCTGAGACTCTATGTTCGCGCTTTGCTCAAATTCGAATGCATCCAATTGATCGTCAAAGATGATTGTCGCAGCACCATCACCGCCACGTTGTTTGACCTGATGTAATGCGATATCAGCTAGGTTCACAGATGATTCCCAACCAATGACCTTACCACCCAGTAGTGGCAACGGGTAATATGACCACCCCATCGACACCGTCAATTTAGTTGTTTTACCATTCGGTAAACGGTAATCCGTTTCAGCAATCGCCTTACATAAGTCGCTGACATACTCTTCGATATAGTCTCTGCTAAAGTCACGCAGTAGCAATAGGAATTCATCGCCGCTCCAACGGACGACATAATCAGAACCTTGCGTTCGTGTATTGAGTAACGTCGCTAATTGTTGCAAACAACTATCACCGCCAATTGGACCATAAGAATCATTAATTTTGCTAAAATCATCAATGTTCATGATCATCAATACCAAACTCTTATTTTGAGCCTGTAATGACTGTGCATTGCGCTGATAATGCTCGACATCTTTTGGTAGCTGATCAAAGAGGAAGCGACGACTACGTAGCCCCGTCAATTCATCTGAGTGACTTACAAGCTTAAGTTGAGTATTGACTTGATTAAGCTTTTCGTTGGCTTTTCTGAGTTCTGTCGTACGTTCTGCTATCAACGCTTCTAGCGCGGCTTGCTTCCTTCTTTCTTGTGCTCTAAATACCCAGAAAATGAGATAGAACATAAATATAAACGCACAAGTGATAAACAGTCTAAAGTAAATCGTCTCATCAAAACGGCGCGGTAACATAATGGATAAGTTAAGCACCTTCGCCTGCTCCCAATCTTGCCCTTGGCGCTTCACTTCTAAAACAAAGGTGAAGTTGCCCGGTGGCAAATTGGTATAAATTGCTTCGCGGCGTGACTGAGCATCACGCCATTGCGTATCGTGCCCTTTAAGCTTGTATCTAAATTCAATGCTATGCGGCGCGTAAAAATCGATTGCTGTATAATTAATGGTTAGATCACGCTCAGATGTATCAAGCTGGATCACTTGATTTAATGATTCTGTACTAAATACTCTATCGTGGGTAGACAATGACTCTAGTCTTGGCAATAAATCTCCGCCACCAAAAAGCTGGACATTTTTAGGGATCTCAACAACACCTTGTAAACTGGGGTAAAAAATAGCAGATTCGGTTTCAACCACAGCATCATGCCCAAGTCCTGAACAACATTGGCTTGGTCTGCCATCAAGTTGCCTATCGAATGGGCTTATTACTTGTTCAACCTGCAAACTATCTATAACGTGACCAAATTGCGCGACGGGCATGCGATATACCCCTTTCATCGTGCTCACCCAGATGAGCTGATTGCTCTTGTCATAATGCAGTGAAAATATCGATCCGTAAGGCAATCCATTTGAAGCATCAAGCTGGTACCAATCACCATCTGAAGTACGATAGAATAACCCATCGTTGAGGGAGCCAACTAAAGTCGTCACGGTATCCAAATGCAAAATACTGGTGATATAAGCGGTATCCAATGACGTTTGAGAACCAATTTTTTCGATCCCCTTATCATTGTAACGATAAGCTCCTTTGTTTGTACCAATGAAACCGTATCTAGGGAAGTCTTCAACAAAAGTGACGAATTGGCTACCGAGAAAGGCATTATAGGCAAACGGTGTTATCCCCTTGTAATCAAGACGATACAAACCTCTCCCTGTACCAAACCACATTCCCCCTCGGTTTGAAGGGCTTAGTGAAAAGACTGGATTCTGTCTGAGCTCTCGCTCAGTTAATTTTTGTAGTGTGCCATTTTCGTAGATAAGTGCACCACGGTCTGTCCCAAGAATGAGTTTTTCGCCAATAAACTCCAAGTCGTGTATCACGGAACGATTTAACTGCGCACTAGTTAGCACGGGTTGATAACTATCATTCAATCCCATAATGCCAAGCCCCTCACGACTAGCAACCCATAACTGACCAGAGGGTCCCTGTGTGATGGCTGAAATTGCTTGGTTTACTCTAGGACCAATATGGTGCCGCTCCACTTTTCCTGAGTGGGCCAGCCACAAGCCTTCATTTAAACTGGCAAGCCAGATATTATTATCTTTGTCCATAAAGATATCTGCAAACCAGATACTTTGATCCAACTGAATTGGCTCGACAGCTTGCCAAACACCATTATTCTGTCGATATAACAGCCGACCATAAGTAGAGACCCATAGCCCGCCTTCCTTATCATTTAGAAACTTATATACGGCATTGTTACCTGCATCTTGATAACGGCGTAGTACTTCGTCAATATCTAGAAAATACGCCCCCAGCTCTGATGCTAAGAACAACTTACCATCGACCCAAGCTAAGTCATGTATAATGGTTTGCGCTAACTGCTCAGGTAGTGAAACCTTACTCGCCAGCTCAAGCCTAACGCCATCACCGTTGCGATTGCTTGATTCACTGATTTTAAGTAGGTGACGTTCATTCACTAGCCAAATACCATCAGGCACCAATGCCATTTTAGTCACAGAACCTACGATTTGGTTTATTTGAGTCACATCTAACGTACTTTGTTCGATGTTATTGGCGGCTAACGTCAGCTTTTTCGCAGAAACATAATACAGACCATTCGCAGCAATCCAGATCCCGCCATCTTCATCTTGCAAGATATCCCGTACAGGCCCCTGCAGATCGAAACGCCGAGCTTCTAAGGTTTGGGGATTAAGTCTTAACAATCCTCGACGCGTGCCAACCCAGAGCATGCCAAATCGATCCACCACCAATTTATTAATGGCATTGCTATTTAAAAATTCGGTATTTTGGGTGTTGAAGTTTTGGAATTGATGACCATCAAACTGACTTAAGCCAAACTGAGTTCCGAGCCAAATGTAGCCCTGATTGTCTTGAACAACACTCTTAACGCTTTGTGACGGTAATCCACTTTGGATATTCCACTGTTTAACTACGTAATCATCTATCGCCGCAAAACTCGTAATTGGTAGCAGCAAAGTGAAAATGAAAAACAATAGCCTTGTCATCTCGATTCCATCACATCAGCACAGTTAGACTAAAATGCCAGTTTTAAACAAAGCTTGCACGCAAATCAATGAAAAAATGCCAGCTAATACATCATCTAGCATAATCCCAGAGCCACCGTGCAAACGTTTATCGAGCCATCTTATCGGACCCGGTTTCAAAATATCGAAAAAGCGGAACAAAATAAAGCCAACGATTAATGACTGCCAGCTAAGTGCCGCCCCTATCATGGTAATATAAAAGCCTGCCACTTCATCCCAGACAATGGCTGGATGGTCATGAACATTAACATCGCCCGCTGTTTTACCACACACCCAAATCCCAAATAATGTCATGGCAATCGCAACAAGACATTGCAGCCAAATTGGTGCACCTTGGGTTGCAAAAATAAACGGTAATGCGGCGAAGGTACCGAAAGTACCTGGTGCTTTTTTCGCTAAACCAAGACCAAACCCGAGTGCAAAGAATTGATGCGGCTTCTTTAAATTAAATACATACTGCTTAGCCAAACCAACTCCTAGCTAAAATGTTCAAAACCAAGCCCTGAGAGCTGGTATGGTTGACCTTTTTTGAGCAATTGAATTTC
The DNA here is from genome assembly GCF_002289345.1 of Pseudoalteromonas sp. HM-SA03. GTDB lineage: Bacteria > Pseudomonadota > Gammaproteobacteria > Enterobacterales > Alteromonadaceae > Pseudoalteromonas. The sequence goes on along the minus strand of NZ_NSDG01000103.1, from coordinate 62,751 downwards.
ACCATTATTAGCCGTAATTTGGCCAATGCAAACTGGCTCAACACCATATTGCTTCAATCTGGTTTCCACGGCATTTTTGTTATTATCATTGACCGTGAAGAGTAACTCGTAATCATCACCAAAACCGAGCGCGAGCTTCATGCGTGCATCTTCATCAAGGCTTGAGCGCAGCGCATCAGACTGAGGAACTTTATCGGCGTTTATCTTAGCGCCAACTAACGAGCTACGTAAAATATGCTTAAGATCCGCAAGTAGACCGTCTGAGATATCGATTGCTGAGGTAGCAAGCCCTCTAAGCACTTGACCAGCTGCAACCCGTGGCGCTGGGTAGTGAAACTTTTCAAGCGCCGCTTTGTAATGTTTTGGCTCAAGCGTCCAGCCCTGCTTTCGCGCTTCAATAGCAAGCCCTGCGTCACCAAGTGGACCTGTTACATAAATCCAATCACCCACTCGCGCTCCTGAGCGCTTGAGTGCTTTACCAGTTGGTACGATACCTTTAGCACATACAGTGATAGTTAATGGGCCTTGTGTTGTATCACCACCGATCACCTGTACGTTATAGTATTCAGCGATTTCGTGCATGCCTTCGGTGAAGGCTTCTAGCCATTCCATGTCAGCCTTAGGTAGCGTTAAACCAAGTGACACCCAAGTAGGCTCTGCACCCATTGCAGCTAAGTCGCTAAGATTCACAGCGATAACCCGATGGCCTAGTGCCCGAGGTGGAATATCTTCAAAAAAGTGCACACCCGCAACTAGCGTATCCGTTGTTACCGCAAGCTGATTGCCAGCAGGAACTGAAACTAAGGCGCAGTCATCACCGATCCCAAGCTCCACATCTCGGCGAGTAATGCCACGGCCTTTAAAGTAGTGATTGATTAGCTCAAATTCTTTCATACACAAAAAAGCCGGCCAAGGCCGGCTATTCCTATAGTAAAGCTTATTTGCGAATAAACTTAACCGCTTTGTCTAGTACACCGTTAACGAATTTGTGGCTCTCTTCAGCGCCAAACATTTTCGCTAACTCAATACCTTCGTTGATAGCCACTTTATATGGCACATCTTCACGGAATTTAAGTTCATAAGCACTAACACGTAACACGGCAAGCTCAACCATATCCAATTCTTCAAGTGGACGAGCTAAATGCGGACGAATTGCTTCGTCTAGCTGCTTTTGGTTAACAACAACACCACGCGCTAAGTCTTTGAAGTATTCTACATCGACTTTCGTTACGTCGTTTTCGATCAGCATTTGCTGTTCGATATCGGCAATTGGGTTACCACTTAGCTGCCAAGAATAAATAGCTTGTAAAGCAAGTACACGTGCTTTGCGTCTAGCTGCTGGTTTCACTGAGATTCCTCTTAAATTTGCTCTAGCACGTTCACCATTTCTAGAGCTCCAAGGGCGGCTTCTCCCCCTTTGTTGCCCATTTTAGTGCCCGCGCGCTCGATAGCTTGCTCAATGCTTTCAGTAGTAAGTACACCAAAAGCAACAGGGATGTCATAATCTAATGAAACGCTAGCTAAGCCTTTGTTAGACTCGTTAGCAACCAAATCGAAGTGTGGCGTACCACCACGAATAATCACACCTAGCGCAATAATCGCGTCGTGCTCTTTTTTCATTGCAACGCGCTTTGCTGCTAGTGGTAGTTCAACCGCTCCCGGTACATATACAACCGTGATGTCTTCATCGCTAACACCACCGGTACGTTTTAATTCATCTACAGCGCCTTCAAGTAAGCTGCTACCGATAAAATCGTTAAAACGTGAAATGACAATGGCAAATTTTTTGCCAGGAGCGTATTTATTACCTTCGATTACTTTCATTAGATGTTCCTAATCTGTATGAGCAATTGCCAAATTGAGGCGCATGATAGCACAGTAATGTGGCAATCGCCTACTATCTGAATATAGGCGATTGCGATCAATTTGGCATTTTGGAATTATTTTGGTTCGACGTATTCAACCACTTCTAAGTGGAAACCAGACAGTGCATGATATTTTTTAGGTAGACTCATGAGGCGCATTTTCTGAATGCCTAAATCAGCCAAAATTTGCGACCCCACACCTACGGTGCGCGAAGTACCTTGGAATTTACGGTAGTTCACCTGCTCTCCCGCATCTTCCGCTGCAAATGCTTTAACCAGCGCTTCCATCTCTTCGCTGCGCTCTTGCTTACCAAGAATGACTAATACGCCTTCGTTGTCGGCGATGTGCTTCATGGCACTTTGCAGTGTCCAGCTTCTATCCGCACTACGATCTGAATGAAGAATGTCGTTAAACGTGCTTTGCAAATGCACACGGACTAAATTGGCTTCTTCCGATTTGATCTCGCCTTTTACCATCGCATAGTGAAGTTGACTATCAATGGTGTCTTTGTACGTCACTAGGTTAAACTCACCAAACTCTGTAGGCAGTTTACACTCTGCTACCTTTTCGATGGTAGTTTCGTTTAAGTTACGATATTCAATTAAATCAGCAATGGTGCCGATTTTAATATCGTGCTCTTTTGCGAATACTTCTAGTTGTGGGCGACGTGCCATAGTGCCATCTGGATTTAGAATTTCAACAATCACAGATGCAGGCTCCAATCCCGCCAAACGCGCTAAATCACATCCGGCTTCAGTATGGCCTGCACGCGTTAAAACGCCGCCTGGTTGCGCCATAATTGGGAAGATATGACCAGGTTGCACAATATCTTCAGGCACTGCACCTTTGGCAACTGCAGCTTGCACTGTACGAGCGCGATCTGCCGCTGAAATTCCCGTCGTTACGCCTTTCGCGGCTTCAATAGACAAAGTAAAGTTGGTAGAGAACTGAGCGCCATTGGTTTTCACCATTAGTGGCAAGTTCAGCTGCTCACAGCGCTCCTGTGTCATGGTCAAACAGATTAACCCGCGACCATATGTTGCCATGAAATTAATTGCATCTGGTGTAATGTGCTCTGCTGCAATGATCAGATCACCTTCATTTTCTCGGTCTTCATCGTCCATCAAAATAACCATTTTACCGGCTTTAATGTCCGCGATGATTTCCTCAGCACTATTTAAACTCATAGTTTTCCCATTTTTACTTTGTCTATGGCTACTTTATAAAGCCAGCTTTCGCCAATAGACTGGTTGTGAGAGTGGACTCGCTGGCAGCGCTTGGCTCACCCTGAATTAGTCTTTCGAGGTAGCGGGCGATTTGGTCAACCTCTAGGTTTAGTTTTGACCCGACTTGAAAACCTGCAATCGTCGTTTCTTGCGCCGTGTGTGGCACTATGGTCAATTTAAAGCGATTTTGTTCCACGGCATTGACCGTCAAACTGATGCCATCAATGGCAACTGAACCTTTATACGGAATATACTTCATTAGCGATGACGGCGCGGCTAACCAATAGTCGGTCGCTCTGGCATTAGCGGTTATCTCTACCACTTCAGCGATGCCATCCACATGGCCAGACACCAAATGACCGCCAAGGCGTGAAATCGGCTGCAGTGCCTTTTCAAGGTTGACCTTTTGGCCTTGTTGGTACTCGGCAAAACGCGTCAAACTTAAGGTTTCGTTAGAAACATCGGCTTTGAAGCCATCATGAAACTTCTCAGTTACGGTCAGACAAACCCCGTTCGTGGCAATACTATCACCCAAGTTTACATCGCTCATATCAAGAGATGTCGTGGTCACACGAACAATTAAATCACCGCCCTTGAGCTGCAATTGAGTTAATGTTCCTGTTGCTTCGATAATACCTGTAAACATTTTACTTCTCTTTAGTCGCGATAAGTTTGAGATCAGGCCCCACTTGGCAAACGTCGCCAAACACTAACTCAGGTATTTGCGACATGGCACTAAGTGGAGAGGTGTTAAACAGCCCTTTTCCAGCGCCAATTATTTTCGGTGCCAAATAGACGATATATTCATCAATTAGCCCTTGTTCATGCATTACCCCCGCAAGGGTGGCACCGGCTTCTAGCCAAACATAATTACAGTGCTTTTCAGCCAGCTTGTTGAGCACGGCTTTTAGGTCGAGCTTACCGTTGATTTCAGGCACGACAATTTGCTCTACGAAATGAGGCCATTGCACTGAATTATCAATAGTACGGCGAAAAATAATCACTGGAGATGCAGTTGTAAATAGCGCAAGTTCTGGTGTCAGACGATTTTGTGAGTCAATAATCGCACGTATCGGCTGGCGTAACTCAGATTGAGGATAATCGGTGTCTTGCAAAAACTCCTCACGAACATTGAGTCTTGCGTTGTCTACCATAGCCGTATCGGCTCCGGTCAATACCACGCAGCTTTGCGCGCGGTGGCGCTGTACGTCTAAGCGCGCTGCAGCTGAGGTTATCCACTTGCTCTGGCCATTGTTTAATGCGGTTTTGCCATCAAGAGAAGCGGCAAGCTTACAGGTCACAAACGGCACCCCATACTCCATTCGCTTCAAGAAACCGTTATTTAGCGCCCTTGCTTGTGGCTCTAACAAACCAAAAGCCGTTGCAATTCCCGCGGCTTCTAACATTGCCAACCCACGCCCTGCAACTTGTGGATTGGGGTCAACCATAGCAGCAACCACTCTGCTGACGCCTGCGTCAATCAGACCTTTAGCACACGGCGGCGTTCTGCCATAGTGACTACATGGCTCAAGCGTTACATAGGCAGTTGCACCAGCGGCTTTAGCTCCAGCTTGCTTAAGCGCATGCACTTCAGCATGGCCTTCACCTGCTTTTAAGTGCGCGCCTTCGCCGACGATTTCACCATCTTTTACGATCACACAGCCGACGTTTGGATTGGGTGTTGTGGTGTATTTACCACGCTTTGCAAGCGCGATGGCGCGGCTCATGTAATCATGGTCTTGCGCTGTGAACTGGCTCAATCCCCCAGCCTCGCAATTTCTTCACCAAACTCACGAATATCTTCGAAAGAGCGATATACCGAAGCAAATCGTACATAAGCCACTTTATCGAGCTTTTTGAGGGCTTCCATAATACATTCGCCAATCATGTCGCTTGGTACTTCACGTTCGCCAGTACCACGAATTTGAGATTTAATCTGATGCACGACTTCTTCTATTTGTTCTGTGCTGACAGGGCGCTTTTCCAGCGCTCGGTGCATGCCATTGAGTAACTTATCCTCATTGAAAGGCTCCCTGGTACCATCTTGTTTTATCACGCGCGGCATTAAGAGCTCTGCGCCCTCGAAGGTAGTAAAGCGTTCGTGGCATAAAATACACTCACGACGGCGACGGACTTGGTGGCCGGAAGCAACCAAACGTGAATCTATCACTTTGGTATCTTTGGCTGTACAGAATGGACAATGCATAGACGCTCTCGTTGACTCAAAAACAAAAAAGGCCGCTTGAATGCGGCCTTAATCATAACAAAAAACTGCTTTTTTGTGAGCGAAATTATGCGTAAACAGGTAATTTAGCGCAAATTGCTTTTACTTTTTCTTTCACTTGTGCCTGTACAGACTCATCATTGATGTTGTCTAGTACGTCACAGATCCAGCCAGCAAGCTCTTTCGACTCAGCTTCTTTGAAGCCACGACGAGTGATCGCAGGAGAACCGATACGCAGACCAGAAGTAACGAACGGTGAACGTGGATCGTTTGGTACAGAGTTTTTGTTTACTGTGATATTTGCACGGCCAAGCGCTGCATCTGCATCTTTACCTGTGATGTCTTTATCAATCAGGTCAAGTAGGAACAGGTGGTTTTCAGTTTTGCCAGAAACCACTTTATAACCACGCTCCTGAAGTACCGCAACCATAGCTTGTGCATTTTTAACCACTTGCTCTTGGTATGACTTGAACTCTGGCTGTAGTGCTTCTTTGAACGCAACCGCTTTTGCAGCGATAACGTGACATAGAGGACCACCTTGGCCACCAGGGAATACGGCAGAGTTTAGCTTTTTGTAGATTTCTTCATCATCACAAGCAGAGATGATAAGACCACCACGAGGACCCGCTAGCGTTTTGTGCGTTGTTGTTGTTACAACGTGTGCATGAGGCACAGGGCTTGGATAAATACCAGCGGCAACTAGACCTGCAACGTGCGCCATATCAACAAGTAGGTAAGCGCCTACTTTGTCAGCGATTTCGCGGAACTTAGCCCAGTCAACGATACCTGAGTACGCAGAGAAACCACCGATGATCATTTTTGGCTTGTGCTCAAGTGCTAACGCTTCAACTTGCGCGTAATCGATTTCACCAGTTTCTTCGTTTAGACCGTACTGGATAGCATTGTACGTTTTACCAGAGAAGTTTACGTGTGAACCGTGCGTTAAGTGACCACCGTGAGCCAGGCTCATACCTAGCACTGTGTCATGTGGCTGAAGTAGCGCTTGGAATACCGCCGCATTTGCTTGTGAGCCAGCGTGAGGCTGAACGTTTGCGTAAGTCGAACCAAATAGCGCATTGGCACGGTCAATCGCGAGCTGCTCAACCACGTCAACGTGCTCACAACCGCCATAGTAACGCTTACCTGGGTAACCTTCAGCATACTTGTTTGTTAGCTGAGAACCCTGCGCTTCAAGTACACGTGGGCTACAGTAGTTCTCAGAAGCGATAAGCTCGATGTGCTCTTCTTGACGTGAAGTTTCTGCTTCAATCGCTGCAAATAGTTCTGGGTCAAAATCTGCAATATTCATGTTACGTTCTAACATGGTTTCTCCTAGGTAAACGTAAGGGTATTTTTAAAGACAATCTAGCATCACAAGATAACGAGTTTGCCTATGAAATCAGCATGGGCATATTTAAGCAGGGATTGAATTTATTTCACACCCCTATCGCGATGATATTTTTTTATTTAAACATTAATATTTTAAATAAGACAACCTAAGTTGCATTTGAAAAGCTAATATAGTCTTGAAATTGACCTTATCTGAGTGGCCGTTCTACCCACTCAGACAGGATCTCTGATTTAGTTGAGTTTTGCTAATATTGCTGCCTTCAACGCATCATAATCTGCACTAAGCGGCTCTGCCAAACATGGTTTTTGCAATGCATCGGCCAACGGTTTCGGCATATCAAGCAGCTGATTTAAAACACCTTCTACAGATTCCTTAAACTTCGCAGGATGCGCAGTGGCAAGGAAAATTCCGGTTTCATCCGCTTGAGAATCCAACGCTAATCCCTCGTAGGCTATCGCAGTGTGCGGCTCAGCCAAGTAACCTTTATCATGTAATTCTTGCATTACTGTCTGAGTTCGCGCTTCCGTCACCGAACGTGAATAAAAGTCATGTTTGTTAAAACCCCCTCTTTCTAGCATGATTTCAACACGAGGCCAGTTATTAGGTTTACTCACGTCCATCGCATTAGAGAGTGACTCCAAAGTCTCATTTGGTTGCCACTCACCCGAGGCTATGTAACGGGGCACAGTATCATTTTGGTTTGTCGTGGCACTTAACTTGGCAATAGGCAGTCCAATCGCGGCCGCAATCATCGCCGCACAGACATTACCGAAGTTACCACTTGGCACTGAAACATGCACTTTATCACGCTGAGATTTAGGTAATTGTGCTAGCGCTTCAAAGTAATAACACACTTGCGCCACTAAACGGCTGATGTTGATGGAGTTTGCCGAATTGAGACCAAGCTTTTGCTTTACTTCGTCATCAAGAAATGCTGACTTCACCATCGCTTGGCAGTCATCAAAACTGCCATCTACAGCATAACAATGAATGTTTTTCCCAAGTGTTGTAAACAGCTTTTGTTGGGCAAGCGAAATTTTGCCATGAGGATAAAGGATCACAACATCGACATTTTCTTTTTCGTAAAATGCATGGGCAACGGCGGCGCCAGTATCACCACTTGTTGCCGTGAGGATAGTCACGCGCTCACCTTGATTAAACATGCTAATGCATTCCGCCATAAAGCGGCCGCCAAAGTCCTTAAACGCCAGTGTTGGTCCATGAAAGAGCTCTAAACAATGCTGATTTTTAGCAACTTCAACTAACTTAGCAGGGAAATTAAAGGCGCGTTTTACCATCGCATCGAGGGTATCTTGTGGTAGTTCATCACCAATAAGGTGATGTAATACCTTGGCACTGCGCTCTGCAAAAGGTAATTCAAGTAGTGCATCAACATCCGCAATACGCTCAAATGTAGGAGGAAAAAAAACTCCTTGGTTACGACCTAAACCAATTTTTACCGCTTCAACAAATGAAACAACCTGCTGTTCGTCTTTTAAATTCACTAATTTCATTACTTTTGATCCTTTAATTCTCTTGTGCCAAGCGCATCTAATCGGCAAATATGGCTAAAACCCGCTTCATTAATGTAATTTTGTTGCAACCATTGCTGCACTGCATTTGCCTGTTGCTCAGACTTACAAATAGCAAATAGTGTGGGCCCTGCCCCTGAAATACTCACCAGCTCGGCACCTAGGGCTGGTAGCGCGTCTTTTGCTTCGTTAAAGCCAGCAATGAGTGGCGCTCTCGCTTCCTCGGCAATACTGTCTTTCATCATCGACAGCGCTTTATCAAATTGACCTGACTGCATCAATAAACAAAAGCCCGACAGTCGCTGGGCAAACTCCACCGTATCATGCAAAGAAAACTGCTGTGGTAGTGCTTGCCTTGCTTTCGCTGTATTCAAGGCAAAGCCAGGATATGCAATAACATAAAACCAGCTTTCATCATGCACAACGCTGATTGCTTTACTTGGAATGCAGTCTGCTGTCAGTTGTAGCCCACCAAGGTAGCAGGGCGTGATGTTGTCGTAGTGACGACCACCACTGACCTTAGCTTCAAAGTCGGCCATTAATTCAATAAGCGCCTCTTGGCTTAATTGTGTATTAGCAAAGTCATTGAGTGCAGCAAAAGCGGCAACCACAGAGCAAGCACTTGAACCTAGACCTGAACCAACAGGGAGCCCTTTATACAAGGTCATAGCAACCGCAGGCATGTTGGGTGCCACATGCTGTTTAAAGTGCTGTAAACACTGAAACGCCAAATTATCTTTGGGATCGGCGGAAAGCTTTTCAGCATATGGACCAATACAGTTGAACGTATCACGCTCTGCGGCTTCAACGCTGACCTGATCACCCAGTAAACTGCCATCAATAGGCTGGAGTGCGGCGCCAAGGGCATCAAAGCCAACACAAAAATTACCCATTGACGCTGGTGCATAAAATGTTTTCATAACTCCTACCTCGACAGCGTTTTTAGGATATCAGCAAATACGCCTGCAGAGGTTACCTCTGCGCCCGCGCCATAACCTCTGATCACAAAAGGCTTTGGTTGATAATATTGGCTTAAAATAGCCAGTGCGTTTTCACCGTCACGAATATCGTACAAAGCGTGCTCTTTATCTACCGCTTCAATGCCAACGCGGCATTTACCGTCAACAATTGAACCGACATAGCGTAGCACTTGGCCTTGTGCTTTGGCCGCCGCAATACGCGCTGCGAAAGCATCATCTAATTGCGGTAATTGCGCCATAAATTCATCAACACTGGCGCCCTCAGCAAACCCTTCAGGTAATACCGATTCAACTTCAATATCACTGAGCTCCAACGGCAGTCCCGATTCACGGGCAATGATAAGCAGCTTACGTGCGACATCCGTACCAGATAAATCATCGCGCGGATCTGGCTCTGTAAAACCGCTTTGCTTGGCTTTCTCTGTCGCTTCCGATAGCGATAAACCATCTGATAATACACCGAAGATATACGATAGCGAGCCAGACAAAATACCACTGAATGAAAGCAGTTCATCTCCTGCGCCAAACAGCAATTTAAGGTTGTCTAATACAGGGAGTCCGGCCCCAACGTTAGTTTCGTATAGAAAGTGACGGCGCTTAGCAAGTGCAGCCTGCTGCAATGACTGATAATATTCATAGCTGCCAGTATTGGCTTTTTTGTTAGCCGCAACGACATGAAAGCCCGCATTAAGAAAATCTAAATAGCCATCGGCAACAAACTGAGCAGCACTACAATCGACAATCACTGGGTTAATTAAATGATTTTGTCTAACAAACTGACTCACCTGTTGTAAATCAAAGCCCGACTCCGCTTTCTCAAGCGCCAGTTCCCAGTTATCAAACGGTACGCCTTCTGGGTCTAAGTAACACTTACTTGAGTTTGCAATGCCATAAAGGTTCAAGCGTATATTGCGTTTTTCAAGCCATGCTTGCTGCTTATGAAACTGCTTCATTAATTCTTGACCCACTAAACCGCAGCCAATCAAGAAAACATCGATGGACGGAACGTGCGTGAAAAAGTTTTCGTGACACACTTTTACTGCATCTTGGCAAAGTTCACCATCAACTACCGCCGAAATCGAACTCTCCGTTGAGTCCTGCGCAATGGCAACAATATTCACCTGCGCCTGTGCAAGTGACGCAAAAAATTTGGCCGCAAGACCTTTGTGCGCTTTCATGTTATCACCAACCAAAGTCACGATAGCAAGGTTACGCTGCACTTCAATTGGGTCGATTAAACCTGCTTGCGTTTCAAGCTCAAATGCCTGTTCAAGCGCAACCAGCGCAAGTGTTAAGTCTTGCTCATGGACACAGAAACTGATGCTGAATTCACAAGAAGATTGCGTAATAAGTACAATGGATACGTTATCTGCTGCCAGTGCAGAAAAGACCCGAGCAGCCATGCCAACCTTGCCTTTCATCCCAGGTCCTGCAACGGTCAACATAGCCAGTCTATCAAGACTCGAAAGCGCTTTAACGGGAGCTTCTCCGCCGCCCTGAGCACAAATCAGTGAACCCGGCACTTCTGGGTCATGCGTATTTTTAATTTCACAAGGCACATCTGCTTTGGCGCAAGGTAAAATGGTTTTTGGGTGCAGCACTTTAGCGCCAAAATAAGATAGCTCCATCGCTTCTTTATAGGATAGCACGTCGACCTTAGTCGCTTTCTTTATCAGGCGAGGATCTGCACTGTAAACGCCATCAACGTCAGTCCAGATTTGGCAGATTTCAGCTTCAAAACACGCAGCTGCGACAGCTGCAGAGTAGTCAGAGCCATTGCGACCAAGCGTTGTCAGCTCGCCCGCTTCATTGCTTCCCGTAAATCCTGCCATGATATAAAAACGCGACGCTTGGGCACGCACCAACTCTGCAAAACATAGTTTACTTAGCTTAAGGTCAACTTCGGCATCAAGATACCCGCCCTGCGTTTTTACACAAGCATCGGCACTGAGCGCCACGGAGTCCGATTGCAGCATAGTATCCATCAGCGCAACGCTAATGCGTTCGCCAAAACTAATGACATAGGCTCTTGCTTGGTCTGGGCAATGTCCCAGTAACTTAGCCCCATCTAATTTATTCTTCAGTAATTCAAAGTCAGGCCAATCTACAACACCACCGTACACCGCTTGTACTTCATCGTATAAGCCTTGGCTGCGGGAAGTAAATGACAGCCACTGGGAGTCAAACGCTTCCCCTCGCTCAGCCAAATCAGCAAGCTCAACGAGCTGATCAGTCATGCCACCGGGAGCCGACAGCACGATAAGCGCTTGTTGTTGGCCATGGTCTTTAACTAGCTCTCTGACTCTTTGTAAACAGGCAAAATCTTTGAGGGAAGACCCTCCAAACTTTAGTACTCGCATCATTTTTCCTCACTCCAAAAACAAAAAAGGCCTGTGTTCTTAGTGAACACAGGCCTTTTTCAAACTCGCACCGACCTATGCCACTATCCCGTTAGGATGGTGGTTGTAATAATGGTCGTAGTAATAATATTCGTTTTCATAATTTTAGAGTGCCTGAAGTTTAGCCACGCTGTCAATACGAAAGAGTAAAATAGATTATGCAATTTTTTAATAGTGACATTTGTAATTTGCATAGATAAGTTATCGGATACCAAACTGATGTAATAATCTTAATAACTGCTCTGCTTTAACCGGTTTTTCTAAAAACCCTAACGCCCCCAAATTTGCTACTCTTTCTTTCATCTTGGCCTGAATATCTGCCGAAATAACCACAACAAAACATTCAATTCGGTGTGTTTTTATTGCCTCTAACACAGCAATTCCATCAAGTATTGGCATGGTTAAATCCAGGCACAATAAATCTATTTGCTGAGTTTTCAGTAAATCAATCGCTTGCTGGCCATTCTGTGCTTGATGCAAAGTCAGGTCTAATTTGCTCTGTAAGTTTTTAATGACTTGTTTACGGGCAACAGCCGAATCATCGCAAACTAAGACGGAATAACTCATAAAGTGGTCAGTCTTGTACTATCGTTAATAAAACGGTCACTGGATATCGCTATCTTATAACACATTAAACTTTCCTAGGTAAGGCGCTAAAAAGCATAATTAATGAAGATAATTATTTATTTTTAACCATTTATTGGCTAACTTTAAAAACAGATTATACAAAGGCGATGAACTTACCGTAGGAGCTCAGCTTAATTCATGCTGCAAAAAAGCCTCTCAAAAAAATTGCTCACCAATGTGCTGTCGGTTTACTTCCTTCTAACCTTTGTCGTCACATGTGGTCAAATCGTTGCCGAATACGTCAATACCAAAGACTATATTCGCAATGAACTTACTATGCTGCAAAAAACCTTTAGCCGCAGTTTGACCCGTGCCATATGGGAACTCAATACGAAGCAGACCGTTACTACGGCTGAGGGGCTACTTGCGATCCCCATGATCGAAGGAATTATTGTACGTGATGACAGCGGTGAAATTATTTCACAGCTTGGCCGCTCACTAGATATTCACGAGCTGTATAGCCAACAGCTTGTTCAAGAAGAAGCAATAATCGAAGATACACCATCCGGTTTATTTGGTTATACATTTCCGTTGATTTTTGAATTCTCGGGACGTGCAACGCAAGTCGGCGACGTAACATTATTTTCTAGCCGAGAGGTGGTCTTTAGTCGCATCATGATCTCTATCTACTTTTTGATAGGTAATGCGATGATCAAGACAACATTCTTGATTATTCTATTTTTAATTGCCTTCAGAAAGCTACTTACTGAACCATTAAGCGACCTCACCGAGCAAATTGAAGACTTTGAGGTCGACAACGTTGATGGCCATAAGATAGATATTGGTGCTAAAGAGCGCAATGAACTAAAGATCATGGAAGAGGCATTCAATAAGCTAATTGACAAGGTCTCCGAATATCGTAAAAAGCTCGATCAAACTCAAAAAGAGCTTTTGATCAGCAATGAAAAACTTGATCAACATAACATTCAGTTGGAACAAGAAGTCGCACGTAAGACCTCAAACCTGAGCCAAGCGATGATGGATCTTCAGCAACAAAAATATGAATTAGAAAAGCAGAAGTTAACGCTCACAGAAGAGATTGATTTAAGAAAACAAACAGAAGAAGAACTACTAACTAAACAAAAAGAGCTTGAGAAATACGTAGACGAGCTAAATATGGCTCAAGAGCGCTTAGTGGGCTCTGAAAAAATGGCGGCTCTTGGTGGCCTCGTTGCCGGTATTACACACGATATTAACACACCTGTTGGTATTGGCGTGACTGCGACGTCGTTCTTACAGGAGCGTTTAGATCAACTTGAGGCGGCTTACAACGGAAAAACTTTATCACCAAAAGCGTTAGAAGAATTCATTAGCGAAGCAAAGCAAAGTGCCAGCCTACTTACCACCAATTTAGACCGCGCATCGGAGCTTGTCGCAAGCTTTAAGCAAATTGCAGTCGATCAAGCCAGTGAAGCGGTTCGTACCATTAACCTGAAGCAATACCTCGGTGAAGTGATCCGCTCATTGCATCCAAAATTGAAGAAGACTCATCACCTAGTGAATGTTGAATGCCCTGAAGACATGACGCTAAATTTACCAGCTGGGGCAATTAGCCAAATATTCACTAACCTTATCATGAACTCTTTGATCCACGGTTTTGAAAATCAAGACCAAGGACAAATAGATATTAAGATTAAAGAAGACAATGGTATGGTAAATATCGTCTACAAAGACAACGGCAAGGGCGTAAGTAAAGCCCAACTAGACCGGTTGTTTGACCCCTTCTTTACGACCAAGCGCGATCAAGGTGGCAGTGGGCTTGGTACCCATATTACCTTAAACCTCGTAAAACAAACCTTGAATGGAGATATCGAAGTAAATAGTGAAGAAGGCAAAGGCCTCACCTACTACATCAGTTTCCCAAAAGACTTACAAAAACCAATGGCGATGTTTAGCTAACCAAGTTTAGAGCACAACAAGCGTCCAATACGCCATACTGCAAAGTGGCGTATTGGCGCAAGATATCTCCCCCACCACCAAACATCATCTAGTGGAATACAAGCTGTGACCTTTTTGCTATGATGACCGCAATTTTATTCCAGACGGGCATATTTCTATGTGGTTCAGTAACTTAATCTGCTACAAATTCAAACAAGATGTAACTTACGCACAAGAAGATTTCGAAAAAGCACTCGAGCAGGATATTTTTCGTCCTTGTGGTAGCCAAGACATGACCACTTTTGGCTGGACAAAAGCCTTCGGTAAACATGGTCAGATGCTTTCTCATTTTTCTCAAGACAGTATCTTAGTTTGTGCTAAGCGCGAAGAAAAGGTGCTTCCTGCAGCCGTAGTCAATGAAATGGTCGCCGAAAAAATTGAGCAAATAGAGCAACAAGAAAATCGTCCGGTAAAGAAAAAAGAAAAAGACGATATTAAAGAAAATATCCTAGCCACTTTATTGCCTCAAGCGTTTAAAAAATCGAGCCTACAATTTGCTTTTATCGACCAAAAATCAGGTTGGGTGATTGTAAATAGTGCCAGCTTCAATAAAGCGGAAGAACTACTTGCACTACTGCGTAAGTCTCTGGGCACGCTTCCTGTTGTACCGGCGTTTGCAAACTATGATTTAGACTTACAGCTAACACACTGGCTCACCGAGTTTAGTGCACCTGAAGGCTTTGCAATAGGCACCGACGCGGAGTTGCAAGAACCAGACGACAACGGTGCTCAAGTCAAGTTAAAACAACATGACCTTTCATCAGACGAAATCAAAACGCACCTAGAAAACGGTAAACGTGTGACTAAACTCGCGTTAGATTGGCGTGAGCGCGTGAAGTTCGTTTTACAAAACGATGGCACATTAAAACGTTTAAGCTATGCAGAAGCACTTAAAGACCAAAATGCAGATATCCCTAAAGAAGATCTAGCCGTTAAACTTGATGCTGACTTTATTTTGGTATCGGAAGAAATCAAAGAGTTGTTAGAAGATCTAACCAAAGGTCTTGGTGACGACGAAGGCCTAGAGTCTTAATTTTACCATCTATAGTCCGTTGAGCTTTGGGTACGAAAAATTGATAGCGGATATGGCTATCAATTTTTCTTTATCCAGCTCAATACGCTATCTTCACAAGGTCACTTTGCGCCAATAGCAAGCAGATTGCACGCACTCAAGTGCGAGCGTATAGTTACTGGCTCGACACTTTATTTGCATTAACCAACGCATTTGTCGCGCTTTATTTACTCTTCAATGGCATGATAGGAGCCCGGTTTTGGCAGTAACGCTTTGCTAACCTGAATTTCAGGCATCGAAGACAATTTACGCCAATAGTCCGATACCCGAAAACGGTAACTCGTACAACTAAACGGAGTTTGACGCACGTGAATGTAAAAAGCATTTCATTGGCTTCGATGGTAGTGATCATTTGGGGGCTTAACTTTTCGGCCATTAAATTTGGCCTAGCAGAGTTGCCTCCTATTTTATTCTCAGGCTTGCGTTTTTTGGTAGTCGCGATCCCTGCAGTATTTTTCATTCCCTTTCCTAACACGTCGGTATGGAACGTACTCGGTGTTGGGCTATTTTTAGGTGTGCTTAAGTTTAGCTTGCTATTTATTGCGATGGAATCAAATGCTTCAGCCGGCATTGCTTCTTTGCTGCTACAAGCCCAAGTCATTTTCACGATTTTGCTAAGTGTTTTGTTGTTAAAGGAAACCATGGATCGCTTTCAAGTGGTGGGGATCAGCATCGCAACGTTTGGCTTTGGTTTGTTTTTTATCAACTCGTCAGGGGCAACGACGATATTGGGCGCGGTACTCATTCTGTTCGCGGCATTATTTTGGTCGTTTTCAAACCTCATCATGAAGCGCCTGCAAGACGTGAATTTACTCCATTTTATTGTTTGGGTAAGCCTAGTGCCGCCATTGCCACTTTTTACACTGTCTTATTTTATTGAAACTGACGCCCCATTGACCTTACTACTGAACACCACAACACAATCTTGGCTATCTATTGCCTATGTGGGTTATATCTCGACGCTGATTGCATTCGCAATATGGGGTTGGCTACTTAAAAATCACAAGGCCGCAGCAGTGACGCCTTTTGCTTTATTAATCCCTATTGTCGGCATTGTAGGCTCAGCCTTATTACTTAATGAGCAGTTGATGTTAATGGAAGCTATTGGGGGTGGTTTTATTTTATGTGGCTTAACGATTTCTGTTACAGGTGCTCGGATAAGCAAAATATTTAGAAAGCCCCGAGCAGAGGTTTTGCCTTAAACGACAAAGACCTCAACAGAGGTCTTTGTATTCAAAGGAAGCAAAAGGCGCTAAGCAAACATTGTTTTGACGTCTTCGAGTACACCTAAATAAGTATCATCGGCAAACATGTTCACCTCCTTAATAACGCCCTTTTCTTCATACTGTTTTAATGCTGCGGACTTATCAGACACCTGTAAAATACCTTCTACGATTGCACCCACACGAATAAAGTCGACATAACAGACATGTTCAGGCCGATAATTAGGATTTGCCCAGCTTTCTGCGACTTCAACAAACTCGTCGGTGAATTCCCATTCACGCATTATTGCACCACCTATCTTACCGCCTAATTTCTGGATTGCATGAGCCAAAAAGCTTGGATTGGCAAACACTTCAGGGTGACGTTCGGCCTCCGTCAAAATCGGTAAAACACCGATATTGAACACCAAAGAGGCCAACGTGATTGTATCTCTGTTGAGCGAAGTGTGCTTATTGACACGGAGATAAAAGTCCATCGTCGTTATCGCTTGGCAAGCGACTTTTAACGTCTTCTGCCAAGCTTTGTCCATGTAAGTCTTGATAAGTTTGTTATTAGAAACAAATAACTGCTCCATCGCCATTGCAGTCGCTATATTCTTGATTTGTCTGAGACCGATACGAGTTACTGCTTGGTTTAGGGTGTTTACCTTCACCGAACGGCCCATAAAAGCGCTGTTGGCAACTTTGATCATACGTGCTGCAAGGGCTGGGTCGTGAGAAATAACATCAGCCATCTGCATCAAGTTAATTTCAGGGTCATCTGCCGCTTGCCTTACCCGCACTGCGATTTCAGGTAATGTCGGCAATACCAAGGTGTCGTTATTGATTCTGTCAGTTAGAATCGTGAGCAAAGCATTTTCTGTAGACATGAAACCAAATCCCTTAATAACTGAATAAAAGACCCGACTACAAGCGTAAGCTTATGCAAAAGTAAGCACTTGCTTGCTGGAGGTCACACTGCTGATTTTTAGTATCTATGACGTAAGTATTGTCTAACTTTCGGATAAAGTTAAGAAAATCTAATAAAATAATATTTTATTTATATACCCTCAATAATTAGCAAGTTAGAATTCATAGCATATGGTGCTTTGTGGCAAACCTTGCCGCAAAAATACTGAAGATGACCCATAGCTGGACACAAATGATGACCTTTCACGTTAACAGCAGCTTGCGTATCACACGCCAACCTAAGTTAACTAAGTATTGTGATACAAAATCGTGTAAGGTGATCGCCACATAATTAAGACAACAAGGGAGCATTATGAAACACTCAATGATTTCGGTTGCAATCGCGCTTGCAACAGGTCTCACCCTAACAGGCTGCTCTGAGCCATCAACCTCTTCTGAGAAACCTAGTGCACAAACTGAGCAAGCACAAGTTGATACAAAACAATCAGGCTATAAGCTCGTTAATGCATCTCAAGACCGGCTAGATATTTATACCCCAGTAACACTCGAAACAGACTTGAGTCACTTAAACGATAACCAGAAAAAGATGCTAGCTTTACTCATCGACGCTTCGGTTATTATGGATGATTTATTTTGGCAGCAAGCATTCGGCGAAGACAAAGCAACATTCCTAAGCAAAATCTCAGACGAAAAAGTACGCCAATTCGCAGATATTAACTATGGACCTTGGGATCGTTTAAATGGCGACCAAGTTTTTCTTTCTGGCTTTGAAGAAAAAGCACTGGGTGCAGAATTTTACCCAAGCGACATCACCAAAGACGAGCTAAATAACGCCGATGTAAAAGATAAAACAGGACTGTACTCTGTCATCCGCCGCGATGAGAACGGCAAGCTATACAGCACTTCTTACTCATCCGCATATAAAGCTGAATTGGATAAAGCCGCAGAGCTTTTACGCCAAGCAAGTAAACTGGCACAAGATAAAGAGTTTGCAAACTACTTAAACTTGCGCGCAGATGCATTAGTCAATAATAGCTACCAAGCGTCTGACTTTGCTTGGATGGACATGAAAAATAACCCGATTGATGTGGTGATTGGCCCAATTGAAACCTATGAAGACCAGCTATTTGGCTATCGCGCCGCTTTTGAATCTTACGTTCTAATTAAAGACTTGGCATGGAGTGAGCGTCTCGCTAAGTTTGCCGCTTTTTTACCTGAGCTACAAACTGGCTTGCCAGTTGATGATAAATACAAGCAAGAAGTGCCAGGCTCTGACGCCGACCTAAACGCATATGACGTCATTTATTATGCAGGCCACTCAAACGCTGGTAGTAAAACTATTGCGATTAACCTGCCAAATGACGAAGAAGTGCAACTCCAAAAAGGCACGCGTCGCCTACAGCTTAAAAACGCTATGCGTGCAAAATTCGATAAGATCTTAGTACCAATTGCTGACCAACTTATCGTCCCGGAGCAACGTAAACACATCACCTTTGATGCTTTCTTTGCTAATACCATGTTCCATGAAGTCGCCCATGGACTAGGTATTAAGAATACCATTACAGGTAAAGGTACTGTGCGCCAATCACTGCAAGAACACGCCAGTGCGCTTGAAGAAGGCAAAGCCGATATTCTTGGCCTATACATGGTTGAGCAACTACTTAAAAAAGGCGAGATCACCGAAGGTACGCTTGAGGATTATTACATCACCTTTATGGCGGGAATCTTCCGCTCAGTGCGCTTTGGTGCATCTAGTGCACACGGTAAGGCGAATATGATCCGCTTTAACTTCTTTAAAGAAGAAGGTGCATTCTCTAAAAACACGGACGGCTTATATCAAGTGAATATGGAGAAGATGGGCGCAGCGATGGAGAAACTGTCTAACCTTATCCTAACGCTACAAGGTGACGGCGACTATCAAAAAGTCGATCAACTAATCGCCACGCACGGCGATATCAAAGAAGAACTACAAAAAGACCTAGATAAGCTTTCTAAAGCAAACATTCCTGTCGATGTTACCTTTAAGCAAGGTAAGCAGGTGCTAGGACTCTAGTACGAACTAGAACACCATGCCATAGTGACTAAAGCGACAAGCTGAAAGCCTATGGCATGACTCAACGCGTTACAATGTAAGTTGAATAAAAATCGCAAAATCACCTAAAGTAAATTAAGAACAAGGCCGATACAAACCAAACATTGTTAAAACAAAAAGGAGTTTTTGTGACAATGAACTTTCGCATTCATTCTGCATCACTGACTATGGCACCTGTAAAGCCTGCTACTACGCAAGCAAAAGCACCATCAGAAGCTGCCAACCCCAAGGGGGATGAAGTACAGCAACCGTCTGACAAGTCAAATGCTATTGCAGCCTACACTGGTGATATTCCCAATAGTTCACCTTACAATGCGCTATTAAATCCAGAAGGTTTTGATTTTGACAATATGTCCCTCAATGAATTTTACGATGTTGTTGATGCGATTAGAACCTTAGAATCTGATATAGAACGTGCCAGTGGTAATACGGGAAGTTTACGTGATACATTTTGGTATGATGTGATGTCTGTTAAGGGCTCTTTGGAAGGGGTAAATTATGAGAAGCAAGGAATAAAGCCTGATGAAAAAATCAATATTTCACAATTTTATGAGCAGTCAGNTAGATGAAGCCAGAAATATGGAGGAAGAGAACTACCGCTCTTTTCATGGTGTGTTAGGGTATGCTCAAGAGCNAACAAGAAACTGTTGCGCTCATCACTTCCGAATCTTTTATTAAAGAATATCAAGAAAAAGCAATCCGCTTTTTAAAAAGCCAAGAAACTCAATTAATTGATACGCAGGCTTAAGTGGCCTGCGCAATATTGAGTACCTATTGAATTAATTCTCTCGATATTCGTAACGTACGCCACCATTATTCATTAACGCTAAACGGTAGTTACGAAGTGATATACATCTATTCAAAATTTGTTTTTAGTTTTGCAATTTCCTCATCACTATAAGGTTTTGCTGGATAGAGTCCCCACACGGGTTTTGGCCATGCAATATCGGTTTTAAATCGTGCGATGTGATGCACATGTAGTTGCGGCACCATATTACCAAGTGCAGCCACATTTAATTTATCTGGGGTAAAAGTGTCTTGTAACAAACGACTGAGCTTGGCCGATTCTTGCCAAAATTGAACTTGCTGCGACTCAGGTAAATCAATAATTTCTTTCGCGCCCACAACCCTAGGTACTAAGATAAACCAAGGGTATTGTGAGTCATTCATTAACAATACCCTACACAGCGGCCACTCGGTAATTAAGATACAGTCTCGTTGTAATTCTTTAGCTAATTCAAATGACATAGTGAAGTTCTTTAAATCCTATTTACTCGGCACTCTATCCGAATTTGTTGCTATTGCAAAGCGGCTTCATTACCATCCGATCAGACTTTAAAAATATAACAAGGTGGCTACCGTGCACTCTCGCATTAAACACTACACCATCGCCCTTCCATTAGCACTTGCCTCTGTCACCGCTAGCGCAGAGCAACTAACGCTAGAGCGACTTTTTGACGACCCCTCTCTTTCAGGTAAAGCGCCTGTAAAACTGCAATTTTCTCCTGACGGTTCTCGTGTTACTTATCTTCAAGGTAAAAAAGAAGACTATAACCGTTACGACCTTTGGGAATACAATCTAAAAGACAATACCAACCGCTTGTTGGTAGATTCTGCGGCGCTATTTTCTGGCCCAGAGAACCTCTCAGATGAAGAAAAAGCACGACGTGAGCGTCAACGTATTTTTGGCCGTGGTATTTTAGAATACAAATGGTCAAAAGATGGCAAAGCGCTACTTTTCCCACTCAATGGCGACTTGTACTACTATGAAATCGCTTCAGGTAAGAGCAAGAAACTAACGGAAACTGAAGCATTCGAAACCGACGCTCGCTTCTCACCAAAAGGTAACTTTGTTTCATTTATTCGTGAGCAAAACCTCTATACCATCAATCTCAAGTCAGGCAAAGAAACGCAATTAACTAAAGACGGCGGTGGTGTAATTAAAAACGGCATGGCTGAGTTTGTTGCCCAAGAAGAGATGAGCCGCATGACGGGTTACTGGTGGTCGGGTGATGAGCAACAAATTGCTTTTACTCGCATTGATGAAAGCCCAGTTCAAGAAGCCATTCGTAACGAAATCTATGCCGAAGAGGTCAAGCTATTCAACCAACGATACCCATACACTGGGACTGCTAACGTTGAGATTGAATTAGGTGTTGTAAAGATCAATGACCAAAAGGTGGATTGGATTGATTTAGGCGAAGATAAAGATATCTATATTGCCCGTGCAAATTGGTTAAAAGACAATAAAACATTGTCATACCAGTGGCAAAATCGCTCACAGCAAAAACTGGAACTGCGCTTTTACGATACTAAAAGCAAAAAGCAGCAAGTCGCCCTAACCGAAACCAGTGATACTTGGATTAACCTACACTTTGACCTTGAATTTTTAAAGGACAAAAAGCATTTCGTTTGGGCATCTGAGCGCGATGGCTTTAAACACCTTTACCTGTACAGAACCAATGGTCAACTGGTGCGCCAAATCACTAAAGGCGATTGGATTGTTGAGAGCCTTCAGGGAATTGATGAGAAAAAAGGCATCGTATACTTCTCCGGCCGCAAAGACACGCCGCTTGAAAGCCACCTATACAGCGTACCACTTTTTAAAGATGGCGATGCAAAACGTATTACCGAAAAAGGCAGCTATCATAGTGTCGTACTGGCAAAAGATAACCGTACGTTTATCGATAAAAGTTCTTCTGTAAACCGTCCACCAGCGGTTGCGCTACGAAAAGTGAATGGTGACTTTGTTACTTGGCTTGAAGAAAATGCGCTGAATAACGAACATCCATTAACGCCTTATTTGAGCAATCTAGCTACGCCAGAATATGGCACACTTAAAGCGGAAGATGGTCAAACCATGTATTACCGCTTATTTAAGCCAGCAAAGGTTGAAAACGGTAAGAAATATCCGGTTATTGTGAACGTGTATGGCGGCCCTCACGCGCAACGCGTAACCAACAGCTGGCGTAGCAAAAACTTGTACTTCCAATATCTTGCACAACAAGGTTATGTGATTTTCCAATTAGATAACCGAGGTTCATATAACCGTGGTAAAAAGTTTGAAGATCCAATCTACAAGCACTTAGGTGTAGTGGAAGTGGCTGACCAAATTAAAGGCGTTGAGTTCTTGCGTACGCTAGAGTACGTCGACCCTGAGCGTATCGGTATTTATGGTCACAGCTATGGTGGTTATATGGCGCTGATGACAATGTTTAAAGCTGGCGACTACTTTAAAGCCGGTGTCTCTGGTGCGCCAGTAACCGATTGGTCTCTATATGACACGCATTACACTGAGCGTTACCTTGGTCACCCAGATACAAATGCCAAGGGCTATGAGCAAAGCGCGGTTTTCCCTTATGCTGATGGACTAAAAGGCCCGCTGATGATCTATCACGGTATGGCGGATGATAACGTACTATTTACCCATGCAACTAAACTATTTAAACAGTTGCAGGATGAGGTTAAGCCATTTGAAATGATGACTTATCCAGGCTCGAAACACAGCTTACGTGGCAAAAAAGTACAAACCCACTTGCATCAAACCATTACTGACTTCTTTAATCGTCATTTTGAGGTTGAAGCTAAGTAAACACTTAATAGCGCCCAGCTTCCTATGAGCTGGGCGATTCTTCTTTTCTCTACATTTAGTTCTAGTCCATTGGTCTAATTGTTTATTCTTCAAGACTAAGAAAAACTGAATTTATTGTTCTATCTCAAGTTATTATATCAATCGCGTTAAGTAAATGAGCTATTTGAAGCGGAGAAATAGCTTTAGTAGCTAGGCAAAAATTTTGCTATTTAGTTGTTCTAAATGAAAAATTTTTAACGAAGCTAATATGGTATTTCACCCTTCAAATTGGTTGGAGAATTAACGTAATTGGTATTACTACTAAAATTAACTAGTATAAATTGATGAGGCGTTCGCGCTTGCTACTTTCAATAATAAAAACGACATAAGGATTGCGTTATGTCCAAACAGTTTTTTCGAAATCTCACCATTTTCCAGCGCCTCGCGTTACTGATCATTGTCGTTATTATCGGCGTTATCCTTCAAAGCGCAGTAAGCTTATCGCAACAGTATGATGCGCTCGAAAAGCAGCAATATCATAAAACTCAAAACCTTGTTGAAAATGCCTATAGTTTAGTAGCTTACTTTCATCAACAATATGTATCAGGGAAACTCCCAGAAGCGCAAGCGAAATCCGCAGCCCTTGATGCCGTTGCCGCTTTACGATACGAAGGAAACAATTACTTTTGGATCAACGACTATCATCCAAAAATGGTGATGCACCCATTTAAAAGCGAGCTCAACGGCAAAGATCTCAGCCAATCAAAAGATCCCACCGGCAAACGCTTATTCGTTGAAATGGTACAAGTGGCAAAAAAAAGTGGTGCGGGATTTGTTCCCTACCTTTGGCCAAAACCCGGTAAAGAAGCCCCTGTCGAAAAAATATCTTACGTCAAAGCGTTTACACCTTGGGGTTGGATCATCGGCTCCGGTGTGTACCTCGACACTATCGAAGCTGAGTTTGCCTATATTCGAAATTTGCTATTAATTGAGATGGCGGTGCTTATTATTCTGCTATTCCCATTTAGTGCAATCATAGGTAAGAGCATCATCACCCCCATTCAACAAGCCAAAGACATGATGAAAGATATCGCTCAAGGCGAAGGAGATTTGACTCGACAACTCGACGAAAGCGGTAAAGATGAGATCACCGCGCTTGCCAAATACTTTAACTTGTATACTGAAAAGATGCGTCATTCCATCGCGACAGTGGCTCATAACGCCAAAGAAGTTGAAACACTGGCCAATCAGGTAAAAGCGGCTGGTGAAGAGAATCTTGCATTTATTGAGTCACAAAATGACAATAGTCGCCAAGTAGCTACTGCTGCCGAACAAATGACCATGCAAGTTCGTGAGATCAGTAGCAATGCAGATACTGCCGAGCATTCCGCCGCAGACGCACGCAATTACAGTGAAAAAGGCAAACAAACTATTTCTCAAACCATCGCCGCGATTAAAAAGCTGTCGGAGCAAATTCAATCTGTGAGCGTGACCACAACGAGTCTTGCGCAAGAGAGTCAACATATAGGGTCAGTGCTCGATGTTATTCGAGGCATTGCGGAGCAAACCAATTTACTTGCACTAAATGCGGCAATAGAAGCCGCTCGAGCAGGTGAACAAGGACGAGGCTTTGCTGTTGTTGCAGATGAAGTACGCACCCTTGCAAGTCGTACAGGTCAAAGCACGGATGAAATCCACAACATGATAGAGCGACTGCAAAAAGAAGCGCAGCAGGCCGTAGCAGCAGTTAAAATTAGCCAACAAATCTCGGAGCAAACGGTTGAACAAGTACAGCTTGCCGATAACGCATTAACCGAAATTGAGCGCCTAATTGACGCTATCTCTGATATGAGTACCCACATCGCCAAAGCCACCGATGAGCAGAGTCTTGCAGCACAAGAGGTCAATGAACGAATCGCTCAGCTTTCTGACTCCACCCATCACTCTTTGGATACCACACATTCACTCAACAACACCAGTGAGCAACTCACACGGGCAAGTCACGAATTGAGTGACATAGTTAGCCGCTTTAAAGTATGATACCCGCCTTGCAGAGCACTAATTTGTGCTCTGCTCACGCCTTATAGATGATTGATATTCCTTATCTTGTCGATAAAAATAATCCGTGAGCATCTAAGCTATTTTACCGCTATATTGCCAATTTATTTGCTGAGCAAACATAGCCCGTGAAAATCTGTTTTATTATGTACCCTTGGGAGCGTGTAGAAGCTGAAAACGACAGCACGCTAAGACTTATCCACGAAGCCGTATCGCGCGGTCACGTCGTTGCCATCACCACCGTAAACAACCTCACTATTCGCGAAAGTGTTGCTAGTGCCTTCTGTGATGTATTTGTTGCGGGCCAAAAAGTATCTGACAACTTCGTGAGCTTTTACAACAAAGCTGAGTTTAAAAAAGTACAGCTTCCTTTAGCAGGTTTTGACGCAATATTTATGCGCGCTAATCCGCCGCTTGATACCTTAGCGATGAACTTTTTAGACTCTGTTCGTGATGACACTTTCATCATCAACGACATTGATGGCCTGCGCATTGCTAATAACAAGCTATACACTGCATCTTTCCAAGGCATCGCGAGAGAGTTTATTCCAAATACACATGTATCTAAAAACAAAGAGTATTTAGAGCGTATATTCTCGGAGTCAGAGCAAGAGAAAATGATCTTAAAGCCGCTTGATGGCTTTGGCGGTCGCGGTGTTATCGTCGTTGAAAAACGCGCGAAACAAAGCTTTAGCTCACTCCTTGAGTTTTATATTGGTGGCGACGAGGCTGGTAAAGGCAGCAACTACGTCATTTTACAAGATTATGTTGAAGGTGCCGACGAGGGTGATGTTCGTATTCTAATGCTTAACGGCGAACCGATTGGCGCCATGAAACGTGTGCCTGCAGCGAATGAAGTGCGTGCCAACGTACATGCCGGTGGCAAAGTAGTGAAACACAAACTCACCAACCAAGAAAAAGCGCTATGTAAGCACATCGGTCCTAAGCTTGTGCGTGATGGTTTGTATTTTGTTGGCATTGACGTGATAGGCGGCAAGCTGATTGAAGTTAACGTGCTCTCGCCTGGCGGGATAACCCGTATTAACCGTTTAAACCGCTGTAAGCTACAAATGCAAGTTATCGATTTTGTAGAGAGTGTGGTGCACGCCAAAGAGCTAGTAACGCATCGCAAAAACCAATTCCGTCAAGTAATAGAAGATGCTCATGCTATCTGAACAAGCCATCATTGCCGCGCTTGAAGCCGGTAAACCCATCAGTGGACAATTTGCTGAAGGCGCTTTTCACCTCGAAGTGAGAGAATACGTACCTTATGTCGCCACCGCTGTACACGCAGGCCACCGTACCCGTGCTAGCCTAAAAGGCTTGTTCGCCATTAGCGATGTAGAGCGTTTACAAGAGGAAGATCCGTTTACCGACGGCATGATTGAATCATTACCCATCACGCTTATCGCGCGTGACTCACGTTACGAATACGATCTTAACCGTGCGCCAGAGCTTGCGATATACAAAGAAGCATGGGGTAAACAAGTGTGGAGCCAAGCGCTACCAAATGCAGACATAGATGTTAGCTTGTCTAAGCATGCAGCCTATTACCGTGTGCTCAGTGCGCTGTTAACCACGCTTGAGCGCAAGTTTGGTGCCTGCTTGCTATTTGATGTGCACAGCTATAACTATCAAATTCGTAGCTACCCTTATGCACCAACCTTTAATATTGGCACTGCACAACTTGATACCTTGCGTTTTCGCGCCGTATTAGATGAGCTGAAAAAACAGCTAGGACTGAAAAAACTGGCAGGCCAGCTGGTGGATTGTGCTGAAAATACAGTCTTTCAGGGCCATGGTTATCAAGCGCAATATATTACCAGTCACTTTGATAACACCTTAGTGGTGCCGCTGGAAGTGAAAAAAGTCTTTATGGACGAAAACAGTGGCGAATTATTCCCCGTGGTGTTTGAAAAACTACAGCGCAACATGCATGTTGCTTTGAGTAAAACGGCAAAAACATTTGCTAGAAATCACTGCTATAAGCCACTTCGCAAAGCAAAATCAACGTCGCAGCTTGACCCTGCGCTGATTAACGTGGACTCTGCGCTGTACCGCATAGCCAGAAACCTTGAAACGCTGCATTATGTTAACCCCAGTAATATCGCACAAGAAAAACGTCGCTTTTTCTCGAAACGTCATTATCAGCCTGCGTTTAAATATCGCCCGCTGAAAATTGACCCGTATGAGTTTAAAGAGCAACTCTATCGCTTGCCCGTTGGAAAAATCCAAGATCCGATCGTAAAAGATTTATATCGTAAAGTGATCGACAGCTACGCCACTAAAATCGAACTGATCACCCAAATTGGTCGCGAAGCCTTTTTGTATAACTCGCTACGCTATTATGGTGAGCCGGATTACAACGATATAAATAATGCGACCTTCTTGCTGCACGCGCGCGAAACAGAGACCCTGCCAAAAAAAGACATTACAGCCGAGCAAGCCTTGGTACGTTTTAATCAAGCGATTGAGACTATGGGCTTACCTTGTAAGGTCGCTATTTCAAGCAAGCTCGTTGCCAAAGCAATGGTCGACAATAGTAAGCGTCTTCTGCTTGTAAATAGCAGTGCGATGCTATCTGAGCTTGATATCAATGCCTTGATAGAGCATGAAATAGGCGTACACTTGCTTACGACCTTAAATGCTGACGCTCAGCAACTAAAAGTGCTGCACTTAGGTCTACCCGGCAATACCTATACTCAAGAGGGCCTTGCCATCTATCGTGAGTATCAATCTGGGCAAATAAATTTGACACGATTGAAAGTATTGGCGCTCAGGGTGATTGCGGTCAACATGCTACTTAAAGGCGATAAATTCTATCAAGTGTATGAATTTTTGGCTGACTCGGGTGTATTAAACGTCAATGAAGCCTTTGCGCTGACCACGCGTATCTTCCGTGGTGGCGGGTTTACTAAAGACCATCTCTACTTAAAAGGTTTTAAAGACATAGTACAACTTGCCAATACTCGCAGCTTAGATAACTTGTATCTCGGTAAAACAGGCATTGCGCATTTAGATGCGCTGGACGCGCTAGTAGAGCAAGGTATATTTACAAGGCCGAAATATCTGCCGGATACGAGCCGAGATCCAAAGCCAGATGCTATCCTAAGTTATTTAATTTCATCAATTAAATAGGCCAAATTCGCCACTGTGGTTATACTAGTGCCATCTAGTATCTACCCAGTGGCTTCGTTTTGAAACAGCAGGAAATAGATTTACTCGCTTTTGAGCTGGCAAACCTTCGTCTCAAAGCCGATCTTACGCTCGCGCCAAAGTACAGTTATTTTTCAGATAAACCCTACCCACTTGGTCGCTGCCTAGAAATTCGCGATGAAATGTTTAAACTCGTCACCACAGAGCTCAAGCAAAATTCAGAACGTTTATCTGTGCTCAGACATTACATGCTTAAGGAGAATGCCGAGCTAAAAAAAGTATGGGGTTCGCTACGCGATGAGTACTTTCAAAATGCGATGTTCGTGGGAGATTGGTATATAGATACCGCAAACGATACGGTAAATGCAAACAAACCCAGAGTTGAAATTAAACCCATCGCACAATCAGGCTTTTCAGCCATCACTAATTTCGAGCAGTTTGTGAAGATTGCTCGCGCTTACTGGCAAGTGGAGGTGTTTAAAAACACAGCCTTTCCAGCTATCGCACCTTATTTACCGTTAATTTGTGTCAACGCAAAAGGCGCTACTTGGCTAGCTGCGGCCAATGACGATATGATCAAAGTCGCTACCAATAGTGAGTTTAGGCTATCTGAGCAAATTCTCTTTCAGCTGCCAGAGCCTGACTCTAATATCGTATCTCGCTGGCAACAGACTCTAACTGGCATCGATGCTTTAGATGACATTTTATTGCAAACAGGAAAACCCGAGGGCTTTTGCCAACTATACAGAGCTGCCGAAAAAGCAGCGGATTTAGCATTTAGAGATAGAGTTGTACGCGCCTATATGAGCTTACCCAAAGGCGCGTAGCGCGGCATATTAAAAGGAAGTGGGATAAGTCGGTTTTTCGTCTGTAATTTCCCATTTATCTTCTGTTGGTCTATCTACTCGACATTGATTTTGCTGTTGGAAACACCTGTCCTCACAGTTTTGTACTTGCATCGGATCCGAGTAATCCTTGCGGCAGGTAACAGAACACGAACGTGAATCACCTTCGCAATCGACCGGCACATTGCTGACTCTAGTTGTAAAATGTCCACTACAGCCACTCACAAACGCAGCGGCGAACACTGCTGCTACACATAATTTTGTTGTCATTGTTCTGCTCTCAAAAACACCGGTTCTTGAGCCTTTTGCGTTGCTTCTTCACTAAAGCGGTATCCTGCAATATCAAACGCTTTCAGGCTTTCCAAATCCGATACCTGATTCTCAATGATATACCTTGCCATCATACCGCGCGCTTTTTTCGCGTAAAAACTGATGACTTTGTATTGACCATTTTTACAATCTTTAAAGATAGGAGTGATAATGTCACCTTTCAGCGCCTTCTTATCTACCGCTTTAAAGTACTCATTTGAAGCTAAGTTCACCAAGTATTGTGTTTGTGCCCCTTCCATGACCTTATTCAGTTTTTCAGCGATAATCGTGCCCCAAAACTCATATAGGTTTTTGCCACGCGGGTTACTTAACTTTGTACCCATTTCTAAACGATAGGCCTGCATTAAGTCAAGTGGTTTTAGGATGCCATACAGCCCAGATAAGATACGTAAATGATTTTGCGCATAATTTAAATTAGCCTCAGTTAGACTTTGCGCTTCTAAACCGACATACACATCGCCATTAAAAGCAAAAATAGCTTGTTTAGCATTGTCTTGTGTAAAGGGCTCTGACCACTCGGCAAACCTTGCCGCATTTAAGCCTGCGAGCTTATCGCTTATCTTCATTAAGCTACCGATCTGCTGTGGCGATAGATCGCGACAAACTTGAATAAGTGACTCGCTATGCTCCAGCAGCTCTGGCTGTGTGTGCATCTTGATTGGCGCGGGTGTTTCATAGTCTAGGTTTTTCGCTGGAGAGATAACTGTGATCATGGTTTGCCTATTGACTTAGCTAGTAATTAATGTCAATTTCAACACTATCCCCAAGTAACTTCAAGTGTTTGTCCGCTTTCACTTGGGTTTAAGCAATTCGCTGTTAAAGTACAGCTTCGCTTTACAACTCGACCTTATATAACAATAACCCTAAATAACGAGTGTGATATGTCGACCGATACGGACATATGACCTATTCAGCTATTTAATGGTGTTGCAACATAAGGCGTCTAATATCACTTCGCTGTTATCAATATTGGAATGAGGAACACATGACTTCAGCATTAGATAGGCTAAAACAATACTCATCGATCGTCGCTGACACCGGTGACATTGAAGCCATCCGCAAGCTACAGCCTGAGGATGCAACAACTAACCCTTCTCTTTTACTTAAAGCGGCGGAGACGCCTGCTTATCAGCCTTATCTAACAGAAGCTTGGGATTATGCCAAAGCCAATGAAAGTGACGCTGAAAAGCAATTAGCGCTTGCTTGTGACTATTTTGCCGTTGTGATTGGTAAAGAAATCGCGAACTCTGTGCCGGGATATATCTCAACCGAAGTAGACGCACGTTTATCTTTTGATACCGAAGCAACTATCGCAAAAGCAAAAACGCTATTAAATTTATATGAAGCGCAGGGCGTAAGCAAAGACAAAATCTTGATTAAGATTGCATCGACTTGGGAAGGTATTAAAGCCGCTGAAGCACTGGAAAAAGAAGGTGTTAAGTGTAACCTAACGCTGCTATTTAGCGAAGCGCAAGCACGTGCATGTGCCGATGCAAAGGTATTTTTAATCTCACCATTTGTTGGGCGTATTCTAGATTGGCACGTTGCCAACGGCCTAGAAAAACCAACTGACCCACTACAAGATCCGGGTGTGCAATCTGTTCGTAGTATTTTTGAATTCTATAAGCAGCACGGTTATAAAACCGTTGTAATGGGCGCCAGCTTCAGAAATACAGGTGAAATTCTAGCCCTAACGGGTTGTGATAAGCTCACGATTAGCCCTTCTCTGCTAGAAGAGCTTGCTGCAATGCCTGCAAATGAAGATTATTTACTTGAGACTGACTTTGAACCCAAAGCAAAGCCTGCAGCGCTTAATGAAAGTGAGTTCCGCTGGTTACACAACCAAGATGCAATGGCCACTGAAAAGCTAGCTGAGGGTATCCGCTCATTTGCCGATGCGCAAGAAACACTAGTGGCACGCTTTAAAGCACTATAAGTGCCTTAAACTTTCGACTTCAAAGCGCCGCGCAATGCGGCGTGTACCTTATTATCAACCTTTTATATTATATAAACTCCTCATAACGCATAGCACATAAAAAACCTTTAAAACATTGCTATATTGAAAGCTTGTCTCTCAACTCAAACCACCCAATGCCCCTAAGCTCAATAATCAATCAATAGTGGTTTGCAGAAGGCTATTATTAGAGTTATCATAAATTAATAATTTATATAACTTTGGTATAGAATATGGATCCAATTGAAAATCCTTACACACCTGGAGCTGGTACACAACCTCATCAATTAGCAGGTAGAGATAAACTAAGAGAAGATCTGAGAATCACCATAGCCAGAGTCATGCGTTCTAAGCCAGCTAAGAGTATGCTAATGGTTGGGCTTAGAGGGGTTGGAAAAACTGTTTTACTTGAACAGATGCGCCAAGATGTGGAAGCAATGAAAGTTCACACTATTTATATCGAGGCGCCAGAAAATAGATCATTACCTTCTCTATTAAGTCCACAATTACGACTCGCCTTGTTGAAACTTAGTCGTATCGATGCCTCGAAAGAAGCTGCGGTTAGAGGACTTAAGGCGCTCGCGGGATTCGCAAAATCTTTAAAGGTAACTTTTGGAGATATTGAAGTTGGCTTTGATCAGGAGCCTGAAGCAGGTCTTGCTGACAATGGTGACTTAGAAGCTGATTTAACGGCACTCATGATAGAGGTCGGATATGCAGCAAAGGCTGGAAAAACAGCTGTTGTCATGTTTATTGATGAGCTTCAATATGTTGTTCCTGAGCAGTTTTCCGCTTTAATTGCAGCGCTTCACAGATGTGCACAGCTAAAACTTCCTGTTACTTTAGTTGGTGCAGGTTTACCTCAATTGAGAGGACTTGCCGGTAACTCAAAATCATACGCTGAACGACTATTCAACTATCCTGAAATCGGAGCATTGGACTCTGATTCAGCTCGGGAAGCTATTATCAATCCAGCGAATGAGCAAAATGTCGAATTTAAAGATGCTGCCGTAAACAGAATCATAAATAAAACAAAAGGCTACCCATATTTTATTCAAGAATGGGGTAGCCATACATGGGATTTAGCAGAATCTAGTCCGATTACAGTTGAAGATGTGGATAATTCAACCGAGCTTACCATTGCAGAGCTTGATGAAAGTTTTTTTAGAGTTAGGTTTGACCGACTGACACCGAAGGAGAAAAGCTATTTACATGCGATGGCAAAACTTGGACCGGGTCCTCACCGCTCAGGTGATATCGCAGAATCTATGAATAAAAGGGTTTCAGACGTTGCGCCTGTTAGAAACAGCTTAATTAAAAAGGGGATGGTTTGGGCTCCTAATCATGGTGATACAGCTTTTACTGTACCACTTTTTGATGAATTTATGATACGCATTATGGAAGAGTAAGGCAAAACGAAAAAAATGCTCCAACCTTCATCAAACTGTCACGTTGTTTTAACCCAAAAGACACAATTGTGTTTTATTTTTATCCCGTCTGTGGTATATCAATATCACTGAAGTGAGAATTGATGCCGTTACTTTCTGGTTTTGGTACAAAAAGCAAGCAACGCGGGGTTGTTTGTAGCGTACTTTAGCTATCAGACTTTTATCGGTTCCTCATATTGAGGTTTGCCAAATAGTATGAAGAAATCAACGGTGTCATTGCAGTTGTAGTGCTAACAACAGCCAAAGCAAATGCCACTTTAGGTTGTTTTTATCAATAGGAGATTTTCATGGATACCCTAGACGAGTTATTAGAATTATTAGAAAGTCCGGATACTAGGAAAAAAACTTCATCTAAGGGCAAAAAAAGAAAATGGCGTGAAATAGAAGCGCTAAAAGATAAACAGCGACTACGCAAAGAATTACAGGAATTGGATATTTTCGCAGACAGTGTTGATTTAGACGAATTTGATTTTAACTAAAAAGAGCGCCCTTCACGGCGCTCTTTTTAGTTGTTATACCAATTCTCTTAATTAAGTGGTCTATTTTGAGGCGAGGAAATCTTGTCGATAACAAGGCAAAAATTTTGCTATTTAATTGTTCTAAATAATAAATTTTTAACGCAGTTAGCGTCAGATTTACTCCTTCAAATTGCGCAAGTATTAAGACTAATTGGTACTATAACTNGGCCAATCGCCAGTCGATTGGCTGCTTACCCATTTGTGTGAGCAGCTGATTGGTTTTACTGAAATGGCCACTACCAAAAAAGCCGCGATGTGCTGAGAGCGGCGAAGGATGTGGCGCGTGTAAAACATGGTGACGGTTTTTGTCTATGCTCTTACCCTTTTTCTGGGCGTGTGAGCCCCAAAGTAAGAAAATCACATCTTCGCTGTGGGCATTCAGTCTTTCAATCACTACATCTGTAAAGCGCTCCCAGCCCAAATGCTTATGTGAATGGGCTTGGCCTTGTTCTACTGTCAACACCGTATTTAACAGCAGTACGCCCTGTTTAGCCCAGTCAATTAGGTAGCCGTGATTAGGTATACGAAAACCATCAATATCCTGCACTAACTCTTTATACATATTATTTAACGACGGCGGCGGCTTAACCCCTGGCAACACAGAGAAACATAGACCATGGGCTTGATTGGGGCCGTGGTAGGGGTCTTGCCCTAAAATCACCACTTTAACTTGATCGAAAGGTGTGACTTTGAACGCTTCAAATACCTGCTCATGGGGCGGAAACACATTTACACCTTGAGCGCGACGCTCTGCCACGTAATCCATGGTTTGTTTAAAGTAATCTTGTTGTTTTTCCTGACCTAACACGTCACTCCACGTTGTCATGCTTCACCTTTTTCATCATATTATAATGGCTTCGAGAAGCGTCAAGTTTACCACATAAATCCGATATCCCCTCGAGCATACGATAGCTATAACGATGGAGCAGATCGGCATCTACCGAAATAGTTTGTTGGTGCTTTACCGCAGGGATCGACGGCCATTGCTGCCATGCAATTGCTTTAACCTCTTGTTTGGTCTTTTCTTCAGGGATCACAATCACTTGTGGTGATTTCAACAAAACATTTTCAATGCTAATTTGTGGATAGTCCGTGGTGGCGTCGGCAAAAACATTTTTCACATTACACACAGTAAATACTTGCTGTAACCAACTTTCGCCTCCTACGGTCATCAGTGGTGATGGCCACAATTGATAAAATACAGCTAAGCTAGCGCTTTGTTTATACTGGGCTTTTAGCTCATTTAAACGTTTAGCAAATAAATCTGCCTGTTGCTGCGCTTGAGTTCCAAGACCGGTAATTTTACCTAGGCGTAGCAACTCTTCCGGTAGTTTATCTAGATATTTCGCTTCACTATAAATCACGTCAACACCAAAACTCTCGAGTTTTTCTAGCATAGGAACGTGACTTGCATTTTTCCACGCAATGATAAGATCAGGCTTAAGTGCCAAAATTTTTTCAACCGAAATGCCCTGATAGTCACCAACTTGAGGCAGTTGCTTGGCTGATTCTGGATAATCTGCATAGGCTACCGTGCCTACAATCCGCTCCTCAGCTCCAATTGCATAAAGATTTTCGACAATATGAGGCGCAAGCGCGATGATCCGCTCTGCCGGCTTAGCACTAACGCTAAAGGCAAAGCCTAGAACAATAAAGAAGGCGAATTTTAGCATCAGTAGTCAAACCCTTTTTGCGCCTTAATGCCGGCCTCAAACGCATGCTTCACATTACGCACTTCGCTCACGGTATCTGCAAGCTCGGTCAGGCGTCGATGTGCACCGCGCCCAGTTACAATCACTGATTGCATGGTAGGACGGTTTTCTAGTGCCGTTATGACTTCGTCCAAATCTAGATAGTCATAGCTCAACATATACGTAATTTCGTCAAGCAATACCAAGTCGATGCTTTCATCTTGTAGCCATAATTTTGCTTGCTGCCACGTCGCCTGCGCAGCGGCAGTATCGGTTTCACGGTTTTGCGTTTCCCATGTAAAGCCTGTTTTCATGACCGCAAATGGCACGCCGACTTTTTCGAGCAAATTGCGTTCACCACAATCCCAGGTTCCTTTAATAAATTGTACAACCGCAGCGTTCATACCATGACCAACACAACGTGCAACGGTGCCGAAACCAGATGTTGACTTGCCTTTACCGTTACCTGTGATCACTTGAAAAATGCCCTGCTCTTGCTGCGCCGCGGCAATTTTTTCATCGACTTGTTGTTTTACTTTTTGCTGTCGTTGCTGATGTTTATCTTGTTGTTCGCTCATGTTATTCCTCAATTATTTTCATCAATTTTTGCCAATCTAAATGTGCTTCACAGCTATCGGCAAGACGCGTAATTTGCTGCTCTCTGTGCTTCGCTAAATCAATCGCGGCAGTGCCCGCTTGATTACTACCAGCCCAAGACAAGATAGCCTGTGTGGCGGCGACCGTATCAAATAAGCCATGTAAATAGGTGCCTGCAATTTGATTATCTCGAGAGATAAAACCATCTTGCACACTATTATTTGGATGTGTGTTAAATCGCAAAAATGGCATCTCTAGTGCCGCTCCAGAAGAAATCCCTGCATGGATCTCGTAACCACACATTTCAGCACTTTGCTCATCCAATTGGCAAATGCCAGACACTTGCGTCAGTACTTTTTGCTCTGAAAGTGTGGTTTCAAAGTCAGCCAGACCAAGCCCAGCGACTTCACCGAGTGTTGATTCCACCGCATTTGGATCTCTGATGAACTTACCTAACATTTGCAAACCGCCACACACACCTAGTACCTTACCACCGTACCTCAGGTGCCGTTTGATTTCTTCTGCCCAACCCTGTTTGCGCAAGAAGGTTAAATCGCTCAACACATTTTTGCTGCCAGGCAGAATGATTAAGTCACAAGGACCGATAGATTCTTGATAGCTTACATAACGCAAATCCACTTCAGGGTTCAAGCGCAAGGTGTCAAAGTCGGTGTGATTGCTAATATGAGGAAATAGTAAAACCCTAACGCTTAACGATCCCCGTTCACATATATTGTCCACCGTCACCGCATCTTCTGCATCAAGCGCTAAGCCATGCAAATAGGGCAATACCCCAAGTACAGGCTTACCCGTTTTTTGCTCGAGCCAATCAAGTCCAGATTGCAATAACGCGATATCACCACGGAAGCGATTGATCACAAACCCTTTCACCAAGCTTTGTTCATAGTCACTTAATAGTGCAAGTGTGCCAACCAAGTGTGCGAACACCCCGCCTTTGTCAATATCAGCGATAATGATCACGGGGCACGTAACTTCACAGGCAAACCCCATATTGGCAATGTCATTTTCACGCAGATTGATCTCAGCAGGGCTCCCAGCTCCTTCCACTATGCACAGCTCAAATTGTTCGCTGAGGCGTTGATGTGAGGAAAGTACGGCCTCCATCGCTACCTTTTTGTAATCATGATAAGCGGCTGCCTCCATATTGCTAATGGCTTTGCCGTGAATGATCACTTGTGCGCCAGTGTCAGAGTTTGGCTTAAGCAAAATAGGATTAAAGTCTGTGGATAGCGGGACTTTTGCGGCTTCGGCTTGGAGTGCTTGTGCCCGACCAATTTCACCGCCACAAGGTGTGACAGCACTATTTAGTGCCATATTTTGCGGCTTAAAAGGCGCAACAGATAAGCCTTTTCGTTGCAGCACCCGGCAAAGTCCCGCAACCAGTGTACTTTTACCGGCATCAGACGTGGTGCCCTGTACCATTAAGGTTTTCATACCTCTTGACCTTTTAAACATTGTGGCAAGCCTGCAATAACAAAGTCGACTCTGTCGGCCACTTTAGCAATGTCTTGATGGAGCCAACCAGACTCATCAACAAACTCACGGCTTAGCTCGCCCAGCGGAATTATCCCATGCCCCACTTCATTACTCACCAAAATAACAGTGGCAGCGCAGCTTTCTAGTGCCGCCAGCAAATGCTCTTTTTTGTCTATGGTCGCGGCTTTGCCCATTTCGCATAAGCCAAAACTCAGCCATAAGGTCAAACAATCGATAAGTAACAGCGTATCTTCGCGTGCAGTAGCAATAAGCTTATCAATATGCCACGGCTCTTCTACTAGCTGCCAGCGGCTATCGCGCTGCATCTGGTGAGCAAACACTCGGCTTTTCATTTCTTCATCTTGAGCTTTTGCAGTTGCAACATAGTAAAGTTCGTTCACCGCACCTTGCTCTAACAATAGAATAGCGCGCTGCTCTGCCAAGCGACTCTTGCCTGAGCGAGCACCGCCCAGTATTAACTGTATTTGTGCCATTAGAGATGACCCACAATAAAAAGCAAAATAACAAGCTCAGCAAGTTGCTGCGCAGCCCCTAAACAGTCTCCGGTGTAACCACCAAGCTGAGCGTTAAACCATTTAATGCACACAAGTCTTAACACAAATAAGCAAGTACACAGCATCAGCAAGTCGAACAGTGAAAGCGCAAGCCATGGCCAACAGAAAATTAAAATCGCGATGGTAGTGAGCGTAAGGCGAGTCGCCGCAGCACTTGATAGATGTTTCGCTACCGGCTTAACTTTGCTCAGCTCATCAGCCTGTACATAGTTAAGTGCACCGATTAAAGACACCGCAAAGGCACGGCTGAGGCTATGGGCTAAAATAAGTGCAGCGAGTGTCACTGCAAAGTCATTAAAGAGCATGGCCAAAAGCGAAAATTTGGCCAATATCAGCAATATCAGCGCACAACTACCATATGTACCAAGACGGCTATCTTTCATGATCTCAAGCTTTTGTTCACGACTCCAGCCACCGCCAAAACCGTCAAAAACATCGGCAAGACCATCTTCGTGAAAAGCCCCGGTAAGTAAAATACTCGCAGCCAGTACGACAACGGCACCAAACATCGGCGATACACCACTGCTGGCAATATAGCCAAGCATGGCCGAGAAGCTAGCAACAAATAAACCAACCAAAGCAAAGTAACCACTCACTTCGTTGAGTTCATCAGATGAAGGGGCAGGATCCAAACGAATTGGCACCCGCGTTAAAAACACCACGGTAAGCTTAAACAGTCGCCACTCTTGTTGCCACTGCATTATGCGTCTACCACTTGCGTAACATGGGCATCGGCAAAGCTTGCCATTTCGCAAAAAAAGCCTAGCGCAGCTTGTAATAATGGAAGCGCTAGAGCGGCACCCGTTCCCTCACCCAAGCGCATGTCTAAATGCAGTAATGGCTCAGCGTTTAACTGCTCTAACATTAACTTATGGCCTTGCTCCATAGAACCGTGAGCAAACACCATATATTGCTTACTATGTGGTGCTATTCTACTTGCCAACATAGCCGCTGCGGTGGAGATGAAGCCATCCACTATAATCACTTTTTGTGCACGAGCAACCGCCAGCATGGCACCAACCATTTGCACAATTTCAAAGCCACCTAGGCGCTGTAAAATTTGTTCTGGCGTCGCAAGCTTATCTTGATGATATTCTAGAGCCTGTTTGATAAGTGCCCGTTTTTTGCAAAGCGTTTCATCGTCAATGCCTGTACCGCGGCCCACACATAATTCCACACTCGCCCCGCTAAGCGCCGCTAAAATTGCAGCTGCAGAACTGGTGTTGCCAATCCCCATTTCACCAAAAGCAATCACGTTGCTACCCGCTTCAATAGCGGACATCACCACTTGCTCTCCATATTCAAGTCCTTGCTTGAGCTGCATTTCGCTCATCGCAGGCTGTTTATGGAAAGCATGAGTAATATCGCCAAGTCGCTGTGAGCGCAAATTCGGCGCAGGCTCACATGGCACTAATGTGCCACAGTCTACTACGGTTAACTGCCAACCAAGTTGTCGACAAAAGACGTTGATCGCGGCCCCCCCCTGCACAAAGTTTGCAACCATTTGCCCAGTCACTTCGCTTGGCGCAATAGAAACACCTTGACTTGCAATACCATGGTCGCCCGCAAAAACAAACATTGCAGGGCGTATTATTGCTAACTGCTCTATGTCTAATTGCGTCTGCCCTTGTGAGAAGATCTGTACTAGCCGCGCAGCCAAGGCTTCAAGCTTACCTAGCGCACCTAGCGGTTTGGTTTTTAAGTCGATGCGCTGTTGAATAAGCGTGTTTAAGCGAGTATCTAACGGTTTAACCATGGGTAACTCCGACGCCTCCAGAGCGGCGATTTTTGAAAATAAG
>NZ_NSDG01000103.1:0-23261 GCF_002289345.1 Pseudoalteromonas sp. HM-SA03 | reverse complement strand
CACGCTGCCAATGGCGGCGGTGATCACCCCCACAGGAAGTTCCTGATTATCGATAAGCGTGCGCGACAATACATCCACCCATAGCATCAAAAGCGAACCGCAAAGCGCGGTGGCCACAAGCCCAATGACCTTTGCTTGCGAGATAAAAAAGCGCACGATATGCGGGATCATCAAGCCTACAAATCCGACTCCTCCGCACGCAGCCACAAGTACAGCGGTGAGTAAGGAGCTCAATAACAACATACCTATTCGCACTCGTTCTACATTCACGCCAAGCGTGGTAGCACTCTCATCTCCAAGCAACAAGGCGTTGAGTGGCCGACGCATCACTAAAAGCGTGATAAAACTCAGCAACACGGCCAAACAAGGAAGCCATAGCCATTGCCAGCTCGCCCTTGCAAACGAGCCTAGATTCCAAAACAAGATTGCACTGATGGCTTGAGGATCACTCCAATAAAGCAATAAGCTAGTAAAGGCACTGAACAGAAAAGAAAGTGCGACGCCCGCCAAGAGCATAGTTTCTACCTGCTGTAGCGCATTGCGATTTGCCACAAATAAAAGTAGTAAGATAGACAGCAAACTTCCGACAAATGCAGCCCCAGACATCATTAGGCTAGACTGTGCACCAAATAGCGCGATAAGCACCACCACACCGAATGAAGCACCTGAAGAAATACCAAATAAATAAGGATCAGCTAGCGGGTTACGCGTCACGGTTTGTANCCCGCTATCGCCAGTCCTGCTCCCGCACTCATCGCCAGTAACGTCCGTGGCAGACGAAGCTCAACTACCACCCGTTGTTGAAGTACGCTGGGATCGAAATTAATAATCGCTTGTATAACCGTATGCCAAGATAAATCAATCGCACCGATCTTAAGTGCCATCAGCATGCTAAAACAGCACAAGGCCAATAGCAGTATCGATATCAACGCGATCCGCTTTGCGGCAATCATAATTGATACCCGTAATGAAAGCGTATATGTGGGATCTCACTGTTATTTGGCGGATGACGGACAGTAGAAACCTCTGCGCATACCCCAAAAACTTGGCTTAATAGGGTTTCGTTAATGACTTCAAGTGGCGACCCATCTGCAACAAGCTCACCGTTATTTAATACTAATAAGCGATCGCACAAGGCGCTAGCCAAATTTAAGTCGTGAAAAGACGCAATGATAGTAACACCAAGCTGTTTGGCCAGCTCCATAATTTGGATTTGATATTTAATGTCCAAATGGCTGGTGGGCTCATCCATTATCAATACTTGAGGCGCTTGCACCATGGCACGTGCGATCATTGCCCTTTGCTTCTCCCCACCAGACAAGGAGCTAAAACATTGCTCTAATTTATGGCTCAATCCAACCTGCTCAATGGCATGTAAGATTGCCTGTTTTTCAGCAGCCGTCGTTGTCGCGAGCAGTGATTTGTTCGGTGTTAGCCCCATCAATACCATATCAAATAATGGCAGAGTAAACTCAGCGGGGATCTCTTGTAGCACCACAGCAACATGTCTCGCGTAGGCTTTACGTCCATAACTAGCTAACGGCTTACCATTGAAAAGTAGCGCCCCAGAACTTGGTGCTGTGTATTGATATAAAGTGCGCAGCAAAGTCGACTTTCCAGCACCATTCGGTCCGAGCAAACCAATAAATTCACCCGAATTAATAGCAAAGCTGAGTGCCTTTAAGATGGCTTTACCACCAAGCTGCACGCTAAGTTTATCGACTTGAAACTGTGGAGTAACTGCCATAGCACCTCTGATTGGGCACGGCAAAGTAGTAGCTTATAGACAAGCGACAACTTTGACTTAAGTCTGCCCGCTTAAGTATATAGATAGGCCTTGGTATCTGACTTATGCAAGAGGTAACACTCATACACTTACAGTTGCGGGGACAGTTGAGGACTCACACCTCATTCCCAATATCTGCCTATCACGAAATTTGCAATATTATGAAGTCTAGACGTCTAAAATACAACTTTTGGCCAAGCAGTTTGGCTGCTGTCGTAAAACACCTCAACTTTTACTATACCCGCATAAGGAATATCTATCTTCGATTGGTATGCAGTAAGCTCAGGCGATAGGTCGAGAATAAGTGCTACAAGCGCTTTTATTACTCCGGCATGCGCTACGACGGCGGTACACTCTTCACTTGGCGATTCCAAAATGCTGTGCCACCATGTGGCAACCCGATGATGAAAATCATACATAGACTCGCCCTCAGGAGGCGTGTGCAGCCAAGGGTTTTGCCAAAAATCGCCAATACTTGGAGATTGGGTTTCTCGCCAAAGCGTATCATAGGACTGTCCATCCCATAATCCAAAATCAAATTCGGCGAGATTTGGCTCCACCTCAACGGGGAGTTGATACTGCTTTGCAAAGGCTGTAGCTGTATTCAGACAGCGCTGCCTTGGAGAGCTAATAATACGCTGCAGACCACTTAGGCTCGTTAACGATTGCAGCAATTGCTGAACACCAGTACTACTGAGTTCGGGATCTGTCACTCCAAGTAAATGGCCTGATAGGGTCGTTTCACCATGACGAACAAAATATAGCTGCCGCTGCATTTTTACTTAACCTGAGGTTTATTACCCAAAAAGCAAAAACGCAAGCTAAGCTTGCGTTTTCAATTAATACCATTCTACGGTTATAGGATCTGGTTTTCTTTCCACATCTCTTCTTTTGCTAACCGCTTTTTGCGTTTGTCGCATGGATCGTCGCAATCACAAATTTTGTCAATGCCCATTGAGCCCAAACCACCACAGCTACTTGCCATGGATTTCTTTTGTACGATAACGCCTACTGCCATCGCAACAGCGATAAGCATAAGTAAACCGAAAGTAAGGAGGAATAAAGACATTATCTAGCCCCTTTTATTGCTACATTGAATTGAGTGACGACGCACAAATTATACGCTTTCATGGCGTCACTCACAATTAAATTATGGGGTGTTGTAACAATATATGTTTCATAGATAATGACTCAAAACTTCTTCACATACAAAAAAGCCGCGGGCGACGGCTTTAAATTTTATAAATTAATATTTACTGATTTACCCAAATCAAAGTGCCCTCTGAACCAACTTCACAAACTTTTATGCTTGTGTCTTGCTTCATCACAGCGCCTTTCGAATATTCTTGGTCAGCATAATAGCAATATTTTTTGCCATCATACGTTTTAACCTCAACATTTAAGGCATGCTTTTGCTCATCAAACACCTCGTCATTCGCAAGTACAAATGAAG
Organism: Pseudoalteromonas sp. HM-SA03; assembly: GCF_002289345.1. Classification (GTDB taxonomy): domain Bacteria; phylum Pseudomonadota; class Gammaproteobacteria; order Enterobacterales; family Alteromonadaceae; genus Pseudoalteromonas. Next base: position 20,022 of record NZ_NSDG01000103.1, on the reverse strand, counting down.
AAGTGCTAATAATTGCCAAAGCTAATAATAATTTATTCATCACACCCATTCGCCTCCTTGACATGTCTTACCGTTGAATTCAGCGCCCTCGGAAAAGCGTCTACCATTATAGTAACAGTCACCACCGCTTACTTTTTTTAAGTCAACTAGCTTCAATTGTTTAAACTTTTTTAGATTTTTTTTAGACATATTTATTTCCTTAAATTAGACATATTTTCCTCCTTAAATGGAGCTTGATAAATGTAAGTAAAAAAACAACACCCCGTCAACCTTTGTTTATATATTGTTTAAATTCTTCACTCGCGTAACTCTTGATCCCTTCAGGACTTTTATACATCAAATACACGGGGAGTTGATGCTCAGTGGCATACGCCTTTGCACGCTCCGTGCCCATCACAGTCAATGCTGTTGCTAGGCCATCAGCCGTCATCGCAGATGGATGTAGTACCGTTACCGATACCAGCTCATGTTTAACTGGGCGACCCGTTGTTGGGTCAATAAGGTGTGTAAAGGTTTCACCGTCCATTTCATAAAAAATACGGTAGTCTCCTGAAGTTGCAATACCGTTTTTACCAGGCTCTATCACGCGGTGAATTTGGCGTTGACCAACAGGCGCATCGGGTTTCTCGATAGCAATACGCCACTCACCATCCGGCTTCTTGCCAGAAACGCGAAGCTCGCCACCGATTTCTACCATATAGTCATGAATATCATGACTCTCAATCACCTCAGCCACCTTATCTATGCCATAGCCTTTAGCGGTTGCAGAAAATGATAATTCCAGCCCCGTAACTGTTTTCGCAAGACCACGGTCATTTAAAATAAGCTTATCAACACCTATACGAGTGCGCATATCGTCTAACTCGACCTGTGACGGACGCATTGTTGGTCTTTTGTCAGGACCAAATCCCCACAAATCGATAAGCGGTCCCATCGTAACATCAAGCGTTTTGGTCGACTTTCCAAGGCGGATAGATTCAGCAACTACCAAGCGAAAGTCTTCACTGATAGGCATAACGGTATTTGCGGCTAAACGGTTAAACTGGTTAATCTCAGAATTTGGGATATAGGTGGACATAGATTGATTAACAGCCTTTAATGCTTGCTCAACCTCCTCGTGCAACTGCGCTTGTTCGAGCGGCTTTTCACCGGGGAATACCTTGATGTTGTAAGTCGTGCCCATGGTTTTACCAGACAGCACGATCTCCTTGGCTTCAGGTTTGGCGTCTTGGCACCCTGTTAAAAAAACGAATAAAAACGAAATAATAAAAAATCGAGATAAAAAAGCGTAACTTGCTTGCATCAGAACTTCCTGAGTTTAGTACCAACGGGTATAAAAAAGCCCTCGAGCAAAGCATTTTGCTGGAGGGCTGATATTCTAACTTAAGTTCATTGTTAGACCGAAACCTAATTAACCACCGAAGTCATCAAGTAGGATGTTTTCGTCTTCAACACCTAAGTCTTTAAGCATGTTAATAACTGCCGCGTTCATCATTGGAGGACCACACATGTAGAACTCACAATCTTCTGGCGCTTCATGGTCTTTAAGATAGTTTTCAAAAAGTACGTTGTGGATGAAGCCAGTGTAACCTTCCCAGTTATCCTCTGGTTGAGGATCAGAAAGTGCAACATGCCATTCGAAGTTATCATTTTCTTCTGCTAGGCCGTCAAAGTCTTCCACGTAGAACATTTCACGCTTAGAACGAGCACCGTACCAGAAAGACATCTTACGCTTAGAGTTTAGACGCTTAAGCTGATCGAAAATGTGTGAACGCATTGGCGCCATACCAGCACCACCACCAACGAATACCATTTCTGCATCAGTGTCTTTCGCGAAGAATTCACCGAATGGACCAGAAATAGTCACCTTATCACCTTCTTTAAGTGACCAAATGTACGATGACATCTTACCACAAGGCAATGTTAGGTTATTTGGCGGCGGAGTTGCGATACGTACGTTTAGCATGATGATGCCAAACTCTTCTGGATAGTTAGCCATTGAGTACGCACGGATCGTTTCATCGTCAACTTTAGACTCTAGCTTAAAGAAACCAAAACGTTCCCAGTCAGCACGATATTCTTCAGGAATATCATAGTCTGCATATTTAACATGGTGAGCTGGTGCTTCAATCTGAATGTAACCACCGGCACGGAAAGGTACAACTTCACCTTCAGGGATGCCTAGTTTTAGCTCCTTGATGAAAGTTGCTTTGTTATCGTTAGAGATAACAGTACATTCCCACTTTTTAACACCGAAGATTGATTCTTCAACTTCGATTTCCATGTCGTTTTTAACATTAACCTGACACGCTAGACGACAGCCTTCACGTGCTTCACCTTTAGAGATGTGGTCAAGTTCGGTTGGTAGAATATCACCACCACCCTCTTTAATATGTACGCGACACTGACCACATGAGCCACCGCCACCACATGCAGACGATACGAAAATACCCGCGTTTGCAAGTGCACCTAGTAGCTTACCGCCAGCAGGAGTCTTGATCGCTTTTTCAGGATCGCCGTTAATATCAATTGTAACGTCACCGCTTGCTACAAGCTTCGATTTCGCTGCAATGATGATAAGCACTAGCATCACAACGATAGCGATGAACATGCTTACGCCTAATACAATAGTTTCCATCGTATAGTTTCCTCGCTACCTTACAGTGAAATACCAGAGAATGACATGAAGCCAAAGCCCATTAGACCTACAGTAACAAAGGTAATACCTAAGCCACGTAAACCATCAGGAACGTCTGCATACTTCATCTTCTCACGAATACCTGCTAACAATACGATAGCAAGTGCCCAGCCCACACCTGAACCTAGACCATAAACTACAGATTCACCGAAGTTTAAGTTACGCTCAACCATGAATGATACCGCACCGAAAATCGCACAGTTAACTGTGATTAGCGGTAGGAAGATACCAAGTGCGTTATATAGCGCAGGGAAGAACTTGTCCAATGTCATTTCTAGAATTTGTACAAGCGCTGCGATTACACCGATAAACGTCAAGAAGCGTAGGAAGCTAAGATCCACTTCAGGGAAGCCTAACCATTCCAATGCGCCCGGCGCTAGCACTGCGTGATAAACCAAGTTGTTTACTGGTACAGAGATACCAAGAACTACAACTACCGCAATACCTAGACCTAGCGACGTTGTTACTTTCTTAGATACCGCCAAGAAAGTACACATACCTAAGAAGAAAGACAAAGCTAAGTTTTCAATGAAAACTGCTTTTATAAATAAATTGATATATTGTTCCATCTCTCTCCCCTTATGCCTTCGCTTCTACTTGCTCTTTCTTCCAAGTACGTAGTGCCCAAATAAATGCACCTACGATGAAGAACGAACTGAATGGCATAACTAGTAGACCCATAGGCTGATACCAACCACCTTCAGAGATAAGTGGTAAGATTTCAACGCCAAACAATGTGCCCGCACCGAATAGCTCACGGATAAAGCCAACTGTTAGAAGTACAACAGAGTAACCTAAGCCGTTACCAATACCGTCAAGGAATGACATTGTTGGTGGTGACTTCATTGCGTATGCTTCTGCACGACCCATTACGATACAGTTAGTAATGATAAGGCCGATGAACGTTGACAGTTCTTTTGCTGTTGAATAAACAACGGCTTGAAGCACTTGGTCTACAACGATTACTAAAGATGCAATAATCGTCATTTGGACAATGATACGCACACTTGAAGGAATGTGATTACGGATCATTGAGATAAATAAACTTGAAAACGCAGTAACCAATGTCAACGCAATTGACATGATAAGTGCATTTTTAAGGCTTGAAGTTACCGCTAGTGCAGAACAGATACCCAACACTTGCAGTGCAATCGGGTTGTTCGCAAAAACAGGACCAAACAAGACTTCCTTCATTTCTTTTGCATTAGCCATTAGTTCAATGCTCCTTTACGTACTTTCGCAAGGAATGGACCAAACGCTTTGTCGCTTGTCCAGAAATCTACTGTATGATCAACACCATTAGAAGTAAGTGTCGCACCAGATAGACCATCTACCTTGTGTTCGTTACCGCCAGCACTACCTTTAACAACGTCGATAGGAAGCTCTTTACCTTCCCAAAGTGCAGTCCACTTAGGGTTTTGGATTTCGCCACCAAGACCAGGAGTTTCACTGTGCTTATAAAAGTTGATTGACTTAATCGTCTCACCATCAGCTTCTAGCGCAAGGAAGCCATACATCACACCCCAAAGGCCATAACCTTGGATTGGTAGAATGATAGTAGACACTTTACCTTGGTCATCTTTTGCAAAATAAACTGGAGAGTTATTTGTGATACGTTGAATACCCGCTTTGTCTTCTTCTTTTGAAAGCTTGTAACTACGTTTGGCATCAAACTTAGTCGCTTCAAAATCAAAAGTTTCCGCTTTAACGTCTTCAACAAACTCACCCGTTTTAAGACTAACAACACGTGATTCGATATTTTGGTTAAAAACTTCAGATACGTTTTTAACTTTATCGTAGCCAGCAACGGCTAAAATGTTACGTTGAATATCTTCGTTTTTGTTTGCTTGCTGCATAGGACGAAGCTGAACCGAAGCAAAAGATACTACGATTGCACACACTAAACATAAGCCAACAACTACGCCGAGCGTTTTGCCCATTGATTCATTATTAGTTGACACGTGCCAATCTCCTCTTCACATTTGACTGCACTACGAAGTGGTCGAATAGTGGAGCAAAAAGGTTAGCGAATAAGATTGCTAACATCATGCCCTCTGGGTATGCCGGGTTAACAACACGGATAAGCACAACCATTACACCGATTAGTGCACCGTATAACCACTTACCTTTGTCTGTGAACGACGCAGATACAGGGTCTGTTGCCATAAAGAACATACCAAATGCAAAACCACCAAGTACTAAGTGCCAGTGCCAAGGCATAGCAAACGCAGCATTTGTTTCAGAGCCAATTGCATTTAGAACGAATGACATTACAACCATACCAATGAATGTACCTAGTACGATGCGCCATGAAGCGATACGAACATAAACAAGGAACAAACCACCAAGTAAGATTGCTAGTGTTGATGTTTCACCTACAGAGCCTTGGATAAAGCCGTAAAACGCGTTAAACCAAAGGTCCATATTGCTGTAGTCTAGTGAACCTGCAGTCGCTTGACCTAAGTAAGTTGCACCAGAGAACGAATCAACAGCTGTCCACACTGTGTCACCAGAAATGTCAGCAGGGTACGCAAAGAATAAGAACGCACGGCCTGCAAGTGCTGGGTTTAGGAAGTTACGACCTGTACCGCCGAAGATTTCCTTCGCGATTACAACACCGAACGTAATACCTAAAGCAGCTTGCCATAGCGGAATTGTTGCAGGCAGGATAAGCGCGAATAACACTGAGGTTACGAAGAAGCCTTCGTTTACTTCGTGCTTGCGAACTGACGCGAATAACACTTCCCAGAAGCCACCAACCGCAAACACAGTTGCATAAATAGGCAAGAAGAAACACGCACCATAGAACATCTTGGCGCCCCACCCGGCATCAGCGGTTAATTCTCCGCCAAGCGCTTGGAAGATAGCTACCTGCCAAGTATTAGCAAGCTCAAAACCGTTACCTAGTGCAAGTGCAGCTTGGTGACCGATGTTGAACATACCAAAGAACATTGCAGGGAACGTCGCCATCCACACTAAAATCATAATACGTTTTAGGTCGATGTTATCACGAACGTGCGTTGCACCTTTGTTTACATAACCAGGAGTATAGAAGATAGTTGCTACGGCTTCGTAAAGCGCGTACCACTTCTCGTGTTTACCACCAGGTTCAAAGTGAGGTTCAATGTCTTCTAAAAATTTCTTTAAGGCCATTTTTAACCTTCCTTCTCGATAGTAGTCAGGCAATCGCGCAGGATTGAACCGTACTCATATTTGCCCGGACATACGTAAGTACATAGTGCTAAATCTTCTTCATCTAGCTCTAGTGCACCCAACGAAATCGCAGAATCTAGATCACGTGAAATAAGATCACGTAATAATAGCGTTGGCAAAATATCGAGTGGCATAACACGCTCATAGTTACCGATTGGTACCATCGCACGCTTAGAACCACCAGTAGACGTTGTCATCTTGAACAAACGGCTAGGTGTTAAGTGTGAAATGAATGTACGTGTTACTGAGAATTTGTCACTACCCGGAGCGATCCAGCCAAATAGCTCTTTCTCGCGACCTTCAAGTAAAACTGATACTTGAGTATGGTAACGACCAAGGTAAGCGTGAGGGCCAGTTGCTGTTTTACCAGCTAACACAGAGCCAGAAATGACTCGGTTATCACCGTCTTCAAGCTCGCCTGCAACTAAATCTGTTAGCGACGCACCGACATGAGTTTTTACTAAGCGAGGGTTCTTAACTCGAGGACCTGCTAGAGCAATAACTCTGTCTGAGTAGATTTCACCTGTCAGGAACAACTTACCAAACGCGATGACATCTTGATAACCAATGTGCCAAACTTGCTTGTTTGTACCTACAGAATCTAGGAAGTGAATGTGAGTACCCACGTTACCTGCTGGGTGCACACCTGCAAACTCATGAACTTCTACTTGTGAGATAGAAGAACTAGGTACGTTAGCACCCGCTTTCTTACACACAAATACTTTGCCTTCAGTCAAACGAGATACCACCGCTAGACCCGCTTCAAACGCTTCCACGTTTTCTGCGATGATAACAGCAGGATCTGCTGCTAACGGATTAGTATCTGTTGCTGTCACAAAGATTGAGCTAGGTGTTGCACTCGGCACAGCGACACGGCTGAATGGACGTGCACGAAGCGCTGGCCATTGACCAGACTCAATTAGCACTTCCTTCACTTTTTCAGAGTCTAAGTTGCTTAAATCAGCAGCTGAAAACTTCTCGAAAGTGATTTGCTCGTCGCCTTGAACTTCGATCACAACGGATTGAAGTACACGCTTAGCACCACGGTTAATTTCTTTAACTACACCAGAAGCTGGCGCAGTAAACTTGACGCCTGGGTTCTTTTTATCTTCAAAAAGAACTTGGCCTTTTTTGACTTGGTCATCCACACGAATATGCATGGTAGGACGCATACCGATGAATTCTTCACCTAGCACAGCTACTCGTTTGACAGCAGAACCATCATGAATAACTTGCTGAGGTGCGCCCTCTATTGGTAAGTCCAGACCTTTTTTTATGTTGATCATACGCACTTGCATTACATTAACGGAAAGAAACTGAAAATATCTTTAGTCACCACAGCGCCACCTCGTTTGTACTAAGTATTAGGTATAAAGAGCAGAAAGTTATGAGTCCGGATAGGGTTCCCAAACAAGCCCCTTTAAAATACCTCTCAACGCGCACAAAAAAGCAGCGTCGTGATAAAAGTCCTCACATATTTCTCTGATTTTAACATTAATCGTACTGAGTATGCGAGTGGAATTATGAAATTAATACGACTTTAACGTGGATTTAGATTAGTTGAAAAATCCATCACTGGAAGGAGTATAGACCAAAGTTGCATAGATAAAATTTTTCTTACCCTAATCTGCAAAATAAGTAAAAATTCACGGTCAAACAAAAACGGGCAAAGTACCAATTCGCACTTTGCCCGCAAAATCACAAACCGTGAAATCACAAACCGTGAAATTAAACGAGGTGATTAATTTCTACCGTTGCATCCACATCAGCTTCGTAATCTACGCCGTCAACCCCGAAGCCGAATAGCTTCAAGAATTCGTTGTGATAACCAACATAATCCGTCAGTTCATCAATTGTATCAGTATCAACAGTATCCCAAATAGTTTGCACACGAGCTTGAACGCCGTCTTCTAGTTCTTTATAGTTTTGGAACAAGTGACCGCCATTATCAAAGCGTGGTGATTGACCATATAGATTTTCAGTAAACAACCCATGAATTTGCTCGATTGTCCCTTCATAAGTTCCATCACCTTTCATCACTTTGAATAGCGCAGAGATATAAAGAGGCATAATTGGAATAGCAGAGCTTGCCTGCGTCACTACTGCATTCAGTGAAGACACATAAGCTTCGCCTTTAATATCAGCAGTGGTTTCGCGAATTGCCAGCGTCGCACGGTCCAAGTCTTCTTTTGCTTTACCAATAGTCGCATGACCGTATATCGGCCAAGTCAACTCTTTACCAATATAAGTGTATGCCGTTGTCTTGAAACCATCAGCCAGTACATCAGCTTGCTTAAGCGCATCAATCCAAAGTTCCCAGTCTTCACCACCCATCACTTTAACCGTATTGGCGATTTCATCTTCGTTCGCGGCTTCAACCGTCATTTCATCAATAACGCGCTTTGAAGTATTCAAGTTTTTAGTTGTGATAGCTGAGCCAATTGGCTTAAGTGTTGAAGAATAAACTTCATCAGATTTAGGGTCTTTGCGACGAGGAGACGCAAGGCTGTATACCACTAAATCTACTTTACCCAATTCAGCTTTAATGGTGTCGATGGTTTTTTGCTTCAACTCATCAGAAAACGCATCGCCATTGATATTTTTAGACCACAAACCCGCTTCTTCTGCAGCTTGTTGGAAGGCAGCCGTATTATACCAACCCGCTGACGCGGTTTTCTTTTCTGAACCTTCTTTTTCAAAGAAGATACCTAGCGTTTTCGCACCGGCACCAAATGCAGCCGTGATACGCGATGCCAAGCCATAACCTGTCGATGCACCAATCACTAATACATTCTTAGGACCATTTTCGATTTGGCCTTGTTGTTTTACGTACTCAATCTGTTCTTGAACGTGTGCCGCACAGCCTACCGGATGCGCATTGGTACAAATAAATCCACGAATTTTTGGTTTGATGACCATAAGAGATCCTATCCATTGATTTGATACAAAATAAAAGTGAGATTGGACTCACTTTATTAAAATTACTGCGTAGTGTACTGGCAGATATGTAAAACACACATCTGATCAGCTATCGAACTTAGAACCACCCAAGCATTTTGGTGACTCAGGCGCCTGACCTTCCTTTTCTGAAAACTCTTCTGGTGTATAGGCATGAATGGCCAAAGCGTGAATATGGTTTTGCAGCTCATTTTTTAGCACTTCATTGATCTTTCGATGACGTTGCAGCAGCCTCTGGCCGATAAATTGTTCGCTTACAACAATGACTTTAAAGTGAGACTCTTCGCCACGGCTGTGCATATGGCTTTCATTAATAACGTTCAGATGCTTGCACGCAACGGCTTCAGCTATTTTGTCATAAATCTGTGATTGCATTGACATTATACTTTGTCTCCTAGAGCAATTCGTGACGCTACTATACGCCGTTCAGCGCGTATTTCCAACACTTCGGAAGGTGAGATTAATGCGACCTTGGGACACCTTGCTCTGCTTTGGCAAAGCATGTTGATAGTCGCGCTGACTATCACCTTGCATTATCAATAAGCTACCTGTTTCCAATAAGATATCGGTTACACAGTGGCTGACTTTGTGGCGTATTTTAAATTTGCGGGTCGCGCCAAGCGACAGTGAAGCAATTATGGGCGTCAAACCGAGTTCGGGTTCATCATCACTGTGCCAGCCCATGCTGTCTTGACCATTACGATAATAATTGGCCAATACCGCATTAAAAGGAATATTAAATCTGCGTTCTAGCGTTTGTCTGATCCCAATCAATACCGAAGGCCAAGGAGCATTTTCAAGTCGCTTTCCCGAATAACTATAGTGCACATCAGGGTCGGCAATAAAGCGTTCAAGTCGAGGCGTTTGATGGGTCTTACCAAATAAGGTGATGGTATTTTGCTGCCACGCAAGGGTATTCAGTAGTACATTATATAGCGCTAGACTTTTATCGAAGCTAATAGCCTGTGCTTGATAGCTAAAACCGCACGGCAAGTTCCGTGCTTTGTCTACTGCTCTCATGTTAAACTACCCGCTGCTTTTATTTATAGAACATTCACATGACGACTGATGCAATTCTAGCCGGAAACCCTTTTACGCTACATAGGTTTCCACTCGATCAAAAAAATCGCAGCTTACAAGCTTGGGATTCAGCCGACGAATACCTGTTAGATTATGTCTTTGAACATCACCGCGATGCAAACCGTATTCTCATTCTCAACGATAGTTTTGGCGCATTATGCTGTGCACTTGCTGACAAACACTGTACGGTAGTAACCGACTCTTATGTAAGTACCCTCGCCTATGAGTATAATTTAGAGGCCAACGAACTTGCGGACGCTAAGGTTGATGTACTCACTAGCATGGATGAGCTGCCAAAAGATATCGATCTGATATTAATAAAAATTCCCAAAAATTCAGGGCTATTGCAAGCGCAGCTTGCACAGTTAAGTAAACTGACTACGGACATTCCCGTAATTGCGGCTGGCAAAGCAAAAGAAATTCACACTTCAACTTTAAAAAGCTTTAGCCACTTTTTGACAGAGCCAACGACTAGCTTAGCGGTAAAAAAATCGCGCTTGGTATTCAGCAAGACGTCAGCCAAAGCCATTGATAGTAAATTCCCTGTGTCTTGGCCGCTGGAAAAAACTGATTTTATCTTGTCGAATGAAGCAAATGTCTTCTCACGAGACTCTCTTGATATTGGCGCACGTTTTTTTATCAATTACCTTCCTATGGGTAAGAAACCATTGAAGGTCATTGATCTCGGCTGTGGTAATGGTGTCATCGGATTGATGACGCTCGCAAAAATGCCAAATGCCACCGTCACCTTTATCGACGAGTCCGCGATGGCAGTGCATAGTGCGGAGCAAAATATCGTGAATAACCTACCCGAGCGTGTTGCTGATTGTCAGTTTGTTCAAAATGACTGCCTTACGGGTTTTGAAAATTACGGTGCGGATCTGATACTGTGTAACCCACCATTTCATCAGGCCAACGCAATCACCGATCACATTGCTTGGCAGATGTTTTTACAAGCTAAGGCTGCGCTTCGCCATGGGGGTGAGTTAAGAATTATCGGTAACCGCCACTTGGAATACGACGATAAACTCAAGCGTTTGTTCGGTAACAGCAAAACACTAGGCAACAACAAAAAATTCACTGTTTTAAGTGCAATAAAAAGGAGCTAACTTCATGCGTTTTTCATTGCTGATTATTTTGCTAACCTTGATACTCGTGGGCTGTGAAAGCTCACCACGCAGTGTCATTCTTCATCCGGAATATCAAGGACCTTCGTCAAACGCGCTTGCCGCCAACGTGGCGGTCAAAGTAAACGATCTACGAACCACAAAATACACCATTCGCGTGAAAAACCAAGAACCCGCACTTTACGTACCTGATGCTAATTTACCAGTTAATTTCAATCAGGTATTAACGCAAGCACTCACTGCACATGGCGCGCAAATAACACCGGTTGCTGCAATGCAAGTCACTGTGGATATCAATCGCTTTAAAGCCATTATTGATGAATCTTTCTCGACTCATCAAAGTGATGCTGATGCTGACGTCACCGTACTGATAAAGCAAGGCACTCGCAGTTTCAAAAAGCAATATAAAGGTAGCGCTAATTTAAATGGTCCACTAAAACACGACCAAGCCAAAATCGAAGAACAGCTCAACAATCTAGCTCAACAGGTTGTGACTCGAATCGTTCAAGATCCTGAATTTATTCAATTTGTGAGAGGAAGTTAATGAAAAAAATAATTCTAAGCTTAACCATCCTATTATTAAGTATGAATGTATTTGCCGAAATGAACGGTAAATTCGTACAAAAGAATAATCTATTCCCTCGAGTTCAAATCAATACTAGTAAAGGGCCGATTATTGTCGAACTAGACAGATCGAGAGCGCCTATTACAGTGAATAACTTTTTAACTTACGTTATCAACAAAGACTATAACGGCTCTGTCTTTCATCGAGTTGAGCGTGATGAAGCCAACGAAAAAGACTTTGTTATCCAAGGTGGAGGTTACGACAAAGAGTACGATGGTATGTTTGAGCGCGAAGCTATCTTCAATGAAAGCGGTAATGGTTTGAAAAATGATATGTATACCATTGCCATGGCCTACCAAGACAACAAACCACACTCAGGTACCAGACAGTTTTTCTTTAATATGGATAACAACGATCACTTGAACCCGGGTAGAGGCTGGGGTTTTGCCGTGTTCGGGAATGTGTCTGAAGGCTATGAAACACTGGACGCGATTATGAAGGTGGAAACCGGCTACAATGAAAAGCTTGGCTATACCTTTATACCTAAAGAGCCCGTCATTATTCTTTCAGTCGAAGTATTAAAGCAGCCAGAGTAATACCCTTTTATGTTGATATCATCTAGCTTTTCACAATATCTTGGTTATTACAAAGACAAACGTCTATTAACTGTCTTTGCTTTTGGAATAAGTAGTGGTTTTCCTTGGGTATTGATTGGCTCGGTGATGTCAGCTTGGCTTAAAGATGAGGGGTTAAGCCGTAGCACCATTGGCCTATTTGGCCTAGTATATGGCGCCTATACTATCAACTTTTTGTGGTCCCCACTCGTTGACCGAATAAAAATCCCCCTGCTGTATAATCGCTTAGGGCAAAGACGAAGTTGGATAGCAAGCTGCCAACTCATAATTATTATTGCCACCTTTACATTAGCTACAATTTCAATTAAAGACCACCTTTCACATGCTGCATTATTGTGCTTTATTATTGCATTATTTTCAGCTACTCAAGATATTGCAATAGATGCTTATCGCATCGACATTTTGCCAGAAAATGAAAGTGAAAAGGCAACGGCAGCGGCAGCGATGGCGACTTCAGGTTGGTGGTCTGGCTATGCCTTACTTGGTGCAATTCCATTCTTTATGGCTGATTTACCCGGCTTTAGTTGGCCCATTATCTACCAGATGCTAAGCGTCATCGTAGTGTGTTTGTTAGTTGTCACTTTGTTGGCAAAAGAACCAAAATCTCATCGCGAGCAAGTGCAAGCTCAGCTACAGAAGAGCTACGAGCAAAAACTTAACCACAGCGCTTCGTCAAATGCTTCCAAAAAGATCTATGCCTGGCTTGCTGTAACTCTGATTGAACCCTTTAAGCGGTTTTTTGAAAAGAATGGGGTTAAAACGGCATGTGCCCTACTCGCCTTTATTTTCCTATTTAAGATAGGAGAGGCTTTCTTAGCCCGTATGTCCATTGTATTTTATAAAGAAGTGGGCTTTACAAACACCCAAATCGGGCAATATTCAAAGCTTGGTACCGGTGTGATCACTATCGTATTTGCTTTTCTTGGCAGCATCTTTAACCATAAATACGGTATCGTAAAGGGCTTATTTATTAGCGGCGTTGCTATGGCCGCATCAAATTTAATGTTTTCTTGGATTGCGATTGTAGGTCCTAAAGAGCACCTTTACGCGCTGGCAATTGTCGTGGACGGCTTTACCCAAGCTTGGTCACTAGTTGCGATGGTGGCATTTATTTCTATGCTCTGTGATAGAGCATTTAGCGCAACCCACTATGCCTTACTTGCATCACTTGGCAGCTTAGGCCGAACCGTGCTATCGGGCTATAGTGGTTTTGTGATAGATGATTTACTTGGAGGTAATTGGGCACTCTTCTTCGCGCTAACTGCGCTTATGGTGCTTCCATCATTATTGTTTTTATATTTAATTCGGCATAAGCTTTATGCCATTGAAAAGGCGTATCATGCTAACAAAAACTAGAGGTGCAGGTCCTTGCACCTTTTACGTTTTTTGCTAACTAAACGCTTATTGATCTTCTTTGATTAGCTGTAAGCCTTCATAAGGATCAACTTCTAACGCTTCGCAGTAACGTAAAAACTCAATGACATCCAATCGACGCTCTTGGTTTTCAATTTTACCGATGAATGAATGAGGCGTACCTAACACCTGCGCAAGACTGCGCATCGTGTGACCTTTCTCGTGGCGTTTCGATTTTAGCCACTTTGTTAGTTTGCCGTTTTCTTCAGAAGAAACCGTTTTACCCATCATAATTAAACATCTCCTACTAGATGAAAGACTAAATTATCTAAATGAAATATGCCCGTCTCATTTAGTTATTATCTAAATATTACAGTTGTATCTTATCGAGGAACTCTACAATGCAAAATGTTAAGCCTGTATGAACTCAGTATTTTGCCCTTAGAACTCGCTCAAGCCTACAGTTTACCCCGAATGCGGTACAACTTACCAGCTAGCTGAGATAAGTTATGCCAAGCCAGTAACACGTAGACAAAATGTTAACTTGTCCCTATGTACCCAATTAGGTATAGACTAAAACACGAGTAACACCTAATTAATTTTTTACTTTTTCTTAATTCATTAAGGGTTGTAATATCCAGTAACACTTTAACAAATTTTTTAAAAAATGTACCAGTATTTGAAATAAATTATTTTTCTTTAAAAAATAAAAACTTACAGCTAACATTTACTAAGTGATTAAAAAAGAGGCTATTGCTAGATGATTCGATTACTGTTTTTACTGCCAATTCTATTGTGCTTAGGCTGGATTTACTTCCTTCGTTCTAACCGCGTGCCGCTTAAGCAAGGGAAAAAAGGCTTTATCTACATCTTAGTATTTTCATCTTTTGTTTTAGGCTTTTTTGTCTTAATGATGTATCTAACAGGTAGTTTGTGACGAATAAAGCGAATTGAGTTGTGATGGATAGAAACAAAAAGAGCCATGACAAAAGCATGACTCTTTAGTAAAACGTAGCGCGAATAATGTCTAGACGCTAAAACTTGCGCCACAGCCACAAGTGGTTGTGGCATTGGGGTTGCTCACAAAGAAACGTGCGCCCTCAAGCCCTTCAGTATAATCTACAATACCGTCAATTAAATACTGAATACTCATTGGATCGACAACCATAGTGACACCGTTTTTTACGATTTCTAAATCACCCGGATTTACTTTTTCATCGAAAGTGAAACCATATTGAAAGCCTGAGCAACCGCCACCCGTTACATAGACGCGTAGCTTAAGATTGGCATTCTCTTCTTCTTCAATAAGTTCCTTTACGCGGCTTGCAGCAGCGTCAGAAAACTGAATTGGTAATTGTTCAGACATAGATTTAGACCCCTAATCCTGTAATCTGCAAATTATCTAATACCTGAGTATTTTAATCAAGTATAGCGTTTGTACCAGTTATCTTTGATAAATGATCCATTTTTAGAAGAAAGAACTCCTCGCTCACCTGTTAAAACGTTTTTATTTATTTTTTTTGTCATTAAGAGATTCTTAACTCTGCACGTGACCTGCTATTGAATGTATTTTGATATAAATTGGTATCTATATGCTTAACCAAGGAAAATATGACTATTGCCTTAGTTAAGTTGCGTTGGCACAAGGACTTAGTATAAAAAATTTGATATTCTTAAACGGTTTACTATTGTGGAATGACGTTCATGTCGTTGGATACATTAAGACGAAGCCTTGCAAAACCTAAAACTTCAGCGCAACTGTGCCTACTTGGTGCCGGTGCAGGCCTACTTGCGGCGATACTTATCATTGCTTTTCGTCTTACTATTGAATTAATCCAAGGCACATTTCTCGATAAACCTGATGACTTTACTGAGCTTTCTGAGCTACATCGGCTATTTTTGCCTGTGCTTGCTGCGCTACTCATCGCTGTGTTTGCCGCCTTAACAGGGTTTAAGCATTATCGTTTGGGTATTCCATATGTGATCAATCGGATCAAACACCACTACGGTCATATGCCAATTTGGAATTCTGCTAACCAATTTTTTGGTGGTGCCGTTGCTTTGATCAGTGGCTTTTCTGTTGGTCGAGAAGGACCATCTGTGCACATGGGGGCAACAGCAGCTAGCATTCTGTCAGAGCGTTTACATCTACCACTCAATGCCGCGCGAACTTTAGCTGGTTGCGGTGTAGCTGCAGGTATTGCCGCCTCATTTAATACCCCGCTTGCAGCGGTGATATTCGTCATGGAAGTCGTGCTCAGGGAGTATAAAATCCACATTTTCGTTCCCGTGATGTTGGCTTCAGTGATCGGTGCAATGAGCACACAATATGTGTTTGGTAATAGTTCCGAGCTGGCACTCATTCATATCACTCCGTTGAGTTTTTGGCATTACCCTTATTTAATTATTTGTGGTGCTGCATTAGGAGCGGTTGCTTTTGCCTTCAATCAAAATCTAATGCTGATCATCAAAACCTTTAAACCCATCAGCATGTTTCCTCGTCTTTTATTAGCGGGTTTAATTGCGGGATTAATTGGCTATGCCGTACCGGGAGCCATGGGCTCAGGTATGAGCGCAATCACCCAAGCCGTTGAATCTCCCCACAACTTACAACTACTTACCACAATATTGATTGCCAAACTAATGGCGACTTTATTTGCAATTGGACTTGGTATTCCCGGTGGCATTATTGGTCCAGTGATTGGGCTTGGGGTTATCATGGGCACCTTAATGTCTTTCTTTGCTCAATTTATTGAACCAAGCGTCGATGTTGCGGGAACTTATGGTGTACTCGGTATGGCTGGCTTACTTGCGGCGACTTTGCACGCGCCGCTTGCTGCACTTACTGCGGTGATGGAGCTGACTTCAAACCCAAAAATAATCGTTCCAGCTATGCTGGTGATCACCACAGCTTACGTTACGGCTTTGCAGGCATTTGGCAACCGCTCTATTTTTATACAACAACTGGACTTTCAAGGACTGCCTTATCAAGTATCCCCAGCAAATGAGGCATTGCAGAAAGTGGGGATAGTGGCTGAGATGGATGAGAATTTTAAACTGCTCTATTCCGATGACAAAGAGCAGATAAAGGAAACCCTATCCGCGGTTGATAGCCAAACACCGCTCATTGTTTATGATGAACAAAGCGGCTACCGCTTAGCCGAATACGATTTAAACTTGATCTCCGAGGGCAGCGTATCGGTCTCTTATATCGAGCTGCAAGGACTAAGCACACAAGCGACCTTAGCAGACGCCTTTGATGTGCTAAAAGACAAGCGTTCGGGCGCGGTGTATATTTATAATCAAAAGGATGATAAACAAATACTTGGATTATTGCGATGGGACCAAATTCGTCACATACTCACCACCAGAAACAGTTTACTCTAGTCTAAAAAGTGGAATTTATAATGAGCTTATTGCTAACGTATAAAGCCTTACATATCTTTTTTATGATTGCCTGGTTTGCAGGGATTTTTTATCTGCCACGCCTATTTGTATATCATGCGATGACGGAAGAAAAATCTTGCAGCTCAATGCTAAAAATCATGGAGCGCCGTCTGCTCTTTTTTGTAACCCCATTTGCTATTCTCACCGCTGTGTTTGGGGTCTTAACGATTACAGAATATGGACGTGAGTGGTTTAAGCACAGTATGTGGCTACACTACAAGCTGACTTTAGTGATTTTACTCTATATGTATCATGGTTATTGCTTTAAATTACTTGCCGACTTCAAACATGATCGCAATCGTAAAAGTGACAAGTTCTATCGTTTTTTCAATGAATTTCCCGTATTAATCCTATTAGCCATTGTCTTTCTTGCCGTTTTAAAACCTGCACTGTAACCGTGCATTATTGGGGGTACTTGGGTATAATATGCGCCCAAGTAACCGCCCACAGTCTGCGTGTTATCTGGTTGGGTAAGCGACCTGCAACCCGGTAGTCAATTTGTCTTTAGGAATCGCCAAATGTTCAGTTTCCAAGGTGAAAACATTCTTTCTGTCAATCAACTAGACAGAGATTCTATTGAACACATCTTCTCCATTGCCAAAAAAATGGAACCCTATGCTAAAAAGCAAAAACGTACTCAAGTACTCAATGGGGCGATTTTGGCAAATCTATTCTTTGAACCAAGTACGAGAACACGCGTAAGTTTCGGCACCGCATTCAACCTGCTGGGCGGCCTAGTCCGTGAAACCACAGGTATGCAAAGCTCAGCACTGGCAAAAGGCGAATCTTTGTATGATACCGCCCGTGTGATTTCCGCTTATGCTGACGCCGTGGCAATGCGCCACCCAGACGCAGGCTCAGTTGCCGAGTTTGCAACTGGCTCCGACGTTCCTGTCATCAACGGTGGCGATGGCCCTAATGAGCATCCAACTCAAGCACTGTTAGACTTACTGACAATTGACCGAGAGCTTAGCCGCTTTGGTACTGGAATTGACGGCATGCACATCGCGCTAGTCGGTGATTTAAAATATGGTCGCACCGTGCATTCTTTATCAAAGTTACTTAGCCACTACAAAGATATCCGCTTTACAATGGTTGCACCGGATGGCTTACAAATGCCTCAGTCTATTTTAGATGTCGTAGACAATGCCGGTCACCGTGTTGAAGTCGTGTCTAAGATGGAAGGCAATTTAGCCGCCGATATCGTTTACCAAACCCGCATTCAAGAAGAGCGTTTCCCTTCTCAAGAAGAAGCAAACAAATACCGTGGCGGTTTTAGGATCAGCCAAGCAATTTACGACGCTCACTGTAAACCAAGCTCAGTATTAATGCACCCATTACCACGCGATAGCCGCAGCGATGCAAACGAGCTAGACAACGACCTAAATAACAACGACAACCTAGCTATCTTCCGCCAAGTTCAAAATGGTGTATTGATCCGTATGGCACTTTTTGCCCTAACGCTAGGTGTTGAAAACCAAGTGGAAAAATACGAGGTAGAAGTACCTTGGTTTAGCCGCAAACGTGAAAGCTAAAAAGGATCGACAATGACAATCAGTCAAGACTTATTCAAACGCGCCCAAGACTCAATCCCTGGAGGCGTTAACTCTCCTGTTCGCGCTTTTAATGGTGTAGGTGGTACGCCACTATTTATCACCAAAGCCGAAGGCGTTCACACCTTTGATGCCGATGGTAAACAGTACATTGATTATGTGGGTTCTTGGGGCCCAATGATCTTAGGTCATAACCATCCAGAGATTAAAAAAGCAGTGCTTGAAGCGGTTGAAAATGGCCTATCGTACGGCGCGCCGACGGAAACTGAAATCCTAATGGCGGAAAAAGTAAAAGCGCTAGTACCATCTATTGAAAAAGTACGCATGGTAAGCTCTGGTACAGAAGCGACCATGAGCGCTATTCGCCTTGCTCGTGGTTACACCGGCCGCGATAAAATCTTAAAGTTTGAAGGCTGTTACCACGGTCACGCTGACTCTTTGCTTGTTAAAGCAGGCTCAGGAGCTCTAACCATGGGCGTGCCTAACTCACCGGGTATTCCTGCCGATTTTGCCAAGCATACGCTAACGGTTTCCTTTAATAATCTTGATGAAGTAAAAGCGATTTTTGAGCAGTACAAAGATCAAATCGCCTGTGTGATCATCGAGCCAGTTGCTGGAAACATGAACTGTATTCCACCGGTAGAAGGCTTTTTAGAAGGCCTGCGCGAAGTATGTACTAACAATCAAAGTGTGCTTATCTTTGATGAAGTCATGACAGGCTTTCGTGTTGCACTTGGTGGTGCTCAACAATACTACAACATCACCCCAGACTTGACCTGTTTAGGCAAAGTGATTGGTGGCGGTATGCCAGTGGGTGCGTTTGGTGGTAAAAAAGAGATCATGGATTACATCGCACCTGTTGGTCCCGTTTATCAAGCAGGTACGTTGTCTGGTAACCCAATTGCCATGGCTGCCGGTTTAAAAGCGCTAGAGCTGCTTTCAAAAGAAGGGCTACACGCAGCGCTTGAAGCTAAGAGTAAAACCCTGTGTGAAGGCTTCCAAGCGGCTGCTGATGAAGCAGGTATCGCGCTTACGACTAACTACGCAGGTGGTATGTTTGGCTTCTTCTTTACTGACGCTAAGAAAGTAACCAGCTATCAGCAAGCAACTGAATGCGACCTAGAGCGCTTCAAAAAGTTCTTCCATCTGATGCTAGATGAAGGCGTTTATTTAGCCCCATCTGCATTCGAAGCGGGTTTCGTGAGCACAATACATTCTGACGAAGAAATCGCTAACACTATCAATGCTGCAAAGCGTGCATTTGCCAAGTTGTAATCACAGATTACAACCCATATTAGTTTGTATTTAAAAAGCCCGTTCAGGGCTTTTCAGATTGATGATAAACCCCGCTTTTTTAAGCGGGGTTTATTTTTCCCAGTTGTTGGAGCAGTTT
>NZ_NSDG01000102.1 GCF_002289345.1 Pseudoalteromonas sp. HM-SA03 | reverse complement strand
GATAAAGCCTAAGCCATCAAAGTACCCACATAAAAAAACAAATGCCAGTCAGCTTAACTGACTGGCATTAGCGTTAAGCCCCTTTTTTATTGGTTGTTATTTAGTTTTGCATCACGGTATTTGATGTAACAAACTAAAGCAGCCAAGCCTGCAACAGGGACCGTAATCATACTTACCCAACCACCTGCGTATAAAATTGCTAATGGCATACCAAAATCATAGCCGGCGACGATACAATCTGAACTACCACTTTCTGCAACGTGGCAGTGAAGGATCTCAACGATAAGCTCAGCAAGAAGTAAACCAAGCAAAGGTGTAAAGGCTATTAAGCAAAGACTTATCGTTAATAGCTTCAATCTTTGTTGTGACATGAACATTTCCTTATTAGTCATTTCAGGTAATTGTGCGCCCGATAGATTAACCTAAGCTGACAATACCAATTTCACTTAATACATGCTCAACTTGATGCCGTAAATCCGACGCTCACTGCGTTAAAAAACTCTCATTTAGAACAACTAAATAATAAATTTTTTTCCTTGCCTATATTGATGTAGTTACCTTGCTTGCAAAACAGAATACCAGCCAAAAAATATTATTTTAACGTAATGAGGGTGGCGGAGTTGTACAGTCAGGAGAAAACCAAAAGTCGTCTGAGGCTGAAGTCCATTCGTCACCACATACACCTAGTTGCTCACCTTCAACATCGGCACAGGCATCGTGATTCAAGCAATCTTGAGTATATTGACCATCACCAAACATTGGACAACCCGCACCACATCTAGCTGCGCAAAAGCCATGACCACCGACGATATAATTTTTTGTCTTTACAGACGAGTTAGTAATATCCCAAACAGCAGTCTTTGATTTACCCATATACGCACAGAGATCGGTCCAATCTTGTGCACTGATTTTGCTCTCTATTTGCTGATCAATTGCTTCACCTAATGGATAGGTAGATAAAAATTCGAAGAATTTTAAGAGTGCAAGTTTCGACTCCTTATCTAGAGTTGATTGGCTTTTCATAATCAAACCACTATTAAGTTCTACGTCATGTAGCATATTCTTTATGTCGGCACGAAGTGTTGGGGTATTAATAAGAGGTTTATTATTAATATCAGTACCAGTTATTTTAACTTGTTTTTTGACTTGATTGAGTAACAAAGCATAGTGATTGCCTTGATATTTGATAGATGCGGAAATAGTATCGAGCATGTCATTGGATACTGAAAACTCGATTGGAGAATGTATGCCTTTCTGATCTAACGACTCTGTTTTAACGCTATGTTGAGTCTGAATAACTCCTTTGATCCCGTTTTCAGTGAGATAAATTGTAGTATTATCATTCATAGCGAAGGTCAAACTAGAGAACAAAAGTGCTGCCATAATGACAGATGCAAAGAGATGTTTCATATTAAATCCTTTTTTAAATTAAAAATCGTAATATTTAAATAGGAAAACCACCGGTTAACCTAGTTTACAATTCTGTTTCAATTTGAGCGTTTGTCAAGTCTAAGTTCCAAATAGTTTTGTTCTTTTTTATATAATAATGAGTTATTTACTTTAATTGGATTTTTAAAATAATATCAGTTAATCGTCTTTATTGTTTAGCTTAATGAAACTATCTACCACTTTTTTCCTTACAATCCTTTGCTATAATCTGCACAATTTTGGTAATAGATACTGATCTCCAATGACATTTAGCGAATTACAACTTCATTCTAAACTACTAAGCGCAATTACTGAGCTTGGGTTTGAGTCACCCACACCAATTCAAGAAAAGAGTATTCCACCGCTGCTCAGTGGTTGTGATTTAATTGCAAGTGCCCAAACTGGAACCGGTAAGACCGCCGCCTTTATGCTGCCGATTTTGCACTCCATGCTGATAGGCGCCGCGCAGGGTGATAAATCGGTAAGGGCATTGATATTAACGCCGACTCGTGAGCTGGCACAGCAGGTTGCAGAGCATACTGAAAAGTTAGTGGTGAACACTAACTTAAATGTCGTGTGCTTATATGGCGGTGTAAATATTGGCCCGCAAGAAAAGCGCTTAAGAGCGGGTGTAGACATAGTGGTTGCGACACCAGGGCGTTTACTTGACCACCTAATCAAAGGCACATTAACACTCAAAAATATTCAACACTTGGTCTTCGATGAAGCAGATCGCATGTTAGATATGGGGTTTATGGGGGAAATTAAACGGATCATGCGCACTATGCCGCTTAAACGTCAAACGTTGCTATTTTCAGCTACGGTTGACGATGCTGTGTTATCCCAAGTAAAGCCTTGGTTGAACGACCCTAAGCGAGTAGGTGTTGAATCCCAGAACAGCACCGCAAGCACGGTTACGCAAACTTTCTATTCGGTAGACGAAGATCGCAAACGTGAATTGATCTCCCACTTGATTGGCAAAAATAATTGGCATCAGGTACTGGTGTTTACTCGCACAAA
The DNA here is from genome assembly GCF_002289345.1 of Pseudoalteromonas sp. HM-SA03. Classification (GTDB taxonomy): domain Bacteria; phylum Pseudomonadota; class Gammaproteobacteria; order Enterobacterales; family Alteromonadaceae; genus Pseudoalteromonas. Next base: position 73,466 of record NZ_NSDG01000102.1, on the reverse strand, counting down.
AAATAGTGCTGATAGCTACGCAAAAGAATTGAATAAAGATGGCCTTAAAACCGCAGCGATCCACGGTGATAAGTCTCAAGGCGCGCGTGACAAAGCGCTATCTCAATTCAAATCAGGTGAAATTCGCGTCTTGGTCGCAACGGATGTAGCAGCTCGTGGCATTGACATTGACTCGCTAAACTATGTCTTCAATGCTGAGTTACCCTATGTTGCTGAAGACTATGTACACCGTATCGGCCGCAGTGGTCGTGCTGGACAAAACGGCCAAGCTATTTCGCTTGTGAGTATTGATGAACAGTGGCTACTAGAAGAAATAGAAATTTTCCTAGATGAGCGATTTGCGCCGCAATGGCTGCCAGGTTATGAACCTGATTTAACCAAAGAGCCTAAAGATACCCGCCGTAATTCTGGTAAATCTAAGAAGCAAAGAGACAAAAAGCGTATTTTAGGAACAAGAACCAAGCGTAAAAGGAAGTAATGGGTTAGCGCTAAAGCTTATGTTTGGATTCTCTCATCCAAACATAAGCATCATTGGTCATTAATTGCTAGTAGAGGTTTTGATATAAACAGCTGCCCCAGATACAGATAAAAACGATAAGTGCGATCAACACGCCTGCAGAGCCCAAGTCCTTGGCAAGCCCCGACAGTGGGTGGATTTCTAAACCGACTCTATCAATTGTTGCTTCAATAGCGCTATACACTATCTCTGCAAACATCACAAACAGCGTTGCACAAAACAACATGAAGCGCTGAAAAAAGCATACAAACAGAATTAAGCTGAACCTAAGAAACGTGGCCATGACTCTACCTTACACAAAATTTTCCACTTGAGAGAAAACCAATAATGCGCTCTATCTCACAAATTTCTCTATTAACTTGTTCAAAGGTTAATTCTCCAAGTTCCGGCTTACCGAACTGCGTCACTTGCCTTGTTTTTTTGCGAGTTTCACTTAACTCAACCAGCACCGTTTTGAGTTTTGTTGATGTTGTACCTGATGAGAGCTTATCGATGTAATGAGCCTGAATGTATTCGTCGCTCCCTCGTTCTGGCATTGGGTGAGGGTGATCACTCTTTACTTTTCTGAGGCAAGCCATACGGTCAGGAAATGAATACTCAGGCTTTTTACATTTAAGTTTTTCTTTATCAATTACTTTGTTTCTCTTTTCACTTTCCTTTGCGTACTGAATCGAATACTTATCGCCCATATATGGCTGATTGATATGCCAAGGTGGCTGTTCATACCTAACTACTACATCACTAGCCGTAGCGTTGAGTGACAGTAAACCGATAGCAATAAGTGTGTGTTTAAATTTCATGATTAATCCCTATACGTTATGTTTGATGTAATTGATTCAGCCTTGATGATCTTCCGCTCTAATGCATCAGCTTGCTTCCTCGCAACAATTTCTTCGATTGATAATTCAGATCTGTTTTCAGCAGAATTTTTACGCATGTCCGCCAACTGCATTTTTTGCTGACTAACTAATAAATGCGCTATTATTTGCAGTGTTGGTAATTCAGACTCAGGTCCTAAGTCGGAAATTGTTTCTTCTTGCTCCTGTAGATTTTGTTCAAAAAGATCTAGTTGTTTATCATAACCTTTATTTATCGCGGCCCTATTAGTTGTAGCCTTCTGATAATTAATAATGATTTCTGATGCTTTACTCTTTTAATCGATAAACCTGCTCCTGATAGGCCAAATTACTAAATAATACATGAGATAGTGCTTTTTCTTTCAAGTCAATGGTGTGTGTTGTATTCACCAGTGGTTTTTGCATCTTAGTCGCCGTGTCATATTGCCAATAACTCACTTTGTTGCCTGGCATCAAAATGGCGGCTTTGTCATCTTCAATGTAGGCAAAATTATCGTAATATTGCATCATCGCTCTTTGCACTGGATATTGTTTGGTTAAGTCATAACCAAGCATAGGTGTTGGGCGCTCAACCCCTATTAGAGAAAGCAAAGTGACAGGTAAATCAATTTGGCTGACCAATCTTTTATCTTGTGTTTGATTAAAGTCTGAATTCAAAATAACGGCTGGAATATGAAAAGACTTAATAGGGACAGGCTCGGATCCATACACCCTGACATCATGATCTGCAACGACTAAAAAGATAGTATCTTGCCAATAACTACTTCGCTTGGCCTTATCGATAAACTTTCCGAGCGCATAGTCGGCGTACTTGATAGCGAGATCTCGAGCAGGTTTATCACTTTGGTGATTTGTTGGTAACATTACTTTTCCGTCAGGAATTTCAAATGGGTCGTGATTGCTAGATGTAAAGATCAAGCTAAAAAATGGCTTTTTTTCTTCACTCAGCTGAGTTAATTCTTTATCCGCCTGAGCAAACAGATCTTCGTCGCTGACGCCCCAAGACGCAACGAATTCCGGGCTTTCGATATCATCAAAGTCAACGATACGTTGAAAGCCATTCCCTAAGAAGAAGCTTTTCATGTTATCGAAGTGGCTTTCGCCACCGTAAATAAACTGTGTGGTATAGTTTTCTTTGGCTAAAATATCCGCCAACGTACAAAACTGTTGCTGAGACTTGGAAAGTTTAACGACGGAGCGTGACGGTGAGGGTACAAAGCCGGTAATAACGGCTTCAATTCCGCGAACCGATCGGGTGCCCGTTGCGTAGAGGTTCTCCAGCCCCCAGCCTTCTTGATACAGTTTATCTAACTCTGGGGTTAGGTTTGCTCCACCTAGCGAGTTTACAAAACGCGCGCCTAAGCTTTCTTCTAAGATAATTACTAAATTTTTCTTTTTGCCCTGATGGTATGCCGGATTAGTGGCTAGGGTAGGAAGTGTATTTGAGATAAAATCTTGTCTGTAACTTGCTCTTCTTACTGTATCAAAAACCTTTTCTTTAGGTAGCGAACCATAAAGCGCACTGGCACTTTTTTCGCTACCCATATTTTTTGCTGCGAATGCAACACTATAAGCTGAGTTGATGGTCAGCGAATTAACCAATGCATCTTGTGAGAAGTAGACGGTAGCAGGGTTTAGTGGTCTATGACCTAGAGTACCTCTCGCTAATAGCGCTAAACAGATAAGGCTACAAAAAGTAGAGATAGCCATATTCCGCTTTGATGGCACTTCGTTGCCAATGCGAGGAAAATATCTCAAGGTGGTTATTAAAGCCAAAGTACATAAAAGTAGGGTGAATATCACTGTGCCCAAATGACCACTCAACAACATTGAAATGACTTCTTTGGGGTAAATCAGATATTCAATAAATAAACGGTTTGGTCTGATGTCGTATTGCAAAATAAAGGCAGGAGTTGCAGCTTCGAGGAGTAGGGCAAATGCAATAACCAATGCAATATACCCTTTTAAAAGCGCAGCAACTAAAGGCTTCAATAGTTTGGGTATAAAATAGTGCGTGACCATTAACAATAAGAGTGGTATTGCTAGATAAGCGGTAGTACTCAAATCAACTCGCAGGCCTGATATCACAAAGGTTAACGGATCAGAGCCAGTCATTCTCTCTAACATCCAAGCCGATAGCCCTAAACGGCTAAGCGTCAAAATTATCAACAAGGAAAGGAAAAACACCATGAAAGGTTTTGCATAAGGAGTTGAAAAGTGTACTTTGTTCATAGAATCTTAAGAATAGTTGCATTTATCACAAGACTATCCGACGAAACTTAAGAAAAGCTTAGGAAACCCTGCGGAATTGATGAAAGTTGAAGTTCTCTTTAGCGAATCTTAAGTTTGAGCAACTAAGCTATGTGACATTAAGCACTAGCCAAAGGTTTATTTATGAATGTGTTACTGATTGAAGATTCTGAGTCCTTGCGTCGCAGCTTAACCTTAGGGCTCTCTAAACTGGGCTTTACGGTAGATGATACGGCGGACGGCTCTAGCGGTTTGAGTATGGCGCTGATGGATCACTATGATGTAATTATTTTAGATATCATGCTGCCCAGTTTGGATGGCATAAGTGTGCTTAAAGCGCTAAGACAACAGAAGAATGACACTCGAGTGTTGGTGTTGTCGGCGAAGTCACAACCTGAAGACCGAGTGCAGGGTTTATTAAGTGGTGCAGATGACTATCTCGCCAAGCCCTTTTCGTTTGATGAGCTACATGCACGGCTATTAACGCTAATGAGAAGAGGGGCATTTAAACAAGACGGTGATGAAATTGTGCATGGTTTCTTAACCATTGACTTGCAGCTAAAGTCAGCGTTAATTGCAGGGCAGCGGATAGACTTAACACCCAATGAGTATAAAATTTTGGAATGTTTGTTTACTAATCAAAATAAGATTATTACACCAGAAAAATTGAGCACTTATATAACCGGCAATTTCGATAGCGTGTCGAAAAATGCCATCGAAGCTCATCTTTCTTCGCTACGCAAAAAGGTCAAAGCGTTGGGCCAATGTTTGCCAGTTAAAACTAAACGCGGGTTTGGATATTATGTTGAGCAATTACCATGAAATCGATCCGAGGGAACTTAGTTAGCACATTATCAATTACCATCACAGGTGTTGTGGTTGCCATTTTACTCGCTACAGATTTGGCTGTTGATTCTTGGATTGACTCACAATTCGACAAAGCGATGCATACAAAAGTTGGCATGCTGATGACGCTAGTCTCTGAAGATGAAGATCATCTAGAACTACACTTTTCCGGTGAATTTTTACCTGAGTTTACTGGCAATATTGAGCCTGAATATTATCAAATCTGGTTGAACGACCGAGTTTTTGCACGCTCTGACAGCTTAGATCTTTTTTCGCAACACGAGTTACCCTATTTGTCGTTATTACTTGGTGAAAGTAAAGTGGTAAGTGAAACCCTGCCAGATGGTCGTGCGGGACGGATCATATATACCCGTTTTATTCCGCAAATCCATACTCTAAAAGGGGAAAAAAAATCTTTTGATGACGAACTTGTTATTGCCTACGCGGCCTCGTCGGAGGGTCTGGACTTTATTCTTTGGCTCATTGATATCGTTTTTATCGTGACTATCGTATGTGTTGTGGTGTTTATTCGTGTCTTTGTTCGTAAAACGGTCGATGTTGGTCTCGCGCCGTTGAATAGCATGAACGCTCAGATAGCCAAACTAAATTTCTCTAAAGATTCAGACACCATAATATTAGAAAAGCCAGTTTCTGAGCTATTACCCGTCGAGCAAAGCTTAAACCGTTTTATTGTTGAAAACAGACAATTGTACTTGCGAGAAAAGCGTTTAACCTCAGATATTTCGCATGAATTAAAAACGCCCATTACGGAGCTTATTAATTTGGCGGAAGTTATTTCACGTTTCCCGGAAGACAATGAATTGACGGATGACTTTGTGCCAGAAGTATTAAGAATAAGTCAGCGGATGAAAAACATCGTCACCAATGTAATGTTGCTACATAAATACGAGCAGATAAAGCTACCTAAAGACGATGTTGTTGATGTATTGCAAGTCATCAACCGTTCGATTGGTGAGATAGCATTTGATAATGTTGAGATTCAGACAACTTGCTCAGAATGTCCAATTCAGACCAACTTAATGGCAGTCGAGAGCATCATTGGTAACTTACTAAGAAATGCCAAGCGCCACCGTGTACTGGGTTCCGAAGCACTTATTGTCATTGAAAAGGGGGCGACAAATGGGATAAATGTTCGAGTGAGCAATCAGGTTTCCGGCGAGCTCGAAAACGTGAATTTAGCACAGTTATTTGAACCACTATGGCAAAGCGACCAGTCGAGAAGTGCGAATGATTGCTTTGGCTTAGGCTTGCCTATTGCTAGAGCCTTTGCTGAAGCCATTGATGCGGAACTCACTGTTGCGTTGGAAGGGAGCACCATCACCTTTACATCGACCCTTTGAGGCGCTATTTAAAAGTGAGTTTCCATTGATAAACCAAGTTCCCTGCTGTCAACGTCAGGTTACTTACAGCTCCCCGGTAAATAAGCGTCGATGCGTTTTTCGTGCATACTCATCAGACATGCCACCAAGATAGTCCGCTAATACGCGCATTTGCTGCGTTTCATCGGTTGCTTGCTGGTACAGTGTTTGGGTTGTATACGGCAATAATCGCATGGGATCACTGGCAAAAACTTCAAATAAATCAATAAGCAGGTTTTGACCACTAAACTCAATTTGCTGCATTTTAGGTTCACGAATTAATCTTCGATATACAAACACTTTTAATACTTGCAGAATTTCCTGAAATTCGGGTGCCATCTCAACGGTAAAATGAAGTAGGGCGGAGTCAAAATCTGAGTCTTGAACGGTGAGTTTACAATGCACAATAAACAGGTTGACGAGTTCACCTATGGTATCTTTTCGATTAGATTCATCTTCTGAAAATAAACTCTCGCTTACGCGCGGTAAGTTTTGCTTTAACCAAGGTGAGTCTAACTTTTGCAATTCAGGCAGAGCAAAATCATGCCATGCTGCCTCGTTAAGGGTCTCGGTAGCTATCGCATCTTCTAAATCATGAACTGCATAGGCGATATCATCAGCATATTCCATAATGGCGCAATCTAACGATTTAAACTTAGTCTTGCGACGGAAGGTGTCTTTAACCTCGGTTTCTTGCAGCTTCATTTGGTCGTTTTGAGAAAATGGCGAGAGGATCCAATCAAATACTGATTGGTCGCATTGATAGATGCCTTTAGCTGGCAGCCAATCACTTGACAATATATATTTTCGACTTTGTGTTTGCGTTGGTTGGTGATACCAAAGTGTGTCGATTAATGCAGGGTATTTAATAAAACCTAGTAAGGTGCGGCGCGTTAAGTTCATGCCATAACCTTTAGTGTATGGTTCCAGTTTGGTGACAATACGCAAGGTTTGCGCGTTTCCTTCAAATCCTCCGTGATCACGCATAAGGTAATTAAGTGCTATTTCTCCACCATGGCCAAAAGGCGGGTGGCCGATATCATGCGCTAGACACAAAGTTTCAATAAGGCTTGTCGAAGGAAAGTGTTCAAATTCAGGGTGTTGTTTTCTTAGATAGCGCAGTAGGCCGCTGCCTATTTGCGATACTTCCAAAGAGTGCGTTAGACGAGTTCGATAAAAATCGTTAACGCCGATTGCCATAATTTGGGTTTTGGCTTGCAAGCGTCTAAAAGCTGCGGCATGTATGATCCTAGAGCGATCTATTTGCCATGCTGAGCGATTGTCGTTAGGGCGATTTTTTTGCTGCGATAGCAGGCGCTGCTGCCAAGCGTTAGACGTCATACCTCTGTTCCTTTTTCTTTATACCTTAAATTCGTCTAAACTATGTACGATAACTGAACGAAAATTCGCGTTTAATTGCGGCTTTTGATATTATCAGCCGCTATTTTTGAATACTGTTATTTTGGCGCAATTGATCAACGCTCTATCAAACTATAGTAACAGAATAAAACTGTTATTGAGTGGGCTTGAGAAAAGTTCTTAGAGACTTAAGGAAAGAGACTCCGTTTCCTGAACAACGCCGCTGCGAGGAGAAGTATGCAAGCTAAACTGATTAAACTCATTGTTGCCCTAGTGACCATTTGGGCATTAATTTATCCTTTTATCCAAGATAAAAGTCCTCAAGATTCCACCTTAGATCAAGAGTATGCGGGGGCAGAGGTTGTACCTAAGGTGCCTGAAAAGCCACTCCATAGCGTAAAGCTACCCAATTTCTCAGCCATTGGTGACATTAAGCAAAAGAAAACGGCGTTTTTCGACTTTATTAAACCGCACGTAGAAGCCGAAAATAAACAGATCCTAGAGCAACGAGCAACGCTTGAAATTGCTCTGATGATGGTGCAATTTGATGAAACTCTAACACGCAAACAAATAGAAAAGGTTGCGATGATTTTCACAAAGTATGATTTAAAAGGCGAAGCCATTAATGAATCTTCGCTCAAACGCGCATTACGCCGTGTGGATATTATTCCTAAAGAGCTGGCGCTGATGCAGGCTGCTAATGAATCTGCTTGGGGTACGTCACGGTTTGCACGAATTGGGTTAAACTTTTTTGGTCAATGGTGTTACACCAAAGGCTGCGGTATGGTGCCGAAACGGCGAGAAGATGCGGCCGATCACGAAGTGAGAGCATTTCAGTCGGTAAGGGCTGCGGTCAAGTCATACTTTAGAAATATTAACACCAATGATGCATACAGGGAGTTGCGTTCGGTACGAGCAGAGCTACGAGCTCAAAAAGCACCGATTGACGCGACAGTATTAACAAGTGGACTGTTGAGTTATTCAGAGCGTGGTGAAGATTACGTGAACGAACTTAACGATATGATAAGGCATAACCGAGCATATTTTGATGAAGAGTAAGATTGTACTTGTCCTGATAATGGCACTTTGGAGTGCGATAGCCTCCGCTAAAACGGTCACCTTTGCATACGACAGCTTTTACGACAGACTAAAAGTGGTAAGTAAAGGCGAGTTTGAGTTTGCACGTGTGGGTTTTTACCTTGTCGATACAGTGAGTATGCAAGCATGTAAAATCACGATGGGTAATATTGTGACCGAGGAAGCGAGCTTTCCATTATCGTACACTGATGAAGCGCAACTATTGCTACCATTTGACAAGGAATTGGACAAAGATAAGGCAAAAGTAGTGATTGAAACGAAGGGCGCAAGCTCGGACTGTCAGCTAAAAATGCAGATTGAAGCTGAGTTATTTAACACGACATCTTTGAGCAAGGCTGACCTTTATAAAATGCAACTGGAGTTTGAAGCGTTATTGGCGGATCTATCGGGCTTCTTTATTAAAAACTTGCTGTCATTTTTGCTGCCTGAGCAACAGGGAGTCATTGTGACCTTTGGCAGAAGTCAAACCGTCACCGGCGCTGCAATGAAGTGTGAGTCGCAAGTCTGTCGAATCAGTGTCCCGAAGGCGTGGTCAAACGACAATACTCACTTTGTCGACTCTGCAAATGTGAAGTCAGTGCAACCTTGGCTAGCACTATAATTAGCCCTTCATAACATAAAGTAACGTCTATAGACTTTAGTCTGGGCTATTCAGACTGACCAGATTCGCAGGACGTTACTTCACCTTTGCATTTCTTGCAGGTAAAAGCCTCTCCAATCACCTTTAATCCCTCTTTTGACAATAATTCAAGTTGGCAAATAACGATGTGTATTCATCGCTTTTTTCTGTCGTCATATCCCTAAATTGGAAACTTTTTGTTAAATAAATGCGTTGTTAAAGTTTACTTGGTGTGCTAATAATGGTTTGATTATTAAAAAAACTACAGTGTAATTATCAACTTAAGGGGAAACAGGATGACCTATAAATTACCACTCAGTGCGCTCTCTATTGCCGTTTTAATCGGCATGAATCAACAAGTTAAGGCTGAAGAAACAAAGCAAGTTGAACGTATTGAAGTGACCGGTTCTCACATTAAAAGAACAGATTTAGAAGGCCCGTCACCGATCCAAAGCTTATCAGCTGCTGATTTAGCTTCAACGGGATCAACTGACCTAATTGGTGCGTTACAAAAGCTGCCAGTATCGGGTACTGGTACTTTTAGTACACAAGGTAACTCCAGCGATGACACTGCAAATGGTGGCTCTAGTGTCGCGCTAAGAGGGTTAGGGGCATCTTCGACGCTTGTATTAATCAATGGCCGCCGCGTTGCGGTGAGCCCGTTTGCAAAAGATATCGAAACATCATTTGTTGACTTAAATACTATTCCGGTTTCATCGGTTAAGCGCATAGATATTCTAAAAGATGGTGCCTCAGCAACTTATGGCTCTGACGCGGTAGCAGGTGTTATTAACATCATTCTCCGTGACGATATCGATGGTTTTGAAGTTGCAGGTAAAATCTCAGACACCGCAGATGGTGGTGCCGAAGAACAAAACTTTACCCTTCTTTGGGGCTCGTCAACGCAAAATGGCCACCATAATTTCTCACTCGATTATTTCAAACGCGGTCATCTAACTTATGCCGATCGTGACTATACAGCTTCTGCTGATCAACGTTTTCGCGGTGGTAACAACTCATTAAGCTCTGCAGGTATTCCTGGCAGTGTTGAAGTGATGAGAAGTATGTTAACAGACGAGCAGTGGGCGAGATTACCAGTCGTTCGTGTTGAGGATGATGGCACTCAGGTAAGACAGACTATCTTTACGGACGTATGGGGCAATGATAAATGCGATCCTGCTTTAGATATTGGTGATATTTGTCGCTATGACTATGCGTCACACATGACTGCAATTCCGTCGACAGAGCGTATTAGCTTTAACTATAACGGCGTGCAAGAAATCACCGATGGTATTGAAGGTTTTGCAGAAATTTCGGCACAGCACTCTTCAACGTTCATTCAAGGTGCAGGTAGTCCAAGCTTTACAGAGCTATTTATGGATGGTGATAACCCAAATCACCCATTGTTTAACGATCCAGACCATTTCTTACATGGTGTAGATATTTCAATGCGTCGTCGTACGGTTGATATCGGTAACCGTAAAAAAGATGTCGATTCTGAATACTACCGCGCAGTCCTTGGTGCTCGTGGTGAGTGGAATGCGTGGTCTTGGGAAGTTGCATATTCTGCCATTCGTTCAAGTGCGGTGGAAAAGGGTTTTGACGGTTTCCCTAACAAGCTAAGAGCGCAACAAGCGATTGATGAGGGTCTTTGGAACCCATTTGAACCAAGCACCAATACAGAAGCAGGTCTGGCGTTTTTTGAGACCACGACTACACGTTATGGTGCATCAACCATGCAATCATTAGACGGTACCATTTCAGGAGAGCTGTTTGAATTGGGTGCAGGCTACGTTGCTGCAGCGTTTGGTTTCGAACATCGCTACGAGAAAATCGAAGATAACCCAGATAGCCAATACATCAGAGGCGAAATCTTTGGTACAGAAGCGACGCAAGCGAACGGTGATCGTGATAATACTGCGATATTCGCAGAATTTAGCGTACCAGTACTAGATACGCTAGAGCTACAATTAGCATTGCGTTATGAAGACTATAGCGACTTTGGGACAACAACTGATCCAAAAGTAGCATTCCGTTGGTCACCTCTTGATAGCCTTGTGGTTCGTGGTTCTTGGGGTACAGCATTTAGAGCACCTTCTCTTGTGCAGCTACATCTAGGTAGAACAGACGAATCTCCAAGCGTGATAGACCGCGAGCGTTGTCGCCAAACTGGTGCCGATGATGATTGTAGCCCGTATGAGTACACTGCGATTGTGTCTGGTAACAAAAATCTACAACCAGAAGAGTCAGAAAACTACAACTTAGGTGTTGTGTGGCAAGCAACCGATGACTTTAGTATCGGTGTGGATTACTGGAACTATGATCAGGAAGATCTCATTAAGAAAATTGGTGCACAAAAGTTAGTTGATTGTTGCGGTACCGATCCTAATTTGGTGGTACGTGGGCCTAATCAAGGTAGCACTCTTGGTCGTATTCTAACCATTAACGACACCTTTGTTAACATTGGTGGTCGTGAAACAGACGGTTTTGATGTTAACTTAGGCTACGCATTAACTACACGTGAAATGGGTGAGTTTAAGTTCAATTACAACTTAACTTACGCACTTAACTTTGAAGAACAGTCGTTTGAAAGTGACGATCAAGGTAACACATTCAATGTTGCAGAAGATCTCAATGGAGAATATCAGCATCCACAGTTCCGTTGGACCGCTGGCATGGACTGGGCCAAGAACGATTGGCTTGCAAATATCAGTGTAAACTATGTCGATTCGTATAAAGACCTTGCCGATAGTGATGGCAATAAATATGAGATCGATTCATGGACTACCGTAGATACGAGTGTCAGTTATATTGGCGTAGAAAAGCTGACAGTAACACTGGGGGCGTCTAACTTGTTTAATGAGGAAGCGCCGCTTGCCCCTTCAGAGTCTATGGGGATTGACAACAAAACGCACAGTATCCTTGGTCGTCAAGCATACGTGAAGTTTGCATACCAATTCTAATACGTTAACGTTTATTAGGGTGAAAGCCGCGCTTTATAGCGCGGTTTTTTCTTATACCAATTTGCTTACTTAAGTGGTCTATTTTGAGGCGAGGAAATTTTGTCAATAACACCGCTATCGAATCCTGCTATCGCCAAGGTACCTTCATCCATGTAGTCAAGGCGAAAATTTTGCTACTTAGTTGTTCTAAATGAGAAATTTTTAACGCCGTTAGCGTCAGATTTGCTCCTTCAAATTGAGTACGTATTAAGACTAATTGGTATTATTCACAACAATGCATTCGTCGAACCGGACTCAGCCTGAACAAATGTCTAGATAAGTGGTCTAGCTTTGAGGGGAGAGGGGCTTACCGATAACTCCAAATCCTGCTATTGTTAAAGTACTCACATGTATAGGCACGGAGAATCTTCTGCTTAATCTTATTCTGTACCTAAGAAAAAGTGACAATGAAGAAAAGGGTATGGATAGCTGATATGTCGCAGAGAGGAGTATTGAGTTGGCTTGTTGAGGAGGAGAATAACGCAGCTCGTATAACTAGCTGCGTTATTGATATTTACGCTTTTGCTTTAGAAGTGGTTTCTTCTAGTTCTTTTGCTGCATCAGGGTCGTTGAAAACATCAATATCAAATTCGTTTTCAGACTTAGCGACAACGCAAGTAACCATACAGTCACCTGTTATATTAACGGCTGTTCTTGTCATATCTAGCAGTCTGTCCACACCGATGATAAGCGCGATACCTTCAACAGGCAATCCAACTTGGTTAAGTACCATTGCAAGCATGATCAAACCAACGCCAGGCACACCTGCCGTACCAACTGAGGCAAGAGTTGCAGTCAAAATAACCATGAGATAGTCATTGATGGTGAGGTCTACGCCAAATACCTGAGCGATGAAAACTGTTGCAACACCTTGCATGATAGCTGTGCCATCCATATTAATGGTTGCACCCAGAGGGATCGTGAAAGAAGCAACCGAGTTGTGCGCGCCTAGCTTCTTAGTTGCAGTCTCTAATGTTACAGGCATCGTTGCACTTGAACTTGAGGTACTAAAGGCAAACATACACGCGTCTTTCATCTTCTTCAGGAAGATGATTGGACTCAACCCGGTTAACAGCTTAAATAAGATTGAATAGTTAATGAATGCATGAATTAGCAGCGCTGCCAGCACCACCATAAAGTATTTGCCGAGCTCGGCAATTAACCCCATGTCGATGGTTGTAAACAACTTAGCCATCAAGCAAAATACGCCGTATGGGGCAACATTCATTAATAAAGTCACTAGCTTAAGCACTACTGTATTTAGATCTTCAAATACGGATGCTAGGCGAGCACCGGCATCTCCGCTTAATGCCATAGCAATACCAAATAACAGCGCAAAGACGATGATTTGAAGCATGTTACCGTTGGCCATCGCGTCAATTGGGTTGGTTGGGAACATGTTGATTATGACTTGCACAAGTGTTGGTGCTTGCTTTGCGTCAAATGATGCGCTGCTTGGAATTTCAATGCCACCACCAGGTGCAATGAGCAGTGCGAGCGTAATTGCTACCGTGATTGCGATTGCCGTAGTAATGAGATACAAACCAATGGATTTACCACCCAAGCGACCTAACTTTTTTGGGTCACTAAGGCTACATGTGCCACATACAAGGGAAATAAACACTAAAGGAACAACAAGCATTTTTAAGCTTGCAATGAAGATCTGCCCACCTATGTGGAATAAACCGTCAACGAGAAAACCTTTAATGGGGAGGTCAAAGAGACCTAAAGGAATAAGTATTTCTTTATTCTTACCTAGGATGGCTTGAAGAGTGAGGCCTAATACAACACCCAACACCATGCCTATCATAATGCGCGCCGTTAGGCCCATTTTTTGATTTTCTGACATTGTCCTAACACTATGTATCTTAAAACTGCTAAAGCTTAACAGGCTTGGCGCAGATGAACAGCATTTCACGACAGAAAATCTACCTAATCTAATAAAAAATTGTGATTTTATCGCTAAAATTGAGTTACTATTGAACAATAATAAAATTAACTTAGCTAGGGAGATAGGTGAATGCCCTTGATGCGCTATTTTAGCATACTGATGCTAGCATTCTTACTGATCGCGTGCGGTGGCGGCGGCAGTATCCAAAAAGATACAGATAATGGTGATGATGGTAGCGATGGTACTTATGCCATTACGCTTGCTGGAGAGGGAGGGGCTAACAGCTTGTCATCAGACGTTCCTTTGAAAGTAATCGCTACATTAACGAAAAATGGTAGTGCGTTAGCGAACAGCCGAGTGGTTTTTGCAAGCGATGATTTCGCAACTATGACGCCAAGTTCAGGTTCAGTTCTAACAGACGAAGCCGGCAAAGCAACAATTACACTAAAAGCGACCAATGTTGTTGGTGCGGGCCGTCTTACCGCTACTTATACAAATGGTAGCAATACAGTCTCGCAAACGTTTGATTTTACCTCTCAAGGTGGGGGGGATGACGGTGATGCAACCGCGTCAGCAAAACTTGAGGTTATGTTGTTAAGTAAATGCCCCGCGGGCTGGGATGATAACCGTGATCAGGCTATGATAGATCCAATTGCGGCTGGCTGTAGTCATGTTAATCGAGTATCGTCAAACGAGACTGCTGAGATCTTCATTAAAATGACATCCAGCCAGACTGGTGATGGCATTGCAAACGTACTTATCGGTGCAGAAACAACAATAGGAACAATCTCACCAGATACCGCATTGACGGATACTTTTGGTATTGCAATTTTAAATCTTAAACCTGGAAACCAAGGTGGTGCTGGTACTATCACAGTAAATTCACCTAATTATGTGGATGTAACTAAGTCAATCAACTTTAGTGTCGGTGTCGCTCAACTAAATGTCACGGTTGATAATGGTTTAGTTGATAGCAGTGGCGTACAGCAGAAGCTTTCAGCTGGTGGCAGTACGGTTATCACTGTGACACTAAAAGATCAGAATGGGGCATTAATCAACAGTGCAGTTGCAGTTGCATTTAGCTCGGCATGTGCTTCAGCAATTCCCGCGCTGGCAGAATTAGATGAAACGGTAAATACTTCCAATGGTATCGCCCGCTCTACATATCGTGCTAAAGGTTGTCAGGGTGAAGATAGGATCTCTGTTACTATCCAAAACGGCAGCTCTCCAATAAATCAAGAAACGATTATTGAAGTGGATAGCGCACTTGCACAAGCGGTACAATTTTTACCTGAGGAAGATGGGTTTAACCAATTTATTGCTTTACCGCCCGGAGAAGGTGGGTTACCAACGCAATCAGTTGTGAGCTTTAAACTGGTAGATGAAGACAACCTTGCAATTCCACGAGCACGAGTTGACTTTAGCTTGTCAGACGAACAAGGTCTTGCCTCGCTTACGCAAATTACGGGAAATACCAATGCAGATGGTATTGTAAGAACGACGGTTAAATCTGGTATTGTACCTGGCCCACTCGTTGTTAGTGCGTGTTATATCCCAGAAGAGTCTTACGTGAATTTACCTGAGGGTGATGCGATTACCTGCTGGACGGATATCGCCAAAGCATGTAATGATGCAGATGTATCAAACGACGACGCTCGCTGTCCTACGGGAGTTATGCACACAATCCCATTAAGTGAGCAAATTTTTAGCGTCTCATCGCAGCTTATTTTGAGTTCTGGCGTTACTGATCAAGATACCTTTGACGCGGCTCCAGATATTATTAATTCAAACTCATACAGTTACAGTGGAGTGACAACAAATATCACGTTGTTCTTTGGTGATCAATTCAATCACTTCAATGCCGATGGAGTAGCGGCAACCGTCATCGCAGAAGCTGGAGTTATCGGTAGTTTAGAATCTCCTGATACCTATGATTGCAGAACAAGTAAGGCAACCTGTTCGGTGGTGTGGCGTAGCCAAGGTGAACGTCCGTTTTCTGACCCTAAATGGGGCAATAGGATCAATGATATTGCGCCAAGAAAAAAAGGTACGGTTGCGAATATTCCTGACAATTGGAATTGTGATCCTTATTTTAATAGACCAGCACCTTGTATCAATGGATTAAAGCGTCAAAAAGATGCACCCAAAATAGGAGATGATCCTGATGCTGAAGAACGAGTTGTGATGGGTGGTCGAGTTGGTGTCCTTGCTTTTGTTAAAGGCCAAGAAAGTTTCAGAGATGAAGAATCTGACGCTGAAAATCAGCGCAGGAATGGTTTGTTTGATGTTGGCGAATATCGTCAGGAGTTTGATCTCACAGAAGCTATTTTGGATACCAATGAAAATGGACGGTTTGACAAAGAAGATTGTGACGCATCACCAACTACCGGTCCTTGCACACCGGTGAATACGAAAAATGGTGGCCATGATGATTGGTGGATAGACGCAAATAACAATGGCATCTTTGATTATGACGCTAATGGTGATGGTGTTCCTGGAGATGGTAAATATAATGGCTTACTTTGTTCTGAAGCTGCTTTAGCGCAAAATCAGTGTAACCGTGAGTTGGTTAACGTCTTTAGAAATTTTGAACTAATTATGTCTGATGACACCGCTTATGTACGATTCGCAGTTAGAAAATCGGATGCACAAAGTATGGGACTGACAGCAAACCAACTTGATCAATGCCAAGACGTTACTCGCGTTGACAATGGAAATACTGTTGTTATCTTAGACCTTGAGGAATCCGATGACGCTCAATATTGTGATGTTCAAACAATCAATTTATCTGCTCCTGAGATAGATGACGACACAATTGACGATCAAATAAGTAACGTTAGAGTTTCTATCTTCGTCACGGATATTAACGGTAATCCGTTGCCTGCGAAAACAGAAGTGGAAATAGCGACCACCAATGGTGAACTTGCATCTGGAACTCAAACCGATGTATTAGGAAATACAGGAACCGATAAGCCATTGGTCTATTCTGCATTTCTGACTCGTGAAACCGAGCCTAATAATAAAACTTTGGGTGAGTTGACGATTAAGTTTACTTTTAAAGGATTAGGTGATGACGATGATGGCTTGGTTCAAAGTGTACCATTAACCGTCATTGACGCTGGATAAAATGACAAATGCCAACTTTCGGGTTGGCATTTTTGTTTCTATTCCTTTATATTCCCGTGCCTTAACCTTATATATATGAATGCGTCCCTAAATTGGCTGAATATTGTACACAAATTGGATAATAATTCGGTGATCAGGGAAAAGTTAGTATTTTTAGCTTGTAACAATAGGTGTTTGTAGATATACCTATAAGTAATTTAACGCCCAAGTAAGGGCAAACATCAGACAGAATCGGTCAAAAATAGGCAGCTATGGGCAAATCGCTAGTAATTGTAGAGTCTCCCGCGAAGGCAAAAACAATCAATAAATACCTCGGCAAGGATTACATTGTTAAATCCAGTGTAGGCCATGTTCGAGATCTTCCTACCTCAGGGGCAGGTAAAACGAAAGGCTTGGCAACTAAGTCGCCAGCTGAAGTACGTAAAATGTCACCTGAAGAAAAAGCGCAATATAAAAAGCAAAAAGATTATGCAAATTTAGTTGCGAGGATGGGGATTGATCCTGAGAAGGGTTGGGAACCGCATTACGAAATTTTGCCGGGTAAAGAAAAAGTAGTTCAAGAACTACAAAAGCTTGCTGAGGATGCTGACCATATCTATCTCGCAACCGATTTGGATAGAGAAGGGGAAGCCATTGCTTGGCACCTTGAACAGATTATCGGTGGCGATGAGAGCAAATATAAGCGTGTGGTCTTTAACGAGATCACCAAAAACGCGATAACCCAAGCGTTTGAAGCGCCTGGCGACCTTAACACCGACATGGTATATGCGCAGCAGGCAAGACGATTCCTTGACCGAGTTGTTGGCTTCATGGTATCCCCGCTGCTTTGGCAAAAAGTAGCAAGAGGGTTATCGGCAGGTCGCGTACAATCTGTTGCTGTGAGATTACTTGTTGAGCGAGAGCGTGAGATTAAAGCGTTTATTCCAGAAGAGTTTTGGGATATTCACGCTGATGTTAAAGCAACAAAAGATGATATTCGCCTAGCGGTTACTAAGTTTAAAGGCGAAGCATTTAAGCCAGTAAATAAAGCGCAGGCTGATTCTGCCGTACAAGTGCTTGAAAGCAGTGCTTACGAAGTAGTCAAGGTTGAAGAAAAGCCAAGTAAGAGTAAGCCAAGTGCGCCATTTATTACCTCCACAATGCAGCAAGCGGCAAGTACTCGTTTAGGCTATGGCGTAAAGAAAACCATGATGTTAGCACAGCGTCTATACGAAGCGGGTTACATTACCTATATGCGTACGGACTCGACGAACCTATCAAACGATGCGTTAGAAATGTGTCGTGGCTATATTGATAGTGAGTTTGGTAGTAAGTATCTACCAGAAGCACCGCTGCGTTATTCCGCAAAAGGCAATGCACAAGAAGCGCACGAGGCAATTCGTCCTTCTGATGTGACGATATTATCAGGTCATTTAGACGGCGTAGAGGCAGATGCTAAGAAGCTTTATGAGCTTATTTGGCGTCAGTTTGTGGCGTGTCAGATGATGCCTGCAGAGTATGACTTAACGACGCTGACCGTGGCCGCGGAAGATTACACGTTAAAAGCGAAAGGTCGTGTGCTACGTTTTGATGGTTGGACACGTGTACAACCGGCCGTTCGTAAGAAGAATGAAGAAGAGCAGGCGCTTCCAAGTGTTTCGGTTGGCGACAAGCTTGATCTTATTGCGATTGATCCTAAGCAGCACTTTACGAAACCACCAGCACGTTTCAGCGAAGCAAGCTTAGTTAAGGAATTAGAAAAGCGTGGTATTGGTCGTCCATCTACCTATGCAGCTATCATTTCGACGATTCAGGACCGTGGTTATGTTCGCGTTGAAAACCGCCGTTTTTACGCTGAAAAAATGGGCGAGATCGTTACTGACAGACTCGTTGAGAATTTCAATGATTTAATGGACTTTGACTTTACCGCAAAAATGGAAGGTCGCCTTGATGATATTGCAGAAGGCGAACGTCTATGGACACAGGTACTTGATAAGTTTTACGCCGACTTTTCTAACCAGCTAGAAGTTGCAGCAGGCGATGAAAGTGAAGGCGGTATGCGACAAAATGTGATGGTTGAAACAGACATCGATTGTCCCACATGTTCACGTAAAATGGGGATTCGTACTGCTTCTACAGGGGTATTCCTTGGCTGTACAGGCTATAATTTGCCACCAAAAGAGCGTTGTACCACCACAATTAATCTAGTATCTGGTGATGAAGCGGTTGCTGCGGATGCGGACGAAGAAGCAGAAGCTGAATCGCTGCGTCATATGAAACGTTGTCCAATTTGCGAAACGGCAATGGACTCATACCTTATCGATGAAACGAAAAAGCTCCATGTATGTGGTAATAACCCTGCGTGTAAGGGCTATGTCATTGAGACAGGTGCATTTAAGATCAAAGGCTACGATGGACCACTGATTGAGTGTGACAAGTGTGGCTCGGATATGCAGCTTAAATCTGGCCGTTTTGGTAAGTATTTTGGTTGTACAAATGAAGACTGTAAAAATACACGTAAGCTATTGAAAAACGGTGAAGCTGCACCACCGAAAGAAGATCCAGTTCCGCTACCGGAACTAGAGTGCGAAAAGTCGGATGCGCACTTTGTGCTTCGAGATGGCGCTTCAGGTATTTTCTTAGCGGCGCACACATTCCCGAAATCTCGTGAGACACGTGCTCCGAAAGTATCAGAGTTAAAACGCTTCAGAGATAGAATTTCACCTAAATTCTATTATCTGGCTGACGCGCCTGAGCAAGACTCGGATGGTAATCCAGCGATTGTTCGCTACTCTAGAAAAACCAAGACACAATATGTGATGACAGAAGTGGATGGTAAGGCAACTGGCTGGAAAGCGACATATAGCAATGGTAAATGGGTAGAAGAAGAGAAAACCACCAAGAAAAAGAAAGCTTAACGATTAGCCAAACATCGATATGCGTCTTCGGGTGCAATGGATATTTTGTCCAAAATATTATTAAAAACAAAAGGCCGCTCAACACATTGAGCGGCCTTTTTCATCATGAATGCCATCACTTAAATAACCTGAGGTTTGGATAAGGAATGTTCCAACTCATTGTTGCTAAAGCACAACTTAGTTTTCTCCTTGTCTAGCCAGAGAGTTTTAGGGAAAACACCGCTTCCGCGTCCTGCTCTCGTTAAGGTACCTACATCCTGTAGGCAAGGCGAATTTACGCACCAATAGCTGGCTATTGGAAGTGAATTCAACGCAGTTAGCGCTAAAACTGGCTGCTAGAAAGGCATTAATTATCCGCAGCTCAGGTTAAATAAGCGAACTGGTATTACTTAATGTTTACGTCTTTGACTTTTTGATAGCCAGTTGCTTCTAGTTCGTCGTTAACGCAATTTAAAACATATTTTTTCATCTCAGATGCTTGTACATCATCATCCTTTGCCCAATCAAGGCACATTTGAGTTAACTCTTGAACCAAATCTGCAGGCGCGACTGGTAACTCTTCATCGGCTTGTACTTGTACACAAGCAAAAAGAGATAGAGCGATTAATGATGAAACTAAGGTTTTCATTCGTGTTACCTGTTAGTTGAAAGAACAAGCATGTTTTAAAGCAAAATTTAAAATAAGGAAAACGAATTAATTTTCTCTTTAAGAGCAGAAAATTGATTCAAATTTATATTAAAAAATGGTGAGAAATATAAGCGTTGATGCTACATTTATAGGTTAAGTTAAACTAACTAAAAATGGTGAAAATCAAAAACATGGAGCAAGAAACTAAGTCCGAGAATGAGCAATTTAATCGTTATGAACATCTCTTAGAAAGAACCTTATTTAAAGGACGATGGCTGTTAGCGCCGTTCTTTGTTGGCCTACTACTCGCGATTGTGTTGCTGTTACTTAAGTTCTTTAAACAGCTTTATGTGATGACCATCAGTGCGCTTACAGCGACAAATCAAGAGTTACTCATTGGTATCTTAACATTGGTTGATACAGCTTTACTGGCCGGGCTGTTGATCATCATTATTTTTAGTGGCTACGAGAATTTTGTTTCTAAGCTTAATGTCGAACCACAAGAAGATAAACCGACTTGGATGGGGAAAGTTGGCTTCTCAGGGCTTAAAATCAAGCTGATCAGCGCCATCGTGGCGATATCTGCCGTAGAGTTGCTCAAGGTCTTTATTCATTCTCAAGATTTAACCAGTGAGCAGCTTGCTTGGAAAGTAGGCATACACATTACTTTCGTGATCTCTGGAGTGTTGTTTTCGGTCACTGACTTTATTAATAGTCGAACCCACACCCATTAAATATAGCGGTTATAAAAGAGTGATAATCGATTTATGCTCACTATCACTCCTTTATTCTTACTAGCATCATCTCTGATGGTTCAAGTGCTATAGCGCCACGCCACTACGAGCGACATCCTTCTTAATCAAACCTCTTATTACTGTAAAGAAGCAGTGCGATGGCTATCACAACGTAACCTAATAATAGGTAAAGGGTGGTTGCAGATTGTTCGTGATTTAACAGGTAAGATTTAAACGCACTATGCAAAATGACTACGAACATACAGGAAAACGACAATGCAAGGGCGCTTTTAATCATGCTTCCTAGCGCAACGCAAAGAACAAACCCCGCGATAGAGCCTGTAAATATCACTAAGTAGAAAGCCACAGCCTCGAATGTGGAAAGGACGCTACAAGCTAGCAATATTAGAAGTTGAAACAAGGCTAGGCAAAACCCAAGTTTAACCGCAGAGACGTGGTACGCCTGCTTTATCGCTTTAAGGCTTGAATAGATGGGGAGTAGGTATAGTTGATCCCATGTCATTTTTGTTTGTAGTTTGGACCAACAGACAAAAATAGCGACCATCAAAACAAGCATATCGGTAAAGCCGACAACAAAATGGAATGTGACACCAAAAAAGCCACTTGCCACAATGGCTAATAGCCCAGAGGCAAACAATATCTGACAGGTTTGTATCAACAGATTACCTGCAAAATAGCTCATCGGCATAAAAAATTGTCTAAACCCCCGAGTGAGGAAATCTGGTACGAAGGTATTGCTTGGGAGCCACCCAGTTTGAATATTATTTATGTAGGTTTGATATGCCAAATGATGCCATTGGCAGTGATGAGTCCGTGTCACTAACAGGTATGTTCCCATTAACATAGGGGGGACGGCAAGCAGTGCTAAAATTTGGGAGGCGTCGCCATAAAACATAGCGAGCACGAGTGCGAGCATAAAAACGTAACTATTATGTTTGAAATACGCACTATTTCGAATACATAGTAAAAAGAAACTACCGCCAAAACTTGTTGCAAACAGCATGGCATAGGCAACTTCAGGTGCGGGGTGGTTGAGAAGAGCAAGGGCATTGAGTAGGTAGCCAATGACCAGAATTATCGTACCTTGCAAGTATATGTGCTGTTTAATTGCAGGAAATAGTAAGGCACTTTCCTGTGCTTGCAACTTCACTAACTGCCAACAAAAAGCCATCCATAAGGCGCTGATTGAAAAGACCAAACTAAATACTTGTATGTTTTGATCTTCTATCAAGGTTAACCAAGGTGAAGCGATAGACGCTAAGATCCCTGGAATGAAAAAATTTGCTGAGCCGCACTCTCGCAACCAAAACCCGGAAAACCCTGCCCACCAATTACGCTGCGTTAATGTACTCATGTATGTAGCTCCACAAAGAGCTGCTCAAGGTTACTATGGCTTTGCTGTAAGTCCGCTTGCCAGTTTGCACTGTCGTGAGCTTGATAAATGCTAAAACGTTCAGATTGATGAAGTAAGTGCCCTGATGGCAGATTATTTGTAAGATGATGTGGTACAAGCCTAATTTGTTCCTTCAGTGTATCTAATTCGCCACTAACCAAAACCTTACCATCTTTAATAATGGCAATATGACTCGCGACGCGCTCAACGTCAGATGTAATATGCGAGGAGAAAAGTACACCAGAGCTGGACTCAAGCGCTAACTCGAATAAGTCCGACATAAATTCTCGGCGTGCAATGGGGTCGAGACTTGACACTGGCTCGTCAAGGATCAGTAACTTAGGTCGGTACGACATCGCCATTATAAGCGCTAAACTTTGTTGTTGGCCAACTGAAAGGTTACTTACTAGCTTGTTTTCGTCTAACTCGAAGCGAGAAAGCCATTCTTGCTCAAGTGTAATATCCCAATTTGGATAAAAGCTGCGGTGCAGTGTGAGGGCATCTTTGACTTTAAAGCCTTGATAGCCACAGGGTTGTTGCGGCACATAGCCAATTTGGCTCTTGCATGTAGGGCTCAGCTCAAGATTGCTGCTGTTGAGGCAGCTAACCTCACCACTATTTTGTGCGATTAATCCAAGTGCAATTCGCAGTAGTGTCGTTTTACCAGCCCCGTTTCGTCCCAGTAAACCCATAACCATGCCTGGTTCAATAATAAGGTTTATGTCTTCAAGAACTGGCTTGTCAGTAAATTGTTTATGGATTTTGGTGAATTGTAGTAGTGGGCTTGTCATTATTCTTGTCCCCAATTTTTATCAATTAATGATATCAATTCAGTCTTACTGATCCCAAGCTGTTTCGCATCACTAATTAAAATATCTAGGTTTTTATGGAGTAGATTATCGGTCTGTTGTGCCGTTTGCTGCTGTGCAACGCGTGTCGGCTGGCCGCGTCTTCGTTCAAGCCAACCTTGATCGACAAGTTGCCCGATAGCCCGAGAGACGGTCATCGGATTTACCGAGAAGTGCTCAGCTAGCTTTCTTACAGAAGGTAGCTCTTCTCCGGCTTGCGCTTTACCAGACACAATTAAGCGCACTATCTGATCAAATAGCTGCTTGTAAATCGGCTCTGCGCTGTTGGGGTTGACATGAATAAGATCTAGCATTACTCTAATTCTACTGTATTAATACAATAATACACTGATACACTCACTTAAAGTTAGCATACTGACCGTGAGTCAACAAGGAAATAACTATGAAAAAGCCATTTAAGTTTAAGAAAAGCTTAGTAAAGCTAGCGCTGCTTCCTCTCATTTTAGGAGCTGCATTGCCATCACATGCGGCAACATCAATAGCAGAATTATCCGCTTGTTATGCAAAAGGCCTCAGTGACAGAGCGCAATGCGGAAAAATCTCGCAACCATTAAGTGAAAGCAAAACAGAACAAAAAATTGATATTCACTTTATGGTTATTCCAGCAATTAAGCAGCTTTACCCACAAGAAGCGATTATTGCGTTTGCAGGGGGGCCTGGGCAGTCAGCCACCGAAATCGCAGCAAATTTTGAAAGGATCCTTAAATACGCGAGAGAAAGCAGAGACATTATACTTGTTGACCAACGGGGAACCGGAAAATCTAATCTTTTGCAATGCGATATGGATGATCTTGAGCAACAATTTGCGCTAAATGACACTTTGTTGGGTCTCGATTTTTACAAAGAAGATGCCCTTAAGTGTAAAGAAAATCTAAACACAGATCTTTCCGATTATACGACGGTTGCGGCCGCAAAAGATTTTGACGCGGTAAGAGTTGCGCTTGGCTATAGCAAATTACACTTATATGGTGGCTCATATGGAACGCGCATCGCACTTGAGTATATGAGACAGTTCCCTGATAGTGTTGCATCGGCTGTGTTAGATGGTCTTGCTCCTAATAACCAAAGTTTAATGGCGATTGGTGGCGCGATAGAAGACTCATTGAACGCTCTCTTTGCACAATGTGAAGCTGATAAAAAGTGTGCAAATAATTATCCGAATCTAAAGCAGCAATGGCAACGCTTGCTGAAGCAAGTTGAGCAAACGCCGATAGAGGTTTCTGTACTTCACCCAAGAACCAGCAAACCGCTTGCGATGACGATGACCAAAATGAAGCTATTTAGCGCGATTAGGATGGCGCTTTACTCTCATACCTCCCGCGCATTGGTGCCGCTTGCGATTAGTGAAGCGACTAAAGGTAACCTTGCTCCTCTAGTTGGCATGATGGCACCAAGTGAAGACGGCCTTGGATTGGCCATGGGGATGCATCAGGCAATTGTATGTGGGGAGGATTGGCCACGATTAACGGCTGCAGACAAAGTCAAATATAGTGAAAACTATATGGGTAAGATGATGATCACAGGATTGGATGCGACGTGCCCAATTTGGAATGTGAGTCCGGTGCCAAGTAGTTACTATGAACCCGTTGCGTCGGATATTCCAACCTTACTGCTTTCTGGCGGACTAGATCCAGCAACGCCTGCTCAGTGGGCCGAAGTTGCGATGGAAAAACTAAGCAATGCCACACACTTAGTTGCACCAACGGCAACGCATATTGTCGCAGGGCAAAGCTGTGCTAATAAACTCATTGCTAAGTTTTACGATGAAAAGACAGTGGGAGACTTTGATACCAGTTGTCTTGAAGAAGACACACGCAAACAATTCTTTATGAACATCAATGGCCCTGCAACAGCTGATAAGGAGTAACTCATGATCCAAGTAGATAACTTACATAAAAAGATTGGTGAAGTGAACGCGCTAGACGGGCTGTCATTTACCGCTCGTGATGGTCAAATTACGGGACTATTGGGACCCAACGGAGCTGGTAAAACGACTTGCTTACGGACCGTATTTGGCCTGCTTCAAGCTGATCAAGGTATGGCGTCTATCGATAGTATTGATGTTGCCAAAGAGCCAACCAGGGCAAAACAACAATTAGGATTGTTCCCAGACCCATGTGGGCTCTACGAGCGCATGACGCCGCGTGAATATACCCAATTTTACGCTGAACTAAGTGGAATGGACGCAAAATCGGCCGCTACAGCGACGCAAGAAGTATTAGAAAAGCTACAAATGTTGGATATCGCGGATAGACGCTGTAAAGGCTTTTCACAAGGCCAAAGAATGAAAACGGCGTTGGCACAGGCAATCGTGCATAAACCAACGAATATTGTACTTGATGAGCCAACACGTGGTTTAGATGTAATGAGTACCAGAGTGTTACGGGATTTGTTGATGATGCTTAAGGCGCAAGGTCACTGTGTCTTATTTTCTAGCCACGTGATGCAAGAAGTTGCAGCACTTTGTGATCATGTGGTGGTCATGGCGAAAGGCAAAGTGGTCGCGGAAGGTTCTCCAGAGGCCCTATGTGAACAAACAGGTAAAGCGTCGCTTGAGGAAGCTTTCATTACCCTGATAGGTACAGATGAAGGAATTGCAGCATGATGAAATTAATCTCAGTTTTATTTAAAAAAGAAGTGTTAGACGCAAGCCGCGACAAACGTTCAGTGATGGCTGGCCTTTACTATTGTATCGGTGCACCTATTCTAATGTGTGTATTGTTTACCGTCATGTTTAAGCAAATGGCTTCGCCTGAAGCACTCAAAATCACCATTAATAACGCAGAAAATGCGCCAAACTTAGTACAATTTTTAGCGAGTAAAGAAATTGAACATGGTGAAGGCGAAGAGGTTAAAGCCATTACCTTGGAGGTAAGCGAAGATTACCAAGAAAATATGATGCAAGGTAAGAGTGCGACGGTATTTATCATTGCTGATAAATCGGAGCAAAAGTTACGTTCATCAATTAACCGACTAGAGCGTAACCTCATGTTATACAACAGCGAAGTTGCTTCATTGCGATTAGTCGCGCGTGGTATCGATCCGACTATTGCACGTGCAATTGATGTCCAAACTCATGACCAAGCGACACCGACCTCTAAAGGAGGCTTCGTATTAGGTATTGCAACATTATCTATTATTATTTCGCTATTTTATGCGGCGATGGGTATGGCAATTGACAGTAGTGCAGGGGAGCGTGAACGTAACTCATTACAGCTATTACTTAGCCACCCGATCAGTACCATGCATATTGTGTTAGCTAAAGTGGGGGCAATCGCAGGTTTTTCTATCATTGCTTTAGTGTTAACCACCATAGTATCTAAGTTTGCTTATAATATGGTGCCATGGGAAATGATGGGCTTTACAGTGGTCATTGGTCCTAAATTTATTATTTCAGCAATTATAATTGGTCTGCCTATTGCGTTAATGTCTGCCAGTTTATTGATATTTATCTCTTTCCTAGCTAAATCATTTAAAGAAGCGCAATCTTATGTGGCGATGGCGCTGTTCATTCCGGTAATGATGAGCATGGCAACGACCTATGATATTGCTACCGACATTATGCAGTGGATGCCGATCGCAGCGCAGCAAAATGCAATGATTGAAATCATTAAAGGCAATGCGATACCAGTACCACAACTATTATTGTCGAGCGCGGTCACACTGGGGTTGTTTGCTATTTTCACCTACCTAAGCAGTCGTATGCTAAAAAGTGAAAAGGTAGTGTTCGGCCTTTAATTTATTTGTTCCCAACTATGGCGCCCAAAGCGGCGCCATTTTTGTATTTTACCTCATCTTAATTTCACGTATAATCGGCGCCCCATAATTGATGTAGTAATGTACTAGCGCGATAACGCGCACAGTACGCAGTTGAGTAAGTATGAATACGGCACCTAACACCATGACAGAGCAAGATAATCGCAAAGAAGTTTTAGAGTTTAATAAGCTGCAAAAGCGTCTGCGCCGTAATGTCGGCAACGCCATCAAAGATTACAATATGATCGAAGAAGGCGATGTGGTGATGGCTTGTATCAGCGGTGGTAAGGATTCATTCGCCATGCTGGATATTTTACTTAGCCTAAAAAAAGCGGCACCAATTCACTTTGATGTGGTGGCGGTCAATCTGGATCAAAAGCAGCCTGGATTCCCAGAGCATATTTTGCCAGAGTACTTCGAAACGCTAGGCATTCCTTATTATATCATTGATAAAGATACCTACTCAGTCGTAAAAGAAAAAGTACCAGAGGGCAAAACGACTTGTGGCCTTTGTTCACGCTTGCGCCGTGGTACTTTGTATTCATTTGCTGAAAAGATTGGCGCGACTAAAATCGCACTGGGCCACCACTTAGATGATATTGTTGAAACGCTGTTTTTAAACATGTTCTACGGCGCGAGAATGAAAGCGATGCCACCCAAACTACGTTCTGATGATGGCCGTAATGTGGTGATCCGCCCGCTCACTTATGCACGTGAAAAAGATCTTATTCAATACGCTGAACATAAGGATTTTCCTATTATTCCGTGCAACCTATGTGGCTCGCAAGAAAACCTGCAACGTCAAAACATTAAATCTATGTTGGTGGAGTGGGATAAGAAAACGCCTGGTCGAGTAGAGAGTATTTTCAAATCAATTCAAAATGTTAGTCCAAGCCAACTGGCTGACACTGAACTCTTTGATTTCGAAAGTTTGCCTCTAGATAGAGACGGTGAGCGAGAAGCTTATGATTTTAATGAAGCTGTGGTTTCCTCGACAAACATTGATGAATCATTGTTCATTGATGTAACCAATATTTAATTTTCAACAATGACTTTTCCAGACTAGGTCTGATAGGCCTAGTCTAAAACTCAATAATTGGCACTCTATAACTTAACTACTCTTGCTCTCCAACAGACTAAAAATCCTTCACTTTAAATTATCTGTTAACTCTACGCACCTAATTCATAGATATGGTCGGGAAACTGATCTCTGCATGAAATATTTTTGCATTTAATTTTGCAAAAAACGCAATTAAATGCAGGTTGGTTGTTTCAAATGAAATTAATAATTGTTATCATTTGTTTGCGCTTTAATAATAACCAAATTGTGGCTCTTAATGAAAACAGTATCAAAACTATCCCTTATCGCTTTAGCGATTATGTATCCCTCTTTGCATGCTTCAGCTCAGCAGCAATCGTCAGAAGATAAGCTTAAAGACCAAGATATCGAAAAAATAACCGTTGTTAGCCGTACATTAAATTTATATCGTAATGGTGAATCTTCAACAGGAAAGCTTGCGGTTGACCCACTTAACTCGACCCAAATGGTGACCTCTCTCAATGCAAATCTGATCCGTGATTTAGCAGCAAGAGATGCCAAAGATCTCTATCGTAATATCGCGGGGGTAAGCCAATTTAGCTACGCAGGGGTAACTGCGCGTGGCTTTCGTCAAGAAGAAATCTATTTTGATGGCCTAAGAGGCGACCCATACGTGGGGTTTAATGTCCCGCAGTTATTTAATGTCGAGCGTGTCGACTTTTTAAAAGGTCCCGCCGGTATGCTGTATGGACCCGGGGCACCTGGTGGATTATTCAACTATATAACTAAAAAGCCGCAATCTGAGTTTAGTGCAAACACCCGTATCATTGCGGGCACAGATAGCCGTTATGGGGCTTCTGGCGAAGTGACTGGTGAAGTAACACAAGCGCAAAGCATTCGTCTCGGAGCCTTTTACGAACAACAAGATACCTACCGTGATAATAGTGCCAGCGAAGTGGCAATTGTAGACGCTGGTTACGCTTATGATTTTGATGATGCTCGTTTGATTTTGCAATACACACACTACAAACAGGACTTGGACGCAAATCGCTTACGCGGTGTCCCTGCTGGTGATGACGGTGAGTTTTTAACTACACCATCGTGGAACCATAATGAACCTACAGACTTTTTAAATCTAACCTCAGATGTATTACAAGCGAGCGTTGTTGGGGATTTAAGTCCATTGCTAAGCTACAACATTGCGCTTCGCTACATAGATAATGAGCAAGAACAAAATTATCATGAACCAAGAGCACTCATCGATAGCAATAAAGATGGTCTAATCGATTTGGTCGCACGTGAGTTTCGAGATCAACTAAGAGCCCAATCTCAACTCTCTTTTGCGGCTAACTTTGTTTACGAAACACAAGTATTTGGCGCTGAGCAGCGTACTGCATTTGGACTAGACATATATTCTGGTGAAGAAGATGCATTATTAGGTCGAGCGTCAGCATCTAATGACTTTGTCACTCGTTACCTAAATGGTACCTCTTTAGACTCGGATATTTTGCCTTTGTCTCTTTACAATCCTAATTATGGCGAAACGCAGTCAAACCAATACAATGTGAGGTTTGCGCCAGAAAGTACAACAAAACAAAAGCGTAATGGCACGTATGTACTCAACGAGCTTGCTTGGGAGAAAGCAACGTTTGTTGCAGGCGTGCGTTATGACCAGTTTGAAGACGATGCCAATGGCAGTAAGTTTGATGATACCAATGTCAGCTTTAGAATTGGTGGTATCTACAAGCTATCTGATGATATCTCATTGTATTCACAGTGGGCTGATTCTTACGAACCTCAAGGTGTGTCCAGTCAGGATGAAAAAGCAGGTGGCCCATTTGAGCCAACGACGGGTGATATCATTGAAGTTGGGCTTAACGCAGAGTTATTTAACGGAAGTACATTGCTAAAAGTGGCTGGTTATCAGATAACAAGGCAAAACTTGCTACAAAATACAGGTACAGATCCTGAGCAAGATGGGGTTGATAATTTAGCGCCAATCGGAGAAATCACGAGTAAAGGCCTAGAAATCGAGTTGATCACCGACGTGACCCCAGACTGGGTAGTAAGCCTAGCCTATGCTTATAATGATGCGACTATCACCGCTGACAATGGCGCTGGTGGGATCCGCAATAGTGTCGGTGATAAATTTGCTAACGCACCTGAAAATCAGTTTGGGGTGTGGACTCGATATCAGGTCCCTGAGTGGAATTTGGCTTTCGCAGTTGGCGGTAACTACGTGGATGAGCAACTTAGTTTATCTGGTCAAACTCTAAATTCCTATTTCGTCGCTGACACCTCCATTATTTGGGAACTAGATAACTACAGTGTGCTATTCAGAGTTGAAAACGTATTCGATAAAGAATATGCAGAGTCGGGCTTTTTAGAGCGCACAGGACACTTTCCTGGTGAGCCACGAAATGCTTTCTTGGAGTTTACCTACAACTGGTAATGCTTAAGTTGACCTGAGGCTCGGTAAGTTATCCGAGCTTATGGGAATGAAAGTCGACCTTTAAGAGGATCTATATGGCAGACAAAGCTAGACAAAGAAAGCGGCTACGCAAGCTATATGATTTACATGCCTGGGTAGGCTTTCAATTAGCGGTGGTCATGTTTGTGATCCTCGCAACGGGCACAATTGCAACCGTTTCAAATGAATTAGATTGGCTTGTTTTTGACGAAATGCGTGCGAGTCAAAAGCCCGAAGAGATAAAAGAGCAAACGGCGGCATCGTGGAAAAACATGTATGCGTCGATAGCTGAGCGCTATCCTGAAGGCCGTATTATTACGTTAGGCACAATGGGAAGTGACTACTTTACCTATCGTGCAAGGGTAGCTTTCGAGGCTAAAAGTGATAGGTATGTGCACGTCGACCAATGGACCCATGAAGTAACAGGTGATATTCCATTACTCACAATACAGCGCTTTTTTAGAGACTTGCATCGCTACCTATTTATGCCGGCAATGCCCGGACTACCAATTGTTACCGCTTTTGCATTCATTTTACTGATCTCTGTCTACACTGGACTGAAAACCACACGAAATTGGAAAGTTGCGCTTTGGCGTTTGAGAGTGGCACAAGGTACAAGAGTATTTTTGAGTGACTTGCATAAGGTTTTTGGCTTATGGGGACTGTGGTTTACTGCGCTTATAATAATCACAGGTATTTGGTATCTATATGAGTTTTCTGCACGGGTAGCGGGTGTGAGTTTGGAGCCTCCGGCTCCAAAAGTTGAGCATATTACAGCGGTAGAAAACATTAACATGCTCTCTGCAAAGAGATTTGAAAGCGCTTTTGAGAAGGCGGAGCTTGCCATTCCCAATTGGACGATAACAACGATACAATTGCCAAGAGCAGATAATGTGGTGCTGCGTTTTCAAGGAATGAGTACAAACCCTTTACTTCGAGATAGAGCACACAAGGTTTATATAGACGCAACAACGTTAGAGGTTTTAGCAATACAGCACCCCAAAAATATGGCGTGGGGAAACTATCTTAACGAGTATGCAGATCCATTACACTTTGGTTATTTTGCGGGGATCACTTCTAAGCTTATATGGTTCGTGTTTGGCTTTGCATTAACCGGACTGTCGTTTACCGGTGTGATGATGACATACAAGCGCACTAAGTCTAAAAGTATAACGAGTGCACAGCTGGCGACATTGTCGATATTTTGCTTATCAGCATTTTACTTTTATTTCTGGCTCGCCAGGTATACATAAAGTGAATGTGCGACTATGTATTATAGCCGCACATTAAATTAACTTGCGCGCTGGCTCAGTCTTCTAATGGGGATTTATAGCCATCTGGCTTTAGTGCTAAGACATCACAGTCTAAGCTATCTATCACATGCTCAGCAGTATTGCCAACCAGCGCTGCACTCAGTCCAGTGCGACCGACAGTGCCAATGACCACTAACTCAGCGTCTTTTTCTTTAGCAACGTAGGGAATAACGTCCTCTGGTAGCCCTTCTTTGATGATGCAATCGCTTTTATCTATTGAATAAGTTTCTGCGAGTGCAAATGTTTCGTCTTCATGGTGTTTTTTTACGGCTTCATTGTATTGCGATGGGTTAAACTCGGGAATTTCAATGGCAATATTAACAGGCGTTGCTGGATAGGTGTTTACCAGGCTCAATTTGGCATTGGCTAATTCACATAAAAACTGAGCATCTGTAATGATACGTTTATTGAGTTCTTGATGTTGCTCGTTATCGCTGACAGAGTTTACCGCTGCAATAATGTTGCCTTGATCTGGCCAAGCGTGATCTTTAACCAGTAATAGAGGCGCAGGGCATTTGCGAATTAAATGCCAATCGGTTGGGGTGAAGATCACTGATTTCAGGGTGTCGTGTTGATGCGTAGATTTAATGACCAAATCATAATCATGCGCAAGCACGGTTTTGATGATCGCTTCGTAGGGGCGATTGTGCCACAACACTTTAGTTTGGATACTCACATCAGAAAAGTCCTTAACCATATCGGCAAGCCATGCTTCTCTGTCTTTGATCACCGCTTCACGCATTGCTTCACGCTCGTCTTTAGACAACATCGTGGTCATTTCATAGGAGAAGTCATAAATAGACATAAATGCAGTGATGGCTGCACCGGTACGCTTGGCAAGATTGATAGCGCGTTCTAAGCTATTTTGGCGCTCTTTAGTTGGATCAATTACGGTGAGTATACTTTTGATTTTATCCACGACTATCTCCTTAAAACGGTATACAAATAAGGTCAGAAGCTTTTCACCTCTGACCTTATTGAGTGTAACCGATCCTATCTAAGGATAAAGTCTTAACGATAAATAGTTTGTTCTAAATCAAGATGCAATCGCGGCTGTTTCAGCTAGGGCTGCAGCATCAATAATGGTGATGAACTTGCCTTCGACCTTTATTGTTCCCGCTTTTTGGAAACGGCTGAGTAAACGACTAATGGTTTCTACAGTAAGACCCAAGTAGTTACCAATTTCACCGCGCGTCATCGTAAAGCGGAATTCTTTACGAGAAAAACCACGCTCGCCAAAGCGATTTGAAAGGTTATAGATAAAAGTTGCTAAGCGTTCTTCAGCAGTCTTTTTATTCAGTAATAACAACATCTCTTGGTCGTAATTGATTTCACTGCTCATTAATCGCATGATCTGTTGGCGCAGTTTTGGCAGCTTACCAGCTAACTCATCAAGGGTGTCAAAAGGGATTTCGCACACCATAGAGGTTTCTAAAGCTTGTGCGAAGCTTTGGTGCTGCATTTTATTAATGGCATCAAAACCCACAAGATCGCCCGCAAGGTGAAATCCTGTGATCTGCTCATCACCTTGCTCAGACAGAGTGTAGCTTTTAAATGAGCCGGAACGAACGGCAAAGATAGCATTTAATGGCGTACCTGACTCGAAAAGAAAATCTCCTTTATGAAGCGGCTTTTTACGTTCAATGATCTCATCTAGCTTGTCCATTTCACTGCCATTGAGCGAAAATGGGAGACAAAGCTGACTGATACTGCAATTATTGCAGCTGATTGTGCATTGGCTCTTTGAGCGGTTTTGATTACTTAAGTCCATAAAATTTCCATAAGTCTATGACGCACGTGAAGGCAACCTAGTACAAAGCATAACGGTTTTGGTACTACAGATCGCCACAAACTCATATGACACGCAAAAGAAAATTTGGTTATCAATTGGAGCTCCTAATCTCAAAGCGCTAACCAATAATCTTAAATGATGAGTTTGCTTAGATAAGGATAGGTTAATGTACTAACTTATCAGTTGCAATAATAATTAAATAAACACCATACCAAATCAATAAATTACCCATAATAATACGTGTAACTAAATGATTTATAAACTTTTGTAGCAGCTGAGCCGATTGCCCTATTACAATCAGTGCAGGCATTGTGCCGACACCGAAGGCGAGCATAATGAGTGCGCCTTCAGTTGCTGATCTCGCTTGTAATGTCCATGTTAAAGCCGAATAAACTAGGCCGCAGGGTAGCCACCCCCATAAGGCGCCGTAGCAAAACGCTTTGGTTTTTGTATTGACCGGGACTAAGTAGCGATTGAGCTTAACAATATGTTGCCAAATTAAGCTTTTAGCAAATGACTCTAGCCATTTTAAGGTGCTGGCTAAGCGCATTACGTAGAGAGCGACAAGCACCATAAAAATACCACTCATCAATTGTAATATAATGGCGAGAGATGTGTTTTGCTTAGCGAGACTTGCCCCGAGTAGGGCAACAAGGCTGCCAGCAAGCGCATAGCTGGAGATACGTCCGATATTATACAACAGGGTAACAACCACTGCAGAAAGCTGCTTGCTCGCCAGTTGTAGCGAGCTGGCAATACCGCCACACATCACCAAACAGTGACCACTTCCAGCAAGCCCCATCACAAATGCACTTAGCAAGCTTATCTCATTCATGCTAGTTGTCGTTATTGCTCTTATTATTTGATGGTTTTACGGACTTGTCACCCGTTTGCGCTTTATCATCATCGAATAAGATGCTGTGGCCCTGTTTATTCAAATCTGAAAATTGTTCGCTTTTTACTGCCCAAAAGAAAATACCAATAGCAATAATGACGAATAAAATGGCGATAGGTATTAATACGTAGATGATACTCATAGCTTTAATAACCTTAATGAATTACCGATCACGATGATCGAGCTAGCTGACATGCCAATAACTGCTATCCAAGGTGGAATGAGGCCAAGTGCAGCGAGTGGCAAAATGGAGCCGTTATACAAAAGTGATATGGTTAAGTTTTGCTTTACTATTCTGCGTGTTTGTTTCGCTACTTGCTGAAGGGCTAGAATGGCATTCAAATCGCTATTTAACAACACTACATCAGCGGTATTCTTTGAGATATCAGCGCCGGTATCCATCGCAACTGACAAGTGAGCGCTATTGAATACTGGGCTGTCGTTGATGCCATCACCAACCATAGCGACAATCTCGCCTTGTTTGGACCAAGCTTCAACGGCTTGTTGCTTAATCTCTGGTGTGCAAGCACTTTGGTAGCTATCTAATGCTAATTGCTGCGATAATTCTTTGCCCGCATTGGAGCTATCCCCAGTTAGCATGTGACATGTAAGACCTGCTTGTTGTAACCGTTCAACAACTGTTTCTGCATTGTTTTTTACTTTGTCATTGAAGTAAAAGTCAGCGACTGCATTGTTGTCAATGAATAAGGTTGCTTGAGCAAATGACGCATGGTTATCAAACCAATGGCTTTTCCCAAGGGCAATAGTGACTTCTTGCCAGTGACCACGGATACCTGAACCAGCCACAACTTCAACATCTTGGACTAGATTTTCGGTTGGGGTGATATGTACAAATGCACGAGCGATAGGGTGCTCAGAAAAGCGCTCTAACGCTGCGGCAAAGTCCAAGACTTGTTGCTCGTTATATTCTGTTTGTAGCAATTCGATATGCTTGATTGAGAAACGGCCTTCGGTCAGTGTGCCTGTTTTGTCAAAGGCAACACGCGTTAATTTGGTTGCCGTTTCTAATACATGGGCCTCTTTAATCAAGATCCCTTTCTTTGTAAGTGACGCCACGGCGCAAGTCAGCGCGGTGGGTATAGCTAGGCTCAATGCGCAAGGGCAAGTTGCTACTAACACCGAAATCGTGACCCAAAAAGCCTTATCTGGTGAAATAGGGTACCAGCCGATGGCGGTAATTGAGGCAAAAACTAATAGACAGGCAACAAACCACTGCGCGACTTTATCGGTGATTTCCACCAACTTAGGGCGTTTGGTAAGTGCGTTATGTTGCAGTCGAATAATTTGGTTGAGCAGGGTATTTTGCCCAATTTTATTGATCTCTAACGTAATTATACCGTCGTGATTTACTGTTCCTGCATACACTTGATGGCCTTGATATTTCTTAACTGGCAAATGTTCGCCTGTCATCATCGACTCATCAACTGTGGTATGGCCTTTGATCACTAAGCCATCCGCAGGGATTGTTTCTCCAGCCTTAACTAATATCAGATCGTTCAGTTTTAGCTTTTTGGCGGCAATATGTTGCTCATTGTTATTCTCATCAACCTTTCTGGCGGTCAATGGCAGCAGCTTTTGCAGGTTTGCAGTAAACTCACTGGCTTTTAATCTGGCCCTGAACTCAAGGTATTTACCTAACAACAGCAAGAAGGTAAACATACAGATGGATTCAAAATAGACTTCGCCGACTTCCATAAAAGTCGCGTAAGTACTGGCGCCGTAAGCTCCGAATATAGCAAGTGAAACAGGGAGATCCATATTCAGTTGTTTAGCTTTCAGCCCTTTAACCGCATTCGTTAAAAATGGCATTGCTGAATATAGAATAACAGGGGAGGCAAGCACGAGACTTATCCAACGAAAGTACTGTTCAAAGTCCTCTTCCATGCCTGAAAACATGCCAAAGTACATGGCAAATGCAAACATCATCACTTGCATAGTCATGAGGCCAGCAACGCCTAAACGACGGATGTATGCTTTCGCTACGGCTTGTTTCTGTGCAGCTTCTTCATCGGCTTGAAATGGGTAGGCCTTATAGCCAATTTCCATCAAAGATTTAATGATATCGCTAAGCTTAACGTGTTTATCTTGCCATACAATCATGGCGCGGTGAGTGGAGGTGTTAACATCAACACGAACGATACCACCGAGCGCCAGCAGTTGCTTTTCGATAAGCCAAGCACAAGCGGCGCAGCTTATCCCTTCAACACTGAGCAGTACCTCTTTGTGGTCTCCACTAATTTCGACGAAGTCTTCTTGGATCTCGTCGTTATCATAGCTGAGTAGCATTTTGAGTTGTTCAGGTACAAGCTCTTCAACTTTACCTGCACTTTCTGTGCGGTAAGTATAGTAGTCACTCATACCTTGAGAAATGATGGTTTCGGCAACGGCCTGGCAGCCAATACAGCAAACCGGTTGTGCGCTACCCTCAAAGGTAACCGAGCCTACAAATCCTTTAGGAATAGGCTCCAAACAATGAAAACACGAATTTGCCATGGCAGCTTACTTATACTGTGGAGTGACCGCGATAATACCATCATGTGGCAGTTGGATTTTTTCTTTCATTTTCCAACTGTTGTCCATAGGCTCTATAAATACCGTGAACACACCGTTATGAGGTTCATCAAATAAGCCCGTAAACTCGCCGCTGGCGTTTTTAGTCAGCGTGACTGCAAAGTCATATTTCTCAATAGTGCGGTGGTAAAACGAGAGCTTTAGTGCATGAACTTTAGAAGCGTCGCCCTTGGTAAATTTAAAGGTGACTTTTTGCTCTGCTACTTGCAGGTCACCATGTAAATAGAGCGCTTTTGCTTTATCAAACTTACTCAGCTCCAGATTGATTGCTTTACCTTTTTTGTAGTAGTCATCAACGACCATATCAGGACCATTACCGACTGCAAACGTGATGAGAAAAACACAGGCAACGACAGTAACGAGTGGGAAAAAAATTAAAAACCAAGGCCAAAAATTCTTATACCAAGGGGTAGGGTTCATAGTTGCTCACATGGCTATAAAACTTGCTCGTATTCTACCGTAAGTTGCGGTAAATACCTAAAAAAAAGCCTCCAAATGGAGGCTTTTTTGATCTCAAATAATGTTCTAAAAGCTAAGCTTATTGGTCTTGTGACAAGCTATAAACATACGCTGTTAGAAGGTGTACTTTATCTTCACCTAAGATATCTTTCCATGCTGGCATTACACCTGCACGACCGTGGCGAAGTGTGTCTTCAACTGCGCGTTGAGAACCACCGTATAGCCAGATATTGTCAGTTAAGTTTGGTGCACCAAACGGAAGGTTATGTGCAACAGAACCTTTGCCGTCCATACCATGACAAGCCGCACACATTGCAAACTTAGCTTTACCTGCATCAGCATCTTTTTGGTTAACAGTACGTCCAGAAAGGCTTAGTACATAAGCAGTCATTTCTTTTACGCCTTGATCACCAAGCGCATCTTGCCAAGCTGGCATCGCTGCAACACGACCGTTAAGCAGTGTTTCTTTGATCTTGTCAGGCGTGCCACCATATAACCAGTCTTTATCAGTTAGGTTAGGGAAGCCTGCGCCACCACGAGCATCAGAGCCATGACACTGAGCACAGTTTTGCGAGAATAAACGTTGACCGATTTCAAGTGCTTCTTCATTCTTTGCAAGCGCAAGTACGTCTTGCTTTGCAAATTCTTGGAAGATAGGACCAAAGCGGTCTTGTGCTGCTTCAACTTCTTTATCAAGCTGTACCCACTGGCCATTTTCATGTGCTTCAGCGACTGCTTTCTTAGACTCTGCCAAGGTGGTAATACCTTGGTTAGAGCTCGTCCAGTTCAAGAAACCTTTAAAGTTACCAAGACCTGGGTAAGCAGCAAGATAATATACTGACCAAACAAAAGTCGCGAAGAACATATAAGTCCACCATTTTGGTAGTGGATTATTTAATTCCTCAATTCCGTCGAACTCGTGACCACAGCTTTCGCCTTCTTTGACACCTGTGTAGTTCTTCAGGTTCCAAATCAGCAGGCCGAAAATCAGAGCTAGACACGCTAGGGTTAGTACGATAACCCAAATACTCCAAAAGCTAGTCATTTTTCAGACTCCTTTTCCTCGTTAGAGATAGTGTTGTTGTGTTTTTTCTCATCTTCAAAAATGGCATTAGCTGCGTCGTCGAAACGGCGCTTAGAGCGCTTGCTATATGCCCACACAACAATCACTATAAACAGTACCAAAATTACCAGAGTCAAAATGCCTCTGTATGTGCCGTAATCCATAACAATTACTTCAAATGTGTGCCAAGTTGTTGTAAGTAAGCGATAAGTGCTTGCATTTCTGTCGCACCTTCACCACCGTTCATCGCGTGGATTTCATCCACTTGCCCTTGCAGTTCAGCATCATCACCGTAGCCTTTGCCATTGTAGCGGTCTGACGACTTATCAATACCAAATGCATCACGGAACATTTGTAATTTTTTCAGAGTATAAGTGGTATCTACTTTAGTGCTATCAAGCCAAGGGTAACCTGGCATGTTTGACTCAGGTACCACCGAGCGAGGATCCATTAAGTGCGCATAGTGCCAGTCGTCAGAGTAACGCTGACCAACACGAGCTAAATCTGGACCTGTACGCTTAGAACCCCACTGGAATGGGTGATCCCATACTGACTCACCAGCTACAGAATAGTGACCGTAGCGCTCAACTTCATCACGGAATGGACGAACCATCTGTGAGTGACAGTTGTAACAACCTTCACGTACGAAGATGTCACGACCTTCCATTTCAAGCGCGGTAAGCGGGCGTAAGCCTTCTACTGGCTGAGTGGTATCTTTTTGGAACATTAGTGGAGTAATTTCAACTAATGCACCGAAGCTAATCGCGAATACCGTTAGGATAGCCATCAGGCCAACGTTCTTTTCAACGATTTCGTGTTTGTTTGTTGAGTTATTGTTGCTCATACTCGATACCCCTTAAGCCACTTGCGGGTTTGCATCAGTGGTAAGTTGACCACTTTTTGCAGTAACCGTACGGAATACGTTGTAAGCCATTACTAGCATACCGATTACGATGAAGACACCGCCTAGGAATCGCATGATATAGAAAGGCTTAGAAGCTTCTAGTGACTGAACAAAGCTATACATTAATGTACCGTCAGCATTTACTGCGCGCCACATTAGACCTTGCATAACGCCAGAGATCCACATTGCAACGATATAAAGCACAACACCAACTGTGTGTAGCCAGAAATGGGTGTTAACTAGCTTGATGCTGTACATGTTACCGTGACCAAATAGTGCAGGGATAAGGTGATAAATTGCACCGATAGAAATCATCGCAACCCAACCTAGTGCACCCGAGTGTACGTGACCTACAGTCCAGTCTGTGTAATGTGAAAGCGCATTTACAGACTTAATAGCCATCATTGGGCCTTCGAACGTAGACATACCGTAGAAAGATAGAGACACCACTAAGAAACGCAGTACTGGGTCAGTACGTAGTTTGTGCCAAGCGCCAGACAGCGTCATGATACCGTTGATCATACCACCCCAAGAAGGAACGAATAGGATAACTGACATCACCATACCTAGAGACTGTGTCCAGTCAGGTAGTGCTGTGTAGTGAAGGTGGTGAGGACCTGCCCAAATATATAGAGAAATAAGTGCCCAGAAATGAACAACCGATAGACGGTAAGAGTATACGGGACGACCTGCTTGTTTTGGTACGAAGTAGTACATCATACCCAAGAAACCAGCGGTAAGTAGGAAACCTACAGCGTTGTGACCATACCACCACTGAACCATCGCATCTACGGCACCTGCGTAGATTGAATAAGATTTAGTAAGCGATACAGGAATAGCCATACTGTTTACAATATGAAGCACTGCAACAGTGATAATGAAACCAGCGTAGAACCAGTTTGCTACATAGATGTGTGACACTTTACGCTTGATAAGAGTACCAAAGAATACGACAGCATAAGTAACCCATACTACCGCGATTGCGATATCAATCGGCCACTCTAGTTCAGCATATTCTTTAGAAGAAGTCATGCCTAGAGGAAGTGTGATAACCGCAGATACGATGATGGCTTGCCAACCCCAGAAGGTAAATGCGGCAAGTTTGTCAGAGAACAGGCGCGTTTGACACGTGCGCTGAACAACATAGTAAGAGGTTGCAAATAGTGCACTTGTACCAAATGCAAAGATTACTGCGTTCGTGTGTAACGGACGAAGTCTAGAGTAAGTTAACCATGGAATGTCGAAGTTTAACGCAGGCCACGCAAGTTGCGCTGCGATAAATACACCTACACCCATGCCAACAATGCCCCAAATCACTGTCATGATAGCGAATTGGCGTACAACTTTATAATTGTACTCAGTTTGTGATGCTACTGTTTGGCTCATTTTCTGGATTCCGCTGCAATTTATTGCGATTAGAAATGAATTACCTGAATTACAGGCCCTAGTTATATTTCTTCAAGCCCGTCATGTTTTCACTCAAAAGATGAGTGAAAACCTAACCAGCCCGAGAAACCTTTATTTTTGCGAGGAAATAATAATTTTTTTGCTTATGAAAAGATACCTAAAACGCCTAAAATTATGACATCAATCAAGTTTTCACGCGGTTTTTGTTCGCTTCTTAAGCAACCTAGCTTTTGCCCTGAAACTTGCGTACACTGCGCAGGATTCAGAAGTGACGGTAAATCCCTCATGATTGCAAAGCAATTAACAGTCGGGTTGCTAGGTATTTTCCTCGTGGCCTGTTCAGACCCGACTATTATTATACATGAAAGTTCAGAAAAAAGTGAAAGTTCAGTAACAAGAAATGTCTGTAATTTTTCAACGCCCTGTGATTTGACTCCACAAGTGCAGATTTATCTGGGCTCAGAGCAGGTTCAACCGGAAACAGAATTTACCATTGGGCTAAAAAGTGCGACTAAAGTAGAGGTCGTTTCGGCATGGCTTGAGGGAGAAAATATGAACATGGGAAGGATCCCAGTGTTTTTTGACAAAAACACACTGATAGCAAAAACCATGGTCGGTGTTTGCACGGATAAATCTATGCGTTGGATTTTACGTTTGGCGCTAACCGTTAACGGCCAGTCTGTTACTACCAGTCATCCAATAGCTGTAAACTACCAATGAATAAATCTGTTTTTATCGAATATCTCAAGTTTGCACTTGAACAAAAGCTGATTGAAGCCACTGAAGCGGCAAACAGTGCACGTGCTGATGCTACCCATGAACAAAGTGCTGCTGAAACACAATATGACTCGTTGAGTATCGAATATGGGTATTTGGCAGAAGGACAAAGTGAGCGCGTTGATGCCATGCATTTGGCAAAACAAACAATATTGAATCAGTTGGCTCTAGCTGTAAGCAATACAATTGCACATAACGCACTAGTTGAAATTGAAGACGAGCAGGGCAACCGTCATTGGTTCTATTTTGCGCCTTGCGAAGGCGGGCTAAAAATCCAATATAAAGAAACACCAGTGTTGGTGTTAACATTTGATGCGCCCCTTGGCAAGCGGTTAAAGGGGTTAACGGTAGACGAAGATATTTCGTTTTTCTTCAACGGCCAACAGCAAACGTTAAGTGTGGTGCAAATACAGTAGAGTGGTTTAATCTCGGGCCTGTTTACCTTTCAAGTTTGTTTTTGCAGCAGTTTGATTGGTATTTATACAAGGCAGAGCCTATGTAGCATAGTTATTCTATGTGAATCAGGCGATAAAGACTTTGTGCTCCTGCAAAGTCACCTTACCCCACATCCTTGTGGGGCAACACAGAAGAAATGCTAATCAAGCGCTGCCCTTTGGGTTCACCTGAGTGCGCTTTGTTCATTGTTGCTCAACTTTTGCCTAGATTACTAGGCGGTAAGTCGAGCGTCGCGACCAAAACACACTCAGAAGAACAAAAATCAAACAGCAAAGATCAACAGACCCTAGTCTTACTACGAGAACAATTTCTTTCTTACTATTGCCCGATATGTGCTTGGTGATTTTCCCATTAATTGCCTAAATACTCTACTTAATTGCCCTTGTGAATTAAACCCAGAAGTGAGGGCAATATCTTGAATGGAGAGATTACTGCTCGCGAGTAGCTCTTTACACA
The DNA here is from genome assembly GCF_002289345.1 of Pseudoalteromonas sp. HM-SA03. Taxonomy (GTDB): domain Bacteria; phylum Pseudomonadota; class Gammaproteobacteria; order Enterobacterales; family Alteromonadaceae; genus Pseudoalteromonas. Next base: position 30,601 of record NZ_NSDG01000102.1, on the reverse strand, counting down.
TTTCAATACGTACCTGTTGCAAGTAGGCAATGGCGGTTTGTCCAGTTGCTTGTTTAAAGCGGCGATTAAAAGTGCGATAACTTAAATCAAATTGCGCCGCGACAGCGGGTAAAGAGATTTCCGATGCGGCGTTATTTTTTAGCCAAAATTGAATTGCAGCAATTTGCTCGTCGGCATGACGGTCCACGGCACCTTCTAAATAGCGCTGTTCTTCGTAAGGTTTACGAATTTCATGAGAAAAGTTTTGCTGAACATGGTGTGCGGCATCTATTCCGTACAGTAATTCAATAATATGAACAATAACATCGGCTAGTGCATTTAAGCTGGCTACAGTGTAGATCCGCTCTGATTGAGTGATAAAGTAATCCGGTTTTAATTCAACACTGGGATATAGCTGAGAAAATTGTTTGGCAAAATGCCAGTGGGTCGTTGCTGAATGACCGTCAAGCAGGCCAGAATTTGCTAAAAAGCAAACACCCGTGCCAACACCTATCAGTGTGCTTCCTGCTCCCCATGCATCCGCAAGCGATTCATTCAGCGCTTGGTTTTGTCTTACAATTGGCCTTGGATTTCGCCATATGCTTGGCACAATAATGTAGTCATATAAAGGCAATGAGCTAAAGTCACTTTGTGCCTCAAGTGTCAGGTAATTATCGGCGTTGACTGCCTCGCCTTGGCTGCTGCAAAGTATAACTTCTAAAGGAACATAAGCCTCTTTTAGATGTACTTTAGCAAAGGCTTGTCCGGCTTTGAGCATTTCCAGCGGTAAGGTAACACTGGTGATGAGCATATGCTTGTAAAGCACAATAGCAACCTTCGTACAGGATTCCATCTGATCTGACCTCTTCTGTTTGGCGAAAAGTGTTTTATATTTGGCGTATTTTGTAAAAACTTAAATTCGAATGCAATTAAAATCAAGTCATTATCTTAGTTCAGAAGTAGGAACGACATGACAGCATTGCCAATTATTGTAGGAATGGGGGGGATTAACGCCGCGGGGCGCACCTCTTTCCATCAAGGCTACAAACGTATTGTACTTGATAAACTAAATGCTAAAGACCGACAAGAAACCTATTTGGGCCTTGCGAGTTTAATGAACTTAGTGCGCTATGAAGATGGTCAGCTGATTGACCAAAACGACCAAATCATTCAAGAGGTAGAGATTGAGTCGCGTTTTGGTGAGCAGATCTTAGCGGGAACGTTGATCCGTAAAATTGAAAAAAACCATTTTGATGTAGACGCGACCCCTTGGCAGCAAAAGCTCACGATGAAAGCAAATGATGACAGCAAGATAGTATTCAGTTGTCGTAAGCGTGACTTGCCAAAACCCGTTCCTGCAGCTTGGCAAGTGATTGAGCTTGATCCAAAAACGGTTGAAGTAACCATTGCGGACCAGATTGAAGTTAAGCACGATAGCTATAGAGACAATCCAATTAAAGCCGCAGGTCAATTACCAACAGGCTTTGAGCCATCACTCATGTATAACAGCCGTTATCAACCACGCGGCCTTCAGGCGACGATTTTTGCTGCAACCGACGCTATCCGCTCAACGGGTCTTGAGTGGGACAAGGTAATGAACAGCGTGCGACCGGACCAAATCGGCACTTACTCCGCCTCTGTGGCAGGGCAAATGAATGATGAGGGCTTAGGTGGATTAGTACGTAGTCGTTTGCGTGGCGACCGAGTAAGCACTAAGCAGTTGGCGCTAGGACTCAACACCATGTCCACTGACTTTATCAATGCTTATGTTACTGGCAGCGTTGGCACAACATTTACGACATCAGGTGCCTGTGCGACGTTTCTATATAACCTCCGCGCTGCAGTGAATGATATTCAGGCTGGCCGTACTCGAGTGGCGATTGTAGCCAGTGTTGAATGTGCGATCACACCAGAAATCATAGAAGGCTTCGGTAATATGGGCGCACTCGCAAATGAAGAAGGCTTACGCAAACTTGATGGTACTGAGCATGTAGACTATCGCAAAACAAGTCGTCCTTTTGGTGAAAACTGTGGCTTTACAATTGGTGAAGGGGCACAAGTGGCGATTTTGATGGATGACGCCTTAGCAATTGAACTTGGCGCGCAGATCATGGGCTCGGTTGCTGACGTATATGTCAATGCAGACGGCGTGAAAAAGTCGATTACGGCACCTGGACCTGGTAACTATATTACCATGGCAAAATCGGTCGCACTGGCTCAGCAAATCGCAGGCACAGAGGCTTTAGTAAAACGCAGCTTTATTTTGGCACATGGCTCAAGCACACCACAAAACCGGGTCACTGAGTCGCTTATCTACCACAAAATCGCAGAAACTTTTGCGATTAACGGCTGGAAAGTGGCGGCGCCAAAAGCATATGTTGGTCATACTATCGCGCCAGCGTCTGGCGATCAGCTAGCGATGGCACTTGGGGTATTTGAATACAATATCATGCCGGGGATCACCACAATCAATGCAGTAGCAGAGGATGTTCACGCCGAGCATTTAGATATTCGCACTGAGCACTATGAGTGCGATCCAATGGATATCGCCTTTATAAACTCCAAGGGCTTTGGCGGCAACAATGCAACGGCAACAGTACTTTCTCCAAAGCTCACGAAGCAGCTACTGAGCAAGCGCTATAGCCAAGCTGAGTTTGCAAATTATGAGCAACAACTTGCCATTACAACACAAAGACAAATTGCATATCAGCAAGCGGCTGATTATGGTCAATACGAGCTCATTTATCGTTTTGGCAATGGCATGATTGATGAGTCTGAATTGAATTTAAGTCAGCAAGAATTAGCCATTCCTGGGTTCGAGCAAAGTATACAGCTTTGTCCAACGAATCCATACGGTGATTTAATCTGATGATTTGATACCAAGAATAATGTTAAGCAAGCAAGGCGTACAGGGAGTACGCCTTTTTTATTTTTAGCTTATTGCTGTGCTTAAATGCGCAAACGGCAGTCAGGCTCACTTCATATAGTTAGCATGAAACTCAAGATGATTTTCAATAAAGCTCGAGATAAAGAAATAGCTATGATCGTAACCTTCATGCATGTTTAGCGTGATAGGGTAGCCTGCTTTTTCTGCAGCTTGTTCGAATAACCAAGGCTTTAGCTGCTCGTCTAAAAACTGGTCACTTGAACCTTGCTCAATGAGTATCGGACGTTTTGTTGGACTAACATAGTGCGACAATAGTTCGGTCGCGTCATATTGTTGCCAACGCTGTTTGTCGTCCCCTAAATATCCTGTTAGCGCTTTTTGACCCCAGGGGCAGTTACTTGGGTGAACGATTGGACTAAACGCTGAGATACTCGTATAGGCATCAGGGTTTCTAAGCCCAATTATTAACGCACCATGTCCACCCATGGAGTGACCACTAATGGCTTTTTGCGGGCTAACCGGGAAGTGTGCTTCGATTAACTGAGGCAGCTCTTCTGTCACGTAGTCATACATTTGATAATGTTGACTATATGGCGCCTGTGTCGCATTGACATAAAACCCTGCACCTAGACCAAAGTCATAAGCGCCATTTTCGTCATCTGCAACGCCTTCTCCGCGCGGGCTTGTATCTGGTGCGACAATAGCGATGCCAAGCTCGTTGGCTTTTTTAAACGCGCCTGCTTTTTGCATGAAGTTTTCATCGCTGCAAGTTAAACCTGAGAGCCAATATAAAACCGGGACTTGTTGTCCCTCATTGACGATTTCAGGTAAAAAAATGGCAAAGGTCATTTCACACTGCGTCGACTGACTGGTATGTTTGTAGCGCTTATGCCAACCGCCGGATACTTTGTTGCTGGAAATCAGTTCCATCAAGTGCTCCTTAATTAAGTGAAATAGGACGCAACCTGTGCGTCCTTGAGCGGGTACTAGTAATGGATCACAGAGCGGATACTCTTGCCTTCATGCATTAAATCAAAGGCTTCATTAATATCTTCGAGCTTCATAGTATGAGTGATAAAGTCATTGAGCTTGAATTCACCAGCCATATAGCGTTCAACAATCTCAGGAAGCTCTGAGCGACCTTTTACGCCACCAAAAGCACTACCGCGCCATACGCGACCGGTAACCAATTGGAATGGGCGTGTTGAAATCTCTTGTCCAGCGCCTGCAACACCGATGATCACTGACTCACCCCAACCTTTGTGACAGCACTCAAGGGCACTTCTCATGACATCTACGTTACCGATACATTCGAATGAGAAATCCACGCCGCCATCGGTCATTTCAACGATCACTTCTTGGATAGGTTTATCGAAGTTTTTCGGGTTGATAAGATCGGTTGCGCCAAGCTTTGTCGCCAGCTCAAACTTATCTTCATTGATGTCGATACCAATGATCCGACTCGCGCCAGCCATTGCCGCACCGATAATAGCGGACAAGCCGATCCCACCTAGGCCGAAAATGGCGACGGTATCGCCTTTTTGCACTTTAGCGGTGTTCATTACTGCGCCCATTCCCGTGGTGACACCACAGCCAAGCAAACAGATCTCCTCAAGAGGCGCTTCTTTGTTTACTTTAGCCAAAGAGATTTCTGGCAGTACAGTGTACTCAGAGAACGTTGACGTGCCCATGTAGTGATAAATTGGTTGGCCGTCTTTATAAAAGCGGGTTGTGCCATCAGGCATCAAGCCTTTACCTTGGGTTTCACGGATCTGCTGACAAAGGTTCGTTTTACCAGACTTACAAAACTTACATTCGCCACATTCTGGTGTGTACAATGGGATCACGTGGTCGCCAACGGCAACGCTGGTAACGCCTTCACCAATTGCTTCAACAATACCTGCGCCTTCATGACCTAAGATTGCTGGGAATACGCCTTCAGGATCGTCGCCAGACAAAGTGAAAGCATCGGTATGACATACGCCCGTTGCGGTGATTTTAACTAAGACTTCGCCTTTTTTCGGTGGCATAACATCAACTTCTTCAATACTAAGCGGTTGACCTGGGCCCCAAGCGATTGCTGCTTTAGATTTAATAAATTCAGACATGGTTTGTTCCTTTCTTAAAAGTTGATAGCAGTATAACTACATTACGATTTTTGATAATCTATAAAAATCATAAAGACTTTTACGTATATGTAATAATGGATAGATGGATTGGCATTGATGAGTTTGTAGCGGTCGCGAGTAATGGCTCATTTAGTGGGGCTGCAACTCAGTTAAATACTTCGGTTGCGCAAATTAGTCGCCGTGTGAAAATGTTAGAGGAGCGGCTCAACATCCAACTTTTGACGCGCACTACCCGAAAATTAGCGCTGACTCAGGAAGGTGAAGTGTTTTTATCTCACGCAAAGCATTTGCAACATGGATTAGATGATGCCACTGCTGCAATCCGTCAACGTGATAGACAGCCAACAGGCAAACTTAAGCTTACCGCACCGGTAATGTACGGCGAATCTTATGTCATGCCTGCCGTGGTTGACTTTATGCGTTTGTATCCAAAAGTTGAGGTTGAAATGCATTTGACGAACAATCAAGTCGACTTGCTCGATAAGGGCTTTGACTTGGCAATTCGACTCGGTAAGTTACAGGATTCATCACTGCGCGCCAAACGGCTAACCACACGTAAAACCATGGTGTGTGGCGCGAATATCTATTTAAATCAATTTGGCCAACCGCATACGCTCGCTGAGCTTGGCAATCATAGATGTTTGATTGGCAATAGTAGCGAATGGCGCTTTGTTGAGCTCGGTAAAGCGCGGCAAATTAAAGTGGCTGGGCCACTGCGTTGCAACAGTGGTTGGGGGCTCTTGGAAGCAGCAAAGCAAGGCTTAGGGTTGGTACAGTTACCACATTATTACGTGCAAGAGGCGCTAGAGAGTGGTGAGTTAACAGAGGTACTAACCAATTTTAGACCTGAAGAAGAGGGGGTCTGGGCGCTGTACCCACCCAGACAATTTGTCGCGACCAGCTTAAGGTTATTGCTGGATCACTTGAGCGTGCACTTCAATAAGCTTTAGCCATAGTATCAATGGCTTGACTGAGCGCTATCTCGCGACTATCACAAAATGCACGATCGCCTAGACGGTCGTGAATGTTTAAGCGCTTGAGTTTATCGGTGGTTTCTAAATTTGGTGAATAGATAAACACGCTACAGTCAGCATCAAGCGCATCTGTAATCGCATTTTCAATGGCTAAGCCCACGGTGACATCAATCATAGCTACGTCGCTTAAATCTAATACCATGGCTTTGTATTCACTAATCTTGCGGTGTTGTCTTGCGATTGCTTTTGAGACGCTAAAAATCATTGGCCCGGAAAGATAAAAGAATAATAGTTTACCGTTGGCTTTATCTAACAGCTCGCTTTCCTTTTTTGTTAGTGGCACATCTTCATCGCTATCACTGTCGCTAATTGCTTTAACATGATTAGCTTGCACTCGGCTTAATCTCTCTATGATCATCACATTAGAGATAAATACGCCAAGGCCCACGGCAACAATCAGGTCAACAAAAACGGTAAGGAGCATTACGCCATACATAATCGCCATTTGACTGACACTAAGCCTATGAGCACGCTGGATAAAACTCCAATCCAGAATATTAAAACCAACATACACTGCAATACCAGCAAGCACCGCCATTGGGATTGGCTCGGTCAAACTGCCCGCGATAAAGACTACGGCCATCAAAATTAGTGCCCTGAATATGCCAGCGATTGGCGAGCGAGCGCCCACTTGAATATTGACCACAGTTCCCATCGTTGCGCCAGCACCTGGCAATGCACCAAAAAGGCCAGCTATCATATTGGCAATACCTTGGCCTCTGAGCTCCTTATCGGAATCATGCTCGGTTCGCGTTAAACTGTCGGCTATTACTGCTGTTAGCAACGTATCTATACAGCCCAAAGTGCCCAGTACCAATGCGTCGATAAGCATTTCAACGAATAGCTCTGGTGATAATACTGGCAACACAATACTTGGCAAGCCACTTGGAATTTCTCCGATGCGGCGAATACTATCGGTATCAAAAATAATAATTGAAAGCAGTGTAACGGCGACGAGTGCGACCAGTTGAGCGGGGACGTACTGGCGCCACTTACTTGGCATTTTGAATAAGATTGCAAGTGTGATCACCCCGAGGAACAACTCGGAAAAGTGTAAATCCATTAGCAGGCTGGGCAAATTAGACAAAGTGCCAACAACACCACCTGCAGGCGCTTGGTGTCCAAGTAAAGGAGCAAGCTGCAAAATAATGAGGATAACACCAATACCAGACATAAATCCGGAGATGACGCTGTAAGGCATCAAGGTAACGTATTTACCTAACTTGAGCGTACCGAGTAAAACCTGAAAAGCACCTGCCATCATGACAACAGTAAAGCCCATCGCAAGACCATTTTCGGGGTACTTGCTCATCATGGCGGTGAGTACTGCTGTCATGATAACAGTCATTGGGCCGGTTGGTTCAGAAATGAGGGAGGTTGAACCACCGAACAGCGCGGCAAATAAGCCAACTAAAATTGCGCCCCACATCCCAGCTTCTGCGCCAGCACCAGAGGCAACACCAAAAGCGAGTGCGAGTGGTAAAGAAATAATTGCAGTGGTTACACCACCGAATAGGTCACCTTTTAAAGAGGCGTTTTTAAATCTCTTAAGTGTGATCATACTTTTGACTTTAACGATCAAAGAATTGACGGCATTCTACTGATAAATAACACGGAGTGCTACGAAGGACTGGTATTACCATTTGTCTGCTCAGTAAAATTCGGACACAAAAAAGCCAGTCTAAAAAGACTGGCTTTTCAATTACTGCTTAGTCAACCTGAGCAGGAGAGGCCATGTCGGCGCTTGCTCTGCCTGTTGGTGACTTAGAGCCAACACCCAAGCCGCTATTCGCCACAGTCTGACGCTGTTCATGTGGCATCGCAGATGGTGTTTCTACCACGACATCCTCAATCACACTTTGTGCTTTTGTCATTGGCGCGGCAGCCGTTTGGTTGAAGCGTATACGGCTTTGTACTGAATTGCCGTTTACTACTTGTTGAGTAGGTGCTTCAACTGTTTCAGCGACTGGAGTCTCTTCAGTTGAAGATTCAGTAACTGTTTCAGCAGCTGTTGTTTCCACAACCGCTTCTGTTGCCGGGGCCTCGACTGCTGGCTCCTGAACTTCTGCTATTGCCTCAGTGTCAGAAGCCTGAGTTTCTTCTACAACTGCAGTTTCAGTCTCAGCTTCATCTTCAGCCTTCGCCGTTTCAACTTGTTCAGTCTCTACTGTGTCAGCGATTGGCTCAGCTTTAACCACTCTTGCTTTTTCTGGCGGCATAGCTTCTACTTCTTCTGCGATTACTTCGTCAGTGCTTGTAGATGTTTCAGGCTGCGCCGTTTGTTGCATTGGTGCTTCAGCAGTACTTGCCTCAACTTCTTTTACAGACTCCACTTCTTGCGCTGCATTTTCGTCAACCTGTGCTTCGGCCGGCTTAGCTTCGACATCTTGCTCTGCATCAGTTTGTGTTGTTGGTGCATTGTCTTCAGTTACCGTTTTAGGTGACGACTGAGTCTCAATTGTGTTTGCTTCTTGCTGTACACCTTCTTGAACGTCAATGTCAGAAGAAGATTTTGCTTTTAGCTCTGCTTCGTATTCTGCAGCTGCTTGATCTGCAACGGGCACAAATGCAGCAGCTTGACCTTTTTCAGGCGTATCCTGACGACGGCGACGTTGACCTGCCGCTCTCAGATGACGCGGAGAACGTCTAGAGCGAGTGCGGCCTTCTTTATTTTCGTCATCAATTTGCGATTCTGAAAGTTCGGCAGATACCACCTCGGTAACATCGTTTTGTTCGTGGCGCTCAGTGTTAGCAGTTTCTTGCTGCTTTGCTTGAGCGTGTACGTCAGCTTGTTGAGAACGTGATGCTACTTGTTCGTTTGTTGCTGACTCTTGTTCTGACTTATCCTCGACAGGTTTCGCTTTTCTATGCCTTGGCTTTTGTTCAGCTTTAGACTCAGCTGCCGTTTTCGCTGGTTGTTCAAGCGGCTTTGCTTCTACTTTCACTTCTTCAGTGCCAGTTTGCTCTGACTTGTTAGTATCCTGTGCGTTGGTTTCTTCCACACGTACCTTCTTGCGAAGATTACGTCTTTGTCTGCGTGGTTTTACTGTTGCTTCTTTAACTGGCGCCTCGTTAGCCTCGGCCGCTTCAACGTTATCGTTTACAGATTGCTTAGCTGGACGGTTTGCTTTGTCCTGATCTTGGCGTTTTCTGTTATTTGGACGACGGCGTTTGCGGTTATCACCACGTTGCTCGTTACTGTTGTTTTCGTCTTTCGATTCAACCGTTGTGTCTTTTTGTTGATCGTTACGACGGCGGTTATTGTTACGACGACGGTTGTTATTATTGCGACGGCGATTATCACGGTTGTTATCGCGTGATGATTTTTCTTCAGAAGGCTTGTTTTCTTCTTGGTTATCGCTGTCACTAGCAAATAGGCTCTTGAACCACTGACCAATCTTTGCAAACAGGCTAGTGCCGCTTTGAGCTGGCTTTTCTTGTGGCTTACGTGCTTGTGGTTTTGCAGCTTGAGTTGGAGTAGGGGCTGGCGCAGGCGCTGGTGCATCAGGCATAACGACACCTTTTAACACAGGCTCCTCTTTCACAATCGCTTGAGCTCGAGTAATTTCAACAACTTCAGGCTCAGGCGCTGTGATTTGCTCATAGCTTGCAGCTTCTGTTGTTTCATCTTTACGCAATCTAACCACCTCATAGTGAGGTGTTTCTAGATGTTGGTTAGGAATGATAACAACGTGGCACTCGTGGCGCTTTTCAATGCGTTGCACAGAACGACGCTTTTCATTTAATAGATAAGCACCAACAGCGACAGGCACTTGGGCATTGACCTGAGCGGTATTATCTTTGATCGCTTCTTCTTCGATTAGACGCAAGATAGACAAAGCAATGGATTCGTTTGAGCGAATGGTGCCTTGGCCGTCACAACGTGGACACGTATGCTGGCTCGCTTCACCTAAAGACGGACGCAAACGTTGACGTGACATCTCTAACAGGCCGAAACGAGAAATCTTACCGATTTGCACGCGAGCACGGTCAGTACGCACGGCTTCTTTCAAGCGATTCTCTACTTCACGTTGATGGCGAGGCGGAGTCATATCGATAAAGTCGATAACGATTAGGCCACCTAAGTCACGTAAACGTAACTGGCGTGCAATCTCATCAGCCGCTTCTAAGTTAGTGTTCAGCGCCGTCTCTTCGATATCGCCACCTTTCGTCGCTTTTGACGAGTTGATATCGATAGAAGTAAGTGCTTCTGTTGGGTCAATAACGATAGAACCACCTGAAGGCAAACGCACTTCACGCTGGAAAGCTGACTCAATCTGACTCTCAATTTGATAATGCGTGAATAATGGCACATCGTTTTGATAAAGCTTAACACGATTGATGAAATCTGGACGGAAACGCTCGATATGCGCCTTCGCTTCTTCAAAAACACGCGGTTTATCAATTAGGATCTCACCGATATCACGACGTAAATAATCGCGAATTGCACGGAAGATCACGTTACTTTCTTGGTGAATTAAGAAAGGTGCTTTACCGCTATTTGCCGCATTTTGAATAGCGTCCCAATGAACGAGTAGCGCTTTAAGGTCGTACTCTAGTTCTTCGAAAGATTTACCCACGCCTGCGGTGCGTACGATAAGACCCATACCTTTAGGTACGTTTAAACGACTCAATGCTTCTTTTAGCTCTATGCGCTCGTCACCTTCGATACGACGTGAAATGCCGCCTGCTCTTGGGTTATTAGGCATTAATACCAAGTAACTACCAGCGACGCTGATAAACGTTGTGAGTGCCGCGCCTTTTTGACCACGTTCTTCTTTGTCAACCTGAACGATGACTTCTTGACCTTCTTTGATCACATCTTTGATGTTAGGGCGACCATTGAATGTATAGCCGTCTGGAAAATACGTTTTAGCGATTTCTTTTAAAGGAAGGAATCCGTGGCGCTCAGCGCCATAATCAACAAATGCGGCTTCTAGGGATGGTTCGATACGGGTAATTTTACCCTTATAGATATTGGCTTTTTTCTGTTCGTGACCAGGGCTTTCTATATCTAGATCGTATAGACGCTGGCCGTCAACCAGTGCCACGCGCATTTCTTCTTGCTGCGTTGCATTGATCAGCATACGTTTCATATTGTAATTCTCTACTTAATTATTTACAGCGCCTGATACGTCTTGCCAGCGACAGCGTGCTACACCTTGGATGTTCCTATTAAATGATGCAGTCTCACGACTGGGGGAAAGGGAACATATTCACAGTTTCCGCTTTAAATCAGGGTAAAATCACTGATCTATCGTTCGCTTTTTGCACGTTTATTCGTTTCACAAAGTAGTCATGCACGGGGTAAGCTGAGCTTGGTTTACCAAGCTTGGCTATCACCATTTTTTGACTTGATTGCTTTGTGGTTATTCACGAGTTGCGGCCTGCTATGCACGGGTATTACTGCAACTGTGGTAAACGTATCAGACAAATTTTAATTTCTTGCTTTTTGGTTTGTTCATCGTGTCCAGTCATTAAACGAAATATTACGCGCTTCGCACTGACTGTTCGCACGTGTTTATCTTAGATGGATGATAAAAGCTTTGGAAATATTAGCTCTAATCTGTATGATCTGCCATCCAAGATGTGCATCACGACATTGTTTTTGCGATAAAAAGCACCTCGCAAAAATTTGCGGCCTAATTATCCCACTAATAATGTCGAGATAGCAACTAAATTATTACTCAAATCAGTGATTAGGCAATGTCAGAGAAACCCGCATTACAAGTTAGCTTCGTTACCGTGACTGAAGACCAAGAAGGTCAAAGGATCGATAACTTTTTAGTTACGCATTTAAAAGGGGTGCCAAAAAGCGCCGTATATAAAATTCTTCGTAAAGGGGAAGTGCGCGTAAACAAAAAGCGGGTGAAGCCTGTATATAAATTACAAATCAATGATGAAATCCGTATCCCACCTGTGCGTGTTGCGGAGAAAGCAGAGTTTGTGCCTAAAAACCTAGATAAAGTCGCAAACTTAGAAGATGCCATTCTTTATGAAGATAAGTATCTGATAGTTATAAATAAGCCAGCCGGTATGGCGGTACATGGTGGCAGCGGCTTAAGCTACGGCTTAATTGAAGCATTAAGAGCATTACGCCCACAAGAGCAAAGCTTGGAGTTGGTGCACCGTTTGGACCGCGACACATCGGGTTGTTTGTTGATTTCAAAGCGTCGTGCTGTGCTGAAAGGACTTCATGAGCAGCTAAGAGAAAAGACTATGGAGAAGAATTACCTTGCACTGGTTTCAGGGCAATGGGATGCCAAACATAAAAATGTCACCGAACCGCTACGTAAAAATACCTTAAAGTCAGGCGAACGAGTAGTGCGAGTGGATCATGAGCAAGGCAAGCCTTCTCATACTCGTTTTAGAGTCGTCGAGCGTTTTGAGTCTGCTACTTTGGTGCAGGCGTCACCCGTAACAGGCAGAACACACCAGATCCGAGTACATACTCAATGTAAAGGACATCCGATTGCGTGTGACGATAAGTATGGCGATCAGGTGTTTGATGCCAAAATGCGTGAAGTGGGATTAAATAGGCTGTTTTTGCATGCCAAAGAACTCAGATTTATACACCCGAAAACAGAAACAACACATCATGTAGAAGCGCCATTGGGTGGAGCTTTGGAAGCATGCTTAGTTAAATTAAGGAAGTAAAATGCAGTATAAGTGTGTAATTTTCGACTGGGATGGCACCGTCATGGACTCTGTACCAAAAATCGTAAATACCATTCATTTGGCTGCAAAGTCATGCAATATAACGCCAGTAAGTGATAGTGAAGTGAAAAGCATTATTGGTTTGTCTTTGCCTGTGGCGATGCAGGTATTATTTCCTCATCATGAAGATAAAGCCGAATCGTTAGCCAACGCATACAAATACATTTACTCAAATGAAGATGACACGCCATCACCTATATTCGAGGGCGTGGAGTCATTACTTGGTAAGCTTCGCGACAGAGGAGTAAAAATTGCGGTCGCCACAGGAAAAAGCCGCACGGGTTTGAACCGATTGATGGCTCAAAATGGGCTTACTGATTATTTTGTCACGACACGAACGGCTTGCGAAGCTGAATCTAAACCACACCCAGACATGTTACTGCAAATATTGACAGAACTTGGCGTAGATGCAAAAGATACCGTTATGGTGGGCGACTCTGTTATTGATATGAACCTTGCAAGCAACGCCGGTGTTGACGCGATCGGTGTCACTTTAGGTGTGGCCTCTAGAGACGAGTTATCGCAAACTTCGGCTGCCCATATTTGCGATAACTATCAAGACTTGTCTAACCTATTGTTGGCCTGATTGCTCAGCGAGCACATCAATACCAAATGTGAGCAGTGTTTTAGTGAGTTGAATAAGGGGAAGGCCAATCAGGGTATTGGGGTCTTCTCCTTCAAGTTTATCAAACAGACAGATCCCTAACCCTTCGCTTTTAAAGCTGCCAGCACAGTTGTAAGGTGTTTCCGCATCACAATAGTTACTGATCTGTGCTTGGGTAAGCTGGCGAAAGTAAACGTAGAACGGTACTACTTTAGTGACCGTTTTGCCGCTTTCAATGTCGAAAACGGTTAAACCAGTCAAAAAAGTCACGCGATTATTACTAAATAGGCTTAGTTGCTTAATCGCGTTCTCTTTATTATGCGGCTTTCCTAGGATCTCACCGTTGAACAGCGCGACTTGGTCTGAACCAATCACCACACCTTGTTGATATTTTGCTATTGCTGCTTTGGCTTTTGATTCGCTCAACCGTGCAACAAGTTGCTGCGCTGATTCACCTTCGAGTGTTTGCTCATCTACATCCGGTGAAAAAGATGCAAAAGGAAGCATTAATTTTTTCAAAATTGACTGCCTAAATGACGAACTTGAGGCTAGAATAAGGGGCGTTTTCATGAGATTTTTATCTTTGTGACAACATAGCCAACAGGATAATGCGCAATAACGCGAAAAACAAAGGGAAAGTGTATTTTTACTTTGACTAACACAGTAACTATCTATATGATGCAGCCCCTATGCAAAAGGTGAAAATTCCCATCACTATTGATCCATGCAGAGCAGCGCAACGTCGAGCATCTTATGACGGTGTTGTAATGCTTGAAGAACTTTCTCGATTGCAGCAAGTTGTGCGTGATCAAAATAGTGAAATAGCGGTAGACATTCATTTCAACATCGACGAACAAGGTTTGGTTGTTGTGCAAGGCAAAGTCCGAGCTCATCTAACAGTTGTATGTCAGCGTTGTAATGATGAATTAGGGTTGGATTTGGAACAAGACTTTGCGTATTCGCCAGTCGGATTAGGTGCAGAGTCGGATGATCTTCCCGAGCGTTATGATGTGTTGGAACTGGATGAAGAGGGTGAAGTTAATCTAAGACAAATCGTCGAAGATGAACTGCTACTCGCGATTCCGATAGTCCCGACGCATGATGAAGCACTATGCTCTTATTCTGATAAGCCAAAGAGCTTTGGTGAAATTGAAGCAGAAGATAGCAAACCAAATCCATTTGAAATTTTGAAACAACTTAAGAAAGATTCTTAGGAGAAGGCTAATGGCGGTACAAAAAAGCAAGAAGTCACGGGCACGTCGTGGTATGCGTCGTTCACACGATGCGATCAGTGGACCAGCTCTAACTGTAGATCAGGTTTCTGGCGAGACTCATCGTCGTCACCACGTGACTGCTGACGGTTACTACAAAGGCGTTAAAGTAATTTCTAAGTAAGAGATTACTTTATGCTGACCGATCTAACCATTGCGTTAGATATGATGGGGGGCGATTACGGCCCCCGTTCATCTATCCCCGCAGCTATCGCTGCTGTGCTTAAGCACCCAAATCTAAATTTAATCCTCTGTGGTAATCAGCAAGTTATTGAAAGTGCTTTGACTAAAGCTAATATGCTGGATCATCCAAGACTCAAAATTAAACACTGTAAAGAAGTCGTCACTAACAGTTGTGAACCTGCCTCTGCACTTAGAAATAAAAAGCAGTCTTCAATGCGTATAGCGCTTGATTTGGTGAAATCTGGCGAAGCGCAGGCTTGTGTTAGTTCAGGAAATACAGGTGCGCTCTTTTTTATGGCCCACTATGTGTTAAAAATGTTGCCCGGTATTAAGCGTCCCGCGTTAATCTCAGCCGTTCCAACAGAGAAAAAACAACCTGTTTATTTGCTTGATCTTGGTGCGAATGTGCATTGTGATCCTGAAACCCTCTGCCAGTTTGGTATTATGGGTTCAATCGTTGCAGGAGAGGCATTAAATATTCCTTCACCTAAAGTGTGTTTGCTAAACATTGGCTCTGAAGAAATCAAAGGCCATGATGGTATCAAGCAAGCTGCAAAATTAATGAAATCCTCATCTGTTATTAATTATCAAGGTTATTGTGAGGGGAGCGATATGTTTTCTGGCAAAGCCGATGTTATTGTGTGTGAGGGATTTGTCGGTAATGTTGCCTTGAAAACCTGTGAAGGGATCGCCAAACTCATCATGCATAAGTTTAGCAAAGCGTTAAAAAAGCACTTTTTTTATAAAGCGTTGGCTTTTTTACTTCGACCCGTTATAAAAAAATTGTATAGAAGGGTGAACCCCGACCAGTATAACGGCGCAAGTCTGGTAGGATTGCGCGGTATTGTTGTGAAAAGTCACGGAAATGCCACAACTAAGGCATTTTTAGCCGCGATTGAAGAAGCTGCGCAAGAAGTACAACGTAAGATCCCTGAAAAGATCCAAGCGGTGTTTGCTCAGGTCGACACAGAAAAACAACCGTCAGGTCCGCATCCCTAACACTGCTAAGTGACATGAGGACGTGGCGACAACAGAGAAAATAAGAGCACAATATGTCACAAAAAATCGCATTATTTTTCCCAGGACAGGGCTCACAAAGCGTGGGCATGTTATCTGAATTATTAGCATCTTCCGACATCGTTAAAGCGACGTTCGCTGAAGCGTCAGAAGCACTAGGCTACGATTTAGCCGAACTTGTGCTAAATGGTCCTGAAGCAGAATTAAACCAAACGCACCGTACTCAACCGGCATTATTAACCGCAAGTGTTGCTATCTTTAGAGCGTGGCAAGAGAAAGGCGTTGAAGCTGAATTGACACTAGCTGGCCATAGTCTAGGTGAATACTCTGCATTAGTATGTGCAGAAGTATTAACCCTTGCAGATGCCGTTAAATTAGTTGAAAAACGTGGTTTATACATGCAAGAAGCGGTTCCTGCTGGCACGGGTTCAATGGCGGCAATTATTGGTTTAGATGATGACGTGATTGCTAAGGTGTGTGCCGAATCTGCACAGGGGGACGTTGTTTCGCCGGTAAACTACAACTCACCAGGTCAAGTGGTGATTGCGGGTCATGTTGAAGCAGTAAATCGAGCCTCTGAAGCGTGTAAAGAAGCAGGAGCTAAACGTGCATTGCCACTTGCAGTTAGTGTTCCATCTCATTGCGCATTAATGAAACCTGCGGCTGATAAATTAGCTAAAGATCTTGAAGCACTCGCTTTTTCAGAGCCAAAGTTTGATGTGATCAACAATGTTGACGTTGCTGTTGCAAAAGATGCTGCAGCAATAAAAGATGCGCTTATTCGTCAGCTCTATAGTCCTGTAAGATGGACTGAAACTGTACAAGCGGTTGCGAAAGAAGGTGTTACAACAACTTTTGAGTTCGGCCCTGGTAAAGTGATTTCGGGTCTTGTTAAACGCATCGACCGCTCAGTGTCGTGTGTGTCGGTAAATGATTTAGCTGCCATTGCAGCAGCAGAATAATAACGAGAGCATTATGAGTAATTTATTTTCTTTAGAAGGAAAAGTAGTACTAGTAACGGGTGCTAGCCGTGGTATTGGTAAAGCAATCGCTAACGCCTTAGTGGCACAAGGTGCAAAAGTTGCGGGTACTGCAACGAGTGAGTCTGGTGCAGAGCGTATCTCTGAATATCTAGGCGAAAATGGGAAAGGTTATGCGCTAAACGTGACAAATGTCGACTCAATCGCAGCAACTTTGGATGCAATCAAAGCAGACTTAGGTGAGATCGATGTGTTGGTAAACAATGCTGGTATCACACGCGATAACTTGCTGATGCGCATGAAAGATCAAGAGTGGGATGACATCATCGATACTAACTTGTCATCTATTTTCCGCTTATCAAAAGCGGTACTTCGTCCAATGATGAAGAAGAAAAATGGCCGTATCATTAACATTGGTTCAGTAGTGGGCACTATGGGTAATGCGGGTCAAGCTAACTACGCAGCTGCAAAAGCGGGTGTAATAGGTTTTACAAAATCATTGGCGCGTGAGGTTGCATCTCGTGGTATTACGGTAAATACTGTAGCACCGGGCTTCATTCAGACAGATATGACGGATGAGCTAACTGATGAGCAAAAAGCAGCAACTTTGGCGAATGTACCAGCAGGTCGTTTAGGTCAGCCTGAAGAAATCGCAGCGGCTGTGGTTTATTTAGCATCAGATGTCGCAGCGTATGTTTCTGGTGAAACTTTGCACGTAAATGGTGCGATGTACATGGTTTAACTCGCTAAGATCACAAATTAATTGAAATTTTTGTGATCTTGTCGACAACGTACTTGAAATCGTCACGAAAATAGGCGATAAAAAGATCCAAAGCTTTGTAACAGGTTTGACCAGAAAAAAAAGTACGGGTCAATCCTTGAATCCCAGAATGATGCGTCGTAAACTGCGCCGCAATCTGAAAATTAACGCAGTAGCGTTTAAATAAAGGAAAGAAGAATGAGCGACATCCAAGAACGCGTAAAGAAAATTATTGTTGAACAACTAGGTGTTAAAGAAGAAGAAGTTAAATCGGAAGCGTCTTTCGTAGATGATTTAGGTGCTGACTCTCTAGACACTGTTGAGCTTGTAATGGCGCTAGAAGAAGAGTTCGATACAGAGATCCCTGATGAAGAAGCTGAGAAAATCACTACTGTTCAGGCAGCTATCGACTACGTTACTGCTCACGCTGAGTAACTAGCTTTTCTATTAGGGCAGCACTCGCTGCCCTAACTCTTTCTAGACCCCCCAATTATTATAATAATCCCTTTTTGGAGGACACCGTGGCTAAACGTCGAGTCGTAGTAACTGGCTTAGGTATGTTGACGCC
Source organism: Pseudoalteromonas sp. HM-SA03 (assembly GCF_002289345.1). Classification (GTDB taxonomy): domain Bacteria; phylum Pseudomonadota; class Gammaproteobacteria; order Enterobacterales; family Alteromonadaceae; genus Pseudoalteromonas. The sequence goes on along the minus strand of NZ_NSDG01000102.1, from coordinate 12,472 downwards.
GCTGGGTAATGATGTTGCATCTACCTGGCAGGGCTTATTAGAAGGCCGTAGTGGCATTCGCAATATCACGCATTTTGACACAGAAGGTTTCGGAACTAAGTTTGCTGGTTTAGTTAACGACTTTGATGTCACTGAGTACATTTCCCCTAAAGATGCTAAAAAAATGGATGTCTTCATCCAGTACGGTATCGCAGCAGGTGTACAGGCTTTAAAAGACTCAGGTCTTGAAGTTAACGAAGAGAATGCCGCTAGAGTTGGTGTAGCCATCGGCTCTGGTATCGGTGGCTTAACGCTAATTGAAGAAAACCACGTTAAGCTATTAAATAGCGGTCCACGCAAACTTTCTCCGTTTTACGTTCCTTCTACCATTATTAATATGATCTCTGGTCACTTGTCCATCATGCATGGCTTGAGAGGCCCAAATATTTCGATTGTGACAGCATGTACAACTGGCCTTCATAATATTGGTCATGCGGCACGTATGATTGCATACGGCGATGCGGATGCGATGGTTGCAGGCGGCGCTGAAAAAGCGTCAACCCCAATTGGTATGGGTGGTTTTAGTGCAGCTCGTGCGCTCTCTACGCGTAACGATGATCCGCAAGCGGCTTCTCGCCCTTGGGACAAAGACCGTGACGGTTTTGTGCTAGCTGATGGAGCGGGTGTTATCGTTCTGGAAGAGTATGAGCATGCGAAAGCACGTGGTGCGAAGATCTACGCTGAACTGGTTGGTTTTGGTATGAGTGGCGATGCATATCACATGACATCACCACCAGAAAATGGTGCTGGCGCTGCACAAGCCATGGTTAATGCATTAAACGACGCAGGGATCAATGCAGAGCAGGTTGGCTATATCAACGCACACGGTACTTCCACTCCAGCGGGTGATGTTGCAGAGACGCATGCTGTTAAGTCGGTATTTGGTTCTGCGGCAAAAGATGTGATGGTGAGCTCGTCTAAATCAATGATGGGTCACTTACTTGGTGCTGCGGGCTCAGTTGAATCAATTATTTCAATTCTGGCGCTGCAAGACCAAAAAGTAACGCCGACCATTAACTTAGATAACCCAGATGAAGGCTGTGATTTAGATTATGTGCCTCATACTGCCCGTGATGCGAAACTAGAGTACACTTTGTGTAACTCGTTTGGTTTTGGTGGAACAAACGGTTCATTGCTATTTAAAAAGGTGTAGATCAGCCTTAGTAATCTAATAGCAAAGTAGGTTATGATAAAAAAGCTCGGCAATGCCGAGCTTTTTTATGTTTTGGATACCCTTAAAAAGGAAAGTGATGTGGAGAATCAACAGCTTTTTTCTTGCACTAACAGAGGATTGGCCTATGGCGATGGCTTCTTTACCACCGCGTTAGTCCGTGATGGAAATGTTGATTTGTGGCCACTTCATAGAAACCGACTGGTGGAATGTCAGCAGCGCTTGGGCTTTCCTGAGTTACGACTAGGTGAAATCGAGTCTTTGGTTCAAGAGCAAGTTAAAGATAAAAGGGAAGCGGTGCTAAAGCTCCTTATCACTCGAGGGGAAGGGGGTCGTGGTTATCAAGCTCCTGAGACGCCTGAGCTGAGTGTGAGTATTCAGATCTTACCTTTTCCTTCACACTATACAACTTGGCAGCAGAGTGGGATTGAGGTTGTATTAAGTAGGGTACAGCTAGGTATTCAGCCGTTATTAGCTGGATTAAAGACACTGAATCGGTTAGAACAAGTACTTATTAAACAAGATGCACAGACATTGGTTTGTGACGATGTCATTGTGACGGACATCAATGATAGGGTGATTGAAGCGTCAGCGGCAAATATCATCATGATTAAAGACAACATGTTGTATACACCAGATCTTAGTGGCTCAGGCATTAAAGGCGTGTTTTTAACCGCACTTGCAAGTAAACACGATATAAGGGTCAAAAATATAGCTTTTGACGAGTTAAAAGCAGCTGATGGTGTCTTTATTTGTAATAGTTTAATGCAGTTGGTACCTGTAGTAAGAATTGAGAATAAACATTTCGATATCGCCGACTTACATAAATTGAAAAGGCGATTTTTAGGGAAGTAATATTAATGAAAAAACTGTTTATCATAGTCGCATTTTTGATAGCAGCAGCGTCATGGTGGTTATCTCAGCAAATAAATAAGGTTAAATTTGAACCACTTAATATCTCTGAGCCATTAGTTGAGATAAAGTCTGGGCAAACATTTAATCAGCTATGTCATCTATGGCAGCGTAGCGGGGCATTATCTAACTGCTTTCCTTATCAACTTTATAGTAAGTTAGACCCTAAACTATTCGCGTTACAAGCGGGTTTTTACGATCTTAAAGGTCTAACGGTACTAGAGGCCATCAGCAAAATTAGTCGTGGAGAGCAACACAACTTTAGCTTTACAATCATTGAAGGGATGCCCATTTGGGAAGTCAAAAACAAGCTACTTAGCGCCCCCTACTTAAGGCAAGACATTGATAAGCTCACAGCACAACTGAATTTATCGCAAAGTTCAGCTGAAGGGTGGTTGTACCCCGATACTTACCATTATCATGGAAATGACTCAGCGCTGCGCTTACTTAAACGTGCCCATACCAAAATGCAGAGTGTGCTTGAAAAGGAATGGCAAAATAGAATGCCAGATCTTCCTTTAAACACGCCTTATGAAGCCTTGATCTTGGCTTCGATTATTGAGAAAGAAACGGGCGTAGTTGCAGAAAGAGATAAAGTAGCCTCCGTTTTTATCAATCGCTTACGTAAAGGTATGCGTTTACAGACAGATCCAACCATTATTTATGGTATTGGTGAGCACTTTGATGGTGACATTAAACGTGAAGATATCCGTGAAAAGACACCATATAACACTTATCGGATTGATGGTTTGCCACCGACACCCATTGCAATGCCGTCTCGTGCCGCTATCCATGCAGCACTTAATCCAGCAACAACCGAATACTTGTACTTTGTTGCGTCAGGAGATGGTGGACACCACTTTTCGAAAACACTTACTGAACACAATAAAGCGGTGAAGAAATTTATTTTGAAACAATGACATTGCAAGAGAGCTGGCGTTGAAAGAGAGGGCTAGCCCTCTCGTTACTCTCTATATTACAACATAAAATATTCTTTAATACCCGCCAATACACTAGATACTGCAACGGAAGCTAAAATAAGTCCCATTACTCGGCTGACGATACTTGCGCCACTGTCACCAATCCATTGGTGAATTTTTGTTGCAAGCAGTAAGAATATCAACACGATAGCCAATACGCTGAGCATAATAATCGATGTTTGGAGTTGTTCAAATACATTGTTTTCGCTGTTTTTAGTAAGCAAAACGGCTGCCAACATTGCTCCTGGACTTGCGATGGAAGGCATCGCTAAAGGGAAAATAGCGGTGTCGGATGCTTTACTGTCTAACTTAATCTCTTCACTTGGCTTGCCTTCGCCAAAAATCATTGTCATGGCAAAGATGAATAGTACGATGCCACCGGCAATCGCGAACGCAGGTAGGGGAATACCAATCGCGTTTAAAATGATTTCACCCGCAATAATAAAAAACAGCAACACAATGGCTGCAACCAGTGTCGCTTTAACCGCTATTTTTCGTTTTGTCGTAATATCAAAGCCTGTGGTGGTTGCGATAAATACCGGAATAGTGCCAATGGGGTCGATGACCGCAAAGAAAAAGATGAACGTTGAGATATAGTGTTCCATAGTTCCCTATTATGAAATAAAGGTTGTTCACAAATTGCTTATGATTGGCCATCAGTTATTGACCAACGGCAAATAATATCACTAATTTCATGACTTTATTCTGAATATTCACTTAATTTTATTTATTTTTTGCATTCACAGTATGTACCCAAGCTACTGCATCATTGTAGTTCTCGAAGTTCTTAATCGCTAAGCCGTGCTTGTCAGCAAATGCTTCAATTAATCCACTTTTAGTGTCCGAGGGGGAGATAACTCGGGCAAGAGCAATCCCATCAACAAATTGATTGAGTTTTTGTAAAACGGCTAGCACGCTTGGATAGTCGTAGGTGATATGTAATTGAGAGACGTCGATAACTAAACTCTTTAGCTGATTCGATTTAAGTGCAAGCCCTAAATTTTTGTACATCTCTATGATATTGGCTTCCATGCACTCCCCGTATGCGGCTGCGTGGATAAGTTCCTCTTTACTATCAATCGTTGCTCTATAAGAGAATTTCGCCATGCTTTATTGCACCTTTTATGCATATAGATAAAAGGATAGTTCAATTAGCTGGCGATACCAATTTCAAAAAGCGCACCTAAGCAAAGCTGCTGACTAGTTATATTGTTATGCTAGTTCTTCAGCTACCTCAGCAATTTTTTGTCTCAACCAAATGTGACTCGCATCGCGGTGTAATAGCGGGCTCCAAATCATATCTAACTCAAATGGCGGAATAGGGAATGGCGGCTCCAGAACCGCTAAGGTCGGGTCATCACGATAGATATTCGCGGCTTTTGACGGTAATGTTGCAATTAAGTTCTGCTCTTTTGCCAAGTGAATTGCAACGTGATAATTACGCGTAAAAGTTGCGATGTTTCTGTGTTTTCCAAAGTGTGCAAGCGCTTCGTCAACCCAGCCAAGTTTCTGTACATCTGCAGGGTCCATTCCAACCCCAACACCAAATCCGGTTTTACTTACCCAAATATGGCGAGATTTTAAATAGGCATCAAGGGTAAAGTGGGTAATGACGGGGTTGTCGGATTTCACGAGGCAGCAAAAACTATCCTTCCAAATTCGTTTGTGGTGAAACGATTGCGGTAGATTTTCAAAGCGGTTAATTGCCATGTCTACCTTGCCATTTTCCACATCATGGAAAGTAACATCACTCGGCGTGAGAATATCAAGGGTCGTATCTGGTGCTTCTTCGTGAAGTTTAGTCAGGAGTTTTGGCGCAAGCGTACTCGCAGCATAGTCGCTAGCCATAATCCGAAAGACTCGATTACTACTCGCTGCTTCAAATTCCCTGTTAGGGGCTAAAGTTTCTTCCAAAGTCATGAGTATACCACGGATCACAGGCTGCAGCTCAAGTGCGCGCTCTGTTGGCACCATGCCTTCACTGGTACGTACTAAAATGGGGTCATTAAAGAGGTTTCTGAGACGCTTAAGACCATTACTCATTGCCGGTTGGGTAATACTTAATTGATTTGCGGCACGTGTTACATTGCACTCTCGAAGTAAGGTATCGAGGTAAACCAGCAGGTTAAGGTCAATTTTACTAATGTTCACTCAGTTTTCCTTTGTATTCTTCTTCTTTTTTGGCATCTTGGAGAAAACGATTTTCATGTGGATAAGGGTAAATATGTCTTACGACTCTCTCACGAATATCTCGTTGTGCTTGCTGCCAAAACAACACCTCAGCCAAATCAGCATGATGGTGCAGAAACATTTCCTTTAGTGTAGGATTTGTGAGAACAAATGTACACAACTGTTCAGGAAAGACGTCTTGTGGCGCACTGGAAATATCGCCAGAGTCGTACATATTATCAAGCTCTTGTTTTGGCAGCGCTCTAAAGTTCATTTCAGTAAGGTATTGCACTTCATCATAGTCATAGAAGATAACTCTGTGGTGTTTACTCACGCCAAAGTTTTTTAACAGCATATCTCCTGGAAAAATGTTTACAGCGAGCATTTCTTTGAGCGCATAGCCGTAATCTCTAATAACTTGCTCGCACGTTTCTTTATCGGCTTGCTGTACAAAGAGGTTGAGCGGTGTCATACGGCGCTCAATATACAAGTGTTTTATCACCATATTGTCCCCCTCAATACGTATACTTTGAGAGATAGAGTCCAGCAACAGCTGATAAAGGACTGGTGAAATACGTGTAAGTGGGAGTACCACATCGGAATATTCTATCGTATCTGCCATTCTACCCACGCGATCATGGCGTTTTACGAGTTGGTACCGCTCTAGAACGGTTGTTTTTGTAAATGGCTTGCTTTCTGGAAATTGGTCACGGATCACTTTAAAAACATAGGGAAAACTAGGCAGAGTGAATACCATCATCACCATACCGGGTGTACCTGGTGCGACTTCAAACTGTTCTTCAGAATTCGCTAAGTGGTGTAAAAACTCACGATAAAATTCGGTTTTCCCCTGTTTATGAAAGCCGATGGCGTTATAAAGCTCAGCCTTTGTTTTATTTGGCATGAGTTGATTTAAAAACTTAACTAGCGCAGATGGAGCATGGGTTTCTACTAAAAAGTAAGCACGCGCAAAACCGAAAATCACTCGCATTTGTGAGCTGTTGGTAAGCAGCGCATCGATCAGTAAGCCCCCTGTTTGTGCGTGTAATACCGAGATGATAAACGGCTGCACACCAGATTTAGATACCACTCGGCCGACAATATAGGCGCCTTTATTACGATAGAAAGGTGCGCTGAGGATATCGAAGCGCATTAGGTGCGCCTGATGATGCGTATTAGGTGCTTGTTTAAGAAACGCCTTAACGAGTAGTCGAATATCTCTATCTAAATCTTCAAATTTACAATGAAAGTCAATGTGTTCAATGATTTTTTTGATGGTAGGCTTGAGACCATTGACGACTGGGAAATAACTTCGATACTCAGCCTCTACAGGGAGCGACGTGGCATTAGCTAGTTGGGTTTCAACAAAAATGAAATCGCTATTGTAATATCGGCGGTGAAAGAGGCAGCAAAAGACTGAATTATAGAAAGTTTCAGCAAGCTCTGGTTGAGGGTGAAAGGTAAGACGTTCAAGGTAAGCCTGCTTGACTTGGTACCATAGCGATTCATCTAGTTGCGTCGAACCATAGAGTTGTATTAACTTCTGTGCGGTTTCATCAACTTTACTATCGTATTGGCTGATCCTCGCTTTACTTATTCGTTCTATCTCTCCCCAATTTTGAGAAGCAAAAGCGATTGGTGCCAACTTCGTAATTTTTACAAATGCGTGATAGTGGTTTTGGAAACCAGATAAAATTTGTTCTGCCAACTGCTGTTCTTGCATCTACATCCCTCATAAATTATCCACGCGAAGTGGTTTCACTTTACAAGGTAATGTACGAAAAGTCATCTGGTAATACCAGTAAGGCATTTGTATAGTCATAGCTAATGCTCATTGACCAAGTGCGACTCTCAAAAAAGCAATCAATGTAATTGAGCGGTTATATCACTCATATTCTTTTAGTTGCTTCTCTAATTTTGAAATCTCTTTCTCTAGTTTTTTAAGCGCTTTAGCATGCGCCTTATTAATGGCTTTTATTTCCTTTTTAACCTGCCTGACGACTTTTTTGCGCCTGTCTTCATTCATTAGTTTAGTTAATTTATCTTGTTGCTCTCTAACCGCGGTATCTCTTTTGCGATTGAGCACGGCTTTTTCATGGTGTTTGGCTCTGAGCGCACGCTTTGTCCTTTTCGCAATTTGGTTACGTTCCAAATTATTTAGCATTTTATAGTGCTGTTCCGAGGGAACTGAGGCTTTAGGATCGGATGTGGTTATTGTATGCTGGGTCGCATTGGCCGAGCAGGGAAATTGGCTAAAAACGATGCCTCTGTCGGTAGTGCATTTGAAGTATTTTACCGATGTTGCGGCGAAACAATGAGCAGAGACAAAAATCAGTAAAGGTAGTTTTAGATATAATTGCATATGGCATCCTTGCTGTAACAGTCAATATCTACTTAACAATAGATGACATCCCACTTTATTCAAGGTTATTGCGCTTCAGGGGCTGTGAATTTTTTTAATGTCTTAATACTTTGTATTAAAAATGGAATATCTAAATTGCCATTTAATACAAAGCCTTCCTTTGCTGATATCTGTTTGAAGCTACCATCTTGATTGACTAAAGTGATTTTGTCTTTTTTGAAGGCAACTAAGACACCTTGCGTAAAGTTAACGCCTTCTACATGAGAGCGAGTTTTAATGTTCGATGCCAGCATACTTTGTTGAGCAAGGGGATCACAGCCTAGATAAGAGCTTAACAGGGTATAGGTGATGTCATTGGGCTGCACAAGACCATAAGCATGAGCAAACAGGTCAATGTTGGTTACCGCAGAACTGGTTAATACTGTCGCTTTCTGTGCACTAATATCAATTGCCACGAAAGGCTTTGAACTATCAATGTCAATTTCGTCACTTACTTCAACGAGTGTTAATTTACTTGCTTGGTGAGAAGGAACAAAAGAGAACTCGCCGCCAGCATTGACGCTCATTAAGTCATTATCAATTGACCAAACTGGAACTTGCTGTTGCAGCAGGACAGACTCTTTATAATAACTCGGTAGACCATATATAAGGCTAAATAGTGCATCGCTACTATTTCCTGCTCGCAAAACAGAATCCATTCGGAACACGTTATTTTTACCGTCGTTCTGAAGCGCTGTTGCTGTTTTTTGAAAGAGCCTTTCATTTGTGTAAGCATAAACGTTGATAGGTTGCTCAGCGGTATCTTTCTTTTCTTTGCATACTGCTGAAATTACAGGAGCTTTGTATTTTGAATGCGTATCACCAATACTTAGCGAATGTGCTTCTTCATACTGTTCGATATCAAGTAAATCGTGTCTAGCGAGTAAGCTCTTTGCGGTTGTTGGGTAAGATAGGGGCAATACATTATCTTGCTTAGTGATATCGAAAAAGGCATTCGCATCAGCCCATATATGTAGGCTGTGACTGAGCGCGAAGCAGGTCACAATGGTGCCCGTTGCATAACGGGGGAATTTATAGGATTTAAGCTCGGCCAAATGACGCCAAGCATAATTTCCAGCGAGTAGCTCAAAAGTGAGCACCAACGCAAGCATTGCGATGGTGATGATGAGGTTAACTAGGGATGAACCGACTAACGCTTCCCACAATAAAACAAAGATATCGGAAAGCGAAGCCAGGTTTATATGGTAGCCAAGTTGTAGGTAAACAAAGGCATCCACCGTTAATACAACAATACCGACCGAGGCAATAATTGCAGCCATCCCGCGAATATGTCGTGGGTAAGGGAATATTAAGCTAAGCGGAAAGATAGTTAATACAAACGCACAAAAAGTGATAAAGCTGGTATGGCTTATCCATGTGATCAGCATATAAAACCAACCGACAAAGGTATTCGGCGCTTTGTCGGCGAACAAATAAACTGAGCTAATCAATAAAACTAAGCCAATGTTAGCAAAGGTAAACCAGTGTCCCCAGCTTAGTAATTGACTTGCCTTTGATGAAAAAGGGCTGTGCGGTGTAAGATTCATTCCGTTACTTTACTGATTGTGTAAGCGCTTTGGCAAAATTTTCGGCAACAGATTGTCTCTTACTCTCAGGAACATGTTCTTTTAGAATGTGCGTGATAGAATTACCCAAACACATTAAGCTGAGATCAACTGGTGCGTTTTGCGAGCTTAATACATTAACTAATTGGTCAACAATTTCTTCTACTTGTTTATTGGAATACTTTGATTGGATAGGCATCAGTTGGTTCAATTTATAAAAGCAATAATTCTTACATTTTAACATTAGAGGCGTGAAAAACAAAGATGAGCGTTGAGGTAAAAAAACTAGTTGTTCACTATGTAGACAAACAAGACGAAGATACCGAAATACATCTACGTGAAGATGAAATGCAAATCAATGACAAAGTTAATGTTTTCATTGAACAATTGCATCATGCCTACAATGGCAAACCGGGTAAAGGGTTCTGTGCTTTTAGCAGTGAAAAAAGCAGTGTAGTCGCGTCTGCGATGCAGAGTTATAGAAATAATGAGCTGAACTTTTGGAATTTAACCCAAGAAGCAACCAATGTGCTTAAAGAAGAGCTTAATAAATATGCGTTTCATGAAACCGGATATTTAGTGTTTTGTCATTATCAGTATGTTGCTAGCAATTTTATTATGATTGCTCTGATTAATATTAAAGAACATTACACAATTACCTCAGATTTAGACTTATCTGCAGCAAAACACTTAGATATTTCACGTATGCAATTGGCTGCGAGAATCGATTTAGATGCTTGGGATACGGCCGCAGAAGAGAACCGCTATATTTCCTTTATTAAGGGGCGTGCTGGTCGAAAAGTCGCTGATTTCTTTTTAGATTTTCTTGGTTGTGAAGAGGGGATCGATCCAAAGCAGCAATCGCAAACTATGTTACACGCGGTTGAGGATTATTTGTCTACACAGCAATATGAAAAGTCTGAAAAAGACGACATCCGTAAGGAGATTTTTGACTATTGTAACGACTGTGTTTCAAGCGGCGAGGACGCGGATGTTAATACACTATCTGAGGCGCTTTCTAAGTCTTCAGACGTAAAGTTTGAAGATTTTTATAAAGAGCAGGGCTATGAGCTGGAAGAAAGCTTTCCTGTTGATAAAAAGACAGTAACGAGTATGGTAAAGTTTTCTGGGCTTGGTGGCGGAGTGAGCGTTGGCTTTGAACGTAAGCATTTAGGTGAGCGAGTTATTTATGATGCTGCAAGCGATACACTTACAATTAAAGGTGTACCGCCTAACTTAAAGGATCAAATTGAACGTTATTATAACGACGAATCTTAGCCGTTAAAAAGCAGCGTAAGCTGCTTTTTTGTACCTATGTCATCCCTTTTTCCGCAAATATTTCTATCAATTTTCTGCTTTTGCTAGCATTTTCTTAAATTTAACTATACTTGCAATGTAGTACTTGTAGAACAAGCAATTGGGATGAATCACAATGAAGATGAAACTAGCTTTAGGTTGTACCCTTTGCCTTGCCTGTTTTTCAGGGCATGCAGAGGTTAACTTTTCCGGATTCGCAAGTATCAATGCTGGTAAGGTGCTGAGCGGAAGTGGTGTTCCACAATTCGGAATAAACGATCCAATATTTCTCGCCGATTATCCTATCGTCAGTGTTTACGACGAGGATATCTCATTTGAACCTGAAACACTGATGGGTCTTCAATTTAGTGCTGATCTAACCGAAGGATTAAGCGTTACTGGTCAGATTGTTGCGCGCGGTGCAGACGATTTTGATGCAAAGTTTGAGTGGGCTTATTTGTCCTATGAGATTAATGAGAATTGGACTTTCCAAGCAGGTAAAAAGCGGTTACCGCTATTCTATTATTCCGACTTTTACGATGTGGGTTACGCCTATATTTGGATGCGTGCACCCGCGGACAACTACACCTGGCAAATTTTTAATTACAATGGCATCAATATGCTTTACAGCGGTAGTATAGGTGACTGGTCATTAAGCGGGAATATTTACGCCGGTAAAGAAGACGATGATGACAATAAGCTGTTGAGCGAGTTTTTCTTTCAAGAGCCAACTAGAGAAATCTGGAAAGACATCCTAGGCGGCGTAATTCAAACCAGTAATGATTGGCTTGAGGTGCGTCTAACCCATATGCGTTACACCAACCTGCGATATCGTTCTGGAGAGCCCGTCTTATGGGAGGGGAGTGATGAGCGAGATGGCAAGTTTTATGGTTTAGCAGTAAATGCAGACTGGGGAAATTTCTTTATTTTATCTGAGCTAAATCGGTTGGATTTAGACGGTAATTTAGACACCAAGATGCTGACATTGGGCTACCGCTTTAACAGTATCACGCCATTCGTATCTTATGCAGATTTTGAAGGGGAGGGCGAGGATGCCGAAAGCCATGAAACTACTTCATTTGGAGTACGTTGGGATTTTCATTCCTCTGCGGCTTTCAAGATTCAGTATGATGAGGTGGAGGATAACTCTGTTGGTTTAGCGGTCTCGGGTGATAGTAAAGCCATTACAATTGGCATCGACATGGTATTTTAAGGAGAGAAGCATGAAAAAATTATTTTTACTTACTCTACTTTGCAGCACTTTTAGTTGCTTAGCCGTGGATGTCATTGTCAATCCTGCCAATACTTCTACACTTGATGAAAACGAAATTAAGCAAATTTTTATCGGTAAATCAAAGTCATTCTCCGATGGCTCTAAAGCACTTCCGATAACACAGGCTGATGGCTCGACGGTAACCGATGAGTTTAATGAAAAGGTACTTAATAAGTCATCGAGTCAGCTTAAAGCTTATTGGTCAAAATTAGTATTTACTGGAAAAGGGACACCACCAAAAGAAGCTGCTGATGATGCTGAGGTGCTCAAACTCGTTGCGAGTAACCCTAACCTAATTGGGTTTGTATCTTCGGGAGCTGCAGATAGCAGCGTTAAAGTGGTGAAGTCATTCTAGGAAGGGATATATCAATCTATCTTAATATTAGCTCAATTTGAAGGAGCAAATCTGACGCTAATTGTGTTAAAAATTTCTTATTTAGAACAACTAAATAGCAAATTTTTCGCCTTGCCTACATGGATGTAGGTACCTTGGAGATAGTAGGGCGGTAGCGGTATTATCGACAAGATTCCCTTACCTCAAAATAGATCACTTAATGAAGCAAATGGGTATAAAAGTAAGGCCCTTTATAAGGGCCTCAGATTGATGATAAACCCCGCTTTTTTAAGCGGGGTTTATTTTTCCCAGTTGTTGGAGCAGTTTTCTCT
>NZ_NSDG01000101.1 GCF_002289345.1 Pseudoalteromonas sp. HM-SA03 | reverse complement strand
TCTCTAAACTCACTACGCTTATTAGATCAAAGGGCTAGATCTGTGTCCAGCCCTTTTTCAACAGTCTGAAATGCCCGCTGCGATAGCGGGCATTTTTGTTTTGACGGATGATGGGTCTCATCGTAAGGCGATAGCATAAGCGTTTGTTTCTTGGTATAACAGAAATCAACATCTGCTTAAAAGGAGTTTGTAATGACACCGGCAATTAACCTACTTAAAAAGGCGAAAGTGGCGTTCCAAGTGCTGCAATTTGAGCACGACCCTAACGATCACGACTTTGCTAATGAAGCAGCGAAAAAGCTCAACCTAGACCGAGAAAAAGTATTTAAAACCCTATTGATTGACGTTGATGGTAAATTGTATGTAGCCGTTTCTCCCGCCACGCAACAAGTGGATTTAAAGGCTTTTGCCAAAGCGTGTAAGGGGAAAAAAGCACAGCTTGCAGATCAGCAGAATGCGCAAAAGGTAACCGGTTATTTAATTGGTGGTATAAGCCCGTTTGCGCAGAAAAAGCAGCTGCCCACTTTACTTCACGAGAGTGCTTTAGCATTTGAACAAATCTATGTTAGTGCGGGCAAGCGGGGAGTTGAAGTGGTTGTTTCACCTGCTACGATAGAGCAACTATGTAAAGCAAAAGTCGCACTGTTTTAACGGCAGTGTTGGCCTTAAAAAACCATCTAGATTATAGATAAAATGTCAGTCTAGAACTGCTCAGGCTGTCAAAGCTTCTCGTTCATTCCTATTTTTCCCCTAAGAACAGTAATTTACTTTTTTCGACTTACAGCTGTAAGCCATTAATTTCGCAGTCATTTATATTAATCACTCGATAACTCAGTAAAAAAGCCGTTAAAAAGTTAAGTAGAGCAATTGATCTAAACGAATTTTTATGCCGTAATGTAGGTATATCTATCTGGTCGGATGAGTTAATTATGAGCCTAAGAACGAATTTAAGAAAGATCCTCCCAAGCATTTCAATCACAGAACAAGAAGCATTAGATGCAGGTGATGTTTGGTTAGAAGGGTCAATTTATCAGGGTAAGCCCGACTTCTCGGCGCTTCGTGCTGTACCTGAAGCTAAGCTAAGTGCAGAGGAGCAAGCCTTTTTAGAAGGTCCAGTTAAAGAATTAATGGGTATGATCGATGACTCGGAAATTCAAAATGGCAAACACTTGCCAGAGCATGTGCTTGAATTTTTGAAAAAAGAGAGGTTTTTCTCTTTGATCATTCCAAAAGAATACGGCGGTCTAGAGTTTAGCCCTTACGCAAATTCAACGATAGTGGGTACGATTGCGACTAAATCCTCAGCGGTAGCGGTAACGGTGATGGTTCCTAATTCACTAGGCCCGGGTGAGTTATTGCTCCATTATGGTACTAAAGAGCAGCAAGCGCACTACCTTCCTCGCTTAGCAAACGGTCGTGATATACCGTGTTTCGCGCTAACAAGCCCTGAAGCTGGGTCCGATGCCGGTGGCATTCCGGACCAAGGTATTGTTAAAAAAGGCATGTACAACGGTGAAGAAGTACTTGGTCTTGAAGTGACATGGGACAAACGTTATATCACACTTGCGCCGATTGCGACGGTACTCGGTTTAGCATTTAAAGTATTGGATCCTGAGGGATTACTAGGCGGTAAGAAAGAACTAGGGATCACCTGTGCGTTAATTCCACATGACCATCCGGGTGTGCAACTTGGTAATCGTCATGACCCTATGGGAATACGCTTCTATAACGGCACAACGCGTGGTGAAAAAGTTTTTATCCCAATGGACTTTATAATCGGTGGCCAGCAGAATATCGGTCGCGGCTGGCAGATGTTGGTTAGCTGCTTAGGTGCTGGACGTGGTATTTCATTACCAGCGCTAGGCGTATCAACTAGCCAAGTCGCACTGAAATCTGCATCTGAATATGCTGCGGTACGTGAGCAATTTGGCCTTTCGATCGGCCAGTTTGAAGGTATTCAAGAAAAGCTTGCGGACATTGCAGGCAAAGCATATATGCAAGAGGCAATGCGAGTGTTAACAACAGAAGGCTTAGGCATGGGCCTTAAGCCATCTGTAGTAACTGCAATTGCAAAATACCACATGACTGAAACTGGTCGTGACGTATTGGACTCTGCAATGGATATTCTTGCCGGTAAGGCTATTCAAAATGGTCCTCAGAATACCCTTGCAAGCGGTTATGTTGCCCAGCCAATAGCGATTACCGTAGAAGGTGCAAACATCCTAACGCGTAACTTGATGATCTTTGGTCAAGGTGTAATGCGCTGTCACCCATATTTGCAGTCGATGGTTGAATCTATTCACAGCGAAGAGAAAGACGCAGACAGTAAATTCCGTGGTATCTTGACAAAAACAGTTAGCTATAGTGTTGCCAACAGCTTACGTGCTTTCAAATATGGTCTTATGCCATTCACTGCTGATGCAAAATCACCATTACCTGAAGTGCGTGCGTATGAAAAAGCCGCGCATAGATTAGCAGCTAAGCTTGCGGTATACGCAGACTTTTCATTGCTCGTACTAGGTGGAAAACTGAAACAAGCAGAAATGCTCTCAGCACGCCTTGGTGATGTAATGAGTCACTTGTATGCAGCGATGGCTTCAATCAAATACTATGAGCAAAAAGTAGCAGTAGCAGAGCGTGAGCAAGCAGCACCTTATTTCCATTATGCGACAAGGCATGCACTTATCAGTGCAGAAGAAGCGCTTCATAAGTTCTTAGATAACTTCCCGGCAAGTGGTACTCGTAAATTTATGCGTGTGATCACGATGCAGTTTAGTGGCAAACAAATGCCTAAAATTAGTGATGATATGATCAGGGAGTTGGCCGCCGCGGCGCAAATGGATACGCCAATCAAAGCGCAGCTTACTCATCTGGTGAAGCCTACAGCAGGTGATGGTCATGATATCAATGAGCAAGCATATAAAGCTAAGATGGGTTGCCTTGATCTTCTGGCTAAAGTGAAGAAAGCAGTGCGTAAGCGCGAGATCCAACCAGGTGTGCGTTTTGAGCAAACATTAGATAATGCACTCGTTGGTAACCTTATCAACGAAGAAGAGTACGCAAAACTGATTGATTACAACCGCAAGCGTGAAAAAGCAATCCGAGTGGATGAGTTCGACTTCGATTTAAACTTGTTAGATGAACAAAGCGCGAAAGAAACAGTCAAGCAAGCTGTGAATGAGTAAGTTAAACAAATAACTTTTCTGTAAAAGTAAAAGCCCTTAACTAATTGGTTAAGGGCTTTTTCATGTTGGGTAAAGATAATAACACCAGCTATAATTAACAAGCACTGTAAAACGGTTTGCTTATTATACCAATTTGTCTTAATACATGCTCAATTTGAAGGAGCAGATCTGACGCTAGCAAGGCAAGATTTTCTCGCCTCAGAATAGATCACTTAATTAAGCAAATTGGTATTCGTAATAGTAAGTAAAGGGTTGTACTGTGTTTAAGTAACCTGAGTTATACAATAAAGAGGTTTGTCTGTTTATTGAACAATTCTCGGGTTAAATAACAAAAAGGTGTAACGCAGTGAAAATAAGTATTCCGAACGATGTAATTTCTGCGCCTATGTCAACACAGCAAGAGCACCAATTGTGGAGCGGTTGTGGTGATATGTTATTTATCAATCATGATGCTGGGAAGCTTGCAATTAAGCGCACTAAAGTGCCTAATGACATTGCACATCGGCGAATTGAACAATCTTCAGTAGCGCTTGCGCGTAAAGCTAAGTCTTATCAAGTAGAACGTCACTTTTACAAGCATCATGCATGCGAGTTACTCTCACCTTGCAATACGCCTAGTTATTTAGGTGAAGGGGTAAGTGAAGGGATGGACTACATCGTCTTTAGAGACTTCTCAACTCAAGGTTTTTCGCAAACTGCCAAGCCGTCCGAGTCACAAATATTAGCAGTGATAGGATGGTTAGCTAAATTCCATGCTCACTTTTTACAAAGCCCTGCAGAGCATGTGTGGGAACAAGGAAACTATTGGCACCTAGATACACGGCCAGATGAGCTTGAGCGAATGCAGCACAGTAGTATTAAACAAGCGGCACCGCGATTACGAGATAGTATCAAAAATAGCCATTGGCATACTTGGATACATGGCGACGCTAAACTTGCTAACTTTGCCTTTAATGGCGACCAAGCACTAGGATTCGATTTTCAGTATGTCGGAAAGGGTATTGGTGTGTCAGACTTAATGCTGTTTATTACGTCGGTATTAGACGAAAAAGAACAACTCCTCCATGCCGACGAGTATCTCAAGTTGTATTTAGATATGTTGAGATTAGAATTATTAGGCAAAGCTGCTTCTATCGATATTGCTCAGATCCTTTCTGAGTGGAAATCGTTGTGGCCTGTGGTGTGGGCTGACTTTTATCGTTTTCTGTTGGGTTGGAAACCGGACCATGTAAAAATCAATGATTACATGAAATTTCAAACGGAAATTGCACTACAACAGAGATAAGAAATGATCATAGCCTTATTCAGTGCGTTAAATTGGGCGGTATTTGATTTTTTACGAAAAAGGCTAGCGAGCCATTATTCAGCCGCGCAAATGTCGGTGATATTTAGCCTGCTAGTTTTACCTGCATACATAGGCTATTGGTTGGTTGTTGACAAACAGCCCCCAAGTTCTGCTTATCTAGCGCCTGCGATAGCTAGCGGAATGTTGGCTGCAATTGGTAGCGTAAACTTTNCTTGGGCGAATGGCGGTTATCCTGCCTCTGTTATCTATCACTCCAGCACTTGCAGGTGTGTTTGCTTGGTTGCTACTTGGAGAACCTTTAACCACGCTGCAGTCAATGTTGATCGCTGCGATTGTTCTCGCTTCATTTTTATTGCAAGGAGGCAGATTCTCTTTTCAAGAGCCAGGTGCAAAACAAGTTGCAATCACGGCTTTTTGCTGGGGGCTTTGCATCGTGTTCGATAAACAGGCTTTGCAATACAGCTCGCTCTCTTTTCATGCTGGGTTTCTAACCTTTATGGTATTTTTTGTTAATCTAATCTTGTTACGACCACAGTTTAAAAATCAAAATTTCCGCGCACATTGGTTGCTCTGGACTATTTCTGCAGTGGTATTCGCTGTCGCTGTTATCTTCCAAATGCAGGCGTTAACCGAAATTCAGCCGGGGCTTGTTGAAGGATTGAAAAGAGCCATTGGCATAATCAGCGCGAGTATGCTTGGGATGTGGTTTTTTAAAGAGATAATTTCAACAAAAGAATGGCTTATGATCTCTGTTATTCTGTGTTGTAGTGCAATGTTAGCATTAAACAGTGGCGCTTAAGCGCCACTTAAAATGACTAATTGGTATTACTTACATTGCGCGACTTTAGTCCAAACGTTTGAGTAGATCTCTGGGCTTGCGCCTTGTGACCAGTACGTAGCACGGTATTCAAAGCCCTTGAATGAAACTCGGTCGCCCGTATTGTAGAACTTAGTTGCACTCCATTCTTGGATACCATTGCAGCCAGCTGGTGCATCACTAACGGTAACTGCTAGAGTCTTAGAAGCAGTTCTGTTGTTTGCAGCTGTCACAGTGAGTGTTACTTGATATGTGCCAGCACTAGCGTAGGTGTGTGATGGGTTAGTTTGTGAGCTTGTTGCACCATCACCAAATTCCCACTGATAACCACCTGCTGTTGATTGGTTGTTAAATGTCGCCGTGAGGCCGGACACGCTGAAGTTAAAGTTTGCATTGACTGCACCTGAAGTATCACAACCATTATTTGTTAAATAATCAACCGCCGCTTTTGCTTGCACAATACCATAACCGTAAGAAGTATCACGACCTGCTTGGCCTTTGTCTTTTGCTGTTGTATTCAATACTTGGCGAATTTGCTGAGCAGTACATTGCGGGAAGTGGCTCCACACTAAGGCAGCGACACCAGAGACATGCGGCGTTGCCATAGAAGTCCCACTAATACTGCGATACGCGCCATTATTCCATGTTGAGTTTACACCAACCCCCGGGCCTGCAATTTCTACTTGGCTGTTGTATTGAGAGAAAGAGGCTTTTGACTCAGAACTGTCTACTGCTGCCACAGATACAACTGCATTATACGATGCTGGGTAGCTCAACGAGCTATTACCCGCGTTGCCAGCGGCTGCGATATGTAGCATGCCACGCTGATAACTCTGCTCAAATGCACTTCGTTCTGCCGTAGAGCTGCCGCTGCCACCTAAACTCATGCTGGTTACATTGGCGCCAGCCTGCTCACACTGCTCAATTGCTTTAATGAGATCGGAACCATATGCCCAACGGCCTTGGTCATTAAACACTTTAACAATATGAAGACCTAGTTGCCCTGATGGGTTTACCCCGACCACACCTGTACCATTACCACCTAAAGCGGCGATTGTGCCGGCAACATGTGTTCCGTGGCCGTTACCATCATTACTCCACACACCAGTGTCGTAGTTACCGTAGCCGTCATTGCCAGTAATGCCTGTGCTAGGTAAGTCTTGGTGACCTAGCGTATAACCTGTATCCATAATACAGACTTTACGGTTGGCGCTGTAGCCGTCAGATACTTGATTAGCTTGCACCATGTTAATGCCGTAAGGTGTGGTTTCAGCAAGTAAGTCAATTGCCGAAGTTTTTACATTTGGCAAATAACGTTTAGGGTCAACTTCTACATGTGCAATATTATCGCTTGCTTGTAGTTGTTGCATTTGCGCAGAAGAAACTTCGGCGACATATGCATTAATGCTTGGCAAGGTGTTGACTGCAGCAGTGCCCAAGGTGGAGTAGGCTGCTTCAGACAAAGCCTGTGCTTTAAACTGCGCTGTTTCTGCCCGATTTAAACGCACTGGCAGAACGTTTGGTGTTGCGTTGTCTTTTAATGTGACAATAACGCGCTGTGTATCTGCGTGAGCAACTGAAAGGCTTGCACAAACGCAGGCGCTAAGGGTTGAAAGCTTAAGAAATTTTACTACGGTATTACTGTTTTTCATATTTCACCTGTTTTACATGTTGTTTACGTTTGTTACTAAAACAGGTGTTGACATCGCTGTCAATGCGTAAAGATTAGACTGGTTTAAATTGCATTATCTTTCTGGGTTTTGTTTAATGCATTAATTAATCATTCTGAAATTTTCAATTTTTTACATTATTATTCTGATTACTTTTATTAAGTGAGTGAGTTAGTTCTGTGATGGTAAATTGCGCTGGATCGTGAATGTAACGTAAAAAGTCCAGGTGTTCAGGAAAGTTTCCATGTATGGCATGATACAAAGGTAAATGAGCGTCATCTAGCGATTCGAAAATAGATAGGGTCACGCTGTCTATCGGTGTGAATTTTCTATGATATTGCGCTAGTCGAGCTAAGGTATAGGCCCCAAGCAACACATGCCCTCCAATCGACACATCTAACTTAGGTGCAATATCTTCATCCCAATTAATCCCACCTATGACGATCCTACGATTTAACTCTTTAGCAGCGAGTAACGCGCCATAAGCAATAGGATCATTAGCAGCCCAAACGGTTGTGATTGCGGGATCTCGCTGTAACCACGCTTTAGTGAGACGATAAGCTTCATTCTGAGACCATTGACAATTTGCCTCTGCGATTAATTCTAGCTTTGTATGGTGCTCAAGATAAGCGCGCATGCCTTTTTGTCGGTCTAATGCCGCAGTCGTCGCCACGTCTCCTAGCAAAGCTAATACATGTTGCGATGGATTGGAGGACCTAAGTGCTTTTCGCGCAAGTTGATGCATTAATTTAAAACCGGCTTGGAAATTGTCTGGCTCAATGGTGCCAATAATTTGGTGTCCTGACTTTAACAAAGCCACTTCCTCTGTTTTAGTCGGTCCGTTGAGCAAGAAAATAATCTTGATTTTGGTGGCTTTGCTGTTTAACAAATAGGGAACGACACTCGATTTTTCGTTAACCAGCACAAGGTAATCAGCATCACTTTTCAAGGCTTGCTCTACGAGCGATTTCATCAAAATATGGTTGCGCTGCGCATAACTAATTTTGAGGGAAATATTCATGTTATTAGCGGCCGCAGTCATCACGTTGCTGACGTTATACCAAAAGTCTCCGGTAGGGTTTTTTGTTGCAAAACCGGGGTTTACAAATTGAACGTTGAATCGTTGTGCAGATAGCGCGGCCATCGGCGATAAAAATAAAAAGATGAACAACAATTTTCGGATCATAAATCTCTACATTTTTGATATTCAAAAAGTGTGCTGCTAAATACGCGACGTCATTAATATAAGTATAGTTTACGCTAGAATCGTTGCGCTATCTGCCTGTTTTTTGAATGCTATTCGGAACCAGCATATTTTTCATAGCATTGAATTTAGCTCATGCGTTAATTGCTTTATACTAGCGCGCAAAGAGTAAGGGGACTTTGATGAGAAAAATCGTATTTATATTCGTGTTGTTGTTTTCGGTGTCAGGGGTTGCGCATGAGTCAAGCGAATTGAATAAAACCATGAAGGAAATGGGCCATATTTATAAGCAGGCTATGAAAGCGCAATCTGCTCAAGAAATGCAGGCGCACTTAACTGAGCTGACTACACTCGTTAATGAAAGTAAGCAATTTCAGTTTAAGCAAGAGGTGTCTGCCGAGTCAGTTGAGGGCTTGGATAAAGTACTCGAAGCCATTACTAAGGCGAGCCATGAAATAGACTCGGGAAGAGTCGAGAAAGCCCGTGAAATGCTATTAAAAATTGATGAGCTGAGAAAGAAATACCACAAACTACACGAGCCACCGGGCTTTTGGGAGTTACTATTTGGTAGTTAACCTGAGATTCGAATAGTTAACTTATCCTATCGCTGTGGTTATTCCTTGTGCTATCACAGCGGCTTTGCTTATCGGTCTTGGCTTTAGTTGAATATGGCAAAAGACTAGCGAGTCGTGGCTTGACCTTAAAGCTTGCTAGTTCTTTATAAGATCTAAAAGCGGTGAAATAGCGATATTCTTTTCTGCACTTATTAGAAATTACATAAAAATCTGCTCAAAAGAAGTTGCATTATAAATTGGAACGATCCAGTATATTTGTTTTTAATCTGGGAAATTTCGATGAAATCCTCCTCAATAGCTAGTCTAATTTTACTTTCATTTTGTGGCTCCTCATTAGCGAATGCCAATGTGCTCTACGATATCACCGAACGTGATGTATTCTCTGTAACGAGTGACGTAAAGGAGCAAATTCAAGGTGAGGGGATAGAGCAACTTGTTGATAGGTCGCTAAAAAGCAAATTCTTATCTAAGCAATCTAGCGCTGAGATTGTATTTGATCTGAAAGACGTAAAAGCGCTTAGACAGTATCGTCTCACTTCAGCCCAAGATGCCCCCGCGCGAGATCCAAAGCATTGGACTGTAGCCGTATCTAAAGATGGTAAGGTGTGGCAAGTGGCTGATAAACGCAACGATATCGTATTTTCAAGGCGGGGTGAAACGCTCGCTTTCGACCTCTCTAAAACAACGGATGCGAAGTACGTGCGCTTTACTGTAGCACAAGAAGGTAAAACGCAATGGGGCGACCGCTTTTTGCAAATCGCCGATCTGGCGCTCTATGCGCAAACAAACTTACCACTGGCAAACTTTACTGCAGATAAAAAGGTTGCCAAGCTTAATGAGCCAATTTCTCTGCAGTCGATATCTGAAAACTCACCAACAGCACTAAATTGGAAGGTTGAGGGTAAAGCGATGCTGCCAACCACAAAAAGTGTTGAAGTAGTTTATGACAAGCCTGGTAACTACGATGTTACTCTAGCCACTAAAAATACGCATGGTTCGGACCTAAAAACCCGTGCGAACTATTTAAAAATCTACGATCCAACTCAACCATGGAAAGGCTTTGAGCCGCCAAAGGTCAAAGTAGTTATTGAAGATACAGAGTCGGCAGGGTCGAAACGCCTGCAAGCGCTATTTCCTGATATAGCCACTACGGTGGATGACGTAACTCGCCAACTGGCCCCAAGGTTGTACAAACACTTTGCAGAGTTACCAGAGTTTGAGCAAGTCACATTTAGGCTAAAGTGGATGGACACAATAGCGTATCGTTCTGGAGACGAAACAAATATGGAAATCGTGTTTAGTTCAAAGTACATCACCGAAAAACTCGCTGCGCAGCCAGATGAGCAAGTGGAATACGAACTCCTTGGTGTGCTCTGGCACGAACTTACCCATGGATATCAGCTATTTCCAAAAGAGAGAAGTTATTCTGAGCCCGATGTACATGCATTTATTGAAGGAATGGCGGATCTCATTCGCATTCAAGCGGGATACCATAAAACCCGTTCACCTAAGCCATCGGATTCTTGGGTTGGTGGATACACAAATACAGGGTTTTTTCTTGCGTGGCTTGCTGAGTCTTATCCAGATTTTGCCTATCGTTTTAATCAAACTGCGGTAGAAATAGAAGATTGGTCATTTGAAGATGCAATAAAATCAGTTACTGGAGAGTCTCTTGATAAGCTCTGGTCTCGCTATCAAAATGAGCTAACTGCCAAGAAATTGCAGTGAACTAGCAAAAACTAGATGATTACAACTTGTCATCACTATGCTGTAAATGTACATAATTTGTTGACAGGTTTATTTTATTACTCATAATTGGAACGTTCCCTCTTTTATTTCTGCCTGAAGCTTTGTTGGTTTTGCTAAGGGAGAAATGAAATTTTAATAAAAAATTGGAACGTTCCTTTAAATTGTGGGGGTCTTATGACAACAATAATATATAAACATAGCCTGATCGCCGCTGCTGTCCTAGCAGCGGTAGCAACTAACTCAGTAACAGCCGCAACAGAAGAACAAGCAGAAGAAATAGAACGCGTTGAGGTGACAGGATCTCGTATCAAGCGTATCGCCATAGAAGGTGTTACCAATGTCCAAAGTCTCTCTTCCGCTGATATGGTCAGAAGTGGCTTTAACACAGTGTATGATGCACTGAGTAGTATTTCAGCCGCCAGTGGTGCCGTCCTCGGTGAAGTAGAAACTGGCTCCTATACACCTGGCGCCAAAGAGTTAAACCTGTTAGGCGTTGGACCTGAGTACACACTTATTCTAGTTAATGGCAAGCGCTTGGCCTATTACCCAATGCCTTACGGTGGCCAAACCAATTTTGTTAATCTCGATATGTTGCCAACGGCGATGGTTGAGCGCATCGATATTCAATCCGGCGGTGGCTCTGCAATCTATGGTTCAGACGCAATGGCTGGGGTAGTCAATATTATTACCAAAAAAGGTATGGACGAGCATGTCGTCGAAGCATTCTATGGCCAGGATACTTATGGTACGGGTGATAAAAAAGGCTTGTCGTTTGTCGGTGGTTTTGAGCAAGACGACTTTACGTTTGACTACTCGCTAGAATATAAAACGGAAGAGGCGCTGACTGGTGCCGACAGACCTTTTCATGACAGTGTTTGGGATAATCCAGATCCAACAAACAAGCGAGAGCTTAATCGTTCAATTACCGTATGGGCTGAGAATACCGAGTTCAAAAATCAATATTCAGCGCAGTACTGTAATACAGATGATAATCCACACCCGACTGCGGTTCAGCACTTTATTAGCCGCAATGATTATGGCCTAAGCTGTGGGTGGGATGAAACCGGTAACAATTTATTACGTAACCAAGTTGAAACCATGAGTTTGTATATCAACTCGGTGTACAGTATCAACGACGAACACAGTTTTTTTGTTAACGGATTTTATATCGATCAAGAAAAGAAAGGGGCACGAAACCCATTCTTCTTTGCTCATGCAGAGTCAATTCACGGATCTATGTTTTGGGATCCTGATATAAAAAATAAAGCTGGTGGCTACGGCGCTCCAGTTAAGTATATGTGGCGGATAGTGAATGATTCAGAATATACAAATGATGGCTTAGGTCGGGTATACGATGATAAATCTTATTCATTTAGTTTTGGTCTTGAAGGGGAGATAGCAGATTACTATTACTCCGTTGGCTTCAGCCGTTCACAATACGATTTCTCTGATAGGTACTTGCATCACACGGTTGAAGGAAATAACTGGCTAAAAGGCCCTAAGTTGGGAGAGGTTGATGGCATGCCAATCTACCGTCCAAATTACCAAGCTTTTTTTGCACCTCTGACCCAAGACAATATGTATAACATGGCTGATTGGGCAACCTATGATGGCTTATCGTTCAATGAAACTCTAACTGCAGATCTGTCCGGGGATTTATTTGAATTGCCAGCAGGGTTTGTGTCTTTTGCAGCTTATATTGAGCTGATGAAAGAAGGGACGAGAGCGACGCCCGATAGCAGAATATTAAATAAAGAATTTGTCGGTCTGACTGGTGTTATCACCGATGGTGAACGTAACCGTTATGCTGCGGCGACAGAATTTATGATCCCTATTACTGAACAGATCTCTAGTGAAATTGCGCTGCGTTATGACCACTATGATGATATTTCTGATGTTGGTGGAGCATTCACTTATCAAGTTGGTTTTAAATACTCTCCCACTGACGCGCTGATGCTAAGAAGTGCGTATGGAACAACGTTCCGTGGTCCTAGCATGAGCTCAGTATATCAAGGGTTTGCTGGTAACTTTGGACGAGGCTCGGACAGAGTGATTGCAGATGCTTGCCTACGTTTTCAAACCACAGGGGATCCCGCTCAATATAATGCTGATGCATTAACTATCAGCTGCGCAGACTTAGACACAACAAATAGCAATGAGCCAAAGCTAGATGCTGACTTTGAGACAATCTCGGCAGGGGATCCAACTTTAAAAGAAGAGTCAGGTCATTCATTAACGTTCGGTCTGGTGTATGAGTACTCCCCTGAGCTGTCATTCAATGTTGATGTTTATGACATTGTCCTAAAGGACAAAATTACTCGACTTGGGTCTGGCGAAATTCTCGATAATGTCTGGAAGTGTGAAAACGGCCTAATTGATTCATCTTCTGCTAAATGCGCCAATATGCAAGACAGAGTACAGCGTTTTGATCAAGATGGTCTGGCAACCGACTGGTTAGGGAACACGAAAAAAGGGTTACCGTACACCGCAGCAATTATCAGAGAAGGTTATATAAACGCCGCGGAAAGGCAGCATGGCGGCGTCAACTTTGGTGTGAAGGGCACGTTTGAGTCAGAGCTTGGTGAGTTTATTTATAAGCTTGATTACAGCCATGTTTTAAAGAAAAAAGAAAAGCTTCGTCCCGAAGATCCGCTTGAGGATGTGCTAGACAGTCAAGATAACTATAACTTCAAAGATATGGCATCGTTTAACCTGACTTGGCAGTTGGAAAAGACCGCAATTTCATGGCAGGTAAATTATAAAGGAAAAAATTGGAACGGTGCTGATTTTGGTCAAAGAGAAAAGTTACCTGCATGGATAAAGCATAACCTAACCATTGGCCATTACATCAATGACAATACGCGAGTGATGTTTACGGTTCAAAACTTATTAAATGCGATGCCGCCTCAAGATGACTCGTTTAGAGGTTACCCATTTTATAAAGCGGGTAATTATGACACGAACGGGCGTGAGTTCTTACTAAAAGTTAACTACCAATTTTAATAATAAAGGGTAACGAAATGAGAAAATTAATGCTATCAACGGTGGCAATGGCCGTCGCTGCGACACTAATAGGCTGTAATGATGGGTCTGAATTTGTTGAACGTGATAAGCCAGAGCAAACTCAATCATCCGGTCTGCCAGACTCTGGCGCATTGCGTAATATCACCTTAGATACTGGGATTGAGATAGAGGCTATTTTAGCGGATGGTGTACAAGCCTCACCTGCAGGTGAAAGTGTCGACAAACTTATCGACGCTAACACGAGTACAAAATTCCTCGCTTTTGCGTCAAACGTCACTGTAGTGTTTAAAGCCGCGACAGAGATTGAACTTAGAGAATATAGCTTTACGTCAGCAAACGATGAAGCGAACCGAGATCCAAAACAGTGGGTCGTATATGGCTCAAATGATAAATCAGATTGGATTGAGCTGGACTCAAGAGCGGGAGAAGTATTCTCTGCTCGAGGACTGACTCGCCATTTTGAATTGGCCGAAAGCGGCGAAAAGTATCGCTATTTCAAATTTGATTTAGTACATGGTGGTACAGATAGCTATGGTGCTGATATTACGCAACTAGCGGAACTCGAAATCAAAACGGTATCGGATATTCCTATCGTCGCATTTAATGCGACAAACACGACTCCTGAAGTCTCTGAGTATATTGTTTTTAGAGATGAGTCGTTAGTTAACCCGACTAGCTGGCAGTGGACGTTTGAAGGTGGTATTCCTGCGACAAGTACAGAGCAAAGCCCATTGGTTAAGTTTGAAGCTTTAGGGCCAAAAACCATTACACTGGTTGCGAGTAACGACAAAGGGGAAGCGACATTAGTTCAGCAAGACTTTATCCGTGTGTGGGATCCAGTCTCGCCATGGGCAGGGTTTCCAGAGCCTGTGATTGAAGTGAAAAAGGAACTACCAGAGCACCCAGGACAGCTGGCGCTTGAACGTGCGGTACCAGATCTAAATGCCCTTATTCATGAGATCTCTTTGAAGATTGCCAAGCGCTTATTTAATAATGTAACCGAAATAAACGTTTTTGAGCACGTTACTTTTATCACTGGAGACTTTGATGCGCCTGCTTCAAAGGCTGGTGAAGGCAAATTTATGGAGCTTAGGTTTGATGTTAAGCACATCGCCAACCTAGAGGGTCTTGGAGATGAAGCTATCCGTAACGAAGTCATTGGCGTGCTGTGGCATGAGCTGACTCATGGCTACAATAATGTTCCGGCTGAAGGTGAATATCGTCCGGGCACGGATTATCACACCTATCTTGAAGCGCTAGCTAACTTTATTCGAATAGATGCTGGTTACTTAGAGCATAGACGCGGTGGAGTTCGCTGGATGGAACACTACAATGTTGATGCTTACGATCAAACAGCATTCTTCTTTGAGTGGGTAGAAAAAAGTCACCGTAACACGGATTTTATTCGTAAGTTTAATGCGGCAGCAAAAACGCTTGATGCGTGGAGTTTAGACACCGCTTTTAAATCTATATTTGGTGAACAACGTGGGATTGATACGGTATTTGAAGAGTATCAAGTCTACCTTGCAAGCGTCGGTAAGTTACCACCAGTACCACTTGGCTATCAGAACTTTGCACCCACTAGCACTCAGGTAACAACAAACGGTACTGCACTTGTGCCTTTTAATGAGGGAGCAGATAAGCTTAATGATAGAAATATTATCTCTAAATTTAATGTGGTGTTGGAAGCCCCCGCTTGGCTTGCACAATATGCGCCTGACTTGTTGCCGATAAAACAGGTTGATAAGGCCCAGGTTAACTATGTGTTTGACAGCGCTAAAACAGCAAAATACTACTCATTAGCGACAGCGGGAGACAACCCTCATCGCTTTCCTAATGCGTGGCAGCTACAGGGCTCAAATGACGGTACGAATTGGATTACGCTAGATACTCAACAGTTCGACGAACTACCTAATACGATGGAATACTATAGCTTTGCTATCGAGAGTCCAAATGCGTATACCCAGTATCGTTTGGAACTTGAGCATACCCGTGAAGGCGGTGGAATTGGCGGCGCTAGTGGACGGCTAATTCAACTAGGCGAATTCTCATTGTGGGAAGCAAAAGAATAGGGCCTGTTGACCTTTCTTGAAAGATAAACAGGCCCTAGCCTTAAATAGTCTAAAGGTGGGTAATGCCCACCTTTAAAACGTACTTAACCTGAGGCTTGGATAAGGAATGTTCCAACTCATTGTTGCTAAAGCACAGCTTAGTTTTCTCCTTGTCTAGCCAGAGAGTTTTAGGGAAAACACCGCTTCCGCGTCCCGCTCTCGCTAAGGTACCTACATCCTGTAGGCAAGGCGAATGTACGCACCAATAGCTGGCTATTGGAAGTGAATTCAACGCAGTTAGCGCTAAAACTGGCTGCTAGAAAGGCATTAATTATCCGCAGCTCAGGTTACTTATTTTGACCTTTAACGTTTCTTCTTCTTTTTACCTTGAACTGCTTTAAATCGCGGATTAGATTTACAAATCACGTAAACCCGACCGCGTCTTTTTACGACTTGGCACCCCGGTCTATTTTTAGCGCTTTTGAGTGAGCTCAGTACTTTCATTTGGTTTATCCTTTTTTAGTCGCAAGGTTTTTAAAGCGACGGTTAAATTGTGCAACGCGACCATCACTTGCCACCAACTTCTGTTTACCAGTGTAGAAAGGGTGAGACGCACTAGATACGTCAATTGGGAAGTAAGGGTAAGTCTTACCATCTAGTTCAACGGTTCTGTCTGATTTAATGGTTGAACCAACAATAAAGTACTTATCAACCGATGTATCATGGAAGGCAACAAGTTGATAATCAGGGTGGATATTGGGTTTCACGACAACGACTCCTAAATAATGTGTTGTTATATTGTATCAATATAAATCAAATAAAAACTATTCTCAACAACTAATTTATTGTTGCCGTTATTTAGTGCGATACGCTTAATTTGTCGACGCATGCGGAACTAAACTGAATGCATCTTGAGCAGTTGATTAAAAGGGGCTTACTTTCCTTAAAATTGCCTGATATAACTAGTTCTAGATAGTTTCTCAAGTAGTCATATTGGTGTTGACACCTAACCGGAATAGTAGCGAATAGACTTTTTTGGAATATAGCTATCGATGTAAGCCTTTTGGTTTGATAGATATGAGATAAAAGAGTGAGATCCAATTGAGGCTGGCTTAACGGTTAATAACCTTCACTAAATGAGAGAGGTCTAGCAAATAATTAAAACCTAGTACGTTCGCGAAGGTACTTTATTCGCCAACGCAATACAGATATAGAGCATTTATTATGGATAAACATGCTGAGTTAGATAACTCAATTTTAGCTAAGCTTCACAGCAGCGATGACAGCGCGTTACAGCAAGAATTAGACACACTCTCTTGCACACATAGTGACATAGTGACACTACTGGCACAGTATCAAACGCTCAGTGAGCAAGATGATGAACTGTTCGATGCTTGGTACGACAGCTTATGTAAAGATCAGTTAAAGGTCTTAAAAGCATTTGAAATAATTCGTGCACACATAGAACAGCAAATATAAATACCCATAGATTGTCTGGCGGAACTGTTGTGCGCCAGACAACAGATTATTTGATTGATAAGTCGTACTTACTAATCAATTGGTCAATGTATCGAGTGCGTAGCGATTCTGTTTGCTCAGCTTGAGTATTGGCTGCCAATGCTTTGTTTAGTAGCTTCATGGCGCTGTGTACTTGAATACGTTGCTCTGGGGCAATGCTGCTGGCGGTTCTTGCTTCTGTGATGTCGTCGATAATCGCGCGGCCTAGGTCGATATAAAGTGCTTCCTCTACGAGACCATTTTGGCTGATCACCCCATACTTGCCGCATAAAAACTGTTGCCAAACTTGTTGTACATGCTCCGTAAGGTCATCACTAAAGCTTGGATCTTCGGTGTAAAAGCCTTTTTCAATACATTTCGCAAGTGCTTCACAGTAACGCTGTTGAAATAACTCAAATGCACTACTTGATTGATCTACTTTATGTTTAAGTAAAAGTTGCCCCCAATTGAGTAGGCCTCGGGCATAAAAATCAGTATATTCTTCACATTCGTACAGGCCAAAGTACGAACTACACTTAATTTGGTTTTGAATACTATAACTCGGGTTTGGGAATAGGCTCATTTGTTGCCATTCTAAGAGCTGTTCTTCAGGTATCTTTAAGCTGCTGCTCAGCTCCATAGTGGTATAAAAGTGCGTATTTAGAAAATGTGTCAGTCCCATAAAAATAAACTGGATAAATATACAGTGTTTTTGATTTTGCTGGATCTTTACGCAAATAACAAGCACTAAAGTTAAATTTCGTTAGATTTAACCGATTTACTCAGGTTTATGGGTCGGATCTCAGTCAGATTTATGGTAAAAATGGCTGTCAACTGGAAGAGTAATAGAAAGACCATGCATCAGATCCAATCAATAAAAAAAGCAAGCTTAATTACCGCTATTAAAACCCCTTACACAATGGCGGGTGAAATTGACTTAGATACTTACGACAAGCTAGTCGAAGCGCAAATCGCAGGCGGTGTCGATGGTATTGTTGTCGGTGGCACCACGGGTGAAGGCCAACTGATGAATTGGGAAGAGCACTTAATGCTCATTGCCCATTCTGCGAATAAGTTTGGTGATAAATTGCTCATTGTTGGTAACACTGGCAGCAATAACACCAGAGAAGCAAAAAAAGCGACAGAATATGGGTTTGCATCAGGTATGCACTGTGCATTACAAATAAACCCGTATTATGGTAAAACCTCAATTGCGGGTGTGAAGGCACACTTGAAAGAAGTATTAGAAATCGGTCCTGGCTTTATTTACAATGTGCCTGGCAGAACGGGACAAGACATTACGCCTGATATCATTGAACCGCTAGCCAGCCACAAGCATTTTGTTGGCATGAAAGAATGTGCGGGTGATGAGCGTATCGCGCACTATGAAGCAAAAGGCATTGCATGTTGGTCAGGTAACGATGATCAAGCCCACGATAGCCGCCATAACAGCCAATCTCATGGCGTTATTTCTGTTGCTTCAAACATCATTCCGGGCTTATTCAGACAATTGATGGATACGCCTAACCAAGTGCTTAACCAATCATTGCAACCGTTGATAAACTGGCTCTTCTGCGAACCAAATCCAATTGCTATCAATTCGGCTTTGATTATGACCGGCGCGGTCAAACCGGTATTTAGATTGCCTTATGTGCCACTGTCGCAAGCACAGCAAAAAGAGGGGATTGAATTCCTTTCTCAGTTAAAAGAAAGTGACTTTGTCGGCTCTACACCAAAATTAATTGATGAAACCTTGCTTAAGTTTTGTTAAAAGTCGGTTTGTCATTTATAATCTGCGACCGTTTTTGACTCGGTCGTAGGTTATTATGGCAACGTTTTCTTCATTTAGTTTCGCACAGCCTCTTTTAGATGCGCTGCAAGACATCAATTTTCATACATTAACGCCAATTCAACAGGCGGCTATCCCAGCTGTCCGTCAAGGTAGTGATGTGCTCGCAACAGCGCAAACTGGAACAGGGAAAACCGCAGCTTTTGCCTTGCCTATCATCCAAAAATTGCTTGAGGCTGAAGCACAGTCGACGCCAAGAGCGTTGATTTTGGCGCCAACGCGTGAGCTTGCCGAGCAAATCGCCAACAACTGTGCGACATTTGCTAAGTACACAGACTTAAAAGTGCAGGCACTGTTTGGCGGAGTTAACGCCAATGGCCAGGCTGAGCGCTTAAAGCAGGGCGTGGATATTTTAGTGGCAACCCCTGGACGCTTGTTAGATCATATCCGCTTAGGTAATGTCACGTTAAGTAACGTTAAACACTTAGTGTTAGATGAAGCTGACCGCATGTTAGATATGGGCTTTATCACCGACATGCAAAAAATCATTGAACTGGTGGATAAGCAAAAGCAGCTATTGTTGTTCTCTGCAACTTTCCCGTCGGCAATGAAGCAGTTCGCGAAACAAGTGTTGGAACACCCTAAGTTAATCCAAGCGACGCCAGAAAATAGTACAGCCGACACGGTTCGCCACGTTGTTTATCCAGTTAAAGAAGAACGTAAGCGCGAGTTACTATCAGAGCTTATCGGTACCAAAAACTGGCAACAAGTGCTAGTGTTCGTCAATATGAAAGAAACCGCAGACAAGCTAGTTGAAGAGCTAAAGCTTGATGGTATAGATGCAAATGTATGTCATGGCGACAAAACTCAAGGCGCTCGTCGTCGCGCTTTAAGAGAGTTTACTGAAGGCAAAGTACGCGTTATGGTTGCAACCGAAGTCGCAGCTCGAGGATTGGATATCGTTGGCCTGCCACGCGTGGTTAACTACGATGTACCTTATCTTGCCGAAGATTATGTTCACCGCATCGGAAGAACTGGTCGTGCAGGTCAGTTTGGTTATGCAATCACCTTTGTAAGCCGTGAAGAAGAGTCTGATCTTATTCATATTGAACAGTTAATCGAGCAGCAAATTTCACGCTATTATCTGCCAGGCTACGAAGTGGCAAACCGTGAAAGGCTGGTTGAAACAATCCAGAAGAAACCCGCGCATCAACGTCGTAAGGCTCGGGTGAATAAGCCTTCGAATCAAGCAAGTGCAGAAGCAAGATTAAAAAACCGCTCTCGTATTGCAAATGTACGTAAGCAGCAAAAGAAGAAGTAAGATTGTTTTTTTGCTTTATTTACAACGCCAGCTAGCACGCTGGCGTTGTTGTTTTTAGCCAATGTGGCGTACAATAGCGAAAAATAATTATAAAAATACGGCTTGTGCTTCAGTCATTTCACATTGTTCCAGTTAATCTAATCCAACTCGTCTCTGTTGGGGCTTATCTCCTCGCAATGTTAATTTTTGCCAATCAACCACGCGCAAGAATGCTCGTAATCTATTTGTTATTTCAATGTGTGCTGATGACAACCAACTTCGCTGAAGAAGCGTTAGGGGTTAGAAGCTATTTACTTATCACGCCTGTATTTACCCTAGCTACTGGGCCTTTAGTCTATTTTCTGTTTAAAAATCTACTGCATGCTAATCGGGATAAGCAAGAGCGAAGATTAGTCCATTTCTTACCTGTTTTGCTGGCGCTTCCATTTACTGAATACACCCAGCTTGTGATTGTGTTTGGCACTGTCAGTCAGTTGATTTATTTTGCTTTTACGGTGCAACTTGTTGGTCTTTACCAGCGAGCATCCGCGGAGATCAGAGCGGACGTCAATACGCGCGATTTACAGTGGATCAGAACAACGGTTGTCATGTTTGTGATCTTTGCTCTGGTGGATTTGGTTAGACTCAATATGCAAACATACAACGACATCAGCACTAAAGCACTCTGGTATTTTATTGACTTAGTTTGGTTACTTGCAATTAATCTTTACCTAGTTGTCAAAGTACACAATCAACCACACCTCGAAGATTCTATAACCCAAGCCCAAGAAATAACGTTCAATAAGGTGGATAAACAGCCAGAAGATCCAACCGAGATATTCAATGCAATTCATAACACGATTATGCAGCACTATTTATATCGCCAGCCACGCCTGACTATTCACGACGTTGCTGAGGTTATTGGACTTGGGGTAAAGGATATCTCTTGGGCCATCAATACTTGTGGTGGTTACAACTTTAATGAGTATATCAATAGCCTGCGGGTCGATGAGGTAAAACAGCAACTACAGTGCGAAAAGCAAATAACGCCCAACTTGTTAGCGCTCGCAATGAATGCTGGGTTTAACTCAAAATCCTCGTTTAACAGTGTTTTTAAAAAGCAAACGGGTTACACTCCGAGTCAATTTTCAAAATTAATATAAGTATATTAAACAATTGCTTATGCTTAATTCTGAGTGTTTTTTAAAAGTCCTAGAAGTACAAAATCCTGATATTGCACGCTATATAAAGTCGTTATAGGTAATCTGGAGTTAAATCGATAACAAGGATAAAGATGATGTATTCAAGTTTTCTCACTCATGTGGCCACTTACCTGACTTTTAGTAGTTTGTTTATCGCGCAGCCTGCAAAGGCTGAACCTATTCGGGTGCTGACATCAACGAGCGAACAAGTGCATGTTGCACAGCAACTAAATGTTAAATCCCCAGTGGATTATCTAAATACACGGATAAACGCACTAGCGTTGGTACGTAGCAAAAATTGGCAGCAGGCGTTACCACAACTGCAAAAGCTTACTAAGTCGTATCAAGATGACGGAGACACTTGGTATCTATTGGGATTAACGCAAATACAATTAGCGCATTATGAGCAAGCTATCATTGCGCTGAAAAGGACGTTGTCACTGGGTGTAAACCTAACCAATATTCCTACCGGTTCGCGCCCCTCAAATGACATTATGATAAAGATTGCAGGCGCGTATGCTGCACTAGGTAAAGTGGATGAAGCTAATCAGTGGCTGAGTAAGTCTTTGTCAGCGCGGTACGACGAACGCAGTAGCTTAGCAAATAAAGGCGTTTTCGACTCCATCAAAGATAATATGCAATTTCAGCGTCTTACAGGTAACTATAAAGACACTTCGCTCACTCGGGATCAGCAGTGGAATGCAGATTTAGATTTCTTGTTCTCAGAAATTAAGCGTTTGCATGTTAACGAGCAAGCAAGTAACAACCCGGATTTAATTACGTTGGCAAATAATTTGCGCTCAGATATTCCCAAGTTAACTGATCAGCAAATTGTTTTTGGTATGATGCGAATGATAGGCACGCTTGATAACGGACATAACTTTCTCGTGCCGACCTTCGGAGAAAAAGGGAATTTCACTCGTTTGCCAGTGCAGTTTTATGCCTTTAGCGATGGTCTGTATATTGTTGACGCCGAAGCTGAGTTTAGTGATTTAATCGGCTATAAAGTCACAGCTTTTGGGCAAACACCAGCCGCAGAAGCAATGGCNTGCCGAGATTAATCCGCGAGATAATGAAATGCAGCAGCTTTGGCTTGCGCCTTATTATCTCGCCATGCCCGAAGTACTCGCTGGACTAGAGTTGAGCGATGCGTCAAATGAAGTGTCTATCACGGTAGAAAATGCGCAGAGCGCGCAAAAGACCATTCGCCTTAGTGGTCGAACATTTGAGTTTCGCGGCTTTCCGACTTTGCCGGATAATCATCAAAAAACCCCACAATACCTGCAAAACGTCACTAAACCTTATTGGTACGAAGTGGATAAAAGCAATGGAGTTTTGTACGTACAATTTAATGCCGTTGCACAGATGAAAGCGCAGTCGTTAGCGCAATTTAGTGCGGAGTTGATTGAGACAATAAAAGACGGTGAAGTAAACCACTTGGTGCTGGACTTACGACACAACAGTGGTGGCAATGGATCCATATTACCACCATTGCTAAAGGCACTTATTTATTTTGAAGCGGCAAAGCCAGAAGGCAAGTTATTTGTAGTGATGGGACGTAATACCTTCTCAGCAGCGCAAAACCTCTTAACCAATATTGATAGCTTTACCAATGCAATCTTGGTTGGAGAACCAAGTGGCTCTCGGCCAAATCATATTGGTGAAGCTGGAAGGTTCCGTTTACCGTTCAGTGGGGTGTTTGGACTCGTTTCGTCGCAGTTTCACCAAACTTCTCGCGCAGAAGACCACCGTATTTGGATTGCACCACATATGCCGGTATTGCCGGACTCTGCAAGCTACTTCAATGGTGTCGATCCGGCTATGAAAGCCATTTATAGTGTATTGGATAAAAACGTCGATGGTTTAGTTAAGTAAGCCGCGCGTTAGTTGAGCGCATTTTTTAGGTAAAATCATAAAATGGAAGTGGCATAAATGATAATTCCGGCAACGTTGTTGTTGCCGGTGTTTTTGAGAGGGTTGTTTTCTTTGTGATTGCCGCTTTGCTGTATTTCTCCGTTTAAGTGCATGCGGTGACTATCTTAAAAGTAAGCTAGCAAAAAGAGGGACATGGGGTGCTATCAATTCCTGAACCATTATGCTAGCTTTGTTAGTGAAATCAACTAAATGGAATAATAATAATGAGAATTGGTAAGGTAGTTCAGTGCTTGTTTGCTGTGACGTTAGCGGCTTTCTTTTCGGGAGCTGCGATGGCGGAGTCCGAAGAAAAGACAAAACAAGAATATGAGCAACAAACAAAAACCTTGATGTCAAAAGTGCTTGATGAAAAGAGAACTTTTACAATTCAACTACCCAAAAGCTATCACACCAACCCCAATAAAAAATACCCTGTGATTTATCGCCTTGATGGTAAAGGCAACCTTCCGTTGATGACCGCAGTACTCGAGCGTTTGCACGGAGCAAACGTTTCTGCGGCACCTGAAGTTATTATTGTTGCAATCGAAAATACAGACAGGTTAAGAGATCTCTATCCAACTAAGAATAAAGAGCCTGCAGGACCTATGGATATTGGTGGAGGAGCACCCAAGTTTTTAGAGTTTATCGAGACTGAGCTTATTCCTTATGTGAACCAGACCTACCGCACTCATGATTTTAAAGTCATTGCCGGTGCATCTGCAGCGGGTACTTTTGCGCTTTATGCTTTGCAGGCAAAGCCTGAGCTATTTCAAGCGCATATTGCTTATAGCCCAGCGGTATGGTGGAACTTTGGCGCGACAGCAAAGAGTACCAAAGCGTTTATTTCCAAAACGAAGCAGCTAAATAACTTTCTATATATCACAATTGGTGAGGAAGGCGGCGTGATGCGCGAAAGATACGACGATATGGCGCGCTTTCTAGCAGCAAATCAACCACATGATTTGCGCTTTTTCAGTGAGTCCTACGACAATGTTCCTCATGGACTTGTGTCTGCAGCAGGTATGTTTAGCGCGTATCAAAAGCTGTTTTTGCCAACTCGAATGCCTGCTCGTGCGTATACCGGTGAATTGAGCTCTATTACTAAGTATTATCAACAACTGTCTGCTCAATATGGCGAGGTTTTTGAGCCACAGGAAGCAGTGATCAGAGAGCTTGGCTATTACCACGTAAGTATGGGTAACGTGAAAGAAGCAATTAAGTTGTTTAAGTTTGGCGTTTCACGCTATCCAAATAATGCAGATGCCTACAACGGCTTAGCATATGGCTATGAAACCGACAAACAATACCAAGCATCTTTAGAGCAAGTAAACAAAGCGCTGGCATTGTCATCAAAGGGTGATGGTGGCTACGATGTCTTTGTTGCTCGTAAAGAGCGGCTAACTAAATTACTAGGTGAGTGATAATCAAAATGCGTAAATAGACCACTTAGGTGATCGATGTGGTCTATTTGTTGGGTATTTATTGCCACTTAAAAATAGTGGCGAATACGCTTTATTTTTTCGCCGCTAAACTCAAACAGTGTCATAAGCTTTTGCTTATTTTCTTTTTCATCCGTGTTACCTTGCTGATCAACGCAAGGATGTAGATACTCAACGGTCACCGCATTAAGGCCTTCAATGATGTTTGTGACTTCGATATCGCATTTTCTGTATTGGCCTAGATCGTTGAGTAGGCCTTTTTTGTATTCTTCTTTTGATAATACGGCATTAAAGCGAGGGTGCTCGAATGAGGCGTCTGGCGTTAAAAGCGTAAGTAGGTGGGTAACATCAGACTCTTTTGAATATTGGTGTTCAACGGCTTTTTGTGCGTCGAAGTAAGCGTTGACCTTGTCGCTCAGTGTATCTGCGGAGCAAAGACTTGAAACCAGCATGAGTGGCAGCAGTGCATATCGAACTTTCATTATAATTTTCCTTAATTTATTGTTTTTTACTCTGTATTGAATGCAATGTTTCGACCGGGAAATGCAAGTTTAGAAAATGGCCATGCCGTTTTTAACCAATGAGTAATTGTTTGATGAATGCTTTACGCAATTTAGTTTTATTGAAGTCTGCATCATATTCTTCGTGTTCATATTTTTCGTTGTCATGTCATTGAGACAGTAGCGCGTTGATATCTTCGACTATTGAACCTTTAATAAAAACCTTAGCAAGACTGTCGAGATAATTCTGTGTTTGAGTTTGCATGCACGTGTTGTCGCACAGTGTTTCTGTTGTTAGTGAAGGGAATGAGAAAAAGAGCAATGAGTGCGGTATTTTTCATGAAAGTATCTTTTTTATTATTATTTGCAACAGGTTAGCACTCGGTTGTAATTTATACAATGACAAAAATTGTAAGCTCAGCAGGCGCTAAGAGTCCAACTTTGCATTTCTGTCACTCGACTAATACAGCGAGCGAACGCAAATGCCAGTTGCTCACCTTGGTAGATTTGCGCTATGGGCCCATCTGCCAAAAAAACAACCGGTACTTTGGCTTCGTAACACTCATCGATAAGCGCAATCAGTCGTCTGGCCTCATCGTCGCCAATCCTAGGTTGCATTGAGTTATTTGGGCGGATATAGCCTTCCTCAGTCCCTTGTGCTACATCTTTATTTTCTGGAGTAACACCGAGTAGCGGTAACTCAGAAATAAAAATACAACTAAATTGCTCTGCAAGCTCAATATAGTCATTGGTAGCGCGAGGGCTTGAGCAGATCTCCATAAAATCAAAACATACGACGCTTTCATTTGCGCCAAGCACGTTAATCAGACGATGATTAATCTCCAGGACGCCCGGTTTGAATATGCCACCTGCATTAGTAAAGGCGTCCCAAAATGCTTGTTTATCGTTGACGAAGTAGTGGTTTGCCGTTGTACCTTTGCTAAATCGATGATCTGTCTCACCACATACAGGTATGACATCGCAGTGACTTATAAGCAGTGCTATCGTTGGCTCAAAGCGGTCTCTATGTAATCCATCTTTGTATAACTCGGTTGGGTGACAATTAGAGGTTGCAACTAAGGTCACGCCAGCTTCAAAAAGGGCTTCAAACAATCTCGCCATAATGATGGCATCGCCGATATCGGTGACAAAAAACTCGTCAAAGCACAGCACAGAAGTGTGCTCTGCCCAATTTTGGGCGATCCGCTTTAAAGGATCTCTCACACCTTGTATTTGATTGAGTTCTTTATGCACCTGTTGCATAAAGTGATGAAAGTGTAGGCGAGTTTTGTCTGTGACGTCAGTGAATTCATAAAACCAATCCATCAGCATTGTCTTGCCACGCCCGACAGGGCCATAAAAATAGATGCCTTTATTCGAGTGACCACTAGCGAGTGAACGAGAAAGGGCATCTAAAGCTGAAATTGCAGCTTGCTGCGCTGCATCAGGAGTAAGATTTCCACATTTGATTTGTGCTTGGTAATGGCTAGAGATTGACATAGACACTGCAAATAGGAATAGTTAATCCGAATAGTATCATAAAGCTAGAACTCATGG
Organism: Pseudoalteromonas sp. HM-SA03; assembly: GCF_002289345.1. Classification (GTDB taxonomy): domain Bacteria; phylum Pseudomonadota; class Gammaproteobacteria; order Enterobacterales; family Alteromonadaceae; genus Pseudoalteromonas. The sequence goes on along the minus strand of NZ_NSDG01000101.1, from coordinate 13,639 downwards.
ATGCACTAATAAAATTAAAACAAGCTATAGAAGCTTATTATGAAATTTCGAAAGAAACCTGGTCTGCCATGGCTGAGATAACGAGTACTAAAGTACTCGCTAAAGATGAGTGGCTATACCAAGAGGGTGAATACCTAACAACTTTTGCATTTTTACATCAAGGGTTAGTTAGATTAGTAAACACCAATGCTGCTGGGCAGGAATACAACAAACGCTTTTTTGTAGCGGGGGAGTTTCCTGGTGTTATGCATGCGCTACATCGCCAAGAGCCTGCCAATCAAGGGATCCAAGCGCTTGAAACATCACAGGTTGTCCTAATCAATTTTAAACAGTTTAGAACACTGCTTATGGATAATCCGGAATTAATGCGGTTTCAAATATTGTATCTTGAGAAGAACTGGTTGTTAGAAAAGGATAAGCGAGAACTTTATATGGTGCAGTTAGATGCCACGGAGCGTTATCTCTCATTTTTAAAAGAGCAGCCAGAACTTGCTGAGCGTGTACCACAATACCATTTAGCGTCACACCTTGGGATCACTCCTACGCAGTTAAGTCGAATAAGAAAATCGTTAAAAAACTCTGGCTCGTTTACATAGGTAAATGAGCCAAGCTTTTCACCTTGTTAAAGTTGTCTCAACACATAATGGAGAGCAACTTATGAATACATCACAATTAGAATCATTATTAAATTGGCGTTACGCCGTCCGCAAATTTTCTGAGCAAACCATTGCTCAGGACAAAGTAGATAAGTTAATTGAACTGACGGGGTTGAGTGCTTCAGCATTTGGCTTACAGCCTTACAAGATTATTCAAATATCCAAGCAATCGATAAAAAAAGCATTGCTACCGCATTCGTATGGGCAACAAAAGGTGCTTGATAATAGTCATCTATTAGTTTTTGCTGCCGATATGTCACCTATTGATAGCCAAATAGAGCGCTACATTCAAGACTTTAAGGCGAATCGAAACCTTGATGAGCTTATCTATGCGCAGATGGAATCGGGTATGAAAGACGCGCTACACACCATGGACTGTGCGTCTCAATATAGCTGGTGTTCTGAGCAGGCTCACTTGGCCCTCGGTACATTACTGCTGGTAGCCGCCAGTATGGAAATTGATGTTTGCCCAATGACCGGTATCGATAAGGTTGCCTACGATGACGTACTGGGTCTCTCATCCTTAAACTTACGCACGGTATTAATTGCGCCGATTGGCATTCGTGACAGTACGGATGTGAACGCGAATACAAGCAAAGTAAGGAAATCGAGAGACTTGCTACATATTGAGGTGTGACGATGATTTTTGCCATATTAGCTGTTTTTGCAGGGGGGGCAATCGCGGTGCAAGCAAGCATGAATGCACAGCTTGGCGGTTTATTAAAAAGTCCGATATTGGCAGCTGGAGTGGCGTTTACCGTCAGCGCATTCTATGCCTTTATTGCCTTTCGGGTATCTGATAACGTGCTGCCAGCAGCCTCAGAGCTAAAAGCCGTGCCTTGGTACTTGTGGTGTTTAGGTGGGGTGCTAAGTGCAACTGGGGTGGGACTCTGTTATTTTTTAATTCCTAAAATGGGTATAGGTAATTTAATGGCTTATTACTTGTGTGGTCAAATGGTGGTAGCTATGGTGATCGGTCAGCTTAGTCTCTTTGGCGTCCCTTATACGCCTATTAACCTACAAAAAGTCGTGGGCGTGATTGCTGTGCTGACCGGTATAGTACTTATTAACGTTAATCGTTCAGGCTAAAGCTCGGCCATTTCTAAGGCTTTGCTAATAGCTGGTGTTGCCGCAATTTGGCGATAATAACGGCGCAAATTCTTAAGCGAAGGCGTTTTTTCTAAAAATGTCTTCGCACGCTCACAAAGCATAAATAAATAGCTGTCGCACAGCGTAAATTGATTTGCAAACAGGTAATGATTGTCTGCAAGTAAGGTATCAATAATTCCAAATCCTTCTTCTAGTCGACCTTGCTGCGAGCGAATAAGGTCGTCATACATCAAAGCACTTTGGGTGTGTCGTTCGGGGTAGGTGTACATCAATAAGTCGCTGTGAATAGAAGCGCTCATAAAATGCATCCATTGCAGGCACTGTGATTTTAGTTTTAGCTCAGTTGGGATAAGCTGCTTGTCAGTGTGCTTTTCAGCAAGATACTGAGAAATTGCAGCGCTTTCAAATAAGGTAAAGTCGTCGTCAACGAGGGCTGGTACTTGTCCGGCAGGGCTTAGTTTTAAGTATTGTGCACTGCGGTTGGCATTTTTTTTGATATCCACCAATTCAAGTTGATAAGGCTCACCAATGAGCTCTAATAAAATATGAGGCGCAAGGCTCGCACTTTGTGGATAGTAAAAGAGTGTATACATAATTCACCTAATGTTAGGTCACGTGTATCACTCAGGAACAGGGCATAAAATAACAGTGATCACGTGAAGTTAGTTTAATACCAATGTAATAATTGCAAGGTTATTGGTATCCAAAATCGGCTCCTTCTTCGCTGTCTCCTATTCAACCTTAGGTGAGGGTTGAGGTTTTCACAAATAAAAATGCCAGCAAATGCTGGCATTTAGATAATTTTAAAGTATTAGCTACGGATTGTAGTAGATAGGAGAGTTAGGTCCAACTGGTAGGCCAAAGCCAAATACCCACACGTAGAATAGTGCTACCCAACCTATAAAGAAGAACATGCTGTACGGCAACATAGTGGCTACTAATGTACCTATACCCATGTCTTTTTTGTATTTCGTCGCAACCGCTAATATCAAACCAAAGTAGCTCATCATGGGAGTGATAAGGTTAGTAACTGAATCTCCAATACGGTACGCTGCTTGAATGGTTTCTGGCGCATAGCCTATAAGCATAAGCATTGGAACGAATATCGGTGCCGTGACAGCCCATTGAGCTGATGATGAGCCAAGGCTTAGGTTAACTAGTGCACACATGAATATAAACAGTACAAATACTTCTGGGCCGGTTAGGTTTAGCGCCTGTAACAATGCTGCGCCATTTATCGCAAGAATAGTACCTAAGTTCGTCCATTTAAAAAATGCAACAAACTGGGCGGCAAAGAATACCAACACGATATACATACCCATAGAGCTCATGCTTTTACTCATTGCATCAATAATATCGCGGTCATTTTTCATGGTGCCAACCACACGGCCGTACACAAAACCCGGGATAGCAAAGGTTACGAAGATAAATACCACGATCCCTTTTAAAAATGGTGAACCTGCCACTTCGCCTGTTACCGGATGACGTAAAATGCCATCTTCAGGCACTATGGTTAAGGCAAGTAGAATGCTTACTACGAGTAGTGATACGCCCGCCCATTTGAGGCCTGATTTTTCTTTTTCAGAAAGTTTCTCGATATTATTTTCACTTAAATCAACGCTGGCTTCTTTAGAGTCGTATTTCCCTAAACGTGGCTCTACGATTTTCTCGGTGACTAAGGTTCCCACTATAGCGATTAGGAATACTGAAATCATCATAAAGTACCAGTTCGCTTCAGGACCCACCTGATAATTAGGGTCAATCATCTGCGCCGCGNCCCGCTAGTAGTGGATCGATTGTGCCAAGCAATAGGTTTGCGCTGTAGCCACCAGATACGCCAGCAAATGCGGCGGCTAAACCGGCAAGTGGATGTCTACCAAGGCTATGGAAAATCATTGCGGCAAGTGGAATCAACACTACATAGCCAAGTTCTGATGCGGTGTTAGACAAGATAGCAGCAAACACAACCATGAACGTAACCAAGCGTTTTGATGCACCCATTACCATGCCGCGCATTGCAGCAGATAGCATGCCTGAGTGTTCTGCAACACTAACCCCTAGTAATGCAACAAGTACAGTGCCAAGTGGTGCAAAGCCAGTAAAGTTAGTTACAAGACCTGTCACAATGCGTTGCAGACCCTCAGCACTCATCAAGCTTACGACTTCAATGACACCGTCGGGGTCGCGACCAGCGGAGCCTTCTGGGCGAGGATCGATGGCAGATAACCCCATCCAATCGGCAATACCACTGAATACCACGATGGCGATACAAAACATTGCAAACAAAGTAATAGGGTGGGGAAGCATATTCCCTAAGAACTCAACAGTTGCCAAGAAGCGATTAAATAATCCCCCTTTTTGCCCCTGTTGGTCCTGACTATCAGCTTGCGTCTCTACAGCATTTGACATAGCTAAATTCTCAGTTCCAAAAAATGGCGCAACCTTAGCATTTTTTTTACATGAGGTCATGTTTAAGCGGCTATTTGTCCTCTTTCTGGGTTGAAAGGTGGGGCGTTGTGCAAAAACAAATCAGTTAGAATAGCTTAAGCTGATTTTTATCAGGACTTGCTTGTTTTTTGCATTCACGACTTGAACGACGTCTTGAAGCGTGAGTGTGACGCACTCTGCCTGTTTCGTCTTTATCTAGGTGCTGTTTATAAAACGTAGAGATTTTTTCACGGGCAATTTTTGCTGCGTCATCGGGTAATATGGCAGGGCGCTGATATTGGTCTTCTTTTAAACCAGTATAAAGCCAAGGTGTATGCAAGTAATGTGTAGGAACATGATCAAGCTCAGGAATGTAGCGGCGAATGAATTGGCCTTCAGGATCATATTTTTGTCCCTGAGTTATGGGGTTATAGATACGAAACGGATTTATCCCAGTAGTGCCTGACTGCATTTGTACCTGAGGATAGTGGATCCCAGGCTCATAATCGACAAACAGAGCGGCAAGTCTTGCGGCTGGCCTCTGCCAATCAAGCCATAAGTGATAGCTTGAAAACGCCATCAACATGGCGCGCATGCGAAAGTTTATCCAACCTGTGGTGATCAGCATTCGCATACAGGCGTCAATAAAGGGGACGCCCGTGTTACCGTGAGCCCAAAGTTCAAAGCGTTGCGGATTAAATTCACTCGCACGCATATCAATTAAGGATGCATGCACAGCACGCTCTGCATAAAGCGGCTCTGATTCTAGCTTTTGCACAAAATGGCTATGCCAGTAGAGCCGTGATAAAAAACCGCTCTTATTGCGTTTTGAATCAACATTTAATGCAAGAGTTTGTTGTAAAACATCCCTGAGGCTTAGCACGCCATAGGCCAAATACGGACTGAGTCTGGAGCTACTGTTTACAGCTTTTACCGGGCTTGAGATACCAAATAAATAGTTGTCTATCCTATGATTAAAAAAGCTATACAAGGTTTGCTGCGCGGCTTTGAGTCCACCTAATTGTGGCTTTAGCGCTGAGTTGCTGTCATTCCCAGGGTAATCATTTAAAAGTGCAATACCACTATGCTGTTGCAGCAGAGGATTAATTTTTGAAGGCGTTGGTAGACAGTCNGTCGCTTTGCAGCCAGTCTTCGGCTTGCTGTTGCCACTTATCACGATTCACTTTTCCCCTGAATACGGCTTGTTGGCGATATTCTTCATACGATACGTATCTTTTTTTGCACCAGGCAATAACACGCAAATCGCGCTCAAATGTCCATGTATTCCCCGTTTCTTGATGACAATAAAGGGTTGCGATCGCGATGTGTTGATGGATCTTTTCAAGTATTTCAATGATATCGCCCTGGCGAATCGTCAGCGTGCCACCTAAAAGCTGCAGCTGCTCAGCAAGGTTTAGCAGCGACTCTTTTACAAATTGAAATTGTCTTTCGCTGGTATCGGGGAGTTGCCAATATTCGGGCTCAACAACATACAATATCAGGGTTGGTCTGCCATTATTACACGCTTCGTAAAGTGGTTTATGGTCGAACACTCTTAAATCACGTTTGAGCCAAACGAGATTAATCATCTAACACCCCCTTAAACAATAAAGGGTAACGGCGTAGGCGTTTGCCGATGTAGTCGTCGGCGAGGATCTGCTGGCATATTCGCTCTACATCATCGTCCACTGCAAACACCCAATCAAAGCGTTCAATGGCGAGCAAAAAGCCACGTTTTAAAAAGCGTTGTTGGCGAAATTCATCGCAGTTCTGTTTGATTATTTTGAGTTTATCTGGGTTTTCCCTAAGCGCTTCGACTACCTTGTTTAGGTATGCTCGGGTTTGTTTGCTTTCGGGGCGGGGACGTCTAACGCGACGTCCTCGGTTGGTATTTGGATATAAGCTACTCATTCGCCTCTTTAAAAATGTAGTCTAGCTTCTTAACAAAATCGTCTTTGTGTTTATCCTGTTCATAGTCCAAGTGGTAAGTATTATGAAATCCAGAGCGCAGCAACACACCACTGCCTTGCAGGTATATGGTGTAACCATCAGGATCTGAATAGGCCACTATGCCCTCATAGCGTTTGCCTTCCTCGGTTACTTCACCGTGCTTTTGAATATGCTCGAACACCGTTAACAAGAACTTGCTATCTAATTCATTTTTCATTGTTCACTTCGATACTTGGAATACGCTTTCACTGTGCTAGCCGATCACTTAACTAACGCTGAAATTGCCTTAAACTGCTCATTCTTGGCCGATTTTAGCCACTGAAATAAAATAGACTCTAAAGCCAAAAAGCGTGCGCCATCTGCCTGCATTTGCATTAGCGCCCAATCAGTGTGTTTTGGATTGCGTGAGCAAATACCATCGGCAACTATCACAACGTTGAAATTGTCCGCAAGCAGGTCATTGACGGTTTGTTGTACACAGATATGACTTTCGAGGCCAACCACGACGATGGTGTCGCGTTTATATTCTTGAATAGCTTGCTTGCAAGATTCAACGTGGTAAGCACTAAACGCAGTTTTTTCGATAACCGGGAGATTAAATTCAAGTAAACTCGGTGCTGTATGGCCAAGCCCTTTGGGATATTGCTCAAAAATCAGTGCGGGAACAGACAAATGTTTTGCAGCTTGTAGTAGGGTGGTTACTTGGCACTCGATATCGCCAAATACCTCAATATGAGGACGAAATTTTTCTTGAATATCGATCACTAAGATCATGCTGTCCGAAGGTATCAAATTCATCATCTTCTCCTTAGAGATTACGTTGCAAAGCGAGCACGCGCGCTTCGCTAATACGTTATTTATTCGTTACAATGGTATACCCACTTAAAAAGTAAACGGTTTTGGCGTGAAAGTACATTTTCTTGGCACTTCTTCAGGTAGCCCAACTAAACAACGTAATATGTCGGCAGCGGCAGTAAGCTTTGAAAATACCAAAGCCTGGGTACTAATTGACTGCGCCGAAGCAACCCAGCATGCGCTGCTGCACAGTGAGTTAACCCTATATCATCTCGAAGCGATTTGTATTACCCACCTTCATGGGGATCATTGCTATGGATTACCCGGACTCATTTCATCCATGGCATTAAACTCTCGCAAAGCGCCGCTAAAATTAATTGCGCCGAGGGCCGTTATTCAGTTTGTGCAAAGCTGTTTTACACTGACAGAGGTGAGGCTAAGTTTTGACCTAATCACCATCGCCCTTGAAGAAATAAACGATAAGCTACCGCTTGAATGTTGCGATATCGAAACCATAGCGCTACAACACAGAGTGCCCAGTGTTGGCTATAAGCTCACGGAAAAGTGCATTCCTCGCAAGTTAAAAATAGACCAACTTCAGCAAGATGGCATTGCGTCTGGCGGCCACTACAACCTGTTGCAAAAGGGCCAAGACGTGGAATACCAAGGCCGACTTTTAATCTCAGATGACTACAGTTTTTATAGTTGGCAACCTCGAGTTGCAATAATTTGTGGTGATAACGAAAAGCCCGGCTTGCTATCGCAGATGATAAAAGAGGTCGATTTGCTTGTTCATGAAGCTACCTTTACCGCTGCAGATCTTCATAAAGTGGGCTTTCATACAGGGCATAGCGATGCCAAGCGCATCGCTCAATTTGCACAATTACATCAAGTACCCATGCTCGCGCTCACTCACTTTAGCGTGCGCTATCATGGTGAGGGCATGCTGCAGCCTCTTATTGAAGAGGCCAAGTTGCACTTTAGCAATGCACTCATCATCGCAGAGGATGGTCTGATTGTAGACATTCCAAAGCAAAAGCAAGTTGAGTGCGCAACTGCTTAGCTCTAGGATTGCTCGCAAAACCAACGCCAGTCGGCTACGACTTGCTCGCTGTAATGACTGGCCGATTTGACCAATTCATCGATGAGACTAGGTAAAATGGCGACGGCATCCTCCTGAAATTGTAACGATCGTCTATCTGCTCGCATATGTGAAAGGGCAAGTGCTTCACCGCAAGCTTCTGCATATTGGCTAAAGCCCGACTTAGTCGCTGCACGCTTACCAATGGTGATGTCTTCTGGGTCTATACCAACGCGAGCATGATGGCGCGAGCGTACCAGCCAATGGCTGCCTTGCCACAGTGCATTATCTAAAATGAGATCGGTACGGCGCTGCATTTTTCTTTGACTGTTGACGGTTAAGTGTGCGGGATCTAAGCGATTCACTGGGCTTAAATTTGCAAAGTAAGCAAGAGGCGAAGCGAGTTGCTGTTGTTTTACCTCCACAATGTGGCATAGCGGCAAAATATCTTTAGTCGGCTTTTGTACGTTTGGGCCAACCAACAAATAATATCTGCTTAGATGCAATGAGCCTGTGCCTTGGTCGATACGCTCAACACAATCTAAAATTTCGTCATCAACGTAGGGCGCAAAGTGATGAATAAGGTTTTCTTTTAAATCGGGATCAAGTTGCTTAAACTTCAGCTTGTCTTCGCGAAAACGTAGCGGCTTAATACTGAGGTCGATTTCCTTAGCAAGTGTGCTTTTTATCGTAAACGCGGCGCCACCCGCCATTCTTTGCAACCCTTTTTGCCATCGTTTATGCAGTATATGATTATTATCAAATTCGGTTAAGCCTGTGTTGCTATCGACCTTATACTCCAGCGACAACTGACAGGCTTTTAGGTAGCTGTGTAAAAAGTCCAATTGTGCTTGGGCAACTAGCTCTTTACTGACCAAAGGTTTACTTCGGTCTTTAATATCCTGAGCTTGCTCTTGAATACGCCCGCCTTCTAGTTGAGTAAGCGGTAAACTCACTAAAAAGCGAAACAGGTCCCACACAGCGTGTCCGACGCAGGCATCATCGAAGTCATTAGGTTCAAAGATTAGGGTATCGCCGTGGCTGCCTTCTTCGCTATGAAAGCCAAAATTGCCCGTATGACAATCGCCCATTACGTAGGTGAGTGGCAGGCTGGTGGCCGCTTCAGGTAACTGCAGTTGTTGCTCCAGTAAGTCCTTATACATAAGCGCGGCACTACCACGGAAGAACCGAAATGGACTGAGTCTCATTTTGTCAAATTTACTGCACTCACTGTTTGCATGGATACCTTCACGCTCATTAAAGTACGATGCAAGATAGTCGTGACGATTCATGGATTAGTCCTCCCTTTGAACAATACCCAATTGAGATTTTGCCAGTTTTACAACGGCTTTATCGATAGGTGGGGGACTAATATCAACCCCCTTGCTTAGTGCTTCGACAATGGTTTTCATCACTTGTACGCGGGTATACCATTTATGTTCCGCGAGGATCAAATGCCATCCCGCTAAATTTGTATCGGTTTTAGCAAACATATCATCAATTGCTTGCTCATAATCTTGTCGCTTCTGGCGGTTGCGAATATCTTCTTCCGTTAGTTTCCAACGCTTATACGGATTATTTAAACGCTCTGTAAAGCGCTTGAGTTGTTCGTCTTCGCTAATGTGTAAAAATAGCTTAACAATGCGGACATTATCATCTGTCAGCAGACGTTCAAATTCATTGATTTCTTGATAGGCGCGGTGCCACTCTTGCTCATTAGCAAATGCTTCAACCCGTTCTACCAACACTCGGCCGTAATATGAACGGTCAAAAATAGTCATAGTACCCCGAGGAGGTAGCTTTGTTTGAAACCGATAAAGGTAATGCCGGCCTTGTTCCTCAGGCGTTGGTTTTGCGATTGGGTAGACCTTAACGCCGCGCGGATCGAGCTTTTCTGTCATGCGGCGAATAGCGCCTCCTTTACCAGCCGCATCCCAGCCTTCAAACACTAAAATAGCGCGCTTCCCTTGATGAAAATAGGCTTGTTGCACATGTAATAGTTGGGTTTGCCAGTACTTTAACTCGCTTTTGTAGTGTTTTTTTGAATCAATAGCAGGATGTGTCATGGGAGGCTTAACACTTAGCCCGCGATTTAGCGCCTTTATTTCTGATACATAACTGGTCATGCTAACTCCTTTAATCGCCTTTGGTTAAGTTGGCCCTGTTGCCATCAAAGTGCTGTTCAACGCGAAAATATTATCGCACCAACTAACTTTTGAGCGTGTTAGAGTAACCTAGAGTAAACTCTACAGGGAGTTTTTGACAATGATATGTCATACCATTTTGTCTTAAACTTCCTTAATTTGAGGGAGCTAATCAGGCGCTAACGGCGTTAAAAATTTCTCATCATTTAGAACAGGTAAATAGCAAAATTCTTCCTTGATTGAATAACTAACTCCATCAGTATAAAATCTACCCCGAATAATATCTCGCGCTCATTGATGAGTAGCAAATTGCATTGATGAGGAACAACCGGAATAAACAAGGAAGGATTGGCATGAAGCCTTTTGACAACTGGCCTGCGCTTGCGCAAGACGCACAGCAAGGTACATTCGATGATTCACTTTTTCAGTCAGATTCAGACGTAAAAAATTCGGCACAACCAACCAGATTGCCGATGGCTAAAGTGCCCAACATCATTCTTAAAGCACTTAACCCCCATCACACTGACTATATTCGTATTGACCCAAAAGAAGCTCGTTACTGGCATGGTGGACTTCATCACCATGACGATAGACAACTACTTGTTATTTCAAATAACCAAGTACAACGTCTCAAAACGGTTTCTCAAGGCAATATAAAGGAGATCTTTGCGTTTATTAAAAAGTCAGCGCTTGAGGCTAAAGTGGAAGGTCAGTTCGGTTCTGGTGGCAGTAAAGGCTTCTCGGGTGGGGCGGGAGAGTTAAGCCAAAACGGTGCACATTTAGGTGCCGCAGCTAAATATGCTGCTACAAGCGATTACTCAAAAAATGATGGTGTGGGCTTCAATAGTAGCCAAGGAGCAGGTACAACGCGCCCGTCAATGGGTAAGAGTAACGCTGGCATTCAAAAAACACCCACTAAGCTAGAAAGTACAGCACAACCCATAGATACTATTGCGCCATCTGTTATTATTGGTCAACCTAATCCAAAGCAAATCGTAAAACTAGAGCAAAACCAAGCCACTAAAAGACGTTTTGCAAATCATGTATTAGGACCGGGAGAAACTGCCGCGAGTGTTGTCGAGCAGTATACTGGCACACCAAATGAAAGCCGTATATATGGCTTCAACCATCCTCAGTTTACTATAAAAAATCCTCCCAAAGCGGGTGATAAAGTCAGGGTGAATACCGGCTTTGACGTACTAGTTAAAGGACAATTCTATAATAGCAACAGCGTTAACCTAATCTGGAAAGGGCCAACGTCGGGTTCAAAATCAGCCATATTGGAGCAAGTGAATGGCAACTACATACCAGACAGAGGTTATGATTGGGAGTTGGCGCTACCGCTTGTGGCGGGGGAATACACATTAACCGCTGAAGCCGGAGGTGCGACGCACTCCGTGAGTTTTTCGGTTGAAGAATCCGAAGACCAACTGGAAATTATTGATTTTATATATATTCCAGAAGATAACAGCTTTATAGCGGTCACGCAGTCACTTGCCGATATTTTAGAGCAAGAAATGGAAGTACTTAACCCTCCCATGGAGCAGCTAAAGCAAGCGCTGGCTGGACAACAAGACCTCTCGAAGCAAGATGATAAAGTAATTGACGCAAAAAAGGCGTTAAACGAGACCCTAAAACCACTTGTTTCAGGCCCTACCGCTAATAAAATTACCGAAGTCATTGGCTTTAAAGGCCGAAAGTATACCTATGTGCGCAGTGATAAAATCGCCAATCATACTAGACGCTATAAAATTGATACGGACATTCGAAACGGTCGTCGTTTTAGCGATGCGAATGGCAACTTAGACCGTAGCAAACTGAACAAAGCGCTTAAAAATGATTTGAGCAAGCTAAAGGTCAATTTTAAGTATGATAAGAAGCTTGTCGACACGTATACAACCATATGGGGCGAATGAGCTAGGGAGCTAAATGAAGATCTAAAGATAAAAAGGTTTGAAAAAAGCGACTATTTTGATGCCAGTGCAGAGGCGCGATTAATGCGCTACACCCATGGTGCAGGCATTGCTGCAAACTTTAGCCCAAAGGATGGTGTCTTTTCATTTCAAGCTGATGGCAAAGTCGATTTTGCTGTCGGTGAAGCAAAAGCTGCAATAAGTGGTTACTACCCTAATAACAAAGGGTATGAATTTAAGTTTATGATGCCGCTTAAAAATACGACCAAAGAGCGTGAGATAAACTTAGGCGCGCTCCGATTAAATGCGACCATTGCCTTTTTTGGCTATGCAGGCGCTAAATTACAAGCGGCGGCAAATATAGGCTGTACAGTAAAGCAAGGTAAAATGATGCTTGAGGGATTAACCCCTGAACAAGTAAAAGCACTTAGCCGCGCCGATCGCAAGTTTGAACCTGTAAAAGGCGAGCTCAGTGCATTTGCTGGGGTATCCGCAGGCTGTGAGTTAACAGGTGCTTTGCAATGGGATAACCCAGAAAAATCCGGTAAATCTAGCTTTTGTGATTTAGCTAAATTAGGTGGAAAGGCAGAAGGCGCATTTGGCGCCGGTGCACATGCCGGGTGTTTTATTGGTTATGAAGACGGAAGGTTTATACTTCGCGCGAAATTGGGACTTATCTGGGGCGTAGGTGCTGGCGGAGAGTTAGTCTGTGAGATAGGTGTCGATGAAATCGTCACGCTTGCCCAATTTGTTTATCACCAGCTTAAAAATAATGATTATGATTATCTCGAGTTTATACAGCCATTGGCATTTAACGTGCTTTATAAAGCAGTAGCCATGCATATAGCAACAGGTAAAGATATTACTGAGTTTGTTGGTGGAACTGCTAAAGACATAGATGAATGGTGGCGAACTAAAGTAATAATTCATGAACAAGCCAAGGCTATCATGCAAAGAGTTGAACAAGCACCCGAAATGTTGAAGTTTACGGTACCTGAGTCCAAGGGGGCATTTCTAAACTTATTAGCGAACCCTAACCTCGCTAGCCTTATCGACTCAGAGACCTACAGCTGGCAGGGCTTAAATGAGCAGCGTGAAAATACGATTATTATCATACTCAAGCATATACTTTGCACAGAGGAATTAGACGAGGTGTTGCAGCATATGGGTAAAGGAGGAACTAAGTGTAGCCAAGAAGAGGGCTTATCTCAGCTTAATAGTATTTTAGAAGGTGCTCAGCAGCGAGAGTTTGATGCATGGCGACGCAAACTACCAAGCCGAGCTCGCTCCGGTTCGGTTGCTGTCGCGATGCTTAATATCAGTCCATTTGTAGCACTGGCATAACAGCGTATGAGCAACCAAAGTTAGCTACTTTGGTTGCTCATTTAAAGGCATAGACTGATTGAGCACGCAGCGAAATCCAGTTGCCCTGTATGCCTTTTTTAGTTTCTCAGATTCTTGCCGTGTATATACATTACTGCCACGGGGAGACTCTAAAAACATCCCGCCACGCATGACCTTTTTTGTGCCTTCTTTTGGCCCTTTAGGATCCTGTTCTGGGGA
>NZ_NSDG01000100.1 GCF_002289345.1 Pseudoalteromonas sp. HM-SA03 | reverse complement strand
CATGGTCAGCTCCGAATTGAGGTCAGAGCTGTACTTTATAGGCTGAGCGTATTCAGTAGCTAGGTGGGGTTTAGGCGACGCTTACTATTGAAGTAGTATGATGTAGTATTTGAAGAAAATGGCTTATCTGATTTTGTTCGTGCATGTACTATTAGGTATGTTCTGAACCCTAATAATACATCAGCATCGAAGTCAGCAAATGGCTGCGGGTTTCCTTCACAATATCTCTTTAGATGCATTAACGATGGTTCCCATAGCGATACGTTTGATGTGCTATCAGCTGATTTTTCTCGATGGTTAGTTTCATAATAACTTCCTATTTGGTGGACCAATAGTGGTCTACAACAAAGAAGTAGGTGGGCCATTCGAGGCCCATCTTATGAAACTAAAGGAAGCTAGAGAAAGATAAAAAAGTTATTAAATGTATGAATAAATTAAATTTTTAACTTAAGTTGGATGTTTGTTTCCTTTGGTTTACCTTGTTATTTCCCAATACAAAATGAGCTAAAGATCTTGCCAAGCAAGTCGTCGGAGGTGAATTCACCGGTGATCTCATTGAGGTATTGCTGGGTAAGGCGCAGCTCTTCTGCCAAAATTTCACCGGCAATATGCATTTCTAGCTGAGTCTGACCTATTTCTAGATGCTCAGCAGCGCGCTCTAGGGCGTCTAAGTGACGACGGCGAGCCATAAAGCCACCTTCAGTTGCACCAGTAAATCCAATACAGGCTTTTAGGTGTTCCCTCAATAAATCAATGCCTTGAATATCTTTAGCACTTAGACGGATAAGGGTATGGCCATCACTCGTTGTTGCGCCAACCGCTTCACCGCTTAAATCGACTTTATTGCGGATCACGGTAATTTCCATGCCTTGTGGTAATTGCTCGATAAAATCAGGCCAGATCTTCGCAGGATCGGTTTCGTGGGTTTCGGTGCCATCCACCATAAATAGTACGTGATCAGCGCCGCGGATCTCTTCCCAAGCACGCTCAATACCTATTTGTTCTACTTTGTCTGGACTATCACGAAGTCCTGCGGTGTCGATAATATGAAGCGGCATGCCATCAATATGAATATGTTCACGTAGTACGTCTCGTGTGGTACCTGCGATGTCTGTAACAATCGCAGCTTCACGGCCTGCTAAGGCATTGAGTAGTGAAGATTTTCCGGCGTTAGGGCGGCCTGCAATCACCACGCGCATGCCTTCACGCATGATGCTGCCTTGCTTGGCTTGTTTACGCACTTCTGCGAGTTGCTGAATAATGGCTTCTAGGTCACCCGAGACTTTACCATCGGAAAGAAAGTCGATTTCTTCATCGGGGAAGTCAATTGCGGCTTCTACGTACATGCGCAGATGAATTACTTTCTCAACCAAAGTATTGATATGTTTAGAAAAGTCACCTTGTAGTGAATGTAGCGCACTTTTTGCAGCTTGCTCGCTGGTGGCGTTGATCAAGTCTGCGATAGCTTCTGCTTGCGTTAAGTCTAGCTTGTCGTTCATAAAAGCACGTTCTGAGAACTCACCAGGCTTTGCCAAGCGCACTTGCTCAATTTGGCTGATTTCCTTTAACAGCATATCAAGTACCACTGGGCCACCGTGGCCTTGTAACTCAAGGACATCTTCACCGGTGAATGAGTTCGGCCCTTGGAAGAACAACGCAATACCTTGGTCGAGTTGTTCACCTGCTAGGGTATTGAATGGCAGGTATTCGGCATAGCGAGTTTTTGGGCATTTACCTAAGATTAGCTCTGCGACCTCTCGGGCTTTACTGCCTGAAACTCGAATAATACCAACGCCACCGCGACCCGGTGCGGTAGCCTGTGCTGCTATGGTGTCTTGTGCGATCATGATGACTCTTTAGACTGTCTGGTTAATAGCCATAATTGTACAGCAATTGATATATCTCAGGTATAGCTGGTGGGTAATATCTAAGTCTGCTCATTGTGTTTTGGGTGGTTGATGACCTTAATGATACGGTTATGCGCTTTTGTCAGGTATAATTATGATCACAGTTTTTACTGTTCTTACTAGCAAAGGTTGTATAAGGGAAACTAACGCTGTGCTGTACTTTCTTCAATATCGCTTCGATCCAAATGTCTCGTGTTTATATCGTGATGCTGAGCAAGTGCCACTGAGGCCGAGAGTCGCGCAGCTGTTGGCTTATTTTTTAGCCCATCCAGATCAGATTGTTACACGTGAAACATTGCTCAGCACATTGTGGCAACACGGTGAGTTTAGAGAAGCTGCACTAACACAAAGTATCACTGAGCTAAGACAAGCCCTCAAAGATAACGCCCAGCAACCCACCTTTATTAAAACCATACCACAGCAAGGTTATCAGTGGATTTGCTCTGTTGAGAGCCGCACATTTACCACATTCAAACTCACTACAACAATGAAAGCGATGCTTGTCGTTGGCGCTGTTGCGTTATGTGGAGTCGCAGCGAGTGTTTACCTCGTTTCTAGCTCAGTTCCCGTTGTCACTCGTGTACAAGCTGAGCAAGACTCGTTAATCATTGTGCCTATGGTGAATGAGACAGGTGTGCAAGCCAATGCGTGGTGGGGTTATGCACTTGAAGCAGCATTGAGACAACATTTACAGTCTCATTATCAATTAGTACCGCGAAGCCAATATCCTGAGCTTGCAGAGAATAGTGGGATTAATAAGCTCACGCTTTCACTAGAGCCGATACAACAGCGTTTTTTACTCAGTGTTACTTATGGAGATAAGCAAAGCGAGATAATTGTTGAACAGTTAGATGAGAGCTTTGAAGCGATTGCAACAGAGGTT
The DNA here is from genome assembly GCF_002289345.1 of Pseudoalteromonas sp. HM-SA03. GTDB lineage: Bacteria > Pseudomonadota > Gammaproteobacteria > Enterobacterales > Alteromonadaceae > Pseudoalteromonas. The sequence continues at coordinate 3,888 of NZ_NSDG01000100.1, read as the reverse complement.
ATTGCGCAGTTAGCGCTAGGTGTTGATACTAAAACCGCCAAAATATCATCCTTAAATCTAGCTATGAATGACTATTACCGCGGCGTGCAAGCATTAAATGAACAGGGACCTCAACTGGCAAAGGCATATTTTGAGGCGGCTGTGGCACAAATGCCGGAACATCTAGAAAGTCAGTTGGAGCTTGCGCAAATTTGTTGGCAGCTCGGTGATATTGATTCTGCCACCCATCGATTCGAACAGATTTCACTAAGTTCGGCTTCAATCGCGACTCGTGCTCGCTACCACCTCTATTACGGAGAGTTTTTCAAGGCACAAGGCTTACATCAGCAAGCGCTGCAGCAAGCTCAGCTTGCCCTCGATGCTGCTGAGCAAAGCCAGCAAGTTGAATTAATTGCGATGGCATATCAACTCAAAGCAGATGCTTTTTGGGTATTACAACGTTGGGATGAATACCAGCAAGCGATGAGTTCAGCGCATGTTTTGATAGGTAGTCGCTCGTTTGCCTATAGCGAAGCACAGCGGAGTTTCTATCTTGCCAATCCACCAGCGGCTGGTCCCGCTGAAAAAACGTTACTGAACTTAGAGAAGAGTAAACCAGTGCTCGCGCAAGCCATTGCCTATTATGAGCAAACAGAGCAGACCATGAATCTAATAAAAGCTTTGTTTGCTTATGGTCAAAATTACTTAGTGCCAGTGGTTGAAAGTGAGCCTAGTTTATTAAAAGCCCTCGCTTTAGCTCAGAAAAATGGTTATCGCTATTTAGAAAAGCAAATACTCACTTACCTAGGGTTCTACTATATTCAGCTACATCAGGGGGAAAAGGCGCTGCGTTATTTGAAAAACATTAACGGCGAGCCGCGTTTTATTCCAAGCTATGAACAACAGCAATTACTGATTGGCATGGCGCATATGGATATCGCATTGCAAACGGGTGATACGGATGCAATGCAAAGTGCAATTACGCAATATCAAATGCTGTTAGAAAGCGATTATATTTCTTCGGTGACGCGTGCCAACGTTAAATTGTTACTGGGTTGGACCTGGATCAAAGCGGGCAAGCTCGAATTAGCAGAGCCGTTGACGGTTGAAGCAATGCAAGACTATCAAACGTTACAGCTACAAGAAGTTGAGACCTATGCGCTCTATACGCAAATGTATATCCACCTTTTGAGAAACGAGCCTCAACAAGCGCTTGAGATCATTACTGCACATCAACATACCAATTCACATCTTTTGTTGCTTTACGGTGTTGTTGCGGCTGATATGTTAAATGAAGAAGCGCTGCAAAAGCGCTTTTCAGATAAATTGGCCGGACTCGAAAACAGCCAATTATTACAGCAACAGTTGCTGCAAATACGCCAGCAAAGCAGCATCAATAAGCGCTTTATTGCTGAGCTTATCGATGCCCCTTACAGCGTCTATTGTCAGAGTAAATGGACGATAAATTAGGCTCTAGTCTATGTTGGGTGGCTGATTACCGCGATAAACGACTTCACCGTGTTTGTCTTGTACCACCCAGTAAGGTAGCTCTCTAATCTCAAACTGGCTAAATACTTCGTTGTGGTGATCGAACACAATATCGTGTTTGACCTCAAAGCGTTGTTGGTAGTCTCGAGCACTTTGTTCTTCCACATAAAAGGGCTTAATCACAGTAACGACCGGATACGGACTCGAGTCAGCGAGTTGATTGTTTTGCTTTATTCTCATTTCACAGGCAGGAATATGTTGAAACGGACACAAGCTATCACTGAAAAATAACACTCTGTATTGGCTGTTTATAGTCGCTATCGAAAATGACGCACCGGTGAGTGTTTGCAATGGGATCTGTGTTTCTTTCTCTGTGCTTGGTGCACTGTTAGTCGTCAACAACTCTCGTTTGATAACTTTGTCGTCTTTAACGACAACACGAGCAGGTGTTTGCCTTATTGCAAACCGTTGCATCAACTGGTTTTGCTTATCAATAGCTAACTCAGCATAGCTTGGATAGGCCTGTTTAAATTGCGCTAAGCTTGCCTCATCAATATTAATATCGGGCTGTAGCAATCTCCTTGGTGCTAGTGGCGTTGGCAGAGTCGTGGGCTGTACATACTCATCCCAAATATTAATAAACACGTACTCTTGCGTGTTGGCGTGCACAAACAAGCTGAGACACACAGCGGCGAACATAAGTAAGGCTTTAATTGATGACATTAGTTTGCTCCTTGAAGTGTGATCAGATGTTGTTGCAGCTCATCTGTAAACAATGCGCTGCGATAGATTTCTTTGCCGTTTTCATCAATGAGGATATGTTGTGGCGTGCCTAACACTTGAAACTGCTGAGTTATCTTGCCACTACTATCAAATACCGTTGGAAATTGGTAATCATGTTTATCAAGGTAAGCTTGCACGCCTTTTTTTGACTGATTGAAGCCGATATTGACGGCGATAACCTGATAGTGGTTATTGGCTTGCTGAAAGCTTTGCTCAAGCAGTGGCATTTCTTCCACACAGTAGGAGCACCACGTTGCCCAAAACTTCAAGTAAGTGACTTTGCCTTGACTGGTTACGGTATTGTTTGCAAGCGTATTGGCGGTAAGTACGGGATAGTCCTTTGCTGCAGACATTGTGCTGAGTAACATAAAGAGTGAATAAAAAATGATTTTTTTCATGGTGGTTCCTTTGCGTTTTATAGCCAACTTTTGCCAGCTTGAATAAGAAAATATTGCGCCATCGCGACTAAGATAAGTGCGGTTGCTGTAGTGATGTGATTTAACCAAGCTCCAGATCTTGGTAATGTATGCAAAAAGCGTGTACTTAGCCCTGCTAGCAGTAATAGGGTGCTCATACCGAGCGCAAAGCTAAACAGCAGCGCGCCTCCTAATAGAGGTTGCTGGGCATTAGCAACGAAGAGCAATAAGCCGCCTAGAATTGGAGACGTACAAGGAGCCGCAACAAGAGCNTTAGAAGAGGTGCTGGCGAGCCTGTTGAAATCGCATTTGGCAAGTGTGGCAGCGAGATTAAACCTTTTGATACCGCAGCAAAGTAGAGTAATAGATTGCCAAAAATAAGCAGTACCCAAGGGTTTGTTGCCACTTGGCCAAAGAAGCTACCGGTTAGTGCTGCAATAAATCCAAGCGCGGCGTACACCGTTGCAAAGCCTAGTGCATACCAGATTGGGGCAAGGCGAATATGGCGTTGTTGGCTAAGGGTTGCAACAGTTATGGGAAGTATGGGATATACACAGGGCGTAAAGCTGGTGAGTACACCTACTACGAGTGCAATAGGCACTAACCACCAATCAGTTTCGGCACTGGAGAGTGCCTGTAGTAATGTAGATTCAAGCATCGTCTTCTCTTTGCATTTTTTAACTGCAAAGGAGCATGATAGATAGCCCAGATTTGACCTATCAAATCGTCATAAAATCGCCATCAAATTTTATCAAGTGGTTGCTTTTATTTGATATTTTAATTGCTAGGAGTTTAAAAGGAAAAGTGTTTGTTGCTCGTTGTGCTTATAAGATAAGGTAAGTTACCTAGTTTAGGTAACTTAAAATTATACGTAAAGGGAGATATTATGAATAGACTAACACTAGCAGTTGTATCTGCAGCATGTGCGGTATCTGGTTCTGTACTAAGCGGTGAAAATGTAAAACCAGACTACGACCCTACAAAGTATTGTTATTATATCGATCAGGAATACTCTAAGGGATCGGTAAAAAAGCAAAATAACAAATGGAAGGTTTGTGTTGACGGCGGTCCAAATGGTGAGCTCCAGTGGATTGATCAATAACGACAATTTCATATGATGCGCAAATAAAAAACGCCAGCTGTGAAGCTGGCGCAGACTGTTGAAAAAGGGCTGGACACAGATCTAGCCCTTTGATCTAATAAGCGTAGTGAGTTTAGAGAG
>NZ_NSDG01000010.1 GCF_002289345.1 Pseudoalteromonas sp. HM-SA03 | reverse complement strand
TTGACGTTACCACTTGAGTCAATGCTGATTTCACTGCCGCCATTGGCAAGGGTGAGGTTGCCAGAGCCACTACCTTTAATCGTGATATTGCCTTGGCTTTGAATGATTTGACTTCCCGCCGGGGCGGTGATGGTGAGATTATTGTCTGCCTTGAGCTTTATATCACTTTGGATAACACTGCGATGACTGCGACCCGCCTTAAGGGTCAAATCTTGTTTGGCGCTGACGTCAATTTGATTGGCGGTGACGTCTAGGTTGGTTGCTGCATCGGCAATCACCGACTTTTTACTCTCCAGTGCCAGTTGTTGTTTGGCGCTGGCAATAAAGGTTTTATTGGTAAGTAGTCGAATTGCGCTTTTAACACTGCCAAGTTGTATGTCTTTGGCTGCAAAAATATTCATTGCGCCAAGTTGCGCAAGCCAGTGAATATAAGGCTGCTTTTTATCACCATGTAACACCAAGTGCTGGTTGCCCGCTAAGGTTTGCAACACAATATGCGGGGTTTTTGGGGTGTCATCAAACATCAACAGGTTTTGGCCGCGAGAGCACAACACGTTTTGGGCGTTATTGGCGCTAGTAACAACAGATGGTTGCGTGTCATTAAGCGCAAACCCTAACAAGTAACTTTGGTCAGGGTCGTTGTTCATACAACCGATGAGCACATTACTGTCTGGCAGCAGTGGAAAGTGTAACCCTGTCGGTTGCTTTTGACCACGACAGGCGTATTGTGTGAGGCGCTTTACCGATTCAGTCACCTGACTATCAAAATGTACTTGCGTGGCATATTGCCCTTGTGCATCTAAGTGAGGATTGGCCTTTGACCCCGACAGCGAGCGCACTGTGGCGGTAAACACCATCGGCTTGGGGCTATGCTCTGGGGGCGCGATACGTATTGGCTCACCTCGTGGTACACACACCGACTCGCTATGATGCGCAACTTGCTTAGGGTTATTGGCACTGCCTTGCTTATAAATCTGTTTACTGCGAATACAGGTATAATCGCCACCTTTCGCTGTGCCCAATTTACCATTTAACGAAAACGAATAACCGGCATTGGCTTCGGCTACGTTTCCTACCAGCGTGACTTCATTTTTACCTTGTTGATAGGCAAGCTCGAGATTGCCAGTGCGCTCAAATTGCTCAGCGGGATTTTGTGCAGCAGGCTCAAAATAGCTACGCAGGGCCGAGCTGACCGAGGTTGGTGGATGGGCATTCATATGCACTTGTGAGCCACCCATTCTAAAACGATGGCGGCTTTGGCACTGCGTAAACCCAACAAAGCCGGTTTCATGTTCGTGCACCAGGCCATCTTTATCCGTTACCGACAGCAAGCCTCGCTCAATATAGGGGCTTGCAAGATTCCCCTCGGCAATCACTATCGACTCAATAAAATCATGGCATTCAAACCAATAAATTAAGCCGTACTTTGCTAAGAGTCGGGTGAAAAAGGTGTAGTCGTTTTCTAGCGCTTGTACGCACTGCGGTAGCGTGGGTAAATCTTTAGTGACTCGCCATTTTATCCGGTCTTGTGAATAGCCGGCTTTTTGTATCAGCTTATTGAGGACAGACTGAACATTGGCTTGTACAAAGATTTGGCTTTTTTCTGTTTGCTTAAGTAACTCAAGGCGAGGCTTTAAGACCACCTCTGCACCACAGGTGTGCTCAGACACAAAACCAGATTGGATATCAAACAAAGTCCCAGTGAAATATGTTGATATTGCATCTGGTGACTCAATTTCAAACGTGAGCATATTGCCGACAAGTAATTCATCAGCCAGGTCAAATTGGGATTCTAGGTTCGCTTTGAGTAAAAAGCC
>NZ_NSDG01000001.1 GCF_002289345.1 Pseudoalteromonas sp. HM-SA03 | reverse complement strand
GCTCAGCTGGTTAGAGCGCACGCCTGATAAGCGTGAGGTCGGTAGTTCAAGTCTACTCAGACCCACCACTTTGCTTTGATGCTGCATCTTTTTGCGACTCGTTTAGCAAACTAAACGTTCGTCACAAAAATCCTTGCCTGAAAGCAAAGATAGGTAAAAAACAAACAATGTTATCCTAGTAATGTGGGGCTATAGCTCAGCTGGGAGAGCGCCTGCCTTGCACGCAGGAGGTCAGCAGTTCGATCCTGCTTAGCTCCACCACTTTACTACACCTTCTTATAGATAAACACTCTTACTCAAGTTTAAGTAACTGAGAGTTTTTAACTCTGAGAAGTCATTCTCTTGCTCTTTAAAAATTTGGAAAAGCTGAAAAATTAAATTCTGATAGATAACGAAAGTTATTTATCGAGTTTTCGAAAGAAAATGCCGATTAATCATTTTTATGATTAATTAGCGTCTACTTTAGTATTCAATATTAACTTCTGGCGAAGTTAAATCAGTCTTTGATTGACA
>NZ_NSDG01000209.1 GCF_002289345.1 Pseudoalteromonas sp. HM-SA03 | reverse complement strand
AGAGAAAACTGCTCCAACAACTGGGAAAAATAAACCCCGCTTAAAAAAGCGGGGTTTATCATCAATCTGCGCCAGCTGTGAAGCTGGCGTTTTTTATTCAAGGTGTACGAGCGTTAACCGCGTACTTTCATGCCTTTTTTCTCCATACCACGGTAGATGATAAGCATCTGAGCGATAGAGATAAGGTTTGAAACTAACCAGTAAAGTACCAGACCTGATGGAAACCAAATAAAGAAGATTGAGAACACGACTGGCATGTAAGTCATCATCTTTTGTTGCATTGGGTCTGTAACTGTCATTGGCTGTAGTTTTTGTGTTAGGAACATACTTGCGCCAAATAGCACAGGTAGTACGTAGTACGGGTCCATTGATGATAGATCCGTTAGCCACAACATAAACTCAGCATGACGTAGTTCTGTTGATTCAAGGAATACGTAGAACAAGGCAAGGAAGATTGGCATTTGTAGTAACAGTGGGAAACAGCCACCCATTGGGTTCACTTTTTCCTTACGGTACATTTCCATCATCGCTTGGCCGAACTTCTGGCGGTCATCGCCATAACGCTCTTTTAGTGCCTGCATCTTAGGCTGTAGCATGCGCATTTTAGCCATTGAGGTGTATTGCGCTTTAGTTAGAGGGTATAACGCCGTTTTCACAATCAAAGTGATAGCAATAATCGCCAGACCCCAGTTACCTAAAATACCGTAAAGGAACTTAAGCAGAGTCAGTAAAGGTTGTGAAATAAACCATAACCAGCCGTAGTCTACCGTGAGATCTAGGTCTTCTTGAATTGCTTCAAGCGCTTCTGTGTCTTTAGGACCCATGTAGTACACCGCATGGATAGTTGCCGTGCTATTTGCTTGAACATTGGTTGGCTCGCTCTTCATACCAACAATACCATTACCATTTCTAAGCGCGGTATAAATCGTATTATTGGTTTGCTGATCTGGCACCCATGCACTGACGAAGTAGTGCTGTAGGAAAGCAACGTAGCCGCCTTGGGTATTTTTATTCAGGTTCGCATCCGCCATATCAGAGAAACTGTATTTCTCATAAGGTTCTTCAGCGGTACCATAGGCTGCGCCTAAGTAGGTCTGATCAACCATGCTACCTTTATCTTGGCGCGTACGTTTGATTTGTGTATACAGTTGTACTTGAACAGGTGATGAGGTGGTGTTGTTAACTTGGTATTCTAAGTCAACATCATATTTACCTGCTTTAAATACATAAGTTTTTGTGTACTGTACGCCTTTCTCATCAGTAAAAGTCAGTGGTACACGTAATGTATCGCCATTAAGCTCATATTGCTGTTGTGCAGACTCATAGACTGGGCGACCAGCTTTGTTTGCGTCAGGGCCGTTTAAACCAATTAAACCACTCTGTGAAACATACTGCTTGCCTTCAAATTCACCAAGTAACATGAAAGGCGTGTCGCTGCCATGGGTTTCTGCGTGTTGTAGTAAATTAGCTTCAACGATATCACCGCCTTTAGTATCAATTTTTACCGAAAGTACGTCGGTAGTGATGCTAATGACAGAACGTGTTGCCTGAGTTGCTACAACTGGGACATCGGATTGGCTTGATGCAGGCACATCAGCTTGCTCTTCTGTTGGGGTTGAGTTCGCCACTTGTTGTGTGACGGCACTGGTATCAGCTTGTGGCGGGTTTTGTTCTTGTGTCCACTCTTGGAACAGTAGGAACGAAACCAGCAACAAACCGATAAATAAAAACGTGCGTTGCGATTCCATAACAGCTCTTATTTCTCGTGTTGTTTAACTTTAGTCGACTTCACAGGTACAGGATCATCTCCACCTGCGCTCAAAGGGTGACATTTTAATATGCGTTTAACCGCTAACCAACTCCCTTTTGCAATTCCATGTAAATTAATTGCTTGAATTGCATAACTAGAACAGGTCGGGTTAAAGCGACAATGAGGCCCTAGTAGGGGGCTAATCCATTGTTGATAACCGCGGATCAGCAATATAAGCAGGTGCTTGGGAAGCGAACAAGCTGCTTTGAACTGATTTCTGATCTTGCTACGCCCTGAAGTTGAATTCATGGCTTTGTAGATATCAATTTCCTCAATTTACTGCTTCAACCCAAGTGGGCAAAAACAGACTATTTTTCCATTGATATAGCTGATTAAAAGGTGAGCTAACCTTACCTTAATTGGCGTAAAATTACTATGCTAGCAAGGGTAAATGCGCCGTAAAAAGGAAAGGCTAAAGCAGATTATTGCTTTTTCGCGTTAGCTTGAGGATTTTTTGAACGCTTGTGTTGAGGCTTTGGCTTAAAAGGTGGTTTAGGTGCACCTGGCTTACAACGTTCATTTATTTTGCGCCACATTTTAGTGAGCTGTTTAGTTAGCTCTTCATTAGATTGCTCGTCAACACCGGTTTTGACCATCAACACAATATCGATGTTATCAAGTTTATGACGATTTAATCGAAAGCTTTCTCTGGCAAGTCGTTTGATACGGTTTCGTTGACATGCTTTCTTGCAGCGTTTTTTAGCTACAGTTAAGCCGAGTCTTGGATGACCAACATCATTTGGTTTTGCAAGTAGAGTAAAATAAGGCGTAGCAGCGCGAGCTGGCTCTTGAAATATGCGGGAGTAATGCGAGGGAGTTAACAGACGTAACTCCCTGCTAAAGCTAAAGTCTTCCACTAAATATTAAGCAGAAAGTACTTTACGGCCTTTAGCACGACGACGTGCTAATACTTTACGACCGTTCTTAGTCGCCATGCGAGCACGGAAACCGTGAGTGCGCTTGCGCTTAAGTACGCTAGGTTGAAAAGTTCTTTTCATAACAATTCCATCCGATCGGTTAAAAGTTAAAACATCCTATGCAGGTCGCGATCCTGGCACAGGTGCCATTGCGAGCGCGAGATATTAAAGCTGAGCGCGTCTAAAGTCAATCAAAATCTGTTCTCTGTGGCTAAATAATCCACAGTGAGAGGTTTCTATATCCTTTATATAGACAAAACTTGGCAAAGCTATCGAGCAAACATAGACGATCTACATAAAGTAGGATCAATACGAAATCGATCTGCATAGATCTGATCCGATGGGCGGCATTATAGCATTTAGTAAGAATAGGAAAAGCTCTGGAAAACTAAATTTGATCTTAATTTTGGGGTGAGATCGGGAGAGTTTTTTGCTATGATCTTACTTGTGGGTAAAAAATAAAAAGCTTTAAATTTCATGTGTTTATTTTTTTACTAGGGTGAGATCTTGCTTTTTCTAAATGTCAATATTGAACTTGTGGATAAGATCACTTCATAATACCCCGCTTCCACCAGTGATTTTGTAATAAAAACTAAGTGTTTCCGGCGATCCTTTCATTTAGATCTGATTATTTTAGATCTGAATGCTCTATTTTTATTCCCGGGAATCAAAACCTATTGGAGTTCAGAGTGTATCTGTCGGTTTGGCAAAGTTGTTTATATGTTTTGCAAGATGAATTGCCATCTCAGCAATTTAGCATGTGGGTAAGACCACTACAGGCAGAAAGTACTGATGATACGCTAACTATCTATGCGCCAAATCGTTTTGTATTGGATTGGGTACGAGAAAAGTATCTCCACCGCATCAATGAACTGCTGATTGAGATCTGTGGTGATGAAGCACCAGAGTTGCACTTTGATGTAGGCAGCAAACCTGTGTTAGCTGCACAACCAAGTGTGTCTAACGAAAAAGCCACAAGTGTAGGTCATGCAACCGATAATACGTCGATGCTGCAAGGCACTCAGCCAAAGATGGCAGAAAAAGTTGAGCCTGCACCTAAATCTTCGCACAAGGCTAATATTAAAGAGAATTACACTTTTGATAACTTTGTAGAAGGTAAATCTAACCAGCTGGCAAAAGCCGCTGCAACACAAGTTGCTGATAATCCAGGTTCTGCATTCAATCCCGTATTTATCTATGGTGGAACTGGTTTAGGTAAGACACACTTATTACATGCCGTGGGCAATGGTATTCTTGAACAAAAACCGGATGCAAAAATTGTTTATATGCATTCAGAGCGGTTTGTTCAGGACATGGTTAAAGCACTACAAAATAATGCCATTGAAGAATTCAAGCGTTACTACCGTAGCGTTGATGCATTGATGATTGATGATATCCAATTCTTTGCAAACAAAGAGCGTTCGCAAGAAGAATTCTTCCATACTTTTAATGCGCTGCTTGAAGGCAACCAACAAATTATTCTAACTTCTGACCGTTACCCTAAAGAAATAGAAGGGGTTGAGGACCGACTGAAGTCGCGTTTTGGTTGGGGGTTAACTATTGCTATTGAGCCACCAGAATTAGAGACTCGCGTTGCTATCCTAATGAAGAAAGCGCAGCAAAGTAATATTAACTTGCCACACGAAGTTGCCTTTTTTATTGCTAAGAAATTACGCTCTAATGTGCGAGAGTTAGAAGGTGCGTTAAACCGCGTGATAGCTAATGCCAACTTCACTGGTCGCCCAATTTCTATCGATTTTGTTAAAGAAGCGCTACGCGACTTATTAGCGTTACAAGACAAACTCGTTACCATCGATAATATCCAGCGCACCGTGGCGGAATATTATCGAATACGTGTTTCTGACTTATTGTCAAAACGTCGTAGCCGTTCAGTTGCAAGACCAAGACAAGTTGCCATGGCATTGTCTAAAGAACTGACAAACCACAGCTTACCAGAAATAGGTGATGCATTTGGTGGCCGCGACCATACCACCGTGTTACACGCGTGTAGAAAAGTAAAAGCACTTCGTGATGAAAGTCATGAGGTAAAAGAAGATTATCAAAACTTAATTAGAACGCTGTCTTCTTAAGGGTTAAATGATGCAAATAACGATTCCAAGAGAACTATTTTTAAAGCCACTGGTACAGGTGTCGGGTGCTATTGAGCGCAAACATACACTGCCTATTTTGTCTAATGTATTGCTAGAAATGAAAAATGGCACACTACATATGACAGGTACAGATTTAGAGATAGAGCTTGTTGCATCTGTTGCCCTTGAAACAAATGTGCCAGACGCCAAGATCACTTTGCCTGCGAAAAAACTTCTAGATATTTGTAAGAGCTTGCCTGATAACTCGGATTTAGTGCTGAGTAGTCAGGAGCATCAACTTTTACTGACTAGCGGTCAAAGTCGCTTTTCATTGACAACCTTAGCTGCTGAAGATTTCCCTAATCTTGAAGAGTGGGATGGTGAGGTTGAATTTGCTATAACGCGTTTAGAGCTTAGAAAATTGCTAGAAGCAACGCATTTCTCTATGGCTAACCAAGACGTACGTTACTATTTAAATGGTATGTCGTTTGAAGTAGATAATAGTGAAATTAAAACGGTAGCCACTGACGGTCACCGTCTGGCAATTGCGCAGCAAAAATTACCAGAGTCATTGCAAACGCAACGTCAATTGATCATTCCTCGTAAGGGCGTGCAAGAGATCATGCGCTTACTGCCTGCGGATGATGAAACTATCACCATTCAATTTGGCGCTAATCATGTGCGTATCATCGACAGCGAATTTACTTTTACGAGTAAGCTGGTGGATGGGCGATTCCCTGATTATCGTCGCGTATTACCTCGTGGCGGGGACAAGTTAGTTACCGCAAATCGCGATTGGCTACGTAGTGCATTTCAGCGCGTATCTATTCTTTCTAACGAGAAGTTTCGTGGCGTGCGATTGAATCTGAGTAATGGGCAATTAAAAATTAGTGCCAATAACCCAGAGCAGGAGCAAGCTGAAGAAATTGTTGAGGTAGGTTACCAAGGCGATGATCTTGAAGTTGGTTTTAACGTTTCTTACTTATTAGACGTGTTAAATACAATAAAGTCTGAAGATGTACAATTTACGCTTTCTGATGCGAACAGCAGTGCGCTTATTGAAGCCGCTGGTGACGAACATGCAATGTATGTAGTTATGCCGATGCGTTTATAGAGTTATGAGTTTAACTCACCTTAGCCTCAATGCGTTTCGAAACATTGAGGCGATGGCGCTTTCACCTAGCAATGCCGTTAATGTCATTCTCGGTGAAAATGGTAGCGGTAAAACCAGTCTGCTCGAAGCCATTTACTTTCTCTCCAGTGGTAAATCTTTCCGTACCAATCTGCAAAAATTAATGATCAAGCATGAGGCTTCTCATTGCGTTGTTCATGCTAAAAAACAACTACATAACTTGTCTATACCGCTTGGTATTAGTAAATATACCAGTGGTGAAACTAAGCTTCGAATTCAGGGGCAAGCAAGCCGGAAAGTGGCAGAATTAGCACAGGTTTTACCTGTTCAAGTTATTACACCAGAAAGCTATGAGCTGTTTTTTGGTGGTCCAAAAGAGCGTCGTAAGTTTCTTGATTTAGGTGTGTTCCACGTGGAACATCAGTTTTATTCCACATGGAAAATGTTCAATCAGGTGCTCAAGCAACGTAACGCTTTATTGAAATCTAAACCGAGAGATCTCCAATCCCAGCTAAGTTATTGGGATAAGGAGTTTGTACGCCTTGCTGAGCAAATAAATATGTTTAGAGAGGCTTATATAGGTAGGTTTCAGACGCATTTTTTTGATAAGATAGGGGATATAAGCCCTATCTTTAAAGGCCTTGAAATTCGCTTTCAAGCGGGCTGGAAGGGGGAACTAGCTGAGGTATTAACAAATCAGTTAGAGCGAGATGTAAAACTTGGCTATACAAGTAAAGGGCCGCATAAGGCTGACTTTAACTTTTATACTCAAGGAAACAGCGTAGAACATATTTTTTCTCGTGGCCAACTCAAGTTATTACTGTATGCACTCAAAGTAATGCAAAACAGTTTGATTGACCAAGAGAGTAATAAGCAGTCAATTCTGCTTATTGATGATTTACCTTCGGAGCTTAGTGAAGATACTAAGGTGGCGGTATCGCGTCTGTTGGCGCAATGTCAGTCACAGCTGTTTATCACTGCTATCACTCCAGAAAGTATTGCCGCCGTTATTGAACCAATGGAACGTGAAATTAAAATGTTCCACGTGGAACATGGCAGCTTAATAACAAAATAATTGGAAGAAACCATGTCGGAAAATTACGATTCGTCGAGTATTAAAGTACTTAAAGGATTGGATGCTGTAAGAAAGCGTCCGGGAATGTATATCGGTGACACAGACGATGGTACTGGTTTACATCACATGGTGTTTGAGGTCGTTGATAACTCAATCGACGAAGCACTAGCAGGATATTGTGACGATATTTTCGTAACAATTCATACCGATGGCTCTGTATCTGTTCGAGATAATGGTCGTGGTATCCCAACTTCAATTCACGAAGAAGAAGGGGTTTCTGCGGCGGAAGTTATCATGACTGTACTACATGCCGGTGGTAAATTTGATGATAACTCATATAAAGTATCTGGCGGTTTGCACGGTGTAGGTGTTTCTGTTGTAAATGCACTTTCTGAAAAACTACAATTAACAATCCGCCGTGATGGCAAAGTGCATCAGCAAAAATACACTATGGGTGTTCCAGATGCGCCGTTAGGTGTTATCGGTGAAGCTGAATCTACTGGTACAGAATTGAGATTCTGGCCAAGTGCTGAAACGTTCTCAGATACAAATTTCCACTACGATATTCTAGCCAAGCGCCTACGTGAACTATCTTTCCTTAACTCTGGTGTAAGCATCATTTTAAGTGATGAGCGCGAAGAGAATAAACAAGATCACTTCAAATACGAAGGCGGTATTCAAGCATTCGTTGCATATCTAAATCGTAAGAAGACGCCAGTTCATCAAAGTGTTTTCCACTTTTCGACTGAGCGTGATGATGGCATTAGCGTAGAAGTCTCTATGCAATGGAATGATGGTTTCCAAGAAAACATCTACTGTTTTACCAATAACATTCCTCAACGCGATGGTGGTACTCACTTAGCGGGTTTCCGTGCAGCACTTACGCGTACGCTTAACACCTACATGGAAAAAGAAGGCTTTAATAAAAAGTATAAAACCAGTGCTACGGGTGACGATGCCCGTGAAGGTTTGACAGCTGTTGTTAGTGTTAAAGTTCCTGATCCTAAGTTCTCTTCACAGACAAAAGATAAGCTCGTTTCTAGTGAAGTGAAAGGGGCTGTTGAGCAAATGATGGCTGAAAAGCTAACTGAATTCTTGCTAGAAAACCCAGGCGATGCAAAAACCGTTGTAAACAAAATCGTTGATGCTGCGCGCGCTCGTGAAGCTGCACGTAAAGCACGTGAAATGACTCGTCGTAAAGGCGTTATGGATTTAGCTGGTCTACCGGGTAAACTCGCTGACTGCCAAGAACGAGATCCTGCACTTTCTGAACTATATATAGTGGAGGGTGACTCGGCGGGTGGTTCTGCTAAACAAGGTCGTAATCGTAAGAACCAAGCAATTCTGCCGCTCAAAGGTAAAATCCTGAACGTAGAAAAAGCACGCTTTGATAAGATGCTTTCTTCTCAGGAAGTGGCAACACTAATTACTGCATTAGGCTGTGGTATTGGCCGTGATGAATATAACCCTGAAAAGCTAAGATATCACCGCATCATCATCATGACCGATGCGGATGTGGATGGTTCACACATCCGTACGCTGCTACTGACTTTCTTCTATCGTCAAATGCCAGAGATCATCGAGCGCGGTTATGTCTATATTGCTCAGCCACCACTATATAAAGTGAAGAAAGGTAAGCAAGAGCGCTATATTAAAGATGATAATGCACTAACTTCATACCTAACGACATTAGCACTTAACGATGCTGCGTTATACCCAGCAGAAGGTGCTGAACCAATTTCTGGGAACAAGTTAGAAAACTTAGTGCATGATTATCAAAATACGATAGATATCATTGAGCGTTTAAAGCGTAAGTATCCGTCTTCAATCATGAACCGTTTGCTTTACCACCCAGAGCTCACCGAGTCAGACTTATCTGATGAAGCAAAAGTAACGGCGTGGACTGAAAACTTGGTTGCTGATCTTGTGAAGAAAGACGAAGACGCCACTATCTTCAACGCAGAAGTCGCATTTGATGAAGAGCGCCATATGTATTATCCGGTGATCAATATTCGTCAGCACGGTGTTGATAAAGCGCATACTTTGAACTTCGACTTTATTACATCTAAAGATTATGTTCGCATTGCGAACACGGGTCGTCAGATTGGTAGTTTGATCAGCGAAGGCGGTTATGTACAGCGTGGTGAGAAGACTCAAGCAATCGAATATTTTGAGGCTGGTCTTGAATGGCTTATCTCAGAGTCTAAGCGTGGCTTGTATACACAACGCTATAAAGGATTGGGTGAGATGAACCCTGACCAACTTTGGGAAACAACGATGGATCCAGATGCTCGCCGTATGCTACGTGTGACCATTGAAGATGCCATTGCTGCAGACCAATTGTTTGCAACCTTAATGGGTGACCAAGTTGAACCTCGTCGAGAGTTTATCGAAACAAATGCACTGAGAGTTGTTAACTTAGACGTGTAAACTCAAACATCTTGTGGGATCTCATAATCCTTGATAAAGATTCTCACATACTTGAAAATCTTTATCAGAATTCTTGAAAATAGAAGGCTATCTAAAAGTTTTAGGTAGCCTTTTTTATTTCCTATCACACTCAATATCATATTTACTTTCCTATCAAAGAGTTAGCTACTTTATATGTGTATACTAGTATACATAACTTTATGATTTTATTAATAAAATTGATCTTTTTCTATGTTTGATATATAAATTACTAATTGGAAAAAATGATATTTTCGAAATCGAACTATGACTCCATTTGGAATGCGTCTAGAAAAGCTACGCCGTTCACGTAACCTAAAACAAATCGAGCTGGCTGAGAAGGTCGGTATTAAGTCAAGCTATGTGAGTGTGCTTGAGAGCGGTCAAAAAGGCGCGCCCTCAGCATGGATTGTTAAAAGTATTATTAAGCAACTTGATTTAGATGCTGAAGAAAGTGCAGCTTTGCTTCGAGATGCTGAGATATCTGATTTTACCTTTAGAGTTCCCAAGGGGACTTCAGCATATGAGTTTGAGTTACTGCACGAATTAAAGGGCAAATTGGGTGTGCTAAGCGATAAGCAAATATCAATTATAAAAATGATATTGAGTATCTAAGATGAATGAAGAGCTACTTAATAGGAGAGATATGATGGAGACCTAGTAGGACACGACTTTCGCCGGTCCCACCAGGATGAAGCAAGTAAAACACTTACCCCGTAGCAAGATAAGTATCTACTTCCTTAATTCCTGAGTCAACTGGCCAAATTTAAATTAACCAATGAAATTAAAATTTATTACTTTTTTAGTAAGGATTTCTCATGGCCAAAAATCAAGAAACCTCGCCAATTTTCGGCACGATTAAGCGTGCAAAAACAAGGAAGAGGGGTGCTAGCCCCTACAAGATCCATCGACGTGTGCGAGAGCCTGTATCGCCATCAAAAGGAAGAGTTGTTGGCTACTACGCCTCGCATAAAAACCAACGGCCAATTGGCTGGGAATCTCAGCTTGAATTAAAAGCCTGTATGTTGATGGAGTTCTCCCATCAAGTTAAGTCTTATCACGAACAACCTGCAACCTTATATTTTCCCTGTAAAGGTCGGGTATGCAAGTACACTCCAGACTTTGAAATAAGAACAAAGTCTGGTTCTACCTTTTTTGTAGAAGTAAAGCCGTTGGTAAGAGTGAACGATCCAAGGATAAAAGAGTTGCTATGTGCTGCATCTGACTTTTTAGGAGAAAGAGGGTTTGGCTATGTGGTACTGACAGAAGAAGAACTAGTTAAACCGGAACTACTCCGAAACTTAACGATGTTAAAGCCATATTTATTACATCGTCTGAATGGCGATGAAATAAAGATACTCAAGCGCAGCCTAAAGAAAAATGATGCAGCAAGTCTTGAGACGCTTTCAAAAGTATCAGGTTCTTTGAAGAATGTTTACTCCTTTATTGCACATGGGCATGCTTCGGCACCCCTAGAAAAGCCATTGGATTTAGACACTGAAATTAGCTTAACCTCGGAGAGTAACCGTGAAAACTTCCTCTTTAATGGTCGGGTTGCACCTGACTTTGAACAGTGCGAATTATCGTATTAATAGAATTTTGGATGAATTAGTTGAGCTTGAGAGAGTATCTGATCTTGGGCTTATTCGGATTTCTAAATTAGATTTGTTAGAGCAATTCGGTAGAGGGTGTTTAGTTTTGATGGGGGGAACACAAGTTCGAGTTGAAGATGCTAATCATAGTTCAAGAGTTCATAAGGGAATAGAGAGTCTTCCTGCTGATATGCAGCGTTCAATTATGAGAAAGTATGGGTATGTTTCATCTTGTATCAAAAATCTAGGAAGACCACCTATTTGTATTAAGGAGAAGGTACTCCCCATTATCAGTATGGTTGCGAAGCAATTAAATGACCCGGTTCCTCCATCATTCATAAGCGTATATCGATGGTGGAAGAAGTACTATGATTGCAACAACGACATATTATCTTTTATGGATAAGCGGCCAGGGAAGTCCGGGTGTCGGGCATTTAATGATATTGTGCTCAATGAAGTAACAATGCTCATTAACGAAGTCTATTTGACCGAAAATAGACCGAGTAAAAGTGATGTATATCGATTGTTCCATCATCGTATGAATGAGCTGAACGCAATGCGTGTTAAGCCTCTTCGTTACCCTAGTAAATCCCATTTCTACCGGTTAGTCGGTGATATCAATAAGTATGAGGAAATGGCTGCACGGGAAGGAAAACAACAAGCTGATACTTACTTTAGAACTGTTGGTGCAGGGCCTAAAGTAAGACATGTTCTGGAGCGGGTTGAAGTTGACCATACAGAGTTGGATGTGATTTCTGTTAACCCTAACACAGGAGAAGCCGAAGGGCGTCCAACGCTCACGGTAATTATAGATGTATATTCCAGACTTGTACTTGGTATTTATATTGGATTTGAACCACCATCACAATTGTCTGTTATGAGAGCCTTACGACAAGCTATCTTGCCTAAATTAATGTCTGACAGCGTATATAACGATGTTACTAATAAGTGGGAGTCATTTGGAATACCAACAACGCTAATATGTGATAACGGACTGGAATTTCATTCTGATGCTCTTCAGAGGTTGTGTGGAGAGCTTGGCGTTAACTTGCAATTTTGCCCGAAGAAGACTCCTCACTATAAAGGCGTGGTTGAGAGGTTTATTGGAACGCTAAATACTGAA
Source organism: Pseudoalteromonas sp. HM-SA03 (assembly GCF_002289345.1). Classification (GTDB taxonomy): domain Bacteria; phylum Pseudomonadota; class Gammaproteobacteria; order Enterobacterales; family Alteromonadaceae; genus Pseudoalteromonas. The sequence goes on along the minus strand of NZ_NSDG01000209.1, from coordinate 3,368 downwards.
GTTTGCCAAAAGCTACCGGGCGCAACGTTCAGTAATGTAAAACAACGCGGAGACTACGACAGTGTTGAAAAATCATGCTTATCATTAGAAGAGATCCGCAATCTCATCTATCGCTGGATGATTGATATCTATCATCAAAGAGTTCATTCGACAACCAAAAGGTCACCAGCCATGTTATGGCAAGAAGGCGCTCAAAAATTTGAACCGATGCTGCCTGAAAGCCTTCACAAATTGAATTTATCCTTAACGCTTGAAACCACTCGCACACTATCGCACAAAGGGATTGAGATTTTCAATCAGTTCTACAGTGCCCCTATACTCCGAGAAATGCGAGAGCGAAGAAAGCACAACTACGAGGTAACAGTTCGGTATGACGAAGAAAACATAGGCAGTATTTGGGTGTACGATGACTTGCACGGAGATTTTATTTGTATACCCAGTATCAACCCAGACTACGCAGGTGGACTATCACTTCGTCAGCATAAGTACATCCGAAAAAACCTAGTTGATAAAGGGTTAGGTGAGCAGAATGAAAAGGCAACGTTGGCACATAGGGCTAAGCTATTTGAAGCAATCGAAGTATTAAAATCTGCGAAGTTATTGAAGGAACGCCGTAAAGGTGCTCGGTTGAGTCAGCCGGAGCAAAATGACAGTTTGTCTCTATCAAATGCTGCTCCTATTGCTGAAGTTGAAGTAAATACTGATCCTGAAGTATTCGAACTGTTGCCTGAATTTGATATCGATAAATTGGAGGAGTTATGAACGCTACACATGAGAACGAAATGTTTGAGCGCATTGCCTCCATCAAGAAAAAAATCATACGACACTCAAAGTATGATCAGGCTCTGCACAGTATTGAAACTGTTTTTCGCATGCGAAATTTAACAGGGCTAAGTGAACATCTATTCTGTATTGGACAATCAGGAACAGGGAAAAGCACATTAAAGAAGCAGCTTAAACAAATATATCCAAATGTTGAGCTAACTGATAGGGAGTTAAAACCCTATCTATGTGTTGATACACCTTCCAAACCTACGATAGGGAATATGGCAGAAGAGGTATTGAAACAATTAGGGGAAGCAAACTATTTCAAAGGAAGCGTTGCTTACAAGACCAATCAGATTTTGTTTCTTCTTAGGGAGTTAGATGTAAAGCTCGTTGTTTTGGATGAGCTTCAACACTTTATAGATCATGGAAATAGACAAGCAGCTGCTGAGGTATCAGATTGGTTGAAACGACTAATTGATAATTCGAGCGCGTGCTTTGTTCTTATGGGTTTAGAACGAGCTAGTGATATTTTAAAAGTGAATGAGCAACTTCGGAGAAGGTTTAGCCAGCAGATAAAGCTTCCACCATTCAGTATTGCTAATAAAGATGACATGGCTGAGTTTGCTGGTGTGCTCGCTCACCTTGATAAAGAGCTAGGTTTGGAAGCAAGATTGGTATTGACACCAACACTAGTAAAACAGATTCATTTCGCCACGAATGGGATCATGGATTATATGGTAAAAATTTTTGTTGGGGCGTTTACTGTTAGTGTAAATAGAGAGTTGAGCCAGATCACGAATGAAGCATTGGAAGCTGCATTCACTCAGTATGTTTGGGATGAAGGTAAAGGTAATTTGAATCCGTTTAATGATGGGTTCTGCTGGTCAAGGCTAGATAAGCCAAATATGCCTTTTTACAGAATTTCCGTGTAGCTACTCAACGTAAGGCGGGAGGCTGTGCCTCCCTTTTTGTAATGGAAATAATTAAGCCACTAATACACCCACCAATGAACCCCGATGAATCTCCATTGGGTTATATTAAACGATTAACACAACTAAATAACTACAAAACAATGTCTTGGCTTATTCTTGGAGCCAATAAAAATAGTTTTGGTACTAAAGATTTTATCTTAGGGAGTTATCTATCACACCAGACTTGGGCTGCTAAAGGTGGATTTAGTGTTCCTTGCAAATATGCAGATCGGATCAGAAACACTCACTTGACCCAAGAAATTCGCTTCTGCCCAACTTGTTTAAAGGAGGGGGAATACTGGCGAGATAAGTGGGTATTGAAGGTCTCAATGTGCTGCACGAAGCATAAAGTTTGGTTAGTTGACCGATGCACTAAGTGTGGTGTGATGAATAGACGTGTTGACAAACCATTTCTGCATTGCCGTTGTGGGAATGCTTTCTCAAATAATAGGGTGAAAGCTTGCCCTGAAAATGTACATACAATGCAATGTTTCCTTGAAAACAGGAAGCTTCCGTCTGACTGTCTGATGCCTAGTGAAAATAACCTGACATTAGATGATAAGGTTAAAGTGATAGAACTCGTGACGAGAAGAGTTCCAAATCACAGAGAGCTTAGAAGAGGGACAAATATTCACTTGAATTCAATTGATTTAGGAAGAGATTATGTAGTTGATGCTGCTAATACATTGTTTGGAGGCACTGAAGGCTTCATAGCAGCATTAAAAACCCTTCAAGCAATGAAGATGAACGACAGTGATATTTGTCGCCTCATAATGTTCTACAGGGACTTTTACTCGCGATGTCGTGAGCCGTGCTTTGAACACTACAAGCAGTTATTAGAGCAGTATGTCAGCCATTACTCTGTTCGTCCCTTGTCGCGGAGAAATACACTTTTTCGAGAAAAGGCAATACAGGGAGCGCATTGGATAGCACTACATCATGCAGTAAGGAAATATAAAATACCCAAGTCTACGATTACAGCCGCTATTGATTCTGGCTGGATAGAAGCAAAATTAGAGTTAAAAGGAGACAGGTATTATACAGTTATTAGCCGACCTCACCTTGAAACTAGAATGTTTTTCATCAAGGCTCAAATGACAGCTGTTGAGGCAAGAAATGCATTAGGTGTTACTAAAGGCCAGTTTGTTGAGTTGATAGATAGTGGTGAGTTACAAGAAGGAGTAACTGCACCAGTAAAAGGCTCTTGCTCTACTTGGAGAATACCTGAATACACGGTTGAAACGTACTTACAGTCTTTACTTAAGGGAGAAATGAAAGAAGGTCATGACTTAAGACCAATACAAAAACTACTGCAAGCTTGGTCTGGGCGATATCCTGAGTTATTTGTAACAATTTTACGATCACTAAAAGCTGGGAAGGTATCTTATATGGTAGATAAGGGCCTTGATGGTATTAGAGCTATTCAAGTGAGCGAAAGCGAAGCTCTTGCACTCATGGAGCAGTCCTCATCTGAGGTATTTTCAATCCCTCGTATCGCAAAAGTACTCAACCTTAGTGAAGAGTTTGTCTATCAACTCGCTAATACAGGCTTACTTTCAGTAAGCGTACGGCTAACTACACCTAGAGGCTAACATGCCAGGGCAGTAAACTGTCGATATCGCACTGTGG
>NZ_NSDG01000208.1 GCF_002289345.1 Pseudoalteromonas sp. HM-SA03 | reverse complement strand
CCACAGTGCGATATCGACAGTTTACTGCCCTGGCATGTTAGCCTCTAGGTGTAGTTAGCCGTACGCTTACGAAGAATTGAATAAGGAGTTAAAATCATTTCCTCAACCTGATCACAATCTAAAAATGCCCTCTAACGTAACGTGTTATACGATCATGGGAATTACTTCAGGATCACGGGAACAGCTTTTAATAAATAAAATAATAAATAAGATCCCACCCTTCATGAAAGTTTTCATTGTCTTTGAAAACTCGTTGCATGCCTGTCCCGAATTTGTTCGAGATAACTTCAGCGTCCGATAGAAAAAATCATTTCATTAGACGAACTAGACCAAGTTCGGGGTGGGATCATTAATCTTGATTGGACAATACCCAGTCGGCTAAAAATATTATTAATGCAGATCGAAAATATGGGTGATGAATGCGTCATCTGTCTAGCAACTGGGTCCAATGCAAATGGGCAAGTAAAAGAACGAGTAAATATGGTAGCTCATCTTAGTAATAAAATAATAATCTCTATTAACAAGCAAGATGATTGGTCTCTTTGCCCGGCTTATTATCTGGCACATACTGAAGAAATGAAACGAGCGAATTTTGCACTATGGGAAGAAGTAAACCTAGATGACGGTTATCAGTATAATTTAACTATCTTATCAGCAGATGAAATGAAGCAATTAGATATCTCATAATATTTCTGTTGATTGGTTGATTGGTAGGTAACGAAAATGAATCTAATCAGCTTCAATCACCATAAAGCCAAGCGCAATTTCAACAGACTTATTAAAGCCTATGCCAAAGAGCTAATGAGCAAAAAGCTGGCTAAGAGCTTCAAAGCTATTTCAATATTCATTGGTTGGCAGCGTGACTTAAGCGAGTTTCAGGTTAAGCGGATAGATTCTGAAGTCAAAAAACAATAGCTTAATTATCATTTTTGCTAATGAAGTCAGTTAGCAACTTAACTCAATGTTTTTCATTTAAAATATTTTCATAAAAACTTCCGCAGTATAACTATAAGATTTTTTATCCATAGTGCATGATGTGTACTATATTATTGATTTTATTGTATTTTTCTAATTTTAAATTTCAAATTCAACATTATAATAGAGTAAAGAATGTACTGGAATTGGTTGATTGGTTGATTGGTTGATTGGTTGAAATTAAAGAGAAATGTATGAATAAAGATAGTTCGGTAGTAACACAAAAAAAGTCAGGTCGAAAAGCAGAGGTTACACTAGCGCAAGTAATAAAAGCAGCAGAGATATTAAAACAACAAAAGCGAAAAATAACTGGCTGGACTTTGCGCGATGTCATTGGGTCAGGTGGACCTAACTATCTCAATGAATTATGGCTTGAACATGAAAAACAAGCAGGTATAGCGCCAGATGATATTCAGCCTGCTAATGAAGAACACGTGCTATCTACTGAACTAGAACAAAAAGTAGATTCCTTTCTCGCTGATATTTCGACCCAAATAAACAACTTTGCACTAGAAAGTGATCAGTTGGCTATCCGTATCGCAGAAAGAAAAGCAAAAGCAGCATACGAAACATTAATGACGACCAACAAGCAGTTAGTTGATGAGCAAGATCTGGCGAACCGAATGGTCGAAGAAGCCGATACACTAAACCAACAACAACTAGAGGCATTGCAGTTATTAGAAGAAAAAAACATTGCTCTCTCAAGTACAGAGCAACAACTACTCACCAAGATTGAAAAACTTGAAGGCAATAATTTGAAAATCCAAAAGAATTTGGAAGTCTGCCGTAATTCTCTCGAATCTGAAAAAGCTAGAGTTTCAGAATTAGAAAAGTCTGAAGTTAAGCTCATCACGAAAGTAGAAATTGCAAATGATGATAAAAATAAGGCATTTGATAACTTAACAAATATTCAGAAGGAGCTGACTGAAGCCGTTGTTAAGCTTGAGGCGCTTGAAAAATTACTTAAAGACAAAGATATAACAATTGAATCTCTAAAAACGTCTGCAAAATGAAGTTAGTTACAAAGTTGACAGATTGGGCGATAGTAGAAGTTGCCGATGCTGATATTGGTGTGCGTTCAAAGCCTCTATTTTTATGGGGTATCGTGCAAGAAGATCAGCTCGGCAGATATGAAACTGGTCATTATGTCTGCACTTCATTAATTAAATCAATTGCCCCTACATTAATGCAAGTCGTCACTAAGTCAAATAATACCTACGAACTTTCAGGCAGCGGACAACGAATTAAAGTATCAATAAAAGAGTTCGAAAAACTAATAGAAGGCTATTCACCAAGAGAAATATCACAACTCAGCTCTACTACGTCACTCAATTAGTTCATGACCCTTAACGTTAAACATTAACGTAAATAATACGACCGTTTAATTTAGACTCTTAAAAATACAAATCTAATACAACAATTAGCTTGTGTTAATGTAAAACAACCCGTAAAGTAATCTACGTAAAGTAAACCTACCTTTATTTTAGGATTTCGATGAAAATCGGCTATGCACGAGTAAGCACTGACGAACAATCTGAAAGCGCTCAGTTAGATGCTTTGAAGGCGGCTGGTTGTGAGCGAATTTTTCAAGAAAAATGCAGTGGAAAATCAAAACAACGCCCAGAACTTGAACGTATGATTGATACGCTAAGAGCTGATGATGTTGTTATAGTGCAACGCCTTGATAGACTAGGGCGAAGCCTGAAAGACTTAATCGAACTACTTGATGGTTTCAAGTCTGAGCAAGTACAGTTTATTAGTCTCAATGAAAACATTGATACCACAACCGCTGTTGGCGAATTAGCGTTTCACATGATTGGCTCCATTGCTCAATTTGAAAGACGATTAATTTCAGAGAGAACAAAAGCTGGTTTAGTAGCGGCAAGAGCAAGAGGTCGGAAAGGTGGCAGAAAACAAAAGCTAACACCTGATGATATTAAAAAAGCACACGCCATGTTGCTTGACCCTGAGATGACCAAAGCTGAAGTTGCGAAGCACTTTGATGTGAGCCGACCTACACTAAACAAAGCATTATCAATAAGTTAAGTTATTAACAATAATTATGGAAAATTTAAATGGCTGGGCCTAGAACTTACACGGACAAAACACTAAAACGTTTATTTGGTTTAGCAAGAAATAAATGCTCATTTCCGGGGTGTGAAGCGGAAATGAGTGATGAACACTCCGCGAAACATTCAAATATATGCCACATTGAAGCCGCAAATGAAGGTGGAGAGCGTTGGAATCCAGATATGACGGATTTCGAAAGAGCGGATTATGAAAATTTAATACTATTGTGTCCACCCCATCACGGGGAGACTGATGATGAAGCCGTATACACTGTTGATGTTCTAAAGGACATGAAGAAAAGCCATGAAGATGATATGGCTGCGAGGGTCTCAAACGAAAAGCCACTATCCAAACGTCCCTCGCTACTTACTGATGTAATTAATAAGATTTCTTCAAGTGATATTGATGAAGTTAAAGATGAACCCGTAGACAATGCTTTTTCCATAGAAAGTAAGCTGAAATATAATTGTGTGGTTTCGAACAGACCTCTTATGGAGAATTATAAGATTTATCAAGGCAAAATAAACTCACTATATTCCGAAATAGAAAGAGCAGGAAGTACAAAGAAGAAATCCATTCTTCGAGCTGTAAAACACTTTTACCTAGAAGCGAAAGGCAGACTTTTGGGACACGATCAATCTTTAGATGCGGTAAAACGGAACGCTGACAAGTTAATTGACGCTGTTAGAAGAAGGTTACATGAGATTGTAGAAGATAGCTCAAATAACCCTATTGACGCTAGTTATGAAGAAATAGAGTTTGCTATTTCGATTATAGTGGTAGATGGATTTATGAGGTGTAAGATTTTGGAGGAACCTCAAGTTGATAATAAGCAAGGATAATCACCCTCATAGCCAAGTTTACTATTTGGGCGCACAAGTTCTTAAGGCGCTAAAAAATGGAGGGGGAACAATGGACTTTATTGATATGTATAAAGAGATAAAAGAGCAGGAAAAAATCTCTATAAAGCTTTTTATTTTGGTTCTTGATTGGTTATTTATATTGGACTTAATTAGGTCAGAGCAAGGAGTTATCCATAAATGTTCTTAAAGTCTTTAATAATAGAAAGTGAAGACCAAATTATTCGAGAAATTACTTTCCATAAAGGAATGAACTTTATTGTTGATGATACAAAATCATCAACTGGGAATGTCAAGGATACTGGAAACAATATTGGTAAAACGACAGTTCTTCGCCTTATTAATTATTGCTTAGGTGGAAGTGATAAAGGTATATATCAAAGTAAAGAGTTTAAAAATAACAACAATGCCGAAGTAAAAAATTTTTTAATAAGCAATAAGGTAATAGTTACTCTAAAGCTTGTAGATGACTTAGATGATCCTTTTTCGAGACAATTAGAAATACGTAGAAACTTTTTATCTAGAGCGGAAAAAATACTCGAAATAAATGAAGAAGCTGTAAAGTCAAAAGATTTAGATGACGAATTAAAAAAATTGGTTTTTGGCTTTCAAGGGGAAAAACCAACATTTAAACAGTTGAAAGCGAAATTTATAAGGGATGAAGCTGAACGCTTAGAAAATACAGTTCGCGTATTGGGCAGCTTTGGAAGGCTAGAGGAATATGAAGCCCTTTATTTATTTTGGTTAGGAATTGAGTACCCTGATGCAGAAAAAAAGCGTGCATTATTAGATGAAAGAAAACTTGAAGTTAGTTTATATTCGAGACTATCAGAAGAAACTAATGAATCTAAATTAACGCAGTTTTTGAAAATTATTGAGCGAGATATTGAAGGATTAGAAAAACAAAAAGGTGATTTCAATATCAATCATGATTATGAATCTGATCTGGAGGAGCTGAATAAAGTAAGAAGCAAGTTAAATTCGCTTTATTCGTCTCAGAGTCAAATTGAGTTAAGAAAAGAACTTGTTATTGAGAGTAAGGACGAATTAAAGGCTAGTTTAGCCAATGAGCAGTTTGATGATTTGTTTGAGTTGTATGAACAAGCCAAAAATTTGCTGCCTACTTTACAAAAAAGCTATGTTGACACTGTTAAATTCCACAATGCGATGGTACAAGAAAAAATTCAGTTTATAACGGATGAATTGCCAAATCTTAATTTACAGCTTTCACAAACAACATCAGAGATCCAATTAAATCTCAGTAAAGAAAAGTCATTGGTGGAAAAGCTAAACAAGGCGGAAATCTTAGAGGAACTTCAAGAAATAATTGCTAAGCTGAATGAAAAGTATGAGCAAAAAGGAAGACTTGAAGAGAAGCGTTCCAAGTTGATAGCTGCAAAAAGCTCGATTGAAAGAATTGATCTTAAATTGTCATTAATAGATAAATCGATTTTTGAATTAGATGATTTAATTCAAGAACGAGTCGCTATTTTTAACAAATATTTTTCAGAAATATCGAATGAGCTTTACGGTGAAAAATTCGCAATGAGTGCCCTATTTGAGCAGAAGTCCAACACCGAGCAAAAGTTTTATAAACTTTACATAGATTCGTTAAATGGTCAAACCGGCACTGGGAAAAAGAAAGGTGAGATTGCAGCATTTGATATAGCGTATGTTAAATTTGCTGATGAAATTGAACAACCTACTCTCCATTTTATATTGCATGATCAAATGGAGGTTGTAGATGATAATCAAATAAAGGGACTGGCTAATCAAGTTATAAATGCTAATTGTCAATTTGTAGTACCAATATTGAGAGATAAGCTCCCTAAAGAGCTAGACAAGCCTGAATTCCAAGTCGTCTCGTTATCACAGTCGAATAAACTTTTTAAAGTATGATTCGTAAAGTAAATGTAGATAATTAAAAAGGAAGATAATGAAAGTCTTAGATGATTTATGGGTTTCGATAAGGGGGAATGCTCAGACAAAAATAAATGATCCTATTGTTGGAGCATTTATCGTATCTTGGTGTCTTTGCAATTGGGATCGGATATCTATCCTGTTTTGGGGTAGCGGAAAACTGGAAGAACGAGTCTACTTATTCTCTAAAGAAATGGCTGTATTTAATTCACCGTCAATACTGTGGACCAATTTTGATATTCTTTTACTACCTCTATTACTAACTTTTACTTATATATTTTTGTCACCAAAGGTTGCTCATTTCGTAGATGAAAAATTAAATGGTATAAATACGAAGCGACACGAATATGCTATCGAAGCCGATATTAATAAAGTGAATAAACAAAGAGAGCTTAATAAAGCTCGTTTGAGAGCAAACCCTGAGAACGAATTTTTAGCCGAGGAAGTAAAAAACGATTTAGCGATCGAAAAAAGTGAAGCAGAAATCAAACTTGCTGAGGCAGAGGCCGCTAAGAGTAGGCAGCAGGAAGCAAAAGTAAAAGAAACTGCTGCAAACATTGAGCTTGAAAAGCGTCAGGCTCAAAAAGAATCTGAAAAGAGAGAGTATGCTATTAGTGCGGCAAAACAGAACGCAATGTTAGCTTCCCATCAATTACCCTCAGCTTATTTATTCTTGGCTCTACTGTCCGAAAGCATAAAGCAGGATGGTGAAGTTATGTCTTTGGAAGGACTAGGGAAGTGCATTGCTTCACTGTTTGGTTACGAGAGCTTTGAATACCTTTTAAAAGATAAGAAATTTCAGAATGACCGCTTGGAACAACTCAAATATGTATTAATATCGTCTGATGCATTATCAGTAGTATTACAAGAAATAATAGATGAAGAAGAACTAGAAGACGTAGATAGTGAATGGCTGCTAGGCCATTTGGAATTGATATTTGACAAGTTACCTTATGAGCTTATTTTGGATGAAACGCTTGCCCATAGGATAGGTGAAGAGATAAACATCAACAGTCATGAATTATTGCATGAAGATGGTGTAACAGGTGGGATGGCTGAAACAGATACAATCTTTGAAGAGGTCGATGAATTAGAAATAAATGATTTTGGATATGATCAAAAAAGCAAGAAATTCTTCGTTAAACTTTCCGGAACTGCAAGTGGTCACCATCGTAAAGAAGTGGATATTCCGGGACAGAGCATTGATATATTTGTGGAAGCATATTGCGAAGCTCTAGTTGGGTGTTATGGTCTTTCTGATTATGTAATTAATGCCCATGCAACACCTACTGATTATCAATAAGAGCGATTAGGTACAGCACCATTGGTGATGCTGTAGAGGTAATAGACTCACTTGCGGCTATAAGAGAGACTTTTATTGGATTTCAGAAGTATTTTTTATGAGTGAAATTAGGGAAATAAATGCGCGTTGGAAATGAAGTACCGAGAAGTATTTACTTAAAAAGAACCCGTAGAAACTTAGTGAGCCGATTAAAGCGGGAAAAGTTCAATGCCCGTTATGAAAATTGGGAAATTCAAGAGATGAAAGCTCTGTCTGTTGAATTTAAAAGACGGTTAAAGCGCAAAAGCAGTATTGCTAAATCGATTATTAATACAAACAAAAAGGTTAATTTATACGCCCCTGAAAATATTGATTATTACAGTGCGAAAAACTACAGAATAACCAATCTGTTTTTAAATAATATTGCCGACTGCATTCTAAGGGCTAAGAGAAGAGTGTTTCTGAACTTTGATAATACCGAAAAAATATCAGCAGCAGCGATGTTATCATTGTTAGCTCAAGTGGAAGTTCTGATTGTATCAAGCGCTGTTAAAGGTAGCTCTCCTATTAGTTTCTCTCATCCGAAGTCAAAAAAGGTTAAAAGTATATTAAATCAGGTTGGCTTTTATAGTCTTCTTAAAAAAAGCGTGGGTTCTGTAGAATCTTTTGATGATGTTAATTTCTGGCATCATACGTCAGGGGAATGCGCTGAACCTAGTAAAGCTAGACCAATGCTTGACGCTATTTCTAAAGAGATTAAAACAAGTAATTCGAAAAAACTATATCGGGGATTTATTGAGGCTATGGCAAACTCGGTAGAACATGCTTACCCCGTAGCTGGCCCATGTAACAAATGGTGGACTTTTGCTGGTGTAAGAGAAGGTAAACTAGTCGTTGTTTTATGTGATAAAGGAGTAGGAATACCCGCGACACTGCCACATACCCAATCTCCTTCTAGTTTGCGAAAAGTATTAAAAATGCTTAATGTAGACTTTAATCACATAAAAGACTCTGCCTATATCAAGGCTGCAACAGCATTGCAGAACTCCTCCACCAAGAAAAAGCACAGAGGAAAAGGCTTGAAAGATGTTATGTCAGTCATTAGATCTACTGGTGAAGGTTATCTATCGATATTTTCAAATAGGGGACGATTTAAATATATGGGCCAGAACACAGCAGTTGAGAGCACCATAAATGACTATAATACATCTATAAATGGCACAATTATTGAGTGGAGCATACCTCTTGAAGAGGTTACAACAGTATGAAAATTATAAATGTAAAAGACAGATTCCCATGTCCCGGCCCAAGATACAAAAAGCTAGGAACTGGTTCGGGTGAAGAATTCAGAGAGTGGATTATTAGAGAATTAAAGCATGATCCTGAGTTAACCATTAACCTTGATGGAACGATTGGATATGGCTCCTCATTTTTGGAGGAATCTTTTGGCGGTTTAATTAGAGAAAATATTTCTGAAAAAACAGTCAAAGCTATCAAATTAATTTCAGAAGAAGAACCTGATCTTATAGATGAAATTAATGAATATATTGATGATGCAATATCAGAGAAAAACGGAGAGTCGTGACTAAAGGATTAATATGGAAAATAATAATAAATACCATGTGCCAGAGGCTCAGCAAAAAGCTTTAGAGTCCTCACCTGATCAAAATGCTCTAACTGCTCAAAAGAAACAAGAACTAAAAGCGATTGCGGTTCAACCTACTGCTAATGATGATAACGTTGAGGAACAACCTTTATCAACTGCACAGTATATAACATGGGGAATGTTATGTTTGGGTTGGTGTATCGCGCTGTTCTTGTATAAGCGTAATAAAAGTAATACTCGCTCTCAACGAGTTATAGATCGCCACAATACATATGTAAAAGAGTTTAAAGATCTGCTATTTGATATTGAATCAGCCGCGATTGATTATTGGACAAGTGCTGAAGATGAGAATGATCAAGTTAAAGTTCTAGGTTTTCAAAGAAAGATAAAAGAGTTAACAACAAAATCTAAAGAAATATCAGATTCGGGAGGCATTGCTTATCCCTCAGAAAAGTTAAAAAAATTACGTAAATATGTGACTCTAGATAATGACCAAAGACCACTAAAAGCTAACTCTAGTCGTATTGATGAACTAAGAGATATCGTTTCCGAACTTTCTCAACTTTACGAGAGAAAATCAGATATTTAATTCTAAAGAGATAAACCTTGATCACTCAGGGCGAAGAATTTTTTGGTGTATTTAAAGTATATTAAAAACTGTGACTTTGTTAAATATTACCTTTATCGACAAATATTGATGGTCACACACAACCCAAACTTGGCTGTAGTGTGTGATGCTGAGCAAATTATACATTGCGAGTTTGATAGAAAAAACAATAGTAAGATTACTTATACATCAGGCTCAATTGAAAGCCCTCTAATTAACCAAAAGGTTGTTGATGTTTTAGAGGGAACAATGCCAGCATTTGACAATAGAAAGAAAAAATATAAAACTAGTACTAGCGGATTCAGGGCTTAGCAAGCCGTATGTGTAAAGCACTGCTGTTGAAACTTCGTAATGCTTTACACATAACTTTTTTAATGACCAATAATGTTGATTTGTTCTCATTTATACTGTCAACTAGATTTAAAGAACCTTTTAAATAGCAGCATTGACAATGCTTTACTCACACACAAACCTTTACAATATTATTGGTACTTTACCGTTCTAAATGGTGATATAGCATCTAAGAAAACCCTAGCATCATGCTGGGGTTTTTGTTTTTTACTGGTATAAATATCTCTAAGATAAGTAAGCGTACGGCTAACTACACCTAGAGGCTAACATGCCAGGGCAGTAAACTGTCGATATCGCACTGTGG
>NZ_NSDG01000207.1 GCF_002289345.1 Pseudoalteromonas sp. HM-SA03 | reverse complement strand
CATTGGACACCTCTAGTTGAGTGGTAATGATACCACCTAAAATAGTGTCCGGGTTTATTGAACCACAACAAGCATACCTTCCTTCATTTTTTATTCCTATTTTCTACTTATCATTTTCCTAGTAACGACTATACCTAATTCCCTCAAACGGGCCCAACTATAAAATTAGTAAAATGTAACAAGCTGTTTTACCTAAGATAACCATTAACGCCCATGAGCCAGATCTCTGGAGTTAGGTGTTTGACGAAAATTTCGTTAATATCTAAAGAAAAATAAAGTAAAAATATGATGACAAGAATCGTACAACTATTCCCTCTTTGGGCCATTATTTGCTCAGTAACCGCTTATCTTTTTCCAACTCTATTTAGCGCATTTAAAGGCAGTATTATTCCGTTATTAATGTTGATCATGCTGACAATGGGCTTAACCCTCACTACAAAAGACTTTTTACGCGTGCTCGACAACAAAAAAGCCATTTGCGTTAGTGTGCTACTTCAATTTACAGTGATGCCGAGTGTTGCTTACTTGATTGCAACCACCATGAGCTTAGAAACTGACCTACTAATTGGTATGATTTTAGTGGGCACGGTTGCAGGCGGCACGGCAAGTAACGTTTTGTGTTATCTCGCCAAAGGAGATGTCGCGTTATCGATTTCTATGACCGCGATTAGTACTTTACTCGGCGTATTCTTAACGCCACTACTAACCACATTGATGATAGGCCAGGTGGTTGATATTCAGTTTTCTGATATGTTGACGAGCCTGCTAAAAATTGTGCTACTTCCGGTGGCTGTGGGCGTTACTTTCAATACCTTGCTTGCCAAACCACTGGCGCATTCTGTTATCAAAACAACTCCGATACTGCCGTTACTTTCAATGCTCTCAATCGTTTTTATCATTGCAGTGATCGTTGCTCTTAATCAACCAAAACTTGAAAGCATCGGGCTCGTTATGCTGGTTGCAGTGATCCTGCACAATACTACAGGGCTACTTTTGGGCTATTTCATTCCGAAACGGCTCGGTTTTGACGAGAAGGTATGTCGCACCATGGCCTTTGAGGTGGGTATGCAAAACTCGGGGCTTGCTGTTGCGCTTGCCATGAAGTTTTTTACTCCTGCGGCGGCCGTAGCAGGTACCCTATTTTCTATTTGGCATAATGTCAGCGGCTCAATATTAGCAGGAATATGGCGACGAAGCGCCACTAGCTCATCTGGTAACAATAAAGCCTAATATCAAAGGTTAGGCCTTTTGTAATTGCTTATAAAAGTGAATTTTGCAATCCGATGAGCCGTTGATTTGTTCACATTTTACAATCTGGTAATCGCGGCTTATTAACATCAATAGCATGTTTTTGAATAGGTTTCTCGACTTTACTCTAATGGCGCTATAGCCTTGCGCTTTGCACCAAGTTTCTTGCATCACCAACAACTGCTTGGCAATACCTTTGCCGCGATATTCGGGGATGACCGCGCCTAACCAGCTATAAAACTCGTTGTTTAGTAGTTCGTGGCCCAGCTTATACCCTACAGGCTTGCCTTGAGCGTACGCCACCAGCAATAAATGTTGTTTATCACGCAGTTTGTCTACGACTTCCTTACCCTTTCTTGGCGTGGCAAATTCAGGAATTTGGTTTTCTATCGCAAGAAGGTCATCTATCGAGCCGACTTTATATTCTAGATTCATATTAATGTCTGTGTAATAGAAAAGGTATCGCCAACAGTCACTTCGGCATAAGCGCCGTTAATAAGCGTTAAATTCGGCGCTTGATGGCCTATATCCACATCGTATAGCACGGGGAAATCGCAACCAGTAAAGACTTTTTGCAATGCATCTAGGTGCGTCCAGTCGCTATCTTTTGCTAGCGGTTCTGGATTTCGACCAATCAAAACTCCAGCGACTTTCGAAAACCAACCTCGTAATTTAATACTTTGCAGCGCACGATAGTATGCCGCTGGCGGCATTTCGCCATTTTCAAAATATAAGATAATCGACTCATCAGGGTGCGCCTGTGAAAAAGCGTCCAGATCAAAATATTCCGTACCAGCCAATAACATGTGAATATCCAAACAGCCGCCTAATAATCGACCAGCAAACTGCTGCCGGTTATTGTCATTGGCCAAAATACGCCATTGAGTGGTCGCGGACAAGTTAAATCCAGCATCGGGAAAATCAACAAAATTGAGTGGCTCAGCTTCAAAATGTGTCGAGGGAAACTGCGTAAAAGAGTCATTAGGCGCGCGCCTCAAATGGTTAAAAAGTCCAACCGTTAAAGGGTCTTGTTGATGGGCATTTAATTGCATAAGGTTAGTTGCATGCACGCTTGCCCAGCCTAGTTTGCAAGTCACTGCGCTCAGCAAAGTGCTGACATCAGAGAAACCGATGAGCCATTTTGGCGGAGCATGGGCCAACTTTTCCCAATTAAGTAAAGTCAGTAAATCCATTGCAATTGCACCGCCCCATGGCGGCATAATCGCGTCTATTGTGTCATCGAGTAAGTATCCCATAAACTCATTAGCACGGGTTTTGACATCCGCGCTAACGTAGTTGTGGTTGTCTCGCAGGCATTCACCAACCACGAGTTCAAAACCTTGTTGCGCGAGATAATCCAAAGCGTTGTCTAATCTCGCGTGCATAGCAGCAGGTACGCCCGCTGAGAATGCCGTGATCGCAATTTTACTGCCCGCTTTCAACGGATTGGGATACTTCATCATGATTTCCGTTATTTTTTTGCTTATCCTACCTGAATTTCCGCTTTTGCATACTTTAAATTCTCCCGTTTCGGGCGAGCGATCAAGTATAGAAAGGTTAACGGCCCCAAACGTCCAATCAGCATTAAAAAGATGATTACCGCTTCACCGGGTTCAGACAATGAGCCGGTGATCCCTCGAGACAAGCCAACCGTGCCTAATGCCGACACTGCTTCAAACGTGATATCCGTTAAATTTGCCTGCTCAGTAATCGTTAAAATAAGGGTTGCGAGCATCACGGTAAAAAAGTACACCACGGTGAGACTAAGCGCCTTAAATACCGTTTCAGGCGAGATCTGTCTGTGTCCAATAGCGACTTGATCTCTGCGTCTCAAATAAGCGTAAGTTGCCATTAATAGCACCACCACTGTGGTTATTTTAAGACCACTGGCGGTACTCATAGAGCCGCCCCCTATTATCATTAACCAAATGGTCAACACGGTACTTTCGTCATTCACCAGCGCAAAGTCGATACTGTTAAAGCCCGCTGTACGTGGCGTTACCGCTTGCATCCAGGCGGTGATCACTTGCTCAGACAACGGTAAATTTCCAAGGGTCTCTGGGTTATTTGCTTCAAAAAGCCAAAATAAGCTAAATGCCAGCACATTTAACACCGCTGTTGCTATCAACACTAACTTAGTGGCAGATCCAAACCGGCTCCAACGGCGTCTTTTTACTATATCCATCAACACCACAAATCCAAGTCCGCCAATCACAAATAACCCTGATATCACAAGATTAACGACCCAATCACCACGAAAACTGGTGAGGCTGTCATCATGCAATGCAAATCCCGCATTGTTAAAAGCCGAAATAGTGTAGAAGAAGCTTTGCATTATCGCATCACCAAGCGGTAGCGTTTGATACCAATGGGCAAGCAAAATGGTAAATCCTATAGATTCGATGATCAGTGCATAAACTAACACGCATTTGGCTGTATCAACCAACTGATCAAATCGAGCTATGCCAAAGCTTTCTTTTGCGATAAGTTGTTTACTAATGTCCATTTGCTGCCCTATCCCCCGCAGCACCACAACCGTAATGGTCATAAACCCCAGTCCACCGATTTGAATAAGGCTAGCAATAACGAGATGGCCAAAGGTCGTAAAATCATTTGGCGTACTCAATACGGCAAGTCCTGTCACCGTTACCGCGGAAGTTGCTGTAAATAACGCTTGCATCACTTTGATGTCTTGGGTGTGTGCTATCGGTAGCAACAACAAAATAGTACCTAAAGCTATCAGCCCGCAAAACCCAATAAACAGAACTGCAGGGGGGCTTAACCTCAGCGGCTTTTTGTGGGCTTTGGGCTTGCTATTTGGATAGGGATAATAGTGGGGACTCCATGTTTTCATTACGCCCCCAGTTTTAACGCGATAGAATTTAACGCTTTTAACTGACCGTTGAGGATCACTTTATCATCTTCGTTGATCAAAAATGACTCAGCTGGATTGGTATAACACGCTTTGCCGCGCTGCACTAACACAGCCTTGATTTCGCCCTTTGCACGCTTTAATAGCGTCGCCAAAGACTGTCCGCAGCTTAATTTATTCACGATGACTTCCACCATGTAAAAGCCATGCCCCAACTGCATATATTGATTCACCATAGGGTAATTCAGTGTTTGTGCAACCTTGATCCCCATTTCTTCTTCAGGGTGGATCACGCGTGTTACGCCTAAACGAGATAAAATTGTATGATGCGCTTCTGAGCTGGCTTTAACCCAAATTTGCTCAACGCCCAAGTTCTTTAGCGACAGTACACATAAAATGCTCGCTTCTAGGTTTTCACCAATGGCGACCAGCACCGCTTTGCTTCTCGTAATATCTAGTTGGCGTAATGCCGTTTCATCGGTCGCATCCAAAGAGGTGGCATAATCAATATGCTCAACAACTTGGTTCACCACACGTTCGCGACTATCTACCCCTATCACTTTGTTTCCAAGCCGCTTTAATTCCAAACAAGCCGCAAAACCAAATCGGCCTAAACCAATAACTACAAATTGTGCCATAACAACCTCTATATACTCCGTTATGAGAAATGCTTATTGAGCGGTAAAAGTAAAAACCGATAACCAACCCCGGGCTCAGTTTCTATGATTTTTGGTGTAGCAGCATCGTCACTGAGTTTCTTACGTAACTGGCTGACCACAATCCGTAAATAGTGACTATCTTCCACATGGCTTTCGCCCCAAATTTGCTTTAATAAGGTTTGCTGACTGACTAATTCCTGTGCTCTTTGTGCAAGCATACTAAGTAGTGCAAATTCCTTTTTCGATAGTGCTAATGGTGCGTTATCCATAATGACTTGATGCTTTTGTAAATCTATCATCAACTTGCCGTAGTCAATGGCGAGCAAGCGTTTGTTCGGTACTAAATCTCGTAATAGCACTTTGACGCGCACTATTAGCTCTTTGATGCTAAAAGGCTTCGTCAGGTAGTCGTTTGCGCCGCCCTCAAGCAGTTTAATCTTCTCAGCCTCTTGATCTCGCGCAGTTAAGATCAATACAGGTAACTTGCTGGTTTCTCGGATCTTCTTCAAAATGCTATATCCATCAAAATCTGGTAGCCCGAGATCTAAGATTACTAAGTCTGGCAGCTCACCCTTTAACACCGACATGGCTTCCTTTCCGGTGCTGGCTTCCACATAATTCAGCCCTTCAGCTTTTAATGCTAAGCGGATAAAACGACGGATCTCTTCTTCATCGTCAATCAATAAAATGGTGTGGGTCATCAATGCGCCTCCTCTTTTGGCAAACTAACTTCCATTGTGCAGCCTTGCGTCGTGGGCAAAATGCGAATATCACCGCCATGCGCACGAATAATACCTCTCGCCACACTCAACCCTAAGCCACTGCCACCGTCTTTGCTGGCGCTTTGTCGAAATGAGCTAAAGGCGGTAAAGACTTCTTTTTGCCGAGCAACGGGGATCCCAGGGCCGTTATCCTGAATAAATATCAACAACGCTTGCTGCGTTTCTCCAAAGGAAATCTCAACCCGCTCTCCATCGGGACTAAAGGTGACTGCATTTTCAATTAAGTTAAACAGGGCTTGTTCAATGAGTGCAGCTTGTATCGTGAGAATTGGACTCATATTCTGTGGCATTCTCGAGACGCATGGCGCGCCTAGCCGCAAAATCACGTTATCGATCAAGACATCAATAGACGTAGGTTGCTTCAAAAGCGAAAGCTCATCCCCTTGATGCTGTAACTTGGTGGCTTGCAAAATATTTTCGATATAGCGAAACAAACGGTGGCTTTCTGATCGTGCCGACCCCAACAGCTCATTTTGCTCGTCTTGGTCTAACTTATCACGATAGGTTTCTAGCGTTTCGAGCGCTCCTATCACCGCAGCGAGCGGTGTGCGTAGATCATGAGAAACCGACAACAAGATATTGGAGCGCACATTCGCAACTAAAAGCTGCTGCTTTTGCTCTTTGATATAGCTCGATAAATAGCTGGTAGCTAATGCCACCGTGATAAATACCACTAAATTGACCACGTCCTCGGTGTTATTCATATGAAGCGTGTATCTGGGCTCTGTGATAAAAAAGTTGAACACTAGACTGCTAACAACCGCCACCCCCAGTGCCATCCAACGTTTTGCGATGAGAGAAACAACAACAACCCCCAACTGTAATACCAGCAGTACACTGATCGCCGAATGTAGCAACGAGTCTAAGGCAACGGCAAAGGCGCTGGTTAACAGCAAAACCAGAAAACTAACGAGATACTCATTCTTGGCAATAAATCCATTCTCGGAAAACATAGTGACTCCAACTTGCGCTATGTCTTTATTCTATCCTTGTCGAAATTCCGTTGCCGTATAATTTGCGTAAAATTTACTTAGCTTGAGGTTATTTAGCACAAGAGCCTGTTTATCTCTTAAGTTGGTTTTTGCATGTTGATGATAAAAAGGCTAAGCGCATATCTGATAAAGCCATTGTGATACGCTGGCACAAGCTGTTTAAAAGCAACTGGATAACTTAGAAGCTCATTGAAGAATGGCCGAGAGCAAGTTACAGCGCACTAATTGTAAAACACTCAAAAAACGACGGCGCACAAACCTAGCAAATTGTGAACGTTTGCTGGCTGGACCAAATAAAGGCTTTAGCAATAACGCCTCAAGCTGCGCTAACCGTAGCCTCTCCCATGCCGTGCGCGATAAGCTGATTTTGACGTCGAGAAATACGTAAACGCCAATAACTAGCTTTTTTAGAAGCACTTTTGATATGAGTGATGAACACTTGTTTGTAATTCTAAGTCGAAACTGCCGTAACTATGGTGAATAGATAACTTTGGGTGTCTGTATTGTTCTTACTCGGTTCCTTTAAACGTGGAGTAATCAAATGGCATTACAAAATCCTGCATAAATTTAAGCGACAGATACGCATTTTAACTAACCGCAATTGGGGCGTGAGCATGCAATATCAGTTGTTTAAATTAAGCCAATATCTAAGCGAATGGATCAATTATTTTGGTATTGCAAACGCATACCAGCAATGTGTTGACCTAGACCAATGGATAAGGCGCAGGATCAGGATGTGTTACTGGCGACAATGGAGAAAACCGAGAACTAAAGTGAGAAACCTGATGAAGCGTGGAGTTCATGTGTAAGCAGCCGTTGCCTGTGGCATCACAAGTAAAGGGCCTTGGCGCAGTTCCAAAACACCCGGTATTCAACAAGCCTTAAGCTTAAATTATCTGAAAACGAGGGACTATATTCACTCAGAGACGGATGGATAAAAGTGCATTACCCAAACGGGTAATCTGTTAGATGAAACGCCCTTTGCGGACCCGCATGCAGGGTGTTGTGGGGCTGAGGGCTAGATACCCTCGGCTACCCGATTAGCCATTATTTTGGTGAGTTAACTTGTTGGTTAAAGCTGTAGCTTTCTTTGAATAATTATACCCAGATAAAAAGCAAAGAACACTACCCACTATAAATGTCCCACCTACTACCCAAGTATTTGGACTAATTGATGCACCGGTAATGATATTTACAAGTATCCCTCCTAGCATACCTGCGAATAAGCAACCAAATGAGAACCATTTATTTTCGCCGCTACGATATTCTTCTAGCCGATCGAAGTTTGTAGTGGAAATCAAGCGTACTTGAAGCTCATCTTTCGACGGCAGGGCTACCGGTGCTGTAATGTCACTACTTGTCTTTTGCAAATCTGCAATAGCTGACTGCATATCGGATATAGCCGATGCAAGTTCGCCGTTATCGCCTCCGTTTGTGCTAATCCTATCACTTATGGAGTTAATTGAATTCCGTAGATCAAGTATCTGAGTATTAAACTCTTTTGTTAGGTCGCTACTAGAAATGCCTCGTTCGTTAACCAGTGGAGTAGGCTCAGAGGCAGATTGTTGTATAGATGCACCTTTTAATTGTGCAGATTCAGCTTCGTTAAGCTTTAACGCCTCAACTATTCGCTCAATTTCTTGAGGTGTCGGTACAGTCCTGCCACTTTCAAAGTTACTTATAATAGGTTGGTGTGTATCAAGCAACTTCGCGAGTTCGATCTGGGTTATCCCAGAGCTCCGTCTATATTTCTTTAGTACTTCTGCAAAGTTCATATATTTCCTTATTCACTCGGAACTCGAATTGGGTGGCTAACGCCTCAAACAGCGGCGCGCGTTAGCGCATCCAGCCCCGCAGGGGCGATGCTGCCTTGACTTGTGTACGCCCGACATGGGCATTAACTAATGAGGTGAAAGTCCTCTGTAGAAAGATCACCGTTTAAATAACTGATTGTTATTAAACGATAACTACTAGCGAATGGCAAGTGCAAATCCGCGAGGGCCAGTATGGAGGAAGCCGCTAGCAAAATTGCGAGCTGATGAACAAAAACATCATACTAGGCGTAGGCCGCTTAAGTCGCTGACACCCACCACCGCTTAAGTCGCTGACACCCACCACTAACTTGCACCTTCCTAAGATCCCGCCCACCGCTTAAGTCGCTGACACCCACCACTAACTTGCACCTTCCTAAGATCCCGCCTAAGCTTTAATTCTGCACTCAAAGGATTGGGGAAACCAAACGAT
>NZ_NSDG01000206.1 GCF_002289345.1 Pseudoalteromonas sp. HM-SA03 | reverse complement strand
GGACACCTCTAGTTGAGTGGTAATGATACCACCTAAAATAGTGTCCGGGTTTATTGAACCACAACATCTCGATAAACTCACGATAGAAGATAGTGAACGACTGCGGGTTGCATTAGAAAAAGTGAGGTTAGGTGCTGTCCGCAATACTGATTTGCAAGTTTCGTTGGCCGCTCGCACGGAAAATCATGGGTTATTAAGAGTTATTGGTCAAGTAGAGTCTGGTGAACACCATAGCGATGAACTTGTATTCACTGCGACAATTCAAGATATTAGCTATATTTCATCGCTTAATAAGCAGCTCGAACTTACCAACGTTGTATTCGAGCATGCCACAGAAGCCATTATGATCACCAACAACGACAATAAAATCATTATGGTGAATCGTGCTTTTGAGCGACTAACGGGTTATACCGGCTACGAATTATTGGGCCAAGACCCCGCGGTGTTATCATCTGGTAAGCAAGATAAATCATTCTATGAAGCCATGTGGGCATCGTTGAGCACGGTTGGCCATTGGAAAGGAGAGATCCACAACCGTCGCAAGAATGGTCAGATTTATCCTGAGGAATTAACACTGAGTGTGGTGAAGGATGAGCAAGGTCGAGTTGCTAACTACGTCGGCATTTTTAGAGATATTACCGAATGGAAGCGTAACGAGTCTCAACTTACCTTTTATGCTAACCATGAACCTTTAACAGCACTGTTAAATCGCCGTAGTTTTATGCAGCGACTGGAGGAACAAATATCGGGCTCCAGAAGTAACAATACCAGTTGTTCACTGCTTTTCATTGGTTTAGACAGGTTTAAAGAAGTCAACGATGTCTTTGGTCCGGAGATTGGCGATAAAGTACTCATATCTGTGGCGAAAAGATTAAAAAATGCGGTTCGACAAAATGACATTATCGCAAGATACGGTGGTGACGAGTTTGCGTTATTACTCACTCACAGCGATGTAGAAAGCGCGCTTAAGATTGCTAAAAAGCTTTCACAGAAACTATCCCAACCCTACGTATTTAATGAAATTACCATAGAAGTCACTTGCTCTACAGGTATTGCACAACTCGAAGCCGGCTCTCGGATCACTGCGGCTAATTTACTCAGAAATGCAGCGCATGCACTTAATAGCGTCAAAAAGACCGAGCGCGGACAGGTGGCTTTACACAATG
This sequence comes from Pseudoalteromonas sp. HM-SA03, assembly GCF_002289345.1. Classification (GTDB taxonomy): domain Bacteria; phylum Pseudomonadota; class Gammaproteobacteria; order Enterobacterales; family Alteromonadaceae; genus Pseudoalteromonas. The sequence goes on along the minus strand of NZ_NSDG01000206.1, from coordinate 5,382 downwards.
CGGCCATTCAAAACGCCTATTTAAATAAAATAAAGCTTAAAGACAAGTTAAAACAAGCACTAAAAGAAGGAACGCTTACTGTTTATTATCAACCGATCGTTAATGCTGATACTAACCACATCACAAAGTTTGAAGCCCTAGTGCGTTGGTTTGATGATGAATACGGAATGGTATCACCAGGTACTTTCATTCCTATCGCCGAAGAATTTGGTCTTATTCATTTAGTTGGACAGTTTGTACTTGAGCGCAGCTGCCAAGACTTAGCAAAGATCCATCAAGTTGGTTTTACAGAGGTTGGGATCTCTATTAATCGCTCCGTTAGCGAGTTTAAAGCCAGTATTAATCAGGTGAAGTTAATTACTTGTGCCATCGAAAAAGCCAAGATCCCGTATGAAGCAATTACCATTGAAGTTACTGAATCGCTTGCTACAAATCGCTATACTTGGAAAACGCTGAATCAACTAAGAGAACATGGTATTAAGGTTTCGCTTGATGATTTTTGCACTGGCTATTCATCATTAAGTAACTTGATAGAAAATCAAGTAGATTATCTAAAGATAGACAAGAGCTTTGTCGATAGCTTAATGTCTGATTACAACAAACAAGTAATGATAGACTGCCTTATTAAGCTCAGTGATAAGTTGGGAATTGGTGTGATAGCCGAAGGGGTGGAGCAGTTTACTCAACTTGAGAAATTACGAGAGCTCGGTTGTCACCACATTCAAGGATTTTTTTACAGTCCCGCAAAGCCTATAGATGCTTGCCTTAAGTTACTCACAACAGATGCTTTTGCTGTACAAACGCAAAGTGCGTTAGAAAAATAATGGTGTGATATTTTTATATCACACCTCAAAAAATGCGGTTGCTTCAGCGTCTTTATTACAACAGTGGTTTTATCAGGGCTACGATCGCTTTTATGTGATCATCACGGTCGTTTAGTGCAGGAATATAACGATACTTTTCACCGCCAGCAGACTCAAAGACCTCGCGGTTTTCTACTTCCAACTCTTCTAACGTTTCTAAGCAGTCGGCACTAAAAGCTGGGCTTAAAATTGCGACGTTTTTAATACCTTGACTCGGAAAACTCTCAAGTGTTTTGTCCGTATAAGGTTGCAACCATTCCGCTTTACCAAAACGACTTTGAAAGGTCGTCATCACTTTTTCTTTATCAAGATTGAGTTTTTCAACGACTAAGCGAGTCGTTTGCTGACAAAAACAGTGATACGGGTCACCTCTATCTAAAAATAGTTTTGGTGTACCATGATATGAAAAAACCAATTTATCCGGTTCTCCATTCGCCTCAAAATTTTCGCTAATGGAATTAGCTAAAGATTCAATATAAAGTGGATGTTTGTGATAACCATTAATAAAATGTAGTTCTGGTACCCAGCGCCAACCTCTTAGCACCTTTGAGATCTGATCAAAGGTTGAGCCTGTCGTTGCACTGGAATATTGGGGATATAGCGGCATGATGATTATTCGTGTGATGCCTTTCTCTCTTAACTTCTCAAGCCCTGATTCAATTGATGGGTTGCCATAGCGCATAGCAAGCTCAACTTCGATGTCTTCGAAACCTTCACTGCGTAACTGCTTTTCTATTTTGTCAGTTTGTGCTCGACTTATGGTTATCAAAGGGGAGCCTTCCTCGGTCCAAATTGATTGATAGGCATGTGCCGACTTTTTAGGGCGAATACGTAAAATTACCCCATGCAAAATTATTAACCAAATTAGTCTTGGAATTTCGACAATACGGGGATCGGAAAGAAACTCAGCGAGATAAACTCTAAGTGCTTTAGCTGTTGGTGCATCTGGGCTACCTAAATTTGTAATAAGAATACCCGTTTTGGAATTAAATCGGCCTTCATGGGGATTATCTGTTATGGCTGAAAAGCGAGACACCTAACGCTCCTTAGATTATCATTTTAATAGGATTATTTTACAAGAAAGGCTATACGGGAGTAAGCCTAATTTCGATCTAAACTGGCATAAATCAATTTGCGCCTAAAATTAAGTCACACTATAGTTGTAATTATCGTTAATTAATCCCTTCTCTATTGCTATTCATAGATTGAGGGCGTATTTTTCTGAAAATCTTTAAGGGAAAATCAATTTTTTGTTAGTTTTGGACATGTCTAATGAGAACCAACCACCCAGTAACCCAAAGAGAAAAAACCTTTTCTCGCGATGTAAAACTCATCTCTGTCACTGATCTGAAAGGTAAGATAATTGACTGCAATCAAGCATTTATTGATGTTAGTGGGTTTTCCCGTGACGAGTTAGTTGGTCAACCTCATAATATAGTAAGACATCCAGATATGCCGCCTGTAGCGTTTCAAACGATGTGGGTGCAGCTTAAAACAGGTAAACCATGGATGGGGATAGTAAAAAATCGCTGCAAAAATGGTGATCACTACTGGGTTGATGCTTATGTAACCCCAATAACAGAAAGTGGCAAAGTCATTGGTTATGAGTCGGTTAGAAGCTGCCCAGATAGGGCGACGGTTGAACGGGCAAACCATCTTTATACAAACGTAACTACTAATAAAGGAAGCAGTTTCAGCTTTCCCAAATTACGTGTGGTTTGGCCGGTATTTAACATCGTTTCGTCATTAGCGTTTTGGTATTTTGCTTCTGAGTCAACAGGGTTTTTCTGGTTGATGGCAAATATGCTCGCATATTCAGCCTATGCGACTTGGCGCGATAAAGAACAGCTGAGACGATTGGAGTCTGAGTTGGCGCACAGTTTTTGCGACGAGATATCCGAGCAAGTTTACTCGACTTGGGATGGTACTATGGCATCAATCCAAGTACGTTTAAAGAGTGAAAGGGCACACTTAGATACAATTCTCACGCGTGTCGAACACGCTGCACAAAACGTATCAAAAGGAGCGCATACTGCGAGTAAAGAAGCGCGAGCCACCTATGCTGATTTACAAAAGCAGCAAACAGAGACAGAACTTGTTGCCACCGCAATGAACGAAATGACAACAACCATCAACGATGTCTCTAACAGCGTGCAATTGAGTGCTAAAGATGCTCAAAACTCCCTTGATTTGACTTCTCAAACAGAACAGATCGCTAATAAAACTAAAATTGCCTTTGGTGATTTAAGTAATACCATTGCCGAGATCCGCAACTCTGTTGAAGGTGTCTCTAAGCAAACTGATAAAATTGCGGCAGCCGCACAGATTATTGAACAAATCGCTGAGCAAACTAATTTGCTAGCACTAAATGCAGCAATTGAAGCTGCGCGAGCCGGTGAGCAAGGTAGGGGCTTCGCAGTAGTTGCTGATGAAGTTAGACATCTAGCACAGCGTACTCAAGAGTCGACGAAAGAGATCCATGCAATTATTGAAGAGCTAACCAGCAGCACACAAGCGTCAGTAAATATTGCTCAGCAAGGCCAAGAAGAATCGCTCCATGGTATTGAACAGCTGAATCAAAGCACCGATATGCTACAACAAATCACTCAAGCTGTTATCCAGATTAGTGATATGTCGATGCAAATTGCAACTTCGGTTGAGCAACAAGCGGCCGTGTCTGATGACATTAATCAGCAAGTTGTGAATATTGCTCAGCTTGCGAACAACAGCCTGGATAGTGCAGACAAAGTACATCAAGAGAGTAAAGATTTAGAATCGACCGCAAAAGAAATGCACGAGCTGATTGTACGCTTTAAGCGTAAGTGAATTTTAGCATAGTGCACTTATTCTTTGAAGACTCAAAAGGACGTTCTCGAATGTCCTTTTTCTTATATTTAAATCTTCCGTTTTAAGCCCGATTTGGCACGCTCTTTAATATTGGTTTGAATATAAATTTGATCCGTTGTTGCAATTTTGGCGTGACCTAAATCTTCTGAAAGATGTTTTAGCGGGCGGTGTTGTGCATCATGCGTTGCACCTGTATGCCTTAGCCAGTGTGAAGTTGCGGCTTCGAGTTGCTCTGACTCTTCCGTGAAGCCATCTTCCTTTAGTTTAGCCACTGCTAAGTCAAAACTTTGCTGAACAATACGGCGTAATTGACGAACGTTCATACCACCTTGGCCCCTTAGTTTATGAACAATTGGGTAGGGCTCATCAACGCGAGGTAGGGCGCTTAACCCCCGATACTGCCGGTAACGCTTTAAATAACTGATAAAGTCTTCGCTAAGCGTTACATCCCTTAGCTTATTGCCTTTACCCATAATTCTTAGGTACCAAAAGTCATCTTGATCTTGCCAAAAGTGGCTCATTACGGGTGACCAATGAGGGCGGTCAGATAGCTCTGAAATGCGTAAATACAAGCCTTTTAAGCAAGCTAATACGAAAAGATTTCGTTCTAGATCCGGCTGCTGTTCACTTAAATCACGTGTTACACCAAAAACATATTCCCATTGCAAATCACTCAGCGTATCAGGAAGATTGATTTGCGATTGAACAACTAAATACGGGCTATTTTTCTTAACCACTGGAACAAAGTTAGCAAATGATTTTTCTTCTAAAATGGCAAACTTGTAAAATACATTGAGCGCGGTAAACATTGCTGCCAACGTTTGCTGGCTAGCGCCATTTTCCTTAAGAACGAAAGGTCGCCAGTTTTCGTTAACCTGACGGACCCCTTGGTTTTGTTTATAACGCCACTGTACAGAAGTTTGTGTCCATGCTTTATCTGGCTCTACCACAAAATCTACATATGCTTCGATGTCTTCACGCTTTAGCTCAAACACTGATTTCTTAGCAACCAGCCACGACCACAAACAAAAGCGTTCCAGCTCATTACGAAAACGGTTAAAAGTTGCTTCAGACTTACGACCGTAAATATACAAAAACTGAAATAAGAACTGCAGCTCGTTATATACCGGTAGTGATTTACCATGACTAACCAAGAACTTTGTCAGTTCAGGATATTCATGTGCAAGCGTATTATCTTCAAGATGAGCAATTTGATACCTAAGCTGCTTGAAGGTATCAACTAGTGGTAAAATCATGATAAGTCCGATATTGGTTAGTATTGGACATATTATAGTGATGCAGATACGTGTTATGCAATACTGTATAAATGCACCTATAATTTATATTATGTTAAATTGTAATGTAAGGTATTTTTGACGGTCATCCTATCATCTATCTCCCTCGTGTAATTAGTACTTTAACTCTGGATCGATCCAGTTTTGTGTGTCAAAAATTCACACCACCATTCAACTGATTACACATACATTAGATTTAAGGAATTTAAATTTGATATTTTAACGCTGGATCCCTTTGTTGGGATTTGGTTTGAACAATTCTGCCATTTGATGGCTGAAAACTGACATTATTTGTATATGCTAGTAATGTAGTGGTCAACTAATTCCGGACAGTGAATTAAGTTTTTCTTCTGCTACTGCTGGAGCTTGCATATCGT
>NZ_NSDG01000205.1 GCF_002289345.1 Pseudoalteromonas sp. HM-SA03 | reverse complement strand
GAGCTGCGGGCTACGAGCTGCGGGCTACGAGCTGCGGGCTACGGGCTGCGGGCTACGAGCTGCGGGCTACGAGCAATTCTTGATTGTTCTAATTAAGCCACCTAGCATTTTTCCAATTAATTCGCACTCATCAATAATTGGTAAGCTATCTTCTTTTGAAATATAAGCTACTTCAGTTGCAATCATTAACTGTGTTTTTAATTCACCTAAAGACCCCTTTGCTATAATCAAGAAGCGAACCTTTTCTTTTTCAGACTCTCTTTCAAAGCCTTCCGCTATATTACTAGGAATAGAAACGCTAGCTCTACACATTTGATCTTTCAGGCCAAAATCTTTTAGCAGCTCAAATTTTTTATAAATTTCTATGCTTAGGCGAAAGCTACGCTGCCATACCTCTAAATTTTCGTATTTCATCACTATCCCTGTAAATCAATTTTGCTACTCACTTAAAGTTCCTAACTATATAGTTAAGCTCGCAGCTCATAGCTTGAGGCACGAAGCACTACTATGCGCTCTAGAAATACCCTTCCATTTTCTTTTTCTCCATTGAGCCTGATGAATCGTGGTCGATTACACGGCCTTGGCGCTCTGAGGTTTTGGTAAGTAACATTTCTTGGATAATTTCAGGCAGTGTTGTGGCATTAGACTCAACTGCGCCAGTTAGTGGATAACAGCCAAGGGTTCTAAAGCGGACCATTTTTTTCATTGGTACTTCCCCCTCATTTAGTGGCATACGCTCATCATCAACCATAATTAAAGTACCGTCACGCTCAACAACTGGACGCTCTGCCGCTAGGTAAAGTGGTACAATATCGATGTTTTCTAGGTAAATGTATTGCCAAATATCAAGCTCGGTCCAGTTACTTAGTGGGAATACACGAATGCTCTCGCCTTTATTTACTTTACCGTTAAAGGTATTCCATAATTCTGGACGTTGATTTTTAGGATCCCAACGGTGGTTTTTATCACGGAATGAGTAAACACGCTCTTTAGCACGTGACTTTTCTTCGTCACGGCGTGCGCCACCAAAAGCGGCATCAAATTGGTATTTATCTAGCGCTTGCTTTAAGCCCTGCGTTTTCATGATATCTGTATGCTTAGCACTGCCGTGAGTAAATGGTCCAACACCGGCATCTACACCTTCTTGGTTAATATGCACTAGTAAATCAAAACCCAACTTTTTAGCCATTTTATCGCGAAACTCTATCATTTCTTTAAACTTCCATGTTGTATCAACATGCATTAAAGGGAATGGCGGTTTAGCAGGGTAAAACGCTTTCATTGTTAAGTGCAGCATTACTGCTGAGTCTTTACCGACAGAGTAAAGCATTACTGGATTATCGAATTCTGCAGCCACTTCGCGAATAATATGAATTGACTCGGCTTCTAGTTGCTTTAGGTGAGTCATACGGGCTTGGGAGATTTCCATTGTTACTCCATTTATAAGTTTTAAGCTGTAAGCTGCAAGCCTCGGGCTTCGAGCCTGCAGCCTATAATAATTTATTTATCGCTCTTATATTCGTAGTTGTAGTAGCCGTAATATCCATAGGCATTCATTGACTTACGAACAACACCATTAAACACAACGCCTTTTACATCAATACCATTTTGTTCAAAACGATTACGCGTTATCTCTAGCTCTTTTACGTGGTTTTGGCCAAACCTCGTCACCAACAGCGTAGTACCGGCATGTGCGCTAACTATTGCAGGGTCTGTTACTGCTAAAATAGGCGGTGTATCAATAATCACCAAATCGTATATGCTACTCACTTCTTCTACTAGTTTGGTAAAATTTTGGTGCATTAAAAGCTCTGACGGATTTGGTGGTATCTGACCACGAGTCATCACATCAAGACCTACGAGTTGCGTATTCTTGATAGTTTCACTCAGGTTTAAACGTCCAGATAGGTAATCACTCAAACCATTATCCCATTTCATGCCAAACTGAGTTTGCAGGTAGCCCTTGCGCATATCACCGTCGATCACCAGCACTTTTTTACCACTTTGAGCAAGCACTGTCGCTAAGTTTACTGTGATAAATGACTTACCAACACCAGGGCTTGGGCCAGAAATGGCGATTACATTGTTTTTGGCTTCTAGCATAGCAAAGTGAAGACTCGTGCGTAGGCTCCGTAATGCTTCTACAGAGAGATCCGCAGGGTTATCGATGGCTAAAATTGATTTTGCTTTTGCGGTCTTCCCTTGTCGAGCTTTGGCAAAGCCTGTTAGCTTAACTTGGTACTCAGAGAAAGGTACGCTCGCATAAACAGGCAGGCCTAACGCCTCGATTTCAGCTGGATCTTCTATCCCTTTGTGCATCGCTTTTTGAATCAAAACAATGGCAACAGCGAGCATACCTCCTAGTAAAGTCGCTACAACCACAATGAGGGCTTTTTTGGGCTTCACCGGCTCAGTTGTATTTACCTCTGCATAGTCAACAATACGAACGTTACCTACCGTACCTGCACGCACAATATCCAGCTCTTGAGTTTTGCCTAGTAGCAGAGTGTAGATTTCATTATTAACTTCAACATCACGTTTCAAACGTAGCAACTCTCGTTGAGTCTCAGGTAGCCCTTGCACTTCACCGGTTAATTCATTTCTTTGTTGCTTGACCGTATCGATTTGCTCAACAACACCACGGTAAGAGGGGTGCTCACGTTTAAATTTACGCCCAAGCTCTAAGCGCTTTAATTCCAGTTCTTGTAGTTTTGTTTCTAATGCAACAATTTGCTCTAAAACGCCCTGTGTTTCTAAGCTAATATCAATGGACTCTTGACGAATTTGGTAATCGTTAAAGGCTTTTTCAGCACGCTCTAAGCTACGCTTAACCTCAGGTAATTGTACTTCTAAAAACTCTAGTGATTGTTGCGCTTCTGCACTGTTACGCTCAACATTACGGCGCACGTAAATACTTGCCACTTTGTCTAGCACTTCTTCTGCATATTCAGGGCTTTTATCTTGCAGCGCGAGGTTGATGATCCCTGAATCCTTGCCCTTTTCAGATGCGGAAATTTCTTTCTGCAGATCCAGTATCGTTTGCAGGCGATTACGCTTTACGATACTAAACTCTGTTTCAGGTCGTGCAACCAAGGTTTTGATAACTAGCTCAAACTCTCCTGACTTTACCTCTTCTCCCACTTTGCCTGAAAGCACTTCTTTCCCATCTTCATCGTAGAGCGAGAAGCTTTCTTGAGGTTTTGCTTTAAGAGTAAACTCCAACTCCTCGGCACTTTTAGGTACTCGGAACCGATGAATTTCGACTTTTTCTCCACCCCAAGCATAGGACTCAGCTCCTAAACTTGGTTCTGCAACTTCACCTGCACTTAGTGCTACAAAGTTGCGAAAAGCTCGGTTACCAAATAAAGGGAATAGTTTAGGCTCTATGACTACATCTAATTGTAGTGTGTCAACCGCTTCGCCTACTACGCTCCTTGATTTAAGTAGTTCAATCTCAGTCACAGCTTCGGATGTGCTCTCAAACATACTTGCCATGTCATCAAAGCCCGGGACGGAGCCTCCCTTTTCTTCGACCTGTACCATAGCGGTTGCTTGGTAAATTGGGGTGCTAAATATGGCGTATGCGACACCTAACAGCATAAATAAAGCGGTAACACCCACTATAAACCACTTGGCATCAAGTAGCGCACCAAATAATGCAATTAGATCAATTTCTTGATCATCGCCTTTTTGTGTTTTTTGCGGAGAAATTAGATTTGGCTGAGCATTCATATACTCGCAATTCCTTATAAATACTGTTGCCAAGCGCCACAGGCGCTATCGATAAGCTCATACACGTGTTCAAACGCTTCTTTAGATTGGCGGTAAGGATCGGGGATTTCTTTATCGCCAATCCATTTACCGAGTAAAAAGGTTTTACCGCGAGCTTGAGGGTAACGGCTGCATAAGTCGTCAAGGTGCCTATGCTCCATTACTAAAATAAGGCTGTTTTGCGCAACAAGCGTACCACTGAGCTGGCGACCTTGATGCTCACTCATGTCGATACCTTGCACCTTAGCAAGTTCTTGTGCCATTGCATCGGCTGATTTACCCTCTAACGCAGTTAGGCCTGCCGATGATACTTGAATATTCTTACCCGCCAATTTGCTTTTTAATACATATTCTGCGGTTGGACTGCGGCAAATATTACCAGCGCAAACCATTAATACACTATCAAACATGAGCAATCACACTATTGGTTTTTGATATCTTGAATTGCATCCACCGTTGATAGCGAAGGCAATAGTAAGCTGATAACTTTGTTCCAACGAGCAAGTGGTGCGCTGGTAACGTACACAATATCTTGAGGCTGCAGTTCAAACTGTTCAGCAAGTACCAATGAAGCTACATTTTTTGCATGTAGTTGATATACATCGGCAAGTACACCGTCTTTTTGTAGGTCGCGTTTACGCAGTACAAAAATACCATTTGCATCTGCGGTGCGTTCATTAAAGCCACCAACATCCGTTAGCGCTTCTGCTAGACTTAAGCCATAGCGGTTTACGTCTACTTTGCCTGCTTTAATTACATCACCTAAAACATAAACATTACGTTTGTCGTTGCGGCTGATATGAATGATATCACCATGTTGTAACAGGCGGTTTTGCGAAATATCTCCCTCGGCATAGAAGTCATCAAGTTGAATAACCTCCGTTTTCTCACCGCGAGTAAATGTTACGGTTTCCCAATCTGCACTTTCTGTCAGGCCGCCAGCTTGGTTTATTGCATCAATTAGCGTGACTGGCGTTTCTGTGATGGGGTATACACCCGGCTTAGTTACTTCACCGGTTACGTATGTTTTTTGACTTCTAAAACCAACAACCTTTACATCTATCTGTGGTTCTTCGATAACTCGGCTTAGCCTTTTGACAAGCTCATCACGCAACTCATTAATGGTTCTCCCAGCTGCCGGCACCTTTGGCGTGTAAGCAAAGTTAACAGTGCCATCAGACTGAACGCGGAAACCATCAAACTCGGCTGTTCTTTGTACCGCAGCTGGGATTGTAAGTTCTGGGTGATCCCAAACACCAATTGTAATGACATCCCCAACGCCTAAACGATATTCGTAATTTGAGACATCGATACCAGCAAGTGACGAACGGTCAATTTTTTTGGCTTGTTTGATTTTGTGTTCTTGAACTAACTGAGAGTCGATAATGTGAATATTTACTTTTTCTAAGTCGCGTTCTAGATTTGCGGTTTGTTCGCCAGAGCCGATCCCTTCAAAATGGCCACCAGGAACAAGTGTACAGCCGCTCATTGTCATCAGAACGGCTGAAGCAATGATAGTTTTACAGCGTAGCGCCATTGTTTCTTCCCAAAAGTGTTGTAATCTTTTCTTTTCATTACTTTTATTGCCCTTTATTAAATAGTAGAGAGACAATAAAAATTTCGTGGGCTAATTAAAGCATGCACGATTGTTAATCGCAAGTGAGTACTAGGTTTTGCGCAATATCTCACTCTATATTCTATGTTTTTACCTTGAAAGTATGAATAAAAGCCTTACCAAGTTTGAGTTCGTTTTTTAGATTGTTGTTTTTGTTGTTTCTTAATTTGCAATTTACTCTTTAGCCCTTGGTCGCGGCGTAAAGCCGCTGCTACGGCATTTAGGTACGCTTCCGCCCTTAGGTTGCAGATCTTAAATGCTG
>NZ_NSDG01000204.1 GCF_002289345.1 Pseudoalteromonas sp. HM-SA03 | reverse complement strand
CCACAGTGCGATATCGACAGTTTACTGCCCTGGCATGTTAGCCTCTAGGTGTAGTTAGCCGTACGCTTACAAAAAGCCTACTCAGAGGCAAGTTTCGAAAAGGACTGGGTTAGGGTTACGAACTGTAAAGAGGTATTGGATTTGCTCAGGGTAAATACCGGAATTTTCAAACCAACGAAAGGTGTAAATTATTTAAGTAAGTCTTAACTTGGTCTGCCAGAAGAGGTTAATAGTATCTGACAGCATGAGTCCATTTACGAACGGTGGCAATTCATTTATATTTAACTTATTAAGCTAGTGTTCCTTACTTAGAGTTCAACCATTCCTTAATTTGCGCTCGAATTTCAGGTCCAAAATAACCGCCTCTAGGGTTTTTTACAAATTTAATTGTGTCGCACTCGATGGACTTGTCGAGCTTCCATGCCCAAGCTGCTCTGCACACGACAATGAAGCGTTCACCTCTTTGGGCTTGGGGAATCAATACCTGATGCAAGTAATCAATAGCTACCTGAGTGCTTGGTAGGTTATTTAGAATTGAAGGTTTTAATTGTTTTGCATCTTTCGATGCATAGGAGCAAACATTGAATATTGAGACATTCTTCGCAACCTCTTCGTCTGTCATTCCATCAAGTCTTGCTCGTGGTAAGAACCATTCTCTCCATCGCTTGAACCAAAGAGGAAAGTCACTTTCTCCTTTGATTTGTTCAAACAGAAGTGTTCTACAACTCTCATCTTCGAACCCCTGCTTATCTTCATTTTCAAAGCCAGGATTCAGAAAGAGCGCAATAACAGGGGCCGTTTTAAGGTTTCCGTTAATGTGACCTGGCGGTACATGTAATTCAAAAATATCTTTGTATTTCTCTATGACTTCTTTGTCATCGGGATGTACGCATTCTTTATATGGGAGATTTGCCCAAAACTTGAAAATCACAGCTCAAATCCTTGATATTATTGTTTTTTCTTCACTGGGTTTAGGTGGTTATGTTTATATTGAAATTAAAACTCTTAGGTTAGCGGCCCACCAAAGGCAACAAAACTTGTTCCCAGCGCCTGAAATACATCAATTACTGAAGCTACTACACACTTTGCTTTTCCCATAATGCTATCCTCCTTCTCAGGATTTTGGCCCGAGTCCAATGTTGTTAACATACGATTTTTGATATAGCTAAAAACCATCAGCAAAGTACAGACAGCTAGGAACAAAATAAGCAGGGTAGGATTCGAACCCTCGCCACTAACCGTTAACCTAAGAATTCTTTTTTAAACCTCGAAAACATAACATTTTAATTGTGTGCAACTTGCGCATTCTTTTGCCGCGCTATTGCTTACTTTTCTTATTAATAGCAAATTAGATAACTCATTACTAGTTAGAGAAATTATTGAAATGTTATAAAGTGGTTTAAGGACAAAAAAGCGCAACTTGCCCATGTTTCTGAATATGGGGAAAGTGCTTATGCCGAATATAGCAACAGCTTTGATAGATAAGTTTAAAGTCCGCCATTCGCTAAAGCCTACCTCTCAGACGTTAATCTAACTTAGTTACCACCAAAAGCATAAGGTCATATATGAGCTGCCACGATTCATTGCCCGCCTATTACAAATTATTTATCTGAAAAGCTTCTATAAAATTTTATCGTGAGGAAGGTAACAAAGGTGCCATTAGCTGTCTTCCTATATATCCCCCCCAATCAACACCCAATCTAACTCAAAAAATAGAAATTAAGTTAAGATAAATATGGTGCGATAAATGTGCGATATAGAGTTAGATATTGCTGACGCTTAGTGCGAAAAAGTAAGACGAATAAATTATATAACTTATTGAATAGGGTAAGGAAAAGCTGGTCGGCATAGCAGGATTTGAACCTGCGACCCCTGACACCCCATGACAGTGCGCTACCAAGCTGCGCTATATGCCGACTTGTGCTTTACTATACGGATTTTTTTTTGAAAGGCAATAAGTGGTTGGTTTGTTTGGACATTAAATGAACTCAAGGGCGTATTTTTGTGTTCTTCGTCATTAATCCTGAGTTTTATAAGAAGAAAGCGCACTAAAAATAAGCTCTAGTGCGCTGTATTGGTCTATTTAGTCCAAATACTTTTTGGTAGTGTTTTTTCTACTTCAGGGTTGGTACTAGGATCAAACTCTGGGGTTACGCCAGCTTTAAGCTGCTTTTTATAATCGTTGGCAAGCCATAGCACGACTTTGCGAAGCATAAAGAGTGCAACCACGTTTACTACAGCCATTAAGCCCATTGAAATATCAGCGAGTGTCCAAACCAGTCCAAGTTCGCTTACCGCACCAAACATTACCATACCTAATACACAAGCTCTAAATACCATCATGCCTTTCTTTGAATGGTGATCTAAGAACAGTAGGTTGGTTTCTGCATAGCTATAGTTGGCAACAATGGAAGTAAAAGCAAAAAATAGAATAGCCACCGCAACGAAAATTGCGCCCCATTCTCCTACATGATGAACCAATGCAGATTGCGTTAATTCAATGCCAGTTAAACCTGAGTTTGGCTCGAGCTGACCAGATAAAAGAATAAGCGAAGCGGTCGCGGTACAGATCACTATGGTATCTACAAATACACCTAGCATTTGTACATAACCCTGTGATGCTGGATGGTTTGGATTTGGTGTTGCACTAGCAGCAGCGTTTGCTGCGCTACCCATCCCCGCTTCATTTGAGAATAAGCCGCGCTTGATCCCTTGAAGCATCGCTTGCATTACCGCGTAGCCAATAGCACCAGCACCCGCTTGCTCAATACCCATTGCACTTTTTACTATTAACATGAATATATCTGGTAGCTGCGCAAAGTTCACAGCACAGACGTAAAGTGCAAGTATAAGATAAGCAACGGCCATAAAAGGCACGACGAGTTCGGCAAAGCGTGCAATAGTTTTTAAACCTCCGAAGATGATAATCCCAGAAGCTGCTACTAACGCAATACCCATCACATATTTAGGCACATCAAAGGCAACGTTAAATGCTGCAGCAATGGAGTTGGCTTGTACTGCATTAAAGACAAAACCAAATGCAAGGATAAGGCAAAGTGAGAATAACACCCCCATCCACTTACGTTTTAAACCTAGCTCCATATAATAAGCAGGGCCACCACGGAAGTTTCCGTCATCATCTTTTGTCTTATATAGCTGCGCTAAGCAACTTTCAGCAAAACTAGTCGCCATACCAATCAAGGCAATGAGCCACATCCATAATATAGCACCAGGACCGCCCAAATAGAGCGCAACACCAACACCTGCCATATTTCCGGTACCAACCCGTGCGGCGAGTGAAGTACAGAATGCTTGAAAAGAGGAGATACCATCTTCAGCACCTTCGCGGCTTTGCATCATTACCTTCACCATATATGGGAATTGAGTGAATTGAATAAAACCAAGTCTAATTGTGAAGAATACACCTGCAGCTATTAAGAGGTAGATAAGTAGATGGCCCCATAAAAGACCACTTATCGAGTTTAAGATATCAGCCATGTATTTAGCCTTTTTCTAAGAACGAGTAAATAATGGGGCGGTAATCTACCATAAAGAAAAGCAAAAGCCGAAATTCCTGTGGGTTATCCACAGAAAATGTGGATAAGTTGTTAGGATTCGGTGGGCTAAAAAGCATTTGAAAAATAAATAGAAAAAACCGAAAAAAGGGTTGCACTAAAATCGGATCGCCCTATAATGCGACCCCACTGACACGGGGCGCTACGCTGAAAA
>NZ_NSDG01000203.1 GCF_002289345.1 Pseudoalteromonas sp. HM-SA03 | reverse complement strand
TCTGCTCAGGGGTGTTAGCGGCGTGCTGCTCTACTAAGCTGGCCAGATCTTTGTCGGTGGCAAACGACTCGGCGTTGTTGTGCCAAGTACGGAGTGTGTCAGTCTCAGCTCTATTTTGTAGGGCTATTTTTGAAAGTGGCTGTGCGGTTCTGGCGATCACCTGATCGATAATATTGATAAAGCGCTCAGCAAGAGTTGCGATCCAGTCACTTGGAAATAGTGCGGTGGAGTAGTTAATATCACCAAATACTTCTTCGTCGCCATTTTGTAGCAGCAAACTAATGTCGAACTTTGCCACTTTATGGAGTGCTTTTACTTGTGATTCATTCACTGGCGTAAACAGCTGTTGGCTGCTGTCGTCGCTGTTATTTTTAAATTGCTCAAGCGCAAACATCATTTGAAATAGCGGGTGGCGAGACGGATCCCGTTGTAATTTTAGGGCGTCGACCAATTTATCAAATGGCAGATCTTGGTGCGCCTTTGCCGCTTTTAGGGTTTGGTGTACTTGTTGGATCAAGGCATTAAAGTCGAGTGCGTTATCAACATGAATTGGCAGGGCTAAGCTATTGACCAAAAAGCCAATAAGATTTTGTGTCTGGCTTAGGTGACGGTTGTCAGATGGTGTACCGATGACTAAATCTGACTGACCGCTGGTTGCTTGTAATGTCAATGCCCAGCTGCTGAGCAGTACTACATAAAGACTGGTTTGCTGCGTTTTGGCTATGGCTTTGAGGGCTTCGCTTCGTTCCTGACCCAGATGAATACGGTGGTCGGCACCGTGATATTGATATTCATTTGGCCTTGCTAGTGGCGAATGTAATTCAAGCTGCTCAGCGCCTGCAAGTGCATCAGTCCAGTGCTCTAAAAGCTTAGTTAAGGTATCGCCGCTGAGGTACTCGCGCTGCCATTTTGCGTAGTCTTGGTACTGTAACTCAAGCGCTGGTAGCTCAGGCGTTTTGCCTGAAGCTAGCATAAAATAGGCTTGGTGTAGCTCACGCATAAAGATTTCGGTGGACCAGCCATCAAACGCAATATGGTGCCACATAAATAGCACGTAACGCTCTGCGCCTACTGTCCAAAAGCAAACCTTGAACATAGGCTCATTGGCTAAGTCAAATGGTGTACTAATAGCTTGTTTAACAGCCGTATTGAGCGCTGCTAAGTCAGCTACAGGGCTAGGCGTAATTTCAATACTGGCGCTCAACACCTCTTGATAGTCGTGGCCTTGCTCGTCTTGACGATAGACACTGCGAAGTACTTCATGCCTATCTAACACGATATTCAGTGCTTGCGTTAATCGCGCAAGCTCTGTGTGCTCAGAGAGTTTAACCAAAAACGGAATATGATAAGCGTTGGTGCCATTTTCTATGCGTTCGATAAATAATAAACGCTCTTGCGCAAATGAAAGCGGGTAGCGGTTTAATTCTGGCAGTGTATTAAACGCATCCTTTGAAAAAATTGCTTTTGCTTCAAGGTAATCCATTAGTTGCGTTTTGTTTGACTTTAACTTTGCAACAAGTGCAGCATCTGGCGCTTGCGTGCCAAATGACAGCTCTAGTCCGCCGTCTTGCAACCAGATCGAGAGATTGTGATCTTTCAGTTCAGCGAGCAATGACAACATGGTTAAATCCTCATGCTATTAGTTTGTTCTTGTTGTGATCCGGAGTCTGCTTTAATCTCGATATCCACGCTCAGCGTCTCTAAGTTGTCGACGATTGCGGCAATATGGGTATGCTCAAACAAGGCTGAAATTGGGATGTTTAAATCCAGTGCTTTATTACACGCATTCATCAACCGGATAGCCGAGATAGAGTCCCCCCCGATACTGAAGAAATTATCTTCAATCCCCACTTGTTCTAGGCCAAGTACCTGTTGCCAAATCTCACAAAGCTGGGTCTCTAAGGCATTACGCGGTGCCACATAGAGGTTGTCGGCTTGAAGCTCTGGCGTAGGCAGAGCCTTGCGGTCAAGCTTACCGTTACCCGTAAGTGGAATATGCTCGATTAGGGTAAAGTGACTGGGTACCATATACTCAGGTAAAGCAGCACTTAGGGCGAGCTTTAACTCGGTAATTTCAAGGTCAGGCTCTGCAACAAGGTAAGCGGCCAGCGCTTTGCCTTGCGGTGCAGGTACATCAATCACTACTGCGTTTTGTACGCCTTGCTGGTCGACAATAGCTGCAGCAATCTCTCCTAATTCGACACGATAACCACGAATTTTCACCTGCTCATCGTTACGACCGAGATACACCAAGTCGCCGTTGTCTAGGAAGCGGGCAAGGTCACCGGTTTTGTACAGCTTGCTATGGGCGGGGTCGTGACTAAATGGATTATCAATAAAGCGCTCAGTATTGAGTTCAGGGCGGTTTAAGTAACCACGGGCAACCCCAAGGCCTGAAATATATAACTCACCCGGCGCACCAATGGGCATGGGCTGCAGCGACTCAGATAACACATGAAGATTAACGTTAGGGTAGGCTTTACCTATGCCTTGATGAAGACGTGGATAGGCCTGCGCGAGCATCGTACCGACGGTGGCTTCCGTTGGGCCATATTCATCGAAAATAGCGTTCACATGGTCGCTTAATGCGGCAATGGCCTGCTCAGTCAGCGCCTCACCACCGAGCATTAGGGCATCAACTTGTGCATCGCTGCCAGGCAATAGCGCCATGGCAAGACTCGGTGTGGTTTTCACAAAGCCAACGTTCGCGGCATTTAGATGAGCTCTAAAGGCGGCGGCATCAAGAATATCGCCTTCATAGACACACACCGTTTGTCCAGCAAGGAGCGGGCATAAGGTGGTGGTCACCGACAGGTCAAAACAGTAGTTAGAAGAAAAGTCGATATTACGATACTTGTCACCTAACTGGCGGGTTAAGGCGTGAAGATAGTAAAGCACATTGTGCTGCGTGAGCATTAC
>NZ_NSDG01000202.1 GCF_002289345.1 Pseudoalteromonas sp. HM-SA03 | reverse complement strand
GCCACCGCAGGCAATGTCCATGACTCACAACCTATTATCAGTCGACTCGACAGAGCGCTCGATACCTTTACTGCATATTTTCATGCATCGCGATCACCAAATAACATTGATACCGATCAGCCAATAACATGCATCGCGATCATGCAATAACATCGATGCCGATCACTTTTGCCTAGAAATGTTATTGAGCGATCGACTTGATGTTATTGACGTAAAAGTCACCCTTTCTCTCACATTGTAGGTGTGTTTAATCGTTATTCTTGTCATTTTAACCGCGATGGGGATAACTATGCCAACGGCACCTATATCAATGAGAAAATTAAAAGAAATATTACGGCTAAAATACGGCGCAAATTTAACGCATCGTCAAATCGCGAAAAGCTTATCAATTTCCCCATCCTCTGTTTCAACTTATGCTAATCGAGCTGCACAGCTTGGCATTACCTGTTGGCCTTTAGATGATACGTGGGATGACAGTAAGCTCACTCGTGCATTCTTCACAACCAAAGTTCAGCCTAAACAATATGCCTCACCTGATTGGCTTAGCGTTAAGCAAGCTTTAAGCTGTAAAACCATGACCTTATTACTGCTCTGGCAGGAATATGCTGAGCAGCATCCAGAAGGGCATTACAGCTACAACCACTACTGTCGGCAATACAAAGCATGGTTTAAAACCCAAAAGCGCTCAATGCGTCAGCATCATAAAGCCGGTGAAAAGCTATTTGTTGATTATTGCGGCCCAACTATCCCGATAGTTAACCCCAGAACTGGTGAATTTAGAACTGCTCAAGTATTCGTGGCGGTGATGGGCGCGTCTAATTACACCTATGCCGAAGCCACGTTATCACAAGGGCTTGAAGACTGGATAATGAGTCATGTTCGCTGTTTTGAATTTCTTGGCGGTGTGCCTGAGTTAATCATTCCTGACAACCTTAAAAGTGGCGTCACTAAAGCTTGTCGCTACGAGCCTGACTTAAACCCAACCTACCAACAACTCGCAGAGCATTACGACACCACAGTGATACCTGCCAGACCTTATAAACCCAAAGATAAGGCGAAAGCTGAAGTCGGCGTACAAATCGTTGAGCGTTGGATAATGGCACGGCTTCGCCATGAAACCTTTTTTAGTTTAGCGCAATTAAATCAACGTATTGGTGAGTTGCTTAAAGATATGAACAACAGGCAAATGAAAAAACACCCAGGTAGCCGTGCTAGCCAGTTTATAGCAATAGATAAACCCGCATTAAAACCTTTACCGCAAACAGTGTACCAATACACCTTCGTGAAAAAGGTGCGTGTACACATTGATTACCATGTAGAAGTAGAAAAGCATTATTACTCGGTACCGTACGCACTGGTAAAACAAAAGCTAGAAGCACATATCTGTGGTCAACAAGTGAAGGTTTATCATCAAGGTAAACTCGTTGCCTTGCACCCAAGGTCTTATGCCCCGGGTAGTCACACGACCAATGAACAACATATGCCAATTGCACACCGCAAACACCAGCAATGGTCGCCAGAGCGACTTGAACGTTGGGCGGCCCAAATAGGTAAAGAGACAGAAACCTTAGTTAAACGGTATCTCAATGAGCGAAAACACCCAGAGCAAAGCTATCGCCGCTGTTTAGGATTGCTGAACTTAGCGAAACAATACTCGCCTGCCAGATTAGAACTTGCGTGCAAACGTGCGTTGCATACTGGTGTGACTCAGTTAAAAGCGATTAGCAATATGCTCAATAAAGGCTTAGAGCAACAACCGCTACCGAATGCGCGAATCGATTTATTAAGCGATATCGAGCACCACAATATCCGCGGCCAACATTATTACCACTAAGGACTTCTCATGAATATATTAATAAATCAATTAACCACCTTAAAACTGAGCGGTGTAAAAACGGCGTTATTACAACAGCTTGAGCAACCAAATCTCTATATAGAGCAAAGCTTCGAAGAGCGGTTAAGCTTATTACTGGAGTATGAAATTACTGGCCGAGAGCAACGGCGTATAGAGCGATTAACGAAGCAAGCTAAGTTCAGGCTTAGGGCCAACTTACAGGAAATCGACTACCACATTGAGCGTGGATTAAACAAAGGAAAAATCCGCAGCTTCGCGCAAGGGGAATGGCTCAAGCAGCATCACAACTTACTGATAACAGGCGCAACAGGTTGCGGTAAAACGTACCTCAGCTGTGCACTTGGGCACCACTACTGCCAGCAAGAACACAGTGTTTACTACTTCAGGCTAAAAGAGCTACTCGAAAAGCTATTTATGGCGCAAGCCGACGGCAGCTATCGCAAGTTAATCAGTAAACTCAAAGGCTGCGACCTGTTGATATTAGATGACTGGGGATTAGAGCCACTGAATGCTCAGCAGCGCAGTGACTTACTGGAAATCATCGATGCTAGATATGACTACAAATCAACCATGATCACCAGCCAACTTCCAGTAGCCCACTGGTATGAAATGATAGGCGAGTCGACCCATGCAGAGGCGATCTTAGACAGGCTTGTTCACAGTGCCATAAAAATAGAATTACAAGGAGAATCGATGAGGAAAAGATTAAAACAATTGACGGATGCCGATCACGTCAGTTAGATTTTTACGAGGTCTACAATCGTGAGAGACTGTGATCGCCATCGATGTTATTAAGCGATCGGCATCATGTTATTACGCAACCTTTACACTCAACCCTATCGCGGTTGGGCTTGATGCAGGCTATTTTACCGCCGCGGTATGCCACAATCT
>NZ_NSDG01000201.1 GCF_002289345.1 Pseudoalteromonas sp. HM-SA03 | reverse complement strand
CCAAGGGCAAGAGCTGGCACGAAGCCATAGATTTCTCCATTTTCAAGTGGGCCTAGCTTTTCGACAGCACGCTCAAAAAGAGGCTGTTCATTGTGATCTTTTAGATCAATTTCAGCTTTTGGGCTTTGAGTAGCAAAAAATAGATCTAGTGATTTAGATGCTCCATTTTGAGTATAAAACTCATTGTTAAACATTGGAAAAATCATTCCATAGTTACTTGTTATTTTTAAGCTGTAACCAGAGTTTTTACCCCAAATGCACATCTTACCAAACGCATCTATCGCAATGACAGAAAAAATATCGATGCCTTCATTTTGCATTTTTTCGAACTGAGTTCCTTTCAACCATTCAGTCAAAAGATCTTGATAGTCTGCTGGGTTGACTATCCATAGACGCCCATCTCCCCAACCACAAAAGCCGTACTTCTCCCAATACTCAAGCAGGTTGTCAGGTAAAACGCCTTGGTAGAATCGTAGCTGCTCTGGGGTTGGTAGGATCGACTTTATAGCTGGTCCAAAGCCCTTATAGTGATAAAAATTGTCAAAAAATTTGTTCATTATTTTTTACAAAATAATATGGAAGGCTATCAAGGTCACTCCTCCATCAAGATCACAATAGATTTGTCTTGCTCTTTGGCATCTCGGAAAGTTCGGTAATAAGCATTTCGAACAATCTCATAAGCGTCTGGGTCTAAGTCGCCTTCGTTTTGCTCAACATATTTAACTAGCTGTTTACCATCATAAGAGTTAATATCGAAGTCTAGATTTTCTTCCATGACATCACCTAAATCGGTAATCATTTCTGAAGGAAAAAAGCCAAAAGAACCATTTATCTCGGCATCAGGAGCAATTAGGTGATTGGGAAAGTAGTGAAATGAACACGCCTCAATCAATTGGCTATTACCAGCAACTTTGTCCCACATGGAAATTGCAGGAATAAAGCCACGCATATTTAATTCAACCGTTTGCCAGCGAATTCCATTACTTAAAGTAATATCAATAAGTTGCTGGTATTTTTGCTGACTGCTTCCTGTTAGTGTTTTTGGAAAAACAGCTTCATCAATGAGATACAAATGAATTAGGCCACTCATTTTTTTCCTTACTAAATTAAATTTAAGAGGTTTAACGGTAAATAGATTGATTCACTAGTACATTCCCACCCATGCATGTCACGACCAAGCTTTGCAAGAGTTAAGGCATTCAAACAAATAACACCTTGCCGGATATCTCTATATTCACCCAATTTTGCTTCGTCAGCGTGCCATTGCAAAGCTTTGTCAATGCCAATTTGCCATTGGGATTTATCACTAGTAATTAGTCCTTTAATTGAGCGTAGTAAAGGCACGATAAATTGTTGAACATCTCTGTCTTTTTCTAATTCAGAAACGTTTAGAGCATTAATTAATGCTGCATCATCAACTTTGAATGTGGTACCAATTTGAATAAGTAGGCGGTCATACAAATAGGATGACTCGTTAATAATGTCCTCGCTCTCTAATTTCCAATTAGAGTCAATAAGTTCGGATTTCAACTCTTTCGTGCCGAAAAGTAAAATACAATTCAAAGTTTCCTGTATGCTCCAGCAGTTTTCTGGCTCTTTCCATAAAGCTTCGAATGCTAACTTAAACTTGTACGGCATAGCTTTTTGAAAGTGTACGATGCTCTTATTATTTTCTTCAAGCATATAATACGCATAACCTAAATCAAGGTATTCTTCTGCGACAGTAAATAATGCTTCTTTACGCTGCTCCAATGATAATGTTTTATCATCTATTTGTGCCTTCCTATTTTCAATAATAATAGGTGAGTCAGCAATAAGCTCTTCAAAATCTTCTTCATATTGGTTGATCTTTAACATTGTAATTCCTAAGGTAAAGGTTGAAGTTTTGATGATACAACAGAACCATTCTTTTCAACCGCCTCTATAACTAAACGACGAACAGGCGGAGTTCCACTTTTCATAGCTCTGAGTAAGTCACTTCCGAGTTGGTTTTTAAATTTGTACTTCTTCGATTTTTTCATCTTTTTTGCGTTAGCTCTGAGCCAAAATAGAGACATCTGGGTTTGCATGGTTTTTGTTTTTTTCAGCGTTGCTCCAGGTCCTTTAGCTTCTACAGCGAAATATTCGATAATATTTCCTGTACCATCTCTCTTAACCCAAATCTGGTCAACTCCTGGTCCAGGCCCAAAACCCATCCCCATTTGCGCTGGTGGAGGTGGTTTGGAAAAGTATTTTTCCATATGCATTGCAGCTGCTAACTCACCTTTTCCTTCGGTAATCTTAGCCTTAAAAGCACCGATTTTTCTGGAAGAATCACCATTTCTAATAGCTTGATCCATACGTGATTTGTAGTGAGCCATATAAGCTGAAACATCTTTATAATGTTTCTGAAGTCTCGGATCTGTTAATTTGCTAACTTTAGCCCCCGGCAACTCATTCCCTTTTGGCGGCTCCAATTCATCGGCTTTGGCTTTGGTTGGTTTGTCGGTAACGCCTCGAATTGGTGATTGACCCTGATATTCATCCAGTGCTTTATTAACTCGCTGTCCGATTTCTTGGGCGGCTTGTTGCATATGTTGGTC
>NZ_NSDG01000200.1 GCF_002289345.1 Pseudoalteromonas sp. HM-SA03 | reverse complement strand
GTAAATTTTCCTATTTTAGTTAATGGAAAATTCTACTTATAAACTGTTTCATTTTTTGGGGGAGTTACAATCACGAGGGTACAAATATACAATATATTCATAATATGTTTTCCTTAACATTTCTGGTTAAATTTACAGCGCACCACATTACCCTGTATTCCGGCATATTAAAAGCGCTTGCCATAAAATAGAAGTGATAACGCCGAGCCTGCAGGCTCAATGACTCTGTTTACTACCCTATAGAGGTGAATAGAAATAGGCGATAGAATAGAGAGAATAGACGAGAGAGAATAGACGAGACACCCACCATTAATTTGTGCTGGAACCATAATTAATTTTTCAAATAACTAAACAGCAGAGGCTAGTATGAACAAACATAGCATACTTTTCATTGCCTTAGATACTCATACAATTTAAACCAGACATCCCATAATCGATGCAAACCAAATAGTGATGAGTATCATTTATCAGGTGGCTAACTCATAGATAACTAATGAGAGTAATAACCTCTCTTCATCTCTAGAAACACATTAGTTTATATTTAAAGCGCCCTTTAGAAATTACGGCAACTATCAGCTAAACGAAATTGTTCAGCTTGGAATACTACAATTACTATATAGTAGCGGGTTGCGATGTTGGTACTATTGACTTGCAAGTTTATAAACATCTTCAAACACTATTTTTTTTGGTCCTATCCCCCAAAGGGTAGACTGAAGACCTACGTAATATAGAGCATCTGTTTTCGCATGAATATCAAACATAAAAGTGTCTGTTATTGTACCCACGGTTACCGATATTTGATAGGAGCCTGTAGATAACTCCATCCAAGGTTTGTATTTTAATTCCTTATTTTTAAACTCAACATTTTCATAGCTGCCACTAATAAATAGCCTGCCTGTTTTAGCTTTTCCTACGATAGGTTCAAGCTGAATATTTAATTTTTTTAGTTTTTGGTAATCTTTATATTTATCTAGTCCAATACCATATTTTAACTCAAACTGCACCATTTTTGATTGATACCCTGGGCTAAAAACATAGTAAACTCCCTCGCTTCTCGAATCCGAGGCTATCGCGGGGAGCTTCTGCAACATATTATGCTTACTTATATCAGGATAGTACAAAGTATCCTTTTTTAAACGACCTCTGAAGTCGAGAACTTTTATATTGTCTTGCTCTGGTAGTCTATTCTCTCTTAACCCTAACTCTTCCGCCCTACGTGAAGATATGCGATTAGCCTGAAGGATATATACATTTTCCTGTATTGAGGTAATGACGGCCTTATTATCATATTTCCAATTATCTTTTGGCACAAATTTTTGATCATACTGATAGATTGCAACGGGTAATAAAATCCATAAAAACAATCCTAGAGTTGAACACCATTTGAATGCCCTATGGGCTGTACGACCTGAAATAGCATCCGATTGATTGTGGAATACTGGAGTTTTTTTATCAATGATTGTTTGAGCAAGTGAGTAATACAGAGCGAATACGGTTGATTCTTTCAAGTTTTTAAATAAACACTCTGATTTACCGTTTATAACACAGATAATTGAATACTCTTTTTTCAGCCTACTTTTAAGGCGCATCCTACGTACATCCGCCCCAAAAGTAGAAGTGATTTTATTTAATGCATCACTTGCATAAATTGCTGCACCTCCCTTTCCTAACGCAAGCCACAGAGGCGAAGGCTGTCTATTTGTACCAGCTTTATAACTATCAATAATTGGTGAACTTAGCAGCTTGTTTTCAATTTCGATAGATTGAATTTGATTGAGAGGGATTTCTTTATCATCTGAACCTTTATGAACCAGCAATAAATCATTCTTGATGCTAACAGATTGTTCAGTACTTTTTATGGCGCCAATAAAACATGCAATAACGATTCCTAGAAGAGACAGGTAAATACCAAATACAATTGGTAGACTGTCATAGCCTGAAATCAAGCCTATTACAATACCAATGACTCCAAATAGAAGTAGTTGAGCAAGGATATATCCCATACCAATACCACTACCAAATATAGTGTATTTAATGTGATTATTTTTGTTCGTCAATGAAAATAGGTTTTGTTCCATCGAACCCTCACTAATAAAAAAGAAACATTTCATCTGATGAAATTATACTTAATCATATAACATTAAAGCATTTTGTATTGCAAATGAATAAGTTGGGACCTTGCGAGAATAGACGTGTGAGAATAGACGAGATGTTGTGGTTCAATAAACCCGGACACTATTTTAGGTGGTATCATTACCACTCAACTAGAGGTGTCC
>NZ_NSDG01000199.1 GCF_002289345.1 Pseudoalteromonas sp. HM-SA03 | reverse complement strand
TAGCGCTTTGGCACCAAATAGGCCATATTAAACTGCACCCCTCGACCTGCGGAAACTTTACCGATGTACAAATCAACTTCTTCTAACGCTAACGAAAAGGTACTAACATTGTTACCAATGGGAAAGGTAATAAGGCCACTATGGCGAAAGAAATCAACACGGAGTACTTCAGCTGAAGTGCGTTTTACGTAGCCAACATGAATGAAGATCGGGATGGCGATGCTCAGCAATACAGCAATGACCTTGATGTAAACGACTTCTCTGGTAGCAAGGTAAAAATATAAGGTGATAAATGCGCATATTGTTGCCATGTACGCAAATGCAGCATTAGCTAATTTATCGTTTCGATCAAGATCGACACTCATCAATTTAATATTTTTGCTGGAGGCCATTAGGTTATTTTGCGACAGCAAGAATCGACTGTTTAGCTGAGCTGGTACTCGCTCAAATCCCCCCTTTACTTTTTTACGTCTTGGTACAGAGTCTGCTATTGGTAGTAGAGGAGTCTCTTCCACCGGCCGACCAAAATCAATGGGTGGTAAATTGTCCTCTGTATGTTCTTTTATCTCTTTAGGTGCTTTGGGAGCTACCTCGGTTTCCATTACCTTACTTATTATTTTTTGCA
This sequence comes from Pseudoalteromonas sp. HM-SA03, assembly GCF_002289345.1. Classification (GTDB taxonomy): domain Bacteria; phylum Pseudomonadota; class Gammaproteobacteria; order Enterobacterales; family Alteromonadaceae; genus Pseudoalteromonas. The sequence goes on along the minus strand of NZ_NSDG01000199.1, from coordinate 1,286 downwards.
GACCTAAAGCGAGTAAGGCCACCACATTTTTCCAACTGCGGTTATGAGTAGGGCTGACTTCCTTGTGGTGTGCTTTCATTGTTTTATTGCTACCAAAATACTTTATCTAGTGGACGGTTATTTTTTAGGTCATAAAAAGGCGCTTGTTTTACTAAATCTTCACCTAATATTTGAATATGGTCTTGGTGGTCAAGGTAGGGGCTCTCTAGCGTTTCTTGCCAACCTTTATAAAACGAACTTGGTATGGGCTGAGTGGTATCCATAAAACGGTGGATTTCACTCCACAGCTGCGCGCTGCCGTCCATATCCTTTGGCTCCCAATCGGTTGAATAAAGTGTCTGGCGCTTAAGTGTTTTTGGGTATCGAAGTGGGGCTAAAAACGCCAAGTTATGCCTCACACCTTTACCCGAGGAGACCTTTACAATATACAGTTCAACTTCATCAAGTGTTAACGAGAAGCTCCCTTCATTATTGCCAATGGGAAAAGTGACAAGGCCAGTATTTCGAAAGAAGTCGACCCGTAGCACTTCAGAAGTATAGTGCTTAATTCTATGAACTCGATAAAAAACGAAGCTTGCAAACACCACTAACCCAATCATAAGGTAAAGGATATGAGGCTCAGACTCTTTCAAGTATACGGGGAGACAAACAAGCGCAAATATTGAGGCCATATAAGCAAAAACGACATTCGCAAGTCTCCCTACTCGCGCAAAGTCAGCTCCGCCTAATGCGATACGTTGGTTCGATGAGAGCACGTCATTATCTTGCAAGACAAAGTCTGCTTTACTATTTACAGCCACTTTTTGCATGCCTTTACTAATGTTAAAGTCTCGTGGTATTGAGTCCTCTATTTTTAGCAGCGGTGTTTCTTCTATTGGCCGATCATGCACTACCTTATCTACAGACGCCGAGAGAGTTAACGTTTGCGTCTCCTTTTTACCCTCAGTTTCCATAACCTTACTTACAATTTTTTGAAGACCTAAAGCGAGTAAGGCCACCACATTTTTCCAACTGCGGTTATGGGTAGGGCTGACTTCCTTGTGGTGTGCTTTCATTGCTTTATTGCTACCAAATCACTTTGTCTAACGGACGGTCGTTTTCTAAATCGTAAAAAGGGGCTTGTTTTACTAAATCTTCGCTTAATATGATTATTTTATCTTGCTCCGTAAAGTCACTGCTTTCGATTACCTCTTGCCAGCCTTTGTAAAAGGATGCAGGTATAGGTTGTGTGTTATCCATAAAACGATGGATTTCACTCCACAGCTCCATGCTATCTTCTAAGTCTC
>NZ_NSDG01000198.1 GCF_002289345.1 Pseudoalteromonas sp. HM-SA03 | reverse complement strand
TCATTCTGGACTGATTACTGATATGGTTCAGCCAGTCTGAGCATCAAAACGTCAATATTCAGGATCGACTAGTTATATTTTGGGTTGTAGTGGCCAAGCTAAATTGGCCTCTGCTTTATAGTTTAGCTAGTGCCTAAACACTAACTTATTTCTGTCCGTGCGACTTGAAGTCGCATGAAGCGCTGCTCACCGCGATAAGAGTGGACCATCTATATCACCAGATGACCCTATGGCTCTGAATAAAGCAGCGAGCCAGACAATGTAACAAAGCCAATGGGCGGGAAACAAATCGTGAGAGGAGTTTCTTCCTGATAACCACAATCGGGTAAGTGCTAGGGAATCAGTATGATGAACGTATGTGAATCCATGTAAGGTGCGTTATATGATAAGCAGCGGAAGTGGTTTATACGCTGTAGCCAAACGGCAACGTGAGTAGGAAAGAGATTGGACAGTGCTCTTTCGTGATCGATAGGCTCACCGCACTATACATCTAACCTGATATTGCGCGACATGCGGAACAAGGTAAGCCTGTATTTCTCCCTATGGGAAAGTAACCTGTGAAGGTTGCCGATAGTTGTGCAGGTAAAGGAAATTGGAAAAAGCCAATGCTGCGTTGTAATGATGCAGATACAGATTTTATCTGGCACGAAAGTGAGCCCACTTCCAACTGGTCTCCCGTTGCAAGATGATTTGAAGAACTTTATTTATGAGGATACGCAAATGATGACTTCGCTTGAAGTTAGTGCCTCTTCAGACAAAAGCGAATGGCAATCCATTAACTGGAAGGCTATTGAGCAAAATGTGTTAAAGCTTCAGATGCACATTGCAAAGGCAATTCGAGAAGGTAAACAAGGTAAAGTGAAAGCATTGCAATGGTTACTGACTCACTCGAAGTCAGCAAAGTTACTAGCTGTCAGACGAGTATCACAAAACAAAGGTAAACGAACAGCAGGTATTGATGGCATCATTTGGAATTCCGATGTACAAAAACTTGCGGCAGTTAACCAACTGAGTAGAAAAGGTTACAAGGCCAAACCGCTCAGACGCATTTATATCCCCAAGAAAAACGGCAAACTCAGACTGAATCACCCCGAGTTCATCGGAGACTAGTTGTTTAAGTCAGGCTACTTTACCTGACTCTCTTAAATTACCATAGTGTGACAAAGTTAGCGCTCTAAATTTGACAACTACCACATATAGCTTCTTAGGCTGAGTTTAAGAACACGGTTTAAAACCGCCTGCCTTGATTGAAGTCACCTGTTACAATAACTGAATACTTACCTGACCTCACGGAACCCATCACCACACGCGCAGAAATACTTAATACTAAAGTTAGATAGCTCTCCTTTTAGCCTTGAAAACCATTCCTTATCTTTCTTATTTGGTGCTTCATTACCGACGATCCAAATAGACATACACCTAACTTCTCCATGTAAGGAGTACATCAATAGCTG
>NZ_NSDG01000196.1 GCF_002289345.1 Pseudoalteromonas sp. HM-SA03 | reverse complement strand
CTCGTATGTTGAGCCGTTTTTAAGTAAGGCATAGGCTGTTCTAACCGTTTTGTTGGCCAATGCAATGGCAACACATTTCACACTTTTCTTGGCGAGTAGGTTTTTTATCCAGCGCTCTTTCTCCGTGGTCGCTTCTTTATGTTTTAGCCTGCTGACTACCGTTCTTGCACCGAGAAACAGGTTTTTCCTTAATGTATTGCCTCGTCTTTTGGGGATATGACCTATCTTGGCTTTTCCGCCTGATGAGTGCTGTGTCGGTGTTACACCAGCACATGCCGCCGCCCCTCTGGCATTACTAAATTGTGAGGTATTGCCTAAAAAGGACAACAGCTCTATCGCGGTAATAGGGCCAACACCTTCTAATGCCATTAAACGCTGGCAACTGTCATTTTGCTTGGTTATCGCTTCAACTTGTTTATGTAGCTGCGCTTTAGCGTCGCATTGTGTTTTATATAGGTCATAACTCACCGCGAGTGCTTGTTTTAATGCGATAGGTAGCGCATTTTCAGCATCTTCTAGGATATCTGGAATGACTTGTGTTAACGCAGCATCGCCTTGATTAATGACAACACCAAACTCTAATAGCAATCCACGTATTTGATTTGAAAGCTGGGTCTTTTGTTTATCTACTAAGGCTCTCGCTTGCCTCAATGACTGCAACGTTTGCTCTTCAACTGTCATGATTTTACAGGGCTTTACGTTGTATGCTTGGCTTGCACTGGCAATGGCGAGGACATCATTTGCATCGGTTTTTTGGCCTTGCCTAAACGCTTTAACGAACTTAGGGGGAAGCAACATGACATCATGCCCCAGCGACAGCGCTTTGCGAGCAATATGCTGGGCGCTACCGCAAGCTTCCATCACGACCTTTGAACCCTCGGCTTTTGCTAGCAACTCAAGCATAGGTTCGCGTTTCATTGGCTTATTAAATTTGAGTTTATTGCCTTTCAGCTGTGCCACCTGGAAAATGTTTTTTGCCAAGTCGATAGCAATTAAATTAGACTGTGCCATGTATGGACTCCTTATTTGGTAAAAGTGTTTTGCAATATCTTTATACCGTACTCTCCCGTTAAGGGGGAGGAGTCCATACATCTCC
>NZ_NSDG01000195.1 GCF_002289345.1 Pseudoalteromonas sp. HM-SA03 | reverse complement strand
TGTGGTGGTGATGGACACCCAACAGGTAATGGTGGGTATCAATGCGAGGACTGTAAAAGGTTTTGGGTTTAGCGTTACCGCTTTTTCAGGAAACGACATTTGTTGTTGGCTCATTGAAATCTTGTCTATTTGAATCTGAGAAGTTTTCTTGAGAATCTTTTTTTAGTACGCTCATTTCCTCAAATCGAAAAGTAAGGACACGATTTTGCCAAAATCTCCTATCACACCAGACCTAAGTGAGAAGCCAAATATTGAAAAGTGGTTAAATATCAATAATAACACTTGGGGGAACTTGAAATCGTTGCTTGCATATTTTGAACGGTTCCAAGATAAGCGTGTCACACATGGTTGGGTCGATCAGAAGAACTCACCTATTTATCGATTCGGAGGGTTTTCAGATCCAAATCGATTGACAATTTATTGCTATGCGGACAGGTGTGTCGTACGTATTTATATTGAACAAGAGCAATTACCTGATGGATTTTTAGGGATCGGAAAGCGGACTCAGCGTGGTTTTAAGAATCAGATTGTTTTTGGCAATGATGATAACAATGCAGAATCTTATAAACAGTTAAAGCTGGTACTCGACCACTGTGATTTTACAGCTTTTCAGGCAGATTTTGATGAGGCAACACCGCCAGCGATAAGTATAAACAAACAAGTCTATTCTTTTTATGCATCAATAGCGAAGGCTAGAGAAGCATCAATAATCCATTGGAAAGAAAAGGAGCTTGAAAGAAAGTTTGTGTTGTGGCTGAAACATCAAGCGTTTTCGAAATGTTTAATATCAGAACAGCAGCGGTCTATTGATTATTGTGGCCAAAAAATTAAACCTGACATTATGTTATTCAATAGTGACAACACACTAAATAGCATTGTTGAAGTCAAGCACTTGAAAACGTCTAAAGAAGATATCAAACATGCAATTGGTCAGCTATTGATGTACTCCTTACATGGAGAAGTTAGGTGTATGTCTATTTGGATCGTCGGTAATGAAGCACC
>NZ_NSDG01000194.1 GCF_002289345.1 Pseudoalteromonas sp. HM-SA03 | reverse complement strand
ATGTCCACCAGTTGGCACTACGACCTACTACTTCCAGACGCCGCCATCGAAGGCATGCAAGCCACGGTAAAACGTTTCAGTTTATAGGGAGTTTCCGGTATGGATGAGGCAGCAAGGTTTGCGTTGAGAACAATGGGCCCTACCACCCAAGTGAATATAGAATTAGAACGGTGTAAGTAAGGAGGTTAGAATAATGACCAAACAATTTGAAATAGATGAAGATTTAGACTGGTTTCTTGAAAAGTTTGAAGAGCCTAGTGAAAAAAATCAAGCCCCAGCAGAAATAATAAAAAAGTTTGAAGGTAAACTACCTACTAGATTATTAGAATATTGGAGTGAATACGGATTTTCTGGTTTCGGGGAAGGACTTTTTTGGTTAACTAATCCCGATGATTTTGAAGATACCTTAGATGCATGGCTTGGAGATATAGGTATCATCGAGCAAGACACATATTATGTAATTGCTCGCAGTGCTTTTGGAGAGCTATTCTTATGGGGAGAGAAGTTTGGACATAAATATCTAATCGACCCATCTCACGGTTGGATTATAGAGAAAGAAGGTAATGCCGAAGACATAGCAGTTGGAGAAGAAAACGATGCCATACAGTTTTTCTTTAGTGCAAAAAGGCCAACATCGTTGGATATAGATGATACGAGTGGAGGCTTACTTTTTGAGAAATGTAAACTTCGATTATCTCAATTAAAATATAACGAAATGTATGCTTTTGAACCCGCTTTTTTTCTTGGTGGGCAGCCTACCATTGACAATGTCAGTAAAGTAAATATTTTCGCCCATCTAAGTGTATTAGCATCATTTGGTCAGAAAGAAATACTAGACCAACAAGGGCTTATAGCTAAGGCTTATTCATAGTAAATGCTCCTGTTATTAAAGTAGCAAATAAAAACCACTTAACTCCTTACCACTAAAAACACTTACTTATTAATTGAAAATGCGATGATGATTAACTTTGAACTCATCGC
>NZ_NSDG01000193.1 GCF_002289345.1 Pseudoalteromonas sp. HM-SA03 | reverse complement strand
TATCGCTCTTGGATACCGCCTATCTTCTCTTCTAGGTGGCAGTTTAAATAGCCTTAGCGTACCTAACAAATGCGCCCAGTGAATTGGAATGTTACCGGGACTCATTATTGATATTGATGAGAAGTATTGAATCACCGCCATCGAGCAGCTTGAGAAACTGAGTTGATTAGGCCATATTCCTTCGGCTCTCGCTGCTAGGGTCATCAACCTTCGAATTAAATTGTATGCGAGGAGAATCCCCCACAGCTCCTGTCTAACCATATCAGGGCGCTTGCTTCGAAGATGGTATGTGCTATCTAGCATTGTTTGCTTTATTTCTCGATACCCTAACTCTATTTCCCAGCGATGGCTATATAAGTCAACGATTTCGCTACTTGGAAAGCGAAGTCTATCTACCATCGAGGTTAGTATTCGATAGTTTTTACCCTTTATGATTTTACTAACCAATCTTGCTTTAATAACCTCGGGAACATCAGGGAAGTTCTTTTGCGCATGCTTAGTGGTTTTAAGCTCAATTATCAGGTCATTTTTACCAACCTTAGAAACAACTTCGTATTGTAAATCAGGTCTGGCAGGTATTAGCCAATGCCTTTCTTCTCCAGTGCTGTGCCATCGATTTAACAAACCCAGTGAATAGTATCCTTTATCAAACATGGTTAACGAGTGGTTGGGTGTACGCTCAATAAGTCGTTCGGCAAGCTTCATTTCATTCGTCTTATAGCTATCAAACTCACTGCTTATAAGTTGGTGGCTGGTGAGTTCCATATGACAAACCATGCGAATTTGTGGGAAACTTGTATCACCATATTGGTTACTAGCTGATGAGAACGCTTCGCGATTTTCATCTGAGTCGGCCGTACGCCAAACAACACCATCAACCGCTAGCAAATTTAACCCAGCCCAAGTTTCAAACTCTTCGTT
>NZ_NSDG01000192.1 GCF_002289345.1 Pseudoalteromonas sp. HM-SA03 | reverse complement strand
CAGACTGTTGAAAAAGGGCTGGACACAGATCTAGCCCTTTGATCTAATAAGCGTAGTGAGTTTAGAGAGTTCACCATGCTTAAAGACAAAACCCCTCAGCAATATGAACTAGAAATGGTCGCTATCGACCAATTGGTTCCAAAAGACCATTTAGTTCGCCTGATTGACCTTGCGATTGATTTCGAATTCATCCGCGATGAAGTCGCCCATCTCTACTGTAAAAACAATGGTCGCCCAGCGGTTGACCCAGTGCGAATGTTCAAGATTTTATTTCTTGGATACCTGTTTGGCATTCAAAGCGAGCGTCGCTTGATTAAGGAAATCCAAGTCAATGTCGCATATCGTTGGTTTTTAGGTATGGGACTAACTGAAGATGTCATCCACCACTCGACGCTAAGCCAAAACCGCATAAAGCGCTTTAAAGACAGCAACATTTATCAATCCATCTTCGATAACATTGTCCGCCAAGCGATGAAGCAAAAACTCATAGGTGGCTATAGCTTATTTGCTGACAGTACACACCTCAAAGCCAATGCCAATAAAAAGCGCTATGACATAGAAGACTTAAAAGTCAGTCCTTCAGTATATGTAGGGCAATTGAACGAAGCGGTACTGCAAGACCGGGAGGATGAAGGAAAAAAGCCCCTGAAGTGTAAGGAAGAAACACCTTGCACAAAACCAACCAAAGTCAGCCGCACCGACCCAGATAGCGGGTTTATGGTACGGGATGAAAAGCCAAAAGGGTTCTTCTATCTAGACCATCGAATTGTGGATGGTAAACACGGCATTATTGTTGATACACACGCCACCGCAGGCAATGTCCATGACTCACAACCTATTATCAGTCGACTCGACAGAGCGCTCGATACCTTTAC
>NZ_NSDG01000191.1 GCF_002289345.1 Pseudoalteromonas sp. HM-SA03 | reverse complement strand
TGAAGTATTTTTATACTTTTTTACCTAAGTTTATTCAGCGTTGATACAAATAGTAGTGGGTGTCATCGATTTCTCACTGTTCTCATCGATTTCTCACTGTTCTCATCGATTTCTCACTGTTCAGCGTTGATGCAAATCGTAGTGGGTGCCATCGATTCCTTGTTAATAGCCATTTGTTAGTCGTTGGAAGCCAACAAATGCAGTGCGTCAGTAAATAAAAAGGCGTGATTATTGCTTATGGATTTAGGTCGAAACGAAAGGAGTTCTATTATGAATATATCAAATACCCAAGCTACTTATGGTAACTACAACGCTGTCGAAGTCGTAAAAAAGCAAAATTTAGCCAATCAAAATTCACTTTCTTTAAATTCTGAAAATAAGGAATCGAATACCAATGGTCTTGATATGCGGAACGTATCTCAAGAGGACATAAAAACGTTAGCTAAAGTCACTGGAGATGATCGCGTATGGCAGTACATCCCTTTTGAAGAATTTGAGTTTAAAGGTGATACTCTTGTCGGTATAGAAAATAAAGACTATTTGGGCGCTTTAGAACGTAGAATTGAGTATAACCGCAGTATAGGTCAATCAACCAAAGGCTATGAAGAAACCTTAGCAGCCCTCAAAAGTTATCAGGGCTATATTTTACCTAAGAAAATCAGTGAAACCGCTTAAACGCAAAGAGTATAAATCGCTGATGCCCACCTTAAATTGACATGTTTTAAAAGTGTCACGTAAGTTTAATACTTAAACGTAGTGATGGGTGTCATCTGTTCGTTGGCACGCAATTTTCTCGGGTATTTCACGGTGCAGTTGGCCGAGAGCGGACAATAACCGCTTACTGTGAAACAC
>NZ_NSDG01000190.1 GCF_002289345.1 Pseudoalteromonas sp. HM-SA03 | reverse complement strand
AAAATCGCTGCTACGAGGTATTAAAACGTCTGTACGCCTATTGGAGAATGACCCTTTTCACTGGTCGCGATATAAAATCGCATCTACAAGGCATTAAAAAAGGCCGTACTCTTTATCAGAGAACGACCTTTTTTGCTGGTCGCGATATAAAATCGCTACTACGAAGATTACTCTTCGATTGTTGCTACAACACCAGCACCTACTGTACGGCCACCTTCACGGATAGCGAAACGTAGACCTTCGTCCATCGCGATTGGTACGATTAGCTCAACAGTCATCTTGATGTTGTCGCCTGGCATTACCATTTCTACGCCGTCTGGTAGCTGGATGTCACCAGTTACGTCTGTTGTACGGAAGTAGAACTGTGGACGGTAACCTTTGAAGAAAGGAGTGTGACGACCACCTTCATCTTTCGAAAGTACGTATACTTCTGAAGTGAATTTTGTGTGTGGTTTGATTGAACCTGGCTTACATAGTACTTGACCACGCTCTACTTCATCACGCTTAGTACCACGTAGTAGTGCACCGATGTTCTCACCCGCACGACCTTCGTCTAGAAGCTTACGGAACATCTCAACACCCGTACAAGTTGTCTTCGTAGTTTCTTTGATACCTACGATTTCTACTTCGTCGTTCACGTTGATGATACCAGCTTCTACACGGCCTGTTACTACTGTACCACGACCCTGGATTGAGAATACGTCTTCGATAGGCATGATGAATGGCTTATCGATGTCGCGCTCTGGCTCTGGGATGTAAGAATCTAGTGCTTCTGCAAGCTCAACGATCTTCGCTTCCCACTGCTCTTCGCCTTCTAGTGCTTTAAGCGCTGAACCTTG
>NZ_NSDG01000189.1 GCF_002289345.1 Pseudoalteromonas sp. HM-SA03 | reverse complement strand
GCGGCGGGCTCAAAATAGCTACGCTGGGCCGAGCTGACGGAGGTTGGCGGATGGGCATTCATATGCACTTGTGAGCCACCCATTTTAAAACGATGGCGGCTTTGGCACTGCGTAAACCCAACAAAGCCAGTTTTATGCTCGTGAACCAGACCATCTTTATCCGTTACCGACAGCAAGCCTCGCTCAATATAGGGGCTTGCAAGATTCCCCTCGGCAATCACTATCGACTCAATAAAATCATGGCACTCAAACCAATAAATTAAGCCGTACTTTGCTAAGAGTCGGGTGAAAAAGGTGTAGTCGTTTTCTAGTGCTTGTACGCACTGGGGTAGCGTGGGTAAATCTTTAGTGACTCGCCATTTTATCCGGTCTTGTGAATAGCCGGCTTTTTGTATCAACTTATTGAGGACAGATTGGACATTGGCTTGTACAAAGATTTGGCTTTTTTCTGTTTGCTTAAGTAACTCAAGGCGAGGCTTTAAAATCACCTCTGCACCACAGGTGTGCTCAGACACAAAACCAGATTGGATATCAAACAAAGTCCCAGTGAAATAGGTTGATATTGCATCTGGTGACTCAATTTCAAACGTGAGCATATTGCCGACGAGTAACTCATCAGCCAGGTCAAATTGGGATTCTAGGTTCGCTTTGAGTAAAAAGCCGCTATTGATACAGGTCGTGAG
>NZ_NSDG01000188.1 GCF_002289345.1 Pseudoalteromonas sp. HM-SA03 | reverse complement strand
CGAGTCGTTTGCCACCGACAAAGATCTGGCCAGCTTAGTAGAGCAGCACGCCGCTAACACCCCTGAGCAGACCGCCTTGTTAACCAGCAGTGGTGAAGCGCTGTCTTATGCCGAAGTGAATGGTAAAGCCAATGCTCTTGCACAGCAAATCATTGCTCAGCACCCCAAAGCGCAAGCTGGCCTATTGCCTGCCGATACCCCTATCGCCCTCTACTTTTCTCGCAGTAGCGAGATGCTTATTGCTATTTTGGCCGTGCTCAAAGCCGGTGGTGCCTATGTGCCTGTTTCACCAGATCACCCAGAAGCTCGGGTTGAGTTTATTTTAACTGACACCAACACCGACTTAGTGCTAACGCAGGAAAGCCACTTGCCTTCACTTGAGCCTGTGCTTGGAAAAATGGCGGCGCTCGGCGTGAAGGCGCTCGGCGTAAACACCCATGCGCTGGCGGTGGAGCACGAGAACTTAGTGCGTCCAACCGCGTTGGCTAACTTGGCTTATATCATCTACACCTCAGGGACAACCGGACAACCAAAAGGCGTAATGCTCACGCAGCACAATGTGCTTTACTATCTTCACGCCTTAACCCGCCAGTTAGGTGACAAGTATCG
>NZ_NSDG01000187.1 GCF_002289345.1 Pseudoalteromonas sp. HM-SA03 | reverse complement strand
GTAATTATTCTTTACATGCTCTGGGGCATCACTTAAAAAGTCATCCAATAATATTTGAACATGCGTCCTAGGGTTAACTTTTAATGCAACTGAGACGGGTGCGACAGACTCAATTCTTTTAACGTCGTCAATGTCGGTTTCGACCTTTGGGAGCCGGTCTAGTTGTACTTTTTCAGTTGTACCCGAGCGAGTGTAATTTAAGCGTTTTAACTTGGTGGCTTGAGTGAGCTTTTCCAATGCGCGGGTTGCTTTAACAAAGTAATTGGATTTAGCAATAGCAGAAACCACTGCACCACTACCAAAGGTGGCAAGGGCAAGCAGTATTTCAAACGACAAGCGACCTGCCATTCTGGTGCGTTCAACACTGGAATGAGCATTAAAGTAACGTGCTGGAAAGTTTGCCAGTAAAGTACGCGCTTCTTCATCTTCTGCAATAATAACTAATGTTTCAAACGCTTCAACGATGCCATTAATGGACTCTGAGGCAGTTGACATAATTTGCTGTAACTCTGCCCGCATAGCTTCCACATCGCCAGTTGCAAGGTGGCCCAAAATACGGAA
>NZ_NSDG01000186.1 GCF_002289345.1 Pseudoalteromonas sp. HM-SA03 | reverse complement strand
ACGAGTCGAACAGGGTATCGTCACTATTATTCCGACCCGAGCAAATGTGGACGCTGTCCAGTCAGAAATCAATGTACAGCCAGTAAAAATCAAACCAAAGTTATAACGCGGCATGTTTGGCAATCGAGCGTAGAAAACGCCAATACGATTAGGCTGAGCGACTGGGGTAAAAAGCTCTATCGACGACGAGCCGAAACGGTGGAAAGAAGCTTCGCTGATGCGAAACAACATCATGGACATCGCTACTGCAGATATAGAGGCCTTCCAAAAGTGACTGCACAATGCTTGTTAGCAGCGGCATGTCAAAATATGAAGAAAATGGCGCTCATGGCTGCACACTAGCAAAAAACCTCGAAAACTCCCCCCTAAAAGCCCTCAAAACGACCTTGGACACACCAAATCACAATAATTAGCCTAGCCAACACAAAAAAACAGCGCTGAAACTTACGGCAGAGAAAACTGCTCCAACAACTGGGAAAAATAAACCCCGCTTAAAAAAGCGGGGTTTATCATCAATCTG
>NZ_NSDG01000185.1 GCF_002289345.1 Pseudoalteromonas sp. HM-SA03 | reverse complement strand
AAAACCGTTTAAACCCCCCTTCATCTAACACTAAGTGAAATCGCCACATTTCCCGCTGGATCGTTTGAAAAATCTTTCCATCAGTTTCATCATTAAGTAAGGCTACTCCCTTTTCTTTCGGCCCCATAAGGTACAGTATATTACACTCTTTAAAAAAACCATTATATCGTGTAGTTCTCATACTAATATCATCACCAGCTTTTACATTGGTTTTGCCGTAAATAATTGCATGGCGATTAGTAAGAACTCACGCTTCAAACCTTCACCCTCTCCTTTTTTACCATCTGGTTTCCAGTGCTTCCACGGCTCTTTCATCTCCGGCAGTGGCTTTTTAGGAAACTCCTCATTAAGCTCGTAGATTGGTTCATATATTTTATTCGCTATCTCTAACTGCTGTTCGAGTGACATCTCGCTCCAATAGCTCGGAGGTCTTCCTATCGCTTTATCATGCTCCGCTGTAACTGGATCTAGATGCCTAAACCCCTCATATTCTGGCGACTCAGGGAGTGGTTTACTTTT
>NZ_NSDG01000184.1 GCF_002289345.1 Pseudoalteromonas sp. HM-SA03 | reverse complement strand
GTTATCAAGAAACCGTAAAGCGTCAGAAAATTTAAACAACAAGAAAGGCGTGATGAAAAGACCTGCCAAACTCAAGTATAAATAGCCAGCTGAAAATGCACCAACCAGTGCCAGTACAATCAACATAAATCCAGCAATTGCTGACAATATGGTGATTACCATTCTAAAAAGTATTAGGCTTGGGTGACGAACTACCGCAACTTTTTCACCATCACAATTCCAAGCACCAAAGAGACGTTTAGGGCCATCAAAATTGTCTCTCGGCGCAAATGCGTCTTTACAAGGTTTTGCGTCTTTAAACTTACAGCCGTTTAGTTTTTCAGCCTTGGCTAAGCGTTCCTCATAGCTTAAGTTATGAAGATGATCTTTTGGTAGGTCTTCATAATATGCATCATCTAGGCAATACCCCATTAGTCTATCGCCATATGCATCTAGTTCTGCTTGTCGCTTCTCTTCTTCAGTAGCTCCTTTTTGGTAGAGCACTTGTCTTTCTTTAGCCCTCTTTGCTAAATAATT
>NZ_NSDG01000183.1 GCF_002289345.1 Pseudoalteromonas sp. HM-SA03 | reverse complement strand
ACTTCTTGAATATGAGCTGGAGCGACATCACAGGCTTGTAAAAGTGCCAGCCACCACAAAGTGTAGATATAACGATTGATATTAGGGGAGCCGACAGCATTGATTTGCCCGCCCAACTTTTCAAAAGCATGGCGGTATATTTGATGATTTACAGGTAACTTATCACAGTAGTGTGTCAGTTGTTTGCGATACGGCAAAATCGCTTCGGTATAGCGCTTAACATCCCCAAGGTGAGCACCATATGAGTAGTGCGCTATCGCTCGCATAATCGCGAGCTGATATATACGCTGGGCAACATCAACTCGCTCGCTAGGTGTGGTAAAATTACCTGCACCGAGGGCTTCCTGTGTTTCTTTAATGCCAACTTCAATGTCGACTAAGAATGCTTCGAAATAATCGTTACTTCTCCGTGTATCGCGCACCTTTATCTCCTACTGATTATCTTGCCAATGTACGAGGTCTTTAGGGTAGTATGGGTGGTCAATAAAGCTGCTATCATCAATATTGAATAA
>NZ_NSDG01000182.1 GCF_002289345.1 Pseudoalteromonas sp. HM-SA03 | reverse complement strand
TTCTTTAAATGCTTTTTCAACTTGCTCATCCATTAATTCCACGCGTGTTTTATCCCCTTTTTTACTTCCTACGGGGGCTTTAGCCCACTGCGGACCTATAGATTCATTAACTCTTTTATCACCCAGACGAGTAACATTATCATAACCGCCAGCGCCCATATCAGGGTCATGTAATGCATGTAAATTGCCCATAATTTCTGTTGCTCTTTGCAAGGCTAATTTTTCGGCTTCAGCATATGATAATTTGCTGCTGTATGCTCTATTGAGAGATTGAAATAGTTTAAACTTAAACTTATCTCTAAAATAATTTTGAGCAGTTCCAGTCCCCTTACGCTTCATATTTTTGTATCGATCGCGGTTTTCTATGTATTCACCAATGGTTAAATCATTTAAGCCGGTTTCTTGATACTTAAGCTGCCTTGCGTAATTATGCTCTAAAGCACGTAAGTCGCCCTTATGTTTTTTCCTTAAGTTATCAC
>NZ_NSDG01000181.1 GCF_002289345.1 Pseudoalteromonas sp. HM-SA03 | reverse complement strand
AAGGTGACCCTTACCAGCTATTCGATGGGCGCTTATGAGGTAAGCTATGGCGATTTTGATTTATATACCGCGGTAAACAACCTGCCAAAAACCATGTGGACAAAATGGGATAAAGATGAAATTTGGCGTGCACCTGAATTCTCTGCGGGGGTGAACTGGTATGATGCCAAGAACTATTGCTTATGGCTGGCAAAACTCACACAACTCCCAATTGATTTACCAACCGAAGCACAGTGGGAATTTGCAGCACGAAACCGTGGTGAAAACATTTTGTTTGCCACCAATACTGGTATGCTTGAACTCGGTGTAAATTACTCTCTCGCCGAAGAGCCTGAACCGCAGATTAGTGGCACCTATCCACCTAACCCATTGGGGTTTTATGACTTAAGCGGCAATATGATTGAATGGGTCAATGACTGGTGGGCTGAGGATTACTATCAACACTCCCCAGAACAGGATCCTAAAGGGCCAAAAGA
>NZ_NSDG01000180.1 GCF_002289345.1 Pseudoalteromonas sp. HM-SA03 | reverse complement strand
AAACAAAGCGCCACGATGCCGAGTGTACCGCAAATAGCGCAGATAGCAGCAAATCAACGCTTGTCGTTAACCGCTGATGGCGCGGCATCACTTGCTGATAAAACCATTGACCTTTCGTATTTTTATAGCGATGGCACACCAGTAGAAGACATTGATTACGAAGTCGTGATGGATAACGGCCAAATATACACAGGCCAGCTTAGTGGCGGTACCGCAGAAGTCATTGATGTGCCTGCGGGAAATTATACCGTGAGTTACATCGGCGAGGACGAAGAGAAGATTATCTCGTTACGCCAAGAGCTTCGCACGGCTCTTGACCAAATGGTTGCAGAAATCCGCAAGCAAGCTGACATTCAAGAGCGCCTGATTGATGACGAAAACCTTGGGATGCAAGGGCTTATTTATAGCGGTGCATTCTTATACGGGCTTTATCAGCAAGGAGAAAGCATTGTAACGGGAGTCGCAGATTTA
>NZ_NSDG01000179.1 GCF_002289345.1 Pseudoalteromonas sp. HM-SA03 | reverse complement strand
ACGGCCAAATTGTTTTCGCCTCGAATAGAATTGATACACCTAATAAAGTCTTGCAACGCTTGAAGGTTGACCACAAGTCACTCACTCCAGCGGCAAAACAAAAGCTTAAGACGCTAGAAGCACAAAGAAATCAAGCCATCGCCAACCGCGATGCCGCATTAAAGTCTGGCAATGCTGAACACCTTAAAGCAGCATATAAAGATATGCGTGCAGCCAGTGAAGAGCTGGGTGAAGAAGCTGCCCGGATCTTCGTAGAACAAAATTACCCAGGAGCAACACCACTGAGATCAAAGTTACTCACAGATGGTAAGCAAGGACAATTTGACCAATTATATCAAACCGAAGACGGTAGACTCCTAGTTATTGAAGCCAAAGGTGGTAGCGCAACTTGGGGGAGTCGAATGGCCGGAACAAAGCGTGCTCA
>NZ_NSDG01000178.1 GCF_002289345.1 Pseudoalteromonas sp. HM-SA03 | reverse complement strand
TCCTTCACACCCCGGGACACCTGCTTCCTGAACGCATTGATGTGTGGTTTCAGGATGAAGCACGATTTGGTCAGCAAACTTCGACCACAAAGGTTTGGGCTGAAAAAGGCTCACGTCCAAGAGTTGTAAAGCAGCAACAATTCGAATATGCCTATCTATTTGGTGCAGTGTGTCCAACAACTGGCGAAACAGAAGCACTCATCTCACCTATAGTGAATAAAGAAGTCATGTATTCTCACCTGGAGCAAATATCACAAAGGACTCAACCAGGAAGAATGGCTGTGGTCGTCATGGATCGCGCAGCCTGGCACTTCAAAGATGGTTTGGTAAAAGGCCTGGAGAATGTAGTGATCATTAGGCTGCCACCTTATTCGCCAGAGTTAAACCCCATAGAACAAGTGTGGAGTTGGCT
>NZ_NSDG01000177.1 GCF_002289345.1 Pseudoalteromonas sp. HM-SA03 | reverse complement strand
TTTGGTAAAAGTGTTTTGCAATATCTTTATACCGTACTCTCCCGTTAAGGGGGAGGAGTCCATACATCTCCTACACGAGATATTTAGGCACAAAAAAACCGACTTTCGTCGGCTTGTTTCTCTCTTTATTTTTACCACTTGAGGAGAAGTGGCGGACGCAGGACCTGTGTTATGGAGAGTGAACCTCCGAGCGTCGTCATATTCAACTTTTGTAAAAGATCGCAGGGTAAACCTGCTCCTACATGGATATTAGACACAAAAAAACCGACTTTCGTCGGCTTGTTTATCTCTTTATTTTACCACTTGAGATAAGTAGTGGATGCAGGACGTGTATTGTGGAGAGTGAACCTCCGACCGCCTGTTTTTACCTTCATTCTTTCACCACTTGAGGAAAAGTGGCGG
>NZ_NSDG01000176.1 GCF_002289345.1 Pseudoalteromonas sp. HM-SA03 | reverse complement strand
CAACCACGCAAACACCACAAAAGCACCTGTTTCAAATCGAGCTTATTGATATTGTTTCACCACGCCATGAGTTAGTGAAGCTAGCAAAAATCATTGATTGGCAGCGTCTAGAGGTTGAATTTAAACAGCATTATGGCGATAAAGGCGCTGGCGCCAAGCCTATCCGCCTACTTGCGGCCTCGAATACCTGAAACAAATTCACAAACTGTCTGACGAAAATACGGTAGCCATGTGGTGCGAAAACCCGTATTGGCAATATTTTTGTGGCATGCAATTTTTCACCCATGAGCCGCCTTGCTGCCCAAGTTCAATGACACGCTTTCGTAAGCGAATTGGCGAAGATGGGGTTGAATTAATGCTGTCGTTAACTGTTGATGCGGGCCTTAAAAGTAATACC
>NZ_NSDG01000175.1 GCF_002289345.1 Pseudoalteromonas sp. HM-SA03 | reverse complement strand
GCTCTCCAAACAGACTAAAGATCCCAGAAAGAAAGTACGCATGCTCGCGTTGGCTCATTTCTTTGAAGGTAAATCTCGCTATCAGATTGCTGAATACTTAAAGGTCAGTCGTACGAGCGTAAACAAGTGGGTGAAAGACTATCTCGACTATGGATTAGAAGGCCTGGAAGAACTACCTCGCTCGGGCCGCCCTTGCAAACTGGATGATGCACAACTGAAGCAGCTTAAAGCATATGTACTCGACTCTATAGACCGCACGGAAGGTGGTCGGCTAACACTAGAAGATATTCAGCAGTATATATCTGAGTCTTTTCACATTGAGTACGAGTTATCAGCCGTTCACAGATTGTTGAAAAGGCAAAACTTCTCATGGATCAGCAGTCGGTCAATCC
>NZ_NSDG01000174.1 GCF_002289345.1 Pseudoalteromonas sp. HM-SA03 | reverse complement strand
ACACCAATTGGTTATCTTGAGGCTGCATAGAATTCTACGAAATAGCTGTACTAAATTGGGTGGAGTTACAGGTCTATTCCACTGGATTTTCATGTATATGGCTGTAATCAATCTATTGGCGCTAATAGAAAATATCATTTGGTCTTCAGGCTTCAAGTCATGGACATTTATTTACGATAATTTCGAAAGCTTAATCTATATCGCGTGGGTAGTATGTTGCGGTGCAGTACTAACCATGATGATATGCTCAGCAAAATCAAACGACTCCCAAGAACCAAGGCTTTCTTAAGTCATAAAAACTGAAAAAGCCAGATAAAATCTGGCTTTTCAGATTGATGATAAACCCCGCTTTTTTAAGCGGGGTTTATTTTTCCCAGTTGTTGGAGCAGTTT
>NZ_NSDG01000173.1 GCF_002289345.1 Pseudoalteromonas sp. HM-SA03 | reverse complement strand
GGGGTTGAATTAATGCTGTCGTTAACTGTTGATGCGGGCCTTAAAAGTAATACCATCAAGCCTTCAAGCTTGCGAGAAGTAGTCGTAGACAGTACCGTCATGGAGAAAAATATCGCCCATCCAACAGACAGTAAACTACTAGAAAAATGCCGCAATAAACTGGTTGGCTTCGCTAAGCAAGCTGGCATTGTGCTTAGGCAAAGTTATGAACGAGTAGGCCCTAAGGCCGCTCAAAAGGTGGCAAGTTATGCGCATGCCAAACAATTCAAACGCATGAAGAAGACGCTGAAAAAACAGAAAAACTATCTCAGGCGAGTGATGAAAGACATCTTGAGAAAAATCACTGAGCAGCCAAGCCAGGCGTTTATCCATGCCCTACAACAGGC
>NZ_NSDG01000172.1 GCF_002289345.1 Pseudoalteromonas sp. HM-SA03 | reverse complement strand
TCTAGTAGCTCTTCGTCGTCAACCATGTCACATTTGTTCATGAATACGATGATGTAAGGTACACCAACCTGACGAGAAAGTAGGATGTGCTCACGTGTTTGAGGCATAGGACCGTCAGTAGCAGCAACTACTAGGATCGCGCCGTCCATCTGTGCAGCACCAGTGATCATGTTTTTAACATAGTCAGCGTGTCCTGGACAGTCTACGTGTGCATAGTGACGAGTTGGTGTGTCATACTCAACGTGTGAAGTTGAGATTGTGATACCACGCTCACGCTCTTCTGGAGCGTTATCGATTGATGCGAAGTCTTTTGCTTCACCACCGTATACTTTTGCAAGTACGTTAGTGATTGCTGCAGTTAG
>NZ_NSDG01000171.1 GCF_002289345.1 Pseudoalteromonas sp. HM-SA03 | reverse complement strand
TTTTCAAACGATCCAGCGGGAAATGTGGCGATTTCACTTAGTGTTAGATGAAGGGGGGTTTAAACGGTTTTTGATGTTTTTACCTCTAGGTTTATGCGGTGGACTATGGTTTCTCTTGTTATTTAATATTGTGTTGTATTTTTTTTCGGAAGATATCACTAATGAAGGGTTAATTGAACTTTTTTCTGGGCGATTTTTATTTAACTTAGTTATTTCGCTTTTTTTACTGAATATTTATCCATACTTTTTAAGAATGTTGGGGCATAAATATGCCTACTTCGATAGAGTTAAACAAACCGTTAGTTTTAGTTTTGATGTTGGCTCAGACGAGCTGGATGAGTT
>NZ_NSDG01000170.1 GCF_002289345.1 Pseudoalteromonas sp. HM-SA03 | reverse complement strand
GAACAATAAGTTCTATACCGTTTTACTGGCAGTAATACTGCTTTGCAGTTGCTCTTCACATACCGAGCTAGCACAGTTGGATATAGGTATTTCAGCTTATGAAAATAGTGACTTGATGGTCAAAATAGTGTTTGATGATAAATTTTCTCCACCTGCAGGAGTGATAGGCTGTTGTTGGGGAAATGCTCAGAAAAAAGGATCGTTTTGGGGTGCTGAAATCCCACATAAAGTGGATGTTGAATGGCGAGACTACAAGCAAGCAAAACTCTACAGAGCTTCATTCAAAGTTCAGCGGAAGAAAGCCTACCATATAATTGACGAATTGACTCCTGTTACATT
>NZ_NSDG01000169.1 GCF_002289345.1 Pseudoalteromonas sp. HM-SA03 | reverse complement strand
TAAAAGTGTTTTGCAATATCTTTATACCGTACTCTCCCGTTAAGGGGGAGGAGTCCATACATCTCCCACAAAACTAGTGGTACTGTGGACTAGGGACACTCTACGCTGATAGTTTTTGCAATACTTTCAACCAGCTATTTTGCTGATGGCATTGTGAACAGCTAACAGGCGACTTACTCCCCCCCTCCATCACACCCGAAAAGCATCAGCCGATATGCAATGTGCCGACAGGATGTCGGCCAAGTCTTGTCTGGCACAGGGATGTGCCTTACAAGGCGGTTGCGATACCAATTGTATTAGGTAAATGAGCAATTTGAAGCGGAGAAATAGCTTT
>NZ_NSDG01000168.1 GCF_002289345.1 Pseudoalteromonas sp. HM-SA03 | reverse complement strand
CCATGTGAAAGTAGAACATCGTCAGGGCCTTATTAGAGAAAGCCCGATTCGAGAGAGTCGGGCTTTTTTGCGTTTGAAGTAAAGTACTTCCATGTAGTATCTCCCCTTCACGCGTCCTTGCGCTCATTTCCTCGAACTGCGAAGCGGTGCTTCGGTTTCTCGTCACCCAAACTCAGAAGTGAAACAAAACAGCCGAAGGGTCGGCCCCGGTCAATGATAGTGTGGGCTTCCCATGTGATACCAGTTAATTATTCAAAATGGTATGAAGGATCGTTTCCAGCTCAAAGTTTTTTAAAAGCTTCCTGGCGAGCTTTATCCCCTTTAGGGTGGATTG
>NZ_NSDG01000167.1 GCF_002289345.1 Pseudoalteromonas sp. HM-SA03 | reverse complement strand
CTGTGGTTGGCTGCACTGCTCAGGGCGCTGTCATGATCTGCTGGCACAATGAGTCTGTTTACTTGCACCGCCAGCCAGTAGACTTTCGTAAATCCATCAATGGCCTCGCGGCGATTGTTGAGCAAGAAATGGCAGCACACGCGATGAGCGGTCAGGTGTTTGCGTTTTGCAATAAAAACAAGGACAAGCTGAAGGTGTTATATTGGGATAAAACCGGCTTTGCCTTGTGGTACAAGCGCCTTGAAAAAGACAAGTTTAAATGGCCCGACAAAGAAGACGATGACGTCATTACACTCAGCGCCGAACAATGGCAGTGGTTATTATCTGGCTTAT
>NZ_NSDG01000166.1 GCF_002289345.1 Pseudoalteromonas sp. HM-SA03 | reverse complement strand
CATGCGTTGAAATGACTCATTGGCAATTTACTTTCGGGTGTGATGAGGGAGACACAATGCGCTGATAAATTCTTGTGGTGCTTGCAAGCAACTATGTTTCTGATGGCTTTGTGGACAGCTAACAGACAACTTATTCCCCCCTCCATCACACCCGAAAAGCGTAAGCTGATATGCAATGTGCCGACAGGATGTCGGCCAAGTCTTGTCTGGCACAGGGATGTGCCTTACAAGGCGGTTGCACTATGTCGGCTTAGGATTTGAGGATTAAGTGTGATGTTGGGGCGACGTTTTCTTGGTTCGTTCTTTTTCGTCGTTTAAAAAGAATGA
>NZ_NSDG01000165.1 GCF_002289345.1 Pseudoalteromonas sp. HM-SA03 | reverse complement strand
TTCATCACCCGTCTGAGATAGTTTTTCTGTTTTTTTAATGTTTTCTTCATGCGTTTAAATTGCTTGGCATGCGCATAACTTGCCACCTTTTGAGCGGGCTTAGGGCCAACTCGTTCATAACTTTGTCTAAGCCGAATACCGGCTTGCTTAGCAAAACCAACCAGTTTATCACGGCATTTTTCTAGTAGTTTATTGTCGGTTGGGTGGGCGATATTTTTCTCCATGACGGTGCTGTCTACGACCACTTTCCGTAAGCTTGAAGGCTTGATGGTATTACTTTTAAGGCCCGCATCAACAGTTAACGACAGCATTAATTCAA
>NZ_NSDG01000164.1 GCF_002289345.1 Pseudoalteromonas sp. HM-SA03 | reverse complement strand
TGAGATAGCTACACATGGGAACGACAACACTCGGCATTACTGCAAGAAACCGCGTATAGCTTAACAGCTCAGGAAAATAGGGCTTGAGCTGGCGGCAAACATAGTGAAGATAGTAGTTCTTGAAGTCTCTGTCATGTGACTGGTGGAAATGAATAATGATGGTCATCTCTTCGGCGGGAGATAAACGACAGGCTCTGCGACGCTTAATTTCTCCGTTCTCCAACAGCATGCGTTGCCAGTGTATGATAAATAACTGACAGAAATCATCGACATCGCAGTAGGTTTCAACTAACTTATTCATGCTC
>NZ_NSDG01000163.1 GCF_002289345.1 Pseudoalteromonas sp. HM-SA03 | reverse complement strand
GGAGGTGGTTTACCCACCGAGCTGTTGGGCTTCCCATGTGACTCTCTATTTAAAAAATGAGAACATCCTACGTCGTAGCGAACCTGGGCCAAATACGAGGTTGATGAAAAGCGTTCATCCATGCACTTCATCGACATTAGTACATCCATGTACGTCAAACCCGTTGCAGCAATGCGACGGGTTTTTTGCTGTTTGGGGTATAGAGATTTGAGATTTAAAAATCTCGCGAGGTAATACCAAATTGATTAAATTTATGATCTAATATCAAAATCTAATATCCATCGATGTGATAATGATTTTGC
>NZ_NSDG01000162.1 GCF_002289345.1 Pseudoalteromonas sp. HM-SA03 | reverse complement strand
GAGTGTACGACTACCCGCAGCGCCTCGACTGAGATTAAAGCAAGCGTTTAGTTGCGCTCTCAGTTTAATCTCATTGACGTCAATGATGTTGCGACGTCTTTTATAGTCATAAAAACTTGAACGAGCAATATCAAAGACGTTACAGACCATTTCTACTGGTTCGTGCTCACTTAATTGGTCTATTAACGAATATTGTTCATTTCTTCTGACATTAAGAGAGCTGTAGCCTTTTTTAGTATCGATTTTTCTCGCTCTAAGCGATTGATCCTGGCTTCAAGCTCTTGAATCTTTTG
>NZ_NSDG01000161.1 GCF_002289345.1 Pseudoalteromonas sp. HM-SA03 | reverse complement strand
GCAAAACCCTGTAAAGACGCATTTGCCCCAAGAGATGATTTTGATGGCCCTGCACGCCTCTTTGGTGCTTGGAATTGTGACGGTGAAAAAGTTGCGGTAGTTCGTCACCCAAGCCTAATACTTTTTCGGATGGTAATCACCATATTGTCAGCAATTGCTGGATTTATGTTGATTGTACTGGCACTGGTTGGTGCATTTTCAGCTGGCTATTTATACTTGTGTTTGGCAGGTCTTTTCATCACGCCTTTCTTGTTGTTTAAATTTTCTGACGCTTTACGGTTTCTTGATAAC
>NZ_NSDG01000160.1 GCF_002289345.1 Pseudoalteromonas sp. HM-SA03 | reverse complement strand
ATCGCCCGGCGAGCAAATAAAGAAGATAATTGTACAGGTCGATTCTGGGAAGGTCGATTTAAATCCCAAGCCCTGCTGGACGAGGCGGCGTTGGTCGCTTGTCTAGCCTACGTAGACCTAAACCCTATTAGAGCCAAAATCGCCGCAACGCCTGAAACCTCAGACTACACCAGTATCAAAAAACGCATCGACCATGCGAAGCTGGGAAAACAACCAAATAGCCTACTACGCTTTGCTGGCAGCCCACGAAAACATATGCCTAAAGGCCTGCCTTTTGAACTCAAATCCTA
>NZ_NSDG01000159.1 GCF_002289345.1 Pseudoalteromonas sp. HM-SA03 | reverse complement strand
GTAATTATTCTTTACATGCTCTGGGGCATCACTTAAAAAGTCATCCAATAATATTTGAACATGCGTCCTAGAGTTAACTTTTAATGCAACTGATTCGTTTCTCTAATTAAAAATGTAAATGAAAGCAGCAGAAGAAATTTGGTGAGAAATGTAGGCTAGGAAGACAATTGAACCTAGCCTCACAACATCTATGCATTTAAAGGACTTAAAAAAGTGCTATTGGTTATGGGGTAATTGGTTAGATAGCGCAACGATATCGGCCATAACACGCTTCTCTCCAAGGT
>NZ_NSDG01000158.1 GCF_002289345.1 Pseudoalteromonas sp. HM-SA03 | reverse complement strand
ATTAACTTTGGATTGTGGGCACTTATCTAATTAAACATCTCATCGGTTAATTCAAAGGGTTCCCAAGTCGCCTGTGCTGAACCAATTTCTTCTAAAATGCGCCCTTTAACTCCTGCAAATGCTGAATTAGAAATCCACATTTTTACCTCACCTCCTTCACCAAACCCAAAAATGATGAATGGATTCACATCATCATCAACACGTCCTGATGCAAATGTAACAGGAGTCAATTCGTCAATTATATGGTAGGCTTTCTTCCGCTGAACTTTGAATGAAGCTCTGTA
>NZ_NSDG01000157.1 GCF_002289345.1 Pseudoalteromonas sp. HM-SA03 | reverse complement strand
AATCGATGACACCCACTACTATTTGTATCAACGCTGAATAAACTTAGGTAAAAAAGTATAAAAATACTTCAATCACTTTGGTTAAATACGTTTATCGATAGGTTGATTTTTAGCACTCAAGCGTATCTATGCACTAAAATTCGGTTATCGTGCACGACAACGCGCTGTAAATACAACGGTAAGAAATTCTAGAGTTGAAAAGCTTGCTCTGCTAAGCCAACAAGCGCTCGCAGTTTGTTAGGTTTGTCCGTCGTCGTTTTTGCAGTGTTTCACAGTAAGCGG
>NZ_NSDG01000156.1 GCF_002289345.1 Pseudoalteromonas sp. HM-SA03 | reverse complement strand
TCCAACTGCCAAGGCATCCACCGTGTACGCTTAGTCACTTAACCATACAACCCAAAGTGCTCTTACTCGGTATTTCAAGTTTATACTGCTTTATCAGATAAATTTACTTGGTTACATAACACGTTATGCTCCCGTCGATAAATTTCTCTGCGGCATTGTCTAAACTCGAAATCCACATCGTAATAGAAAAAGGTCAGCTACTGCTTTGTTTTTCTATGACACATTGCGTTGTCAATCAAAGACTGATTTAACTTCGCCAGAAGTTAATATTGAATACTA
>NZ_NSDG01000155.1 GCF_002289345.1 Pseudoalteromonas sp. HM-SA03 | reverse complement strand
ATTGGTTTTTATTTGCGCGCTATTGTTACATAAAAGGCAAGCATTTTTAACTCATTTTTTTATTCAGCATTCGAATGCTTATTGGGTGTGCTGGAGAGAGGAAAGTAGCGCTGATTGTTAATTCTGATTTTATCTCCTGAAGCAGCTAAGTCGCTTGCAAGCACCAAAAGAACTTATCAGCGCATTGTGTCTCCCTCATCACACCTGAAAGTAAATTGCCAATGAGTCATTTCAACGCATGGATGCGTGAAAAGCGGTGACAGGGCCAAGGATGGCC
>NZ_NSDG01000154.1 GCF_002289345.1 Pseudoalteromonas sp. HM-SA03 | reverse complement strand
TGCTGTGAGGCATTAAGCTAACTCGTACTAATTACCCGAGAGGCTTAACCATACAACGCCAAAGTGGTTTACTAGAATTGTTCCAGACAATTCCTAGCATGACCTCCATCCATGGAGGCCTTAGCTAACAGAAGTTAATAGACTAAAGTAGACAAAAGAATTTAATAAGCTTTTTCCAGATTTAAGAATTAAACAAGGTGACCAACCTCAGCGGTATCGCGAAATCGGTTCACCTTGCGCAAATGGAATGCTCGTGCGAGGCACGATG
>NZ_NSDG01000153.1 GCF_002289345.1 Pseudoalteromonas sp. HM-SA03 | reverse complement strand
AAGCTCGATAAGAACGCCCACTTTAACGGTCCATTTCCCGAGGTGATGAAAAAGTACTTTGATGCTGATGATTGCCAAATTAATCGTATGGATGTGTGGTAGGGCGTTAGTATTACAAGTGCTTTAAGTAGTTAATCAAAAGGAGTTAATGGTGAAAGAGATTAAGGACATGACTCACGAGGAGATACGTAATTATTTAGCAAAGAGGGCTAAAGAAAGACAAGTGCTCTACCAAAAAGGAGCTACTGAAGAAGAGAAGCG
>NZ_NSDG01000152.1 GCF_002289345.1 Pseudoalteromonas sp. HM-SA03 | reverse complement strand
GAAGCGTTTTTGCTGGGCCAGTCTGAATTGTTCTTCGAGGTAGTTATTACGCGCCTGAAGCTGAGCAATGATCTGCTTCAACTGCTGAGGATCATCAGGCAGTTTATTCATTTCTTTCATGCAGTCTACTGTATCAACAGAGTAACTGTTTTTAAATTAATAGCTTAGATTAATTAGTGATCTAAAAATCCCTGTTATGATCATACGTTATAACCATAGCTGAGCGGCTTGTGGGCAATGACCGATAAGCCAGATAATAAC
>NZ_NSDG01000151.1 GCF_002289345.1 Pseudoalteromonas sp. HM-SA03 | reverse complement strand
CCCCTAAATGGTTAACCTCGCTACAGAATATAAGTCGCTGACCCATTATACAAAAGGTACGCAGTCACCCACCCCAAATAGCTCTGCTATTTGAACCACCTAGGTTCTATTTCTTCGAGATGTCTTTTTTCATCGGCTGCTAAAGCAGGTCGATGTTAAAGAACCCCAACAAAGGTATTTGGTGGTGGGCTCCTACTGCTTGTACGTACACGGTTTCAGGTTCTATTTCACTCCCCTCACAGGGGTTCTTTTCGCCTT
>NZ_NSDG01000150.1 GCF_002289345.1 Pseudoalteromonas sp. HM-SA03 | reverse complement strand
GGCCAAGGGTAAAACTGGTAAAGCGAACTGGGCGCTCAACCATATTCAAAAGTTATATCGAGTTGAGACTGCAAACAAAACAGCAAGCGCAGAAGAGCGGCAGGCTGCACGGGTACAACAAAGCGCACCGCTGCTGGCCCAGTTTAAAACCTGGTTAGATAAATCAGCACAAACGGTGGTACCAAAATCGAAGCTGGGCGAGGCCGTCCACTATACGCTAAGGCAGTGGCCGAAACTCATTCGCTACCTCGATGA
>NZ_NSDG01000149.1 GCF_002289345.1 Pseudoalteromonas sp. HM-SA03 | reverse complement strand
AATAACATAAGGCACTCTATCGGCACTCTTCCATTTTCATTTACGATGGCGGTAATTTTGGCTTTAGGGAATTTCAGTCCATCTTTATGGCTGATTATTGGTGCATAAGTCGTTGCACCATATTCATTGGTATAAACGCGTTGATACCGTAAGTTTATCTCTGAGTAATCAAAGCAACAATTCCCGAACTCATCTCGCTCTGCGCAATTGGGTATATCCAAAGTAAACGATACTTTTTGTTTTTCTCT
>NZ_NSDG01000148.1 GCF_002289345.1 Pseudoalteromonas sp. HM-SA03 | reverse complement strand
ATTAGAGCCAAAATCGCCGCAACGCCTGAAACCTCAGACTACACCAGTATCAAAAAGCGCATCGACCATGCGAAGCTGGGAAAACAACCAAATAGCCTACTACGCTTTGCTGGCAGCCCACGAAAACATATGCCAAAAGGACTGCCTTTTGAACTCAAATCCTATATTGAATTGGTTGAACTCACAGGCCAATGTATTCGCACCGACAAGCGAGGCTATATTAACGAAGCAGAGCCCATTCTTAC
>NZ_NSDG01000147.1 GCF_002289345.1 Pseudoalteromonas sp. HM-SA03 | reverse complement strand
GAAGCGTTTTTGCTGGGCCAGTCTGAATTGTTCTTCGAGGTAGTTATTACGCGCCTGAAGCTGAGCAATGAGCTGCTTCAACTGCTGAGGATCATCAGGCAGTTTATTCATTTCTTTCATGCAGTCTACTGTATCAGCTAGGTAACTGTTTTTAAATTAATAGCTTAGATTAATTCGTGATCTAAAAACTCCTGTTATGATCATACGTTATAACCATAGCTGAGCGGCTTGTGGGCAATGACC
>NZ_NSDG01000146.1 GCF_002289345.1 Pseudoalteromonas sp. HM-SA03 | reverse complement strand
AAGTGAAACAAAACAGCGTCGATGATAGTGTGGGCTTCCCATGTGAAAGTAGAACATCGTCAGGGCCTTATAAGAAAAACCCGTTGCAGCAATGCGACGGGTTTTTTGCTGTTTGAGGTGTCGAAAATTAGAAAATCTCGCGAGGTAAACTCGCTCCCACCATAGTATTATACCATTTTGAATAATTAACTGGTCAGATTTATCCAGTCCCTAAAGCACAATGATTTCACCCTGTCAG
>NZ_NSDG01000145.1 GCF_002289345.1 Pseudoalteromonas sp. HM-SA03 | reverse complement strand
AACTAACTACGGATTTTTTGTGAATATAGAACAAGCTCTTCATTCAGCTTTCGAAGAAAGCACGCGTTACCATACGTTTGAAAAGTTATCTGAAATTTTATCTTCTGAACTTATTGAACAAGGTTTTCAACAAGCAGGAGTAGCCACCGTTAGAAAGCGTAGGTTACCTCTAGAAGCGGTGCTTTGGTCTGTTATTGGCATGGCATTATTCCGTAAAGAGTCGGTCTGGAATATTG
>NZ_NSDG01000144.1 GCF_002289345.1 Pseudoalteromonas sp. HM-SA03 | reverse complement strand
GCTCAGCTGGTTAGAGCGCACGCCTGATAAGCGTGAGGTCGGTAGTTCAAGTCTACTCAGACCCACCACTTCTTCCCGATGCTGCGTTATTAAGCTCGTCGTTTAGAAAAGACTAAACGTCCTCACTTAATGCCTTGCCTCGAAAAGAAGTTTGGTGAAGAAAAACAATGTTATCCTAGTAATGTGGGGCTATAGCTCAGCTGGGAGAGCGCCTGCCTTGCACGCAGGAGGTC
>NZ_NSDG01000143.1 GCF_002289345.1 Pseudoalteromonas sp. HM-SA03 | reverse complement strand
CCTATTGCGCCCGCTGGGGGGGAAAACCTATCATCAAATATCAATTTCACCATCAAATCGCTTTTTTCATAAGCGGAAATACCTATATTTAATTTTTCGAGCTCGGTATGTGAAGAGCAGCTACAAAGCAGCATTACTGCCAGTAAAACGGTATAGAGCTTATTGTTCATCCTTTTCTCCAATTCGAACATCCCTAGTCTCATTCGTTTTAGATATTAACTTTGGATTG
>NZ_NSDG01000142.1 GCF_002289345.1 Pseudoalteromonas sp. HM-SA03 | reverse complement strand
GTCGCGATATAAAATCGCTGCTACGAGGTATTAAAAACGTCTGTACGCCTTATCGGAGAATGACCCTTTTCGCTGGTCGCGATATAGAATCGCTGCTACTAGGTATTAAAAAGGCCGAGCTCCTTATCGGAGAATGACCCTTTTCACTGGTCGCGATGTAAAATCGCTGCTACGAGGTATTAAAACGTCTGTACGCCTATTGGAGAATGACCCTTTTCACTGGTCGCGA
>NZ_NSDG01000141.1 GCF_002289345.1 Pseudoalteromonas sp. HM-SA03 | reverse complement strand
TCAGAAGTGAAACAAAACAGCGTCGATGATAGTGTGGGCTTCCCATGTGAAAGTAGAACATCGTCAGGGCCAAATAACAGAAACCCGTTGCAGCAATGCGACGGGTTTTTTGCTGTTTGGGGCATAGAGATTTGAGGTATAAAACCTCGCGAGGTAAACTGTAAGCGTACGGCTAACTACACCTAGAGGCTAACATGCCAGGGCAGTAAACTGTCGATATCGCACTGT
>NZ_NSDG01000140.1 GCF_002289345.1 Pseudoalteromonas sp. HM-SA03 | reverse complement strand
TTTTATAACCCTAACCGATTGGTTGGGGTTTTTTTATGCCTCAATTGTAGGTCGAGATTTATCTCGACGAACGAATAGGTCTTATCTCAATAGATTGGTTGCGGAGCGGGACTTGGCCGCCACGCGGGTGGCGCTAATACAGATTAAGAGTCCGGCCACTGGTACCACTTTTTATAACCCTAACCGATTGGTTGGGGTTTTTTTATGCCTCAATTGTAGGTCGAGA
>NZ_NSDG01000139.1 GCF_002289345.1 Pseudoalteromonas sp. HM-SA03 | reverse complement strand
CAGGAAAGCCTGTTCAAACAATATGGTATCGCGCTGAGCAGGCAGACCATGGCGGACTGGGTGATCCGCTGCGCCAGTTTATTTAAACCGCTCTACGACAGACTGCACGAAGTGTTGCTACAGCAACCGGTACTGCACGGCGATGAAACCACGGTTAAAGTGGTGAAAGAAGACAAACAGACCAGTTACATGTGGCTGTATTGCAGCGGCACGGATTCGCCTG
>NZ_NSDG01000138.1 GCF_002289345.1 Pseudoalteromonas sp. HM-SA03 | reverse complement strand
ACAGCCCGTAAAAAACAAATCAGTTTAACCGACACCAAATACTACCACTGTATCTCCCGCTGCGTAAGGCGCGCCTTCCTCTGTGGTGAAGATAGATTTACCGGAAAATCATATGAACACCGCCGAGATTGGGTTGAAGAAAAGCTCCTGATGTTGGGGTCTGTGTTTTGTATTAATGTCTGTGCTTATGCCGTGATGAGTAATCACACTCACATTGTT
>NZ_NSDG01000137.1 GCF_002289345.1 Pseudoalteromonas sp. HM-SA03 | reverse complement strand
GATCGTGATAAATACCCAAAGGTAAACCTTTGTATGGATGTTGTGGGAATACAAAACTCAGCTATGTACTGCCATTTAAGGTGGGAGTTGATAATTCGACATATGGATAATACTAAACCATTACCAGATATTCCTATTTATGAGCTTGATAGAAGCAAAGATGATTTGACGAGGGAGTTTGATAAGCAAAACAATCGACCAAAGCTTTTTTGGGCTGG
>NZ_NSDG01000136.1 GCF_002289345.1 Pseudoalteromonas sp. HM-SA03 | reverse complement strand
GGAAACCAAACGATGGCAACTGCCCGTAAAAAACAAATCAGTTTAACCGACACCAATTATTATCACTGTATCTCCCGCTGTGTAAGGCGCGCCTTCCTCTGTGGTGAAGATAAATTTACTGGCAAATCATACGAGCACCGCCGTGACTGGGTTGAAGAAAAGCTATTGATGTTGGGGTCTGTGTTTTGTATTAATGTCTGTGCTTATGCCGTGATGAG
>NZ_NSDG01000135.1 GCF_002289345.1 Pseudoalteromonas sp. HM-SA03 | reverse complement strand
TGAGGATTGGCCTTTGACCCCGACAGCGAGCGCACTGTGGCGGTAAACACCATCGGCTTGGGGCTATGCTCTGGGGGCGCGATACGTATTGGCTCACCTCGTGGTACACACACCGACTCGCTATGATGCGCAACTTGCTTAGGGTTATTGGCACTGCCTTGCTTATAAATCTGTTTACTGCGAATACAGGTATAATCGCCACCTTTCGCTGTGCCCA
>NZ_NSDG01000134.1 GCF_002289345.1 Pseudoalteromonas sp. HM-SA03 | reverse complement strand
CGAAGTAAACTTCGCACTAAAAAACCACCTGAGTCATCTTTTATTGCCGCTAAGCCTGCTGCATCTGAGTCTGTTTCTCTGCCTGAGTTGTTACAGCTCAAGCATGGTCAGAATACGGTGTTGTTGCCATCAAACACAGATGCTCTGTGGTTGGCTGCACTGCTCAGGGCGCTGTCATGATCTGCTGGCACAATGAGTCTGTTTACTTGCACCGC
>NZ_NSDG01000133.1 GCF_002289345.1 Pseudoalteromonas sp. HM-SA03 | reverse complement strand
AATGTAGTGATCATTAGGCTGCCACCTTATTCGCCAGAGTTAAACCCCATAGAACAAGTGTGGAGTTGGCTCAGACAACATAAGTTATCAAACAGAACCTTTGCAAACTATGATCACATTCTGGATCAGGTCAGCGAAGCATGGAATGCGTTTATCTCACGTGCTGACAGGGTGAAATCATTGTGCTTTAGGGACTGGATAAATCTGACCAGTTA
>NZ_NSDG01000132.1 GCF_002289345.1 Pseudoalteromonas sp. HM-SA03 | reverse complement strand
TACAACCGTTTAATTCTTCAGCCTTGACGAGTCGTTCCTTATAGCTTAGGTCATGGAGATGATCTTTTGGTAGGTCTTCATAATATGCATCATCTAGGCAATACCCCATTAGTCTATCGCCATATGCTTCTAGTTCTGCTTCCCGCTTCTCTTCTTCAGTAGCTCCTTTTTGGTAGAGCACTTGTCTTTCTTTAGCCCTCTTTGCTAAATAATT
>NZ_NSDG01000131.1 GCF_002289345.1 Pseudoalteromonas sp. HM-SA03 | reverse complement strand
CGAAGTAAACTTCGCACTAAAAAACCACCTGAGTCATCTTTTATTGCCGCTAAGCCTGCTGCATCTGAGTCCGTTTCTCTGCCTGAGTTGTTACAGCTCAAGCATGGTCAGAATACGGTGTTGTTGCCATCAAACACAGATGCCCTGTGGTTGGCTGCACTGCTCAGGGCGCTGTCATGATCTGCTGGCACAATGAGTCTGTTTACTTGCACC
>NZ_NSDG01000130.1 GCF_002289345.1 Pseudoalteromonas sp. HM-SA03 | reverse complement strand
CAGGTTGGTGTACCTTACATCATCGTATTCATGAACAAATGTGACATGGTTGACGACGAAGAGCTACTAGAGCTAGTAGAGATGGAAGTTCGTGAACTACTTTCTGAGTACGATTTCCCAGGTGATGACCTACCACTAATTCAAGGTTCAGCGCTTAAAGCACTAGAAGGCGAAGAGCAGTGGGAAGCGAAGATCGTTGAGCTTGCAGAAGC
>NZ_NSDG01000129.1 GCF_002289345.1 Pseudoalteromonas sp. HM-SA03 | reverse complement strand
CAGGTTGGTGTACCTTACATCATCGTATTCATGAACAAATGTGACATGGTTGACGACGAAGAGCTACTAGAACTAGTAGAGATGGAAGTTCGTGAACTACTTTCTGAGTACGATTTCCCAGGTGATGACCTACCACTAATCCAAGGTTCAGCGCTTAAAGCACTAGAAGGCGAAGAGCAGTGGGAAGCGAAGATCGTTGAGCTTGCAGAAGC
>NZ_NSDG01000128.1 GCF_002289345.1 Pseudoalteromonas sp. HM-SA03 | reverse complement strand
TGAATCTTTTGCTGTTCAGGGGTCAACGCTTTAGACGTAGGCGTTTCACCGTTTCGTTCACGCTCAAGCTGTTGTACCCAGCGCCTTAAGGCGGTTTCACCAATATCCAAAGAGTGACATGCATCTTGGAGGGAGTAGCTTTTATCTAAAACTAAACAAGCTGCTTCAAGTTTGAATTCTTTACTAAATGTTCGACGTTTTCTTGCCATTG
>NZ_NSDG01000127.1 GCF_002289345.1 Pseudoalteromonas sp. HM-SA03 | reverse complement strand
ATTTACTGGTGATGATCTGGCTCAGCAAACTGGCCGTGGCAATACCTTTCGGGACCGGGCTCGGTGGGACAGGCGCTTGTTTTATCTCAACCCGGGTTTGTGTTTTTTCACAGTGCCGGCAGCTGTATTTTGGTCTGACATGTTCGATGACTTTGACCTGGGCCGGGATAAACTCCAGCTTTTCGCTCACATCCTCGCCCATTTTGTGCAG
>NZ_NSDG01000126.1 GCF_002289345.1 Pseudoalteromonas sp. HM-SA03 | reverse complement strand
AGCCGCAGAGGAAATTGTTGGGACAATGCCCCGATGGAGCGTTTATTTAGAAGTCTCAAAACGGAATGGCTTCCAAGTACAGGCTACAGTTCATTTAAAGAAGCTGAACAAGACGTTAGCTTTTACTTGATGAACTATTACAACTGGAGAAGGCCTCATAGTCATAACGATATGCAAGCTCCAGCAGTAGCAGAAGAAAAACTTAATTCA
>NZ_NSDG01000125.1 GCF_002289345.1 Pseudoalteromonas sp. HM-SA03 | reverse complement strand
GCAAAATCATTATCACATCGATGGATATTAGATTTTGATATTAGATCATAAATTTAATCAATTTGGTATTATACCTCAAATCTCTATGCCCCAAACAGCAAAAAACCCGTCGCATTGCTGCAACGGGTTTCTCTATTTGGCCCTGACGATGTTCTACTTTCACATGGGAAGCCCATACTATCATCGACGCTGTTTTGTTTCACTTCTGA
>NZ_NSDG01000124.1 GCF_002289345.1 Pseudoalteromonas sp. HM-SA03 | reverse complement strand
GCAATAAAAGATGACTCAGGTGGTTTTTTAGTGCGAAGTTTACTTCGGCGATTATAAAAAGACTTGGTACTGAGATTGTGCTGCGAGCAGAAATCACTGACAGACAAACCACTGAGTTCCTGTTGTTCGATAAGTTGCAGCCATTGCTCTGCGGTTTTGTGTTTAGGCATGGTCAGCTCCGAATTGAGGTCAGAGCTGTACTTTATAG
>NZ_NSDG01000123.1 GCF_002289345.1 Pseudoalteromonas sp. HM-SA03 | reverse complement strand
GAGCCAATCATAGGGCACATGAAACAAGACGGTCACTTAGGGCTTAACCGCTTAAAAGGAAAGCTCGGTGACAAACTGAATGCAGTGCTTGCGGGTGTAGGCCAAAACTGCCGTAAAGTTCTAGCCCAACTGCGGCTTTTTTATGTCTGGATTTTATATCAGCTATTAGCGGTAAAAAGCGCAGTGCAATAACAGAACTGTCGATAAA
>NZ_NSDG01000122.1 GCF_002289345.1 Pseudoalteromonas sp. HM-SA03 | reverse complement strand
AGGACACCGCCCTTTCACGGCGGTAACAGGGGTTCGAATCCCCTAGGGGACGCCACTTACTTTAGTAAGTAACTCAGTTAGCAAGAGTATAAACAGCTAAATAAAGTCCTAGTGACACAGAAATAGCAAGTCTGCGATTTGCAAAAAATTCTGCGTCCCCTTCGTCTAGAGGCCTAGGACACCGCCCTTTCACGGCGGTAACAGGG
>NZ_NSDG01000121.1 GCF_002289345.1 Pseudoalteromonas sp. HM-SA03 | reverse complement strand
AGGACACCGCCCTTTCACGGCGGTAACAGGGGTTCGAATCCCCTAGGGGACGCCACTTACTTTAGTAAGTAGCTCGGTTAGCAAGAGTATAAACAGCTAAATAAAGTCCTAGTGACACAGAAATAGCAAATCGGTGATTTGCAAAAAATTCTGCGTCCCCTTCGTCTAGAGGCCTAGGACACCGCCCTTTCACGGCGGTAACAG
>NZ_NSDG01000120.1 GCF_002289345.1 Pseudoalteromonas sp. HM-SA03 | reverse complement strand
ACGTTATGGGAAACGTTGAGAATAGTAGAAAACGTCACAGATAAAAGACCATACAACTGTTTTGTAGATAGGGGTTATCGAGGACATTTAGCAACGCGTTATGATGTGTATATTGCTGGGCAAAAGCGCGGAGTGACACCGAGCATTAAAAAGAAGCTCAAGCGACGCAATGCCATAGAGCCAATCATCGGGCACATGAA